>CAYZMG010000021.1:0-35162 GCA_964479465.1 uncultured Acidimicrobiales bacterium
CAGAAGGCCGTGGGTTCGAGTCCCACCGTCTCCACAACGAGAAAGAGCTGATCAGAGGCTATTTCGGTTCCCGAGTGATGGTCTGTTCCTACGCACTCGAGTCCGCATGGAGTTCGCACTCGTTTGACCCCCTGCCGGTTGGCAGGCAGGTCACACTCGTGTCCCCGCCATCGGAAAGCTGTTCCGGCCGGCCTGAGAGTTCTCCGGGCAACCCGAGGCGGCGGTGAGCCGGAGTGCGGCGCCGGCATCCGCGGCTGGTCCCCTACCCCCCCGGCCGGCGTTCGTCGGCCGCAGGTGCCCGGCGGCTCAAAGATGTTCAACGCCGACCACGACTCCTCGGTCGGGTTAGGTCTGCGCACCGGCTTTGTCGCTCGGTTCCGGGAGCGGACCGTCGATCGCCCGGGCGAGGAGCATGGCCTGAGACTGGAACCGCTCCGACAGAGGACACCGAAATGGCTCGGGCCCTTCCATGGCGCTCGCCTAGCCATGGTTCGGTCGGCTCGCCGCCCTGGGTGGCCGACCTGTATTCCTGAGCCATGCCAAAGCAGAAGCGGCCGTTCGTCGTCGAGATCGAGGCCAAACTGACCGTCCGAGCCTTCGACGAGGATTCCGCTCGTAAGAAGGTTGAGAAGGCCTTCGCGAGCGGCCGACTGCTCGGCGTCGATGTGGAGGCTGGCGCAGGGGTGTGGACCTACGCGGTCGTCCCACCGGAGGAGGCATCGGGGAGCTGAGCCTGGCGCCTGGCCGGCTACCTCGCAGAGCCGCCGGCGACCTCTCCTCAAGGGCAAGCCCCTCGGATCATCGGTTCTTCCTTCCAAGGCGACTCGGTGGGACGGTGACTCGACTTCGTCATGGAACTGAGGCGGCGTCGGCCAGGTCAGCGCGTCGAAGTCGCACCAGTCCGAGCGCACCGGCCACCAACAGGAGCAGGCCGCCGAACACGTAGACGGCGCGAACGCCGATGGCGTCGGCCAGCACGCCTCCCACGGCGATGCTGACCAGACGGGCCCCCTGCCACACGACGTCATAGAACGCGAAGACCCGGCCCCTCATCCGATCGGGCACGGTGGTCTGAAGCACGCTGTTGAAAGTGACCATCCCCGTCGAGGTACCAATGCCGTAGGCGCCCAGTGCAACCACTGCCACGCCGAAGCTCGACGAGGCGGCGAGGGTCAGATCGACGCCGCCCCGCAGCAAATAGGGCCCGAACAGGACGCCTGGGCGGCGCGAGTCGGCGATGAGGCGGCGCAGGACCAGCGGGCCTAACCCCGCCCCGACGCCGATGGCGGCGATGAGCACCCCGAAGCGACTGGGGCCCACATCCAGGTGGCGGTCGGCCAGCACCACCAGGAGGGCCGAGGTGGCACCGGCGGAGAGGGCGGCCAGCAACTGCACGCCCGCCAGGGTGCTCAGGAAGCGGTTGCCCCGGATGAGGCGAAGCCCTTCCGCGACCTCACCAAGGCGCCGGCCGCCACCTGACGCCGCTGCCAGTGAAGTCGGAAGCCCGCGGAGCAGGGCGGCGGAGATGACGAAGGAGGCGGCATTGACCAGGAACGCCGGGCCGGCGCCGGCAAACGCCACCAGCGCGCCGGCCAGCGGAGCCAGCACGATCTGGGAGATGACGGCGGCGGACCAGAGCGCGGAGTTGGCCGAGACGATGTCGTCGCGGTCGACGACCGTCGGCATGAGACTGGTGGCCGCCGGGTTGAAGAACACCGTCCCCACGGACAGGCCGAATGCAGCGGCGTAGATGACGGCCAGGTTCTCCCCGAACACCACCAGGGCGAGGCAGACCGCAGCGCGCCCCAGGTCGGCGGTGATCATGATCCGCCGGCGGGGATGGCGGTCGACGATCGCCCCGGCGAAGAAGCCCAGGAGCAGTACGGGGGCGATCTCGAAGGCGACCGTCCCGGCGACGCGCAGGCCGGACCCGGTGAGTCGGAAGACCAGGATGACCAGGGCGACGGCGTTGAAGGTGTCGCCCCATCTGGAGATGGTCTGGGCCAGGAACAGTCTTCGGAATGCCGGAGCGCGGAACACCTGCCGCAACGGGCGCAGGGGCGGCCGGGACGCCGGCGAGGAGGACTCGACACCGGACCCGGGCAAAAGTGTCGGGTCGGTCGCCTCCGATGCCCCGGCGGGCTCCATACCGCTCACCCTTCGGGGACCTGCCGACGGCCGCCAGCGCCGAGTGTGCGCCACCTCGGACCACCCATCTGCTGGACCCTAAACCCTCCCCTCTAGTGGAAGGTCAAGCCGGGGGGCAGCCCTCGGCGGTCAGGTGCCGGCGGGCATCCCTCGTGTGTGCTCGATGACGCCGCAGTAGGCGCCGTCGACATCGGGCTCCTGCGCCGCCTTTGACTGCAGGTGCCTGAGCTCGTCGCGCAGCTGTCGCATCTCCTCGATGCGCCGGTCCAGGCCGCGAACCTGGCCGTCGAGAACAGCGGCGACGTACCCGCACGGACGCTCGCCGCGGTCACGGAAGGCGATGATCTCCTTGATCTCATCCAGGCTCAGGCCCAAGCGCTGCGCCGTCTTGATGAAGCGCAACCGTTCGGCGTCGGCGTCCTCGTAGTTTCGATAGCCCGATGCGGTTCTCGGCGGCGCCGGCAGGAGGCCGAACGACTCGTAGAAGCGGATCGTCTTCGTCGTCACGCGACGGCTTCGGCCAGCTCACCGATCTTCACGAGCTCAGGTTAGACCTTGACCTTCCCCTGGAATGGAAGGTGTACGTTCCCGTCACCGACGGCCCCACTGGGAGGATCGACATCGCCATCACGGCCAATTTGTGCAGGGGTGCAGCGATGCTGGTGGTCGCCGCAGCGCTGTGGGCGTGTGGCGGCGGCGGCGGAGGTGACGAGGACCCGTTGGCCCTGGAGGGCAAGGCGTCCACTCCGTGCATGCAGGCCATCACGGATGGCCACAACCAGGAGGGGGCCGGTCAGCCGACCCCCGTGGCCTTCCTCCCCTCGATACGCGAGTGCAGCTCCTTGGCCGAGTGGACGGCGGCGGCGAAGGCGTTCGGCATCGACCTGAAAGGCCGGGAGGCGCAGTTTGTGGACAACACCTGCAACGCCTCGACGACCGGCGCCGACGTCAAGGCGTCGAAGATCTGCCAGGAGGCAAAGGCCGCCGTGAGCGACGGTCGACTCGTCCCCTGATCATTGGGACGGAGCCCCGGGCGCCCCTTGGTCGATCGGCGCCGCACTCGCAGCAGATTCCCTGCACTCGCCCACGCCGACCCGCATCCACGCACCGATCATCTTGCTGTCACTCGCACGATAATGACCCCTGCCGTGAACGTGGCGCGGAAATGGCGCGATAGGCCCGGCCGCCACCGCAGAAGGGTGACGGACGGACGTCGCGTCCTAGCACTCTGACTCGCAGCGATGGGCCCTTGAGGCCTTATCGAAAACGGGCTTCCAAGCGGGGTCGTTGCCTTCACACGGTAGAAGCGGCAGGAGCTGCATCGCCCACCATCACAGCGTCGAATGGCGTGATCAGCGAGGAACCTGGGTCCGGATCGGCGCTCAACGGAGCCTGGGTGGATCGGTCACCAGGTGAGCGGTGCCGTGAGGCGGCAGGGGCGTCCCAGACCGAGGGAGCCCGGCCCCCCAGACCAGCAGCATGAGGAACCACGGAGTCAGGGAGGTCCCGGCGTCGTCCACCGACATGACCAACCGCATGGCACGGGAAGGCATCGCCATCCCATCGTCGCCCATCTCCGAGGGCTGCTCGTCGGGGCGTGCCCACGCTCGGATCCCGGCGCGCCGGGGCGTGGTCGGGTAGAACTTGGAGACGAGGTGACGCCGGGGAGGCCAGCGTGAAGTCACCGTGGAAGTCGATGCAGGTGCTCGATCCGGCTCGGGAGTACCTCGTTCTCGCCTCCAGCATCCCGCCGTTGAGCAGGTCGTCCACCGGCCGGCTGTTCCGGGGCGCCGGTGAAGTCCGGGTCCAGCTCTCCCGCGCGGAAGGTGTCGTGGGGTTCTCCCTGCTGGCCCGGCCGTGGCGGAAGCAGTACGCGACGCTGTCGGTCTGGGTCGACGAGCCCGCCCTCGCTGCGTTCACCCATGAGAACCCGCACGGCCGGCTCACGGCCGACCTGGCGCCGGACATGGGCCCCACCAAGTTCGTGCGGTGGACGATCACCGGGGCCGACGGCCGGCCGTCCTGGAGCGAAGCGCTGCGGCGACTGGGCTGAGAACGGGCACCGGTGTGGTCCTGATGGCGGTCATGGGCGTCCTGCTCCTCGTGGGCATCGCCCTCACGCTGCGGTGGAACGGCACCGCCTACGAGGTCTGGGATCGCGAGGCCGACGATGGCCCTCCGTCGGTCAAGGCGGCAGCCCTCCGTTACCTCCGGGGTGTGGCCGTGGCCCTGGTGGGGGGTTTCTGGGCCGGGGCGCTCGTCACCGGGCCCGCAGTGCGGCTCATCATGCGTTTGCTGGCGGCGACGGCGGGAGACGACGCGCAGGGCGTGATCACCGAGGCCGAGGAGGTGGTCGGCGAGATCGACCTGGGCGGGACACTCGGGTTGTACGTCTTCGGGGGCATTCTCCCCGGTCTGGCGAGCGGTGTGCTCTATGTCGTTTTCCGACGCTGGTTACCGGGCGGCCGGCTTGCAGGCGTCGCCTTCGGCCTCTTGCACCTCGTCTTCGGGGCGACGCGCCTGGACCCCCTACGTCCGGGCAACCCGGACTTCGACATCGTCGGGCCCGGCTGGCTGTCCGTCCTCACGTTCTCTCTTGCGTCCATCCTCCACGGCATGGCCGTCGTCGCCATCGCCAACCGCTACAGCAGGCGGTTCCCGCCGAAGGAGGCCACCCGGGCCACCAGGGTGCGCGCCGTCCTTCCGCTGGTGCTGCCCGCTCTCATGCTGGTGCCGGCGGTGTTCTTCCTCATGCTCTTCGTCGTCGGGCTCGCCATCACCCTCATGGCGACGAGGGTGCGCCCGCTCGTCACTGCGATGCGGAGCCGAACGGCGCTGCTGGCCGGCCGCATCGCCCTGGCCGCCCTGGCCCTCGTACTGCTGCCGTACACGACCGTCGACCTGCGCGACGTGGTGGTCCGGGACAGCCCTGCGGCCGCTGCAGACGGGGCCGCAGGCAGGTAGACGGTCCGAGCCGTTGCTGGAGGATGCCCTCCGACCCGCCACCAGGAGATCGATCCTGCCGGGTACCGAACCTCAACCTGTAGACCTGACCCGGCCGAGCAGTCACTATGACCGGGTCGCTGGTCCACAGCCCCCTGCCGAGCTTGACGAAGTGCTTCCCGCCGAGAGCGAGAAGTGGCCTCGATGGGATTGGGTTTGATCCATGGCCTCGGCCAGCACGCCCCCCGGTGGACCCCGACCTTGTTCATCACCGCGATCCTCGACCAGGTGGCCGAGGTCACCTCCTCCTGCGCCTGGGTCAGGCGCTACTGGGTGCCGGTGAGCCGGGCGCGTGGACATCCTATCCGTTTATCCATATGATCCGGCTGTAGTGATTGAAGGAGGAGAGAAGCTCAATGCCTGGAGGTCGTCCCGCCATCGTCGAGGCCGAGCCCGTCGTGCTGACCGACAGCGAGCTGCTGGCACGGCTGTTCCGGGCACTGGGCGACGCCACCCGCCTGCGCGTCCTGGAGCTGCTGCTGGAGGAGGGCGAGCTGCACCAGATGGAGCTGGTCCGCCGCCTCGGTGCCACCCAGAACCGGATGTCCGAGCACATGAGCTGCCTGGTGTGGTGCGGGTTCGTGCAGAGCCGCATCGAGGGCCGCCGCACCCTCTACCGGCTCACCAACCGCCGCAAGGTCGGCTCGTTGCTGGACCAGGCCAAGCGCTTCCTCGAAGCCAACCAAGCCCAGATCGCCTGCTGCCGAGTCATCGACGCCACCCTCCAGGAGAGCTGATGCCCAGAGTCGAGATCGCCGTCGCGGGCATGACGTGTGGTCTCTGCGAGACATCGGTGACCGCAGCCCTGCAGGCGGCTGGGGCCACCAACGTCGAGGCCGATTTCCGTCGTGGCCGCGCCAGCGCCGACTTCGACGGCGACCCTGCTGTTCTGGCCGACGCCATTCGAGAGGCGGGCTTCAACCCGGGTGAGATCGAGACCGGTGGCGCTGTGGAAGCTTCGTCGATCCTCTCGGGCACGTCCGGCCAATACGACCTGGCCATCGTCGGCTCCGGGGGTGCCGCCTTCGCCGCCGCCATCCGGGCCACCAACCTGGGGGCCCGAGTCGTGATGATCGAGCGGGCCACCGTGGGCGGCACCTGCGTCAATGTCGGCTGCGTCCCCTCCAAGACCCTGTTGGCCGGGGCCGATGCCTTCCACACCGCCGCTACGCATCCCTTCGCCGGCCTGCCCACCCGGTCTGGATCAGTCGGCCTGGGCGCCCTGGTGGCCCAAAAGGACGAGCTGGTGAGCCGGCTTCGCCAGGCCAAGTACATCGACGTCGCCGACGCCTACGGCTTCGAGATCATTTCCGGCGAGGCCAGGTTCGTCGGCCCCGACACCCTCGAAGTGGGCGGGCGGCCACTGCGGGCCACCGCGTACCTGGTGGCCACCGGCGCCGAGCCCAAGGTGCCCGACCTACCCGGACTGGCGGAGGCCGGCTATCTCACCTCGACCACGGCCATGGAGCTGACCGAGCTGCCGCCCCGGGTGGTCACCATCGGCGGTGGCTTCGTGGGCATGGAGCAGAGCCAGCTCCTGGCCCGCCTTGGGGCCGAGGTCACCGTGGTCGGCCGCCTGGCCCCCCGTGCCGAACCTGAGTTGGCCGCCTGGATGGGACGGGTCTTCGCCGACGAAGGGATCGACGTTGTCTCCCAGCGGGCGGTGGCCGTGGAGATGGTCGGCACCGACAAGGTCGTGGTGTGCGCAGACGGCACCCGGCTGCCCACCGACGTCATCCTGGTGGCGGCCGGGCGCAGCCCTCGGGTCGAAGCCCTCGATCTCGACGCCGCCGGGGTCAAGGTCGACGAGATGGGCTTCATCGCCGTCGACGACGAGCTGCGCACTGCCAACCCCGCCGTCTTCGCCGCTGGCGACGTCATCGGAGGGCCTCAGTACGTCTACGTGGCCGCCGCCCAGGGCAACCTCGCCGCCGAGAACGCGCTGACCGACGCCCACCGGCACATGGACTACACCGGGCTGCCGTCGGTGATCTTCACCGATCCGGCCCTGGCCAGCGCGGGGATGACCGAGGCCGAGGCGAAGACGGCCGGCCATGAGGTCGTCTCTCGTGTCCTGGAGCTGGACAACGTCCCCCGGGCCTTGGCCAACCGGGACACCCGAGGGGCGATCAAGCTTGTTGCCGATACTGGCTCCGGCGAGGTCCTGGGCATCCACGCCGTGGCCGAGGGGGCCGGGGAGCTGATCCTGGCCGGCGTGTACGCCATCAAGTTCGGCCTTACCGTGGACGACCTGGCCAACACGTGGGCGCCGTACCTGACCATGAGCGAGGCGCTGAAGCTGGCGGCCCAGTCGTTCAAGGGCGACGTGAAGAAGCTCTCGTGCTGCGCGGCGTAGCGGGCCGGTCTGCCAATCAACCAATGGAGGAGTCTCGATGCCCAAGGACCGTAGGTTCGGCGGCCCTTTCGGCCTGCTCGGCGTCAGCATGGCCGTGTGCTGCGGCCTCCCGGTCCTTCTCGGCGCGGGCATCGCCGTGGGCGCCGCGGGGCTTGCGCTGGGAAGCGGCCTCGTCGTGGCTGCTGGCGCCGTGCTCGGCGTGTGGGGATGGCGCCGCCACCGAGGCGCACGGGACTGTGAAGTTCCTCACTCTGGGGCCGATGAGCGACACCCAGCCGAGCCTGAGGCGCCCCGATGAGCACCCGGAACCGGACGATACGCTCCACCGCCCCGCTGGGCCGGAGTGCTGCTGGCATGGGCCGGGTGGGTGGCGTCCTGGCGGTGGCGGCGAAACCGAGCCCGGCATCCCCCGGCGCAGAGGTGAGTACTCCGGGTCAAGGGGCCGACGCAGGCCCGGCCCAGGACAGAGGCCGGGCACTGGTGGACCTTCTCGACGCCGGTCAGGCGCCTCTGCTGGGTCTGGGATTTCTTCAGGTGGACATCCAGGACGTGGCCGGGCGCCGGATTCCCATGAACAGTTCTGGGGCAGGGATGCCGGGATCGGCGATGTCCCAAGCGGAATCGACACCCAGGCCACCTCCGGCCATGAGCAAAGGACCGAGCGTGGGCGAGCGGTTGCAGACACTGGGCCAGGCGGAAGACGCCTTGGTGCCCAAGGTCATCGGAGAAGGGTCCAAGAAGGGCTCCACCTTCTTCGGAAGGATGGGCGATGTGGTCCAGCGCCCTCCGATGTGGGCCGTCATTGGAACCGGCCTCAGCGCCACCGGTGAGCGCGGGCGCCGGGCCGCCATCCGGGGCAGCGCCTGTTATCTGTCAGCCGCCGCAGCCCACCTGCCGATCAAGGCGCTCGTGGGGCGACGCCACCCTCCCGGCTCGGCCCGCCATCAGCTCGGCCCGTTCACCTCGTCGTTTCCGTCCGGTCATGCCGCCAGCGACCTGGCCTTCGTCTTCGGAGCGGCGCAGGAGATGCCTCGTGCGTTCGTGCCTCTCTCCGCCTTCTCTTTGGCCGTGCACTGGTCCCTCATACGAAAGCGGGCCCATTACCCGAGCGACGTCCTTGTCGGCGGTGCGCTGGGTATAGGGGTGGCGCTGGGGATGTGGAAGCTGTGGCCTCCCGGGCACGCCGCCGAGGAGGAGACGCCGAGCGTCCCGGGTGGCGGAGGCGACGAACGCTCAAGCGGACACTGCGAGGTGCCTGACAATGGCGACCCTGACGGACCTCCGCGGGTCTCTGACCTCGGCGTGACGCGATAGACGGGTCCAGGCAGCCACCAGCCGGAGCCTCGCCGCATCCGGACGGCGGAGAACCGGGTTCCATGCACGTGCGGTTCTGGGCTGGACCGGTGGACCCCATGCTCGGACTGTCGTGCTGCTCCACGGCATCGTGTCCAGTCGCTACCTGGTGCCGACAGCACGGGAGCTGGCTGGTTCATGCCGCGTCCTCGCTCCGGACCTGCCCGGGTCCGGTCGAACGCCACCTACCGGCCCGCCGTTGAAGATCCCCGAGATGGCGGATCTGGTGGCGGCATGTTCGGTCACGTGTCCGAAGGCCGACGTGGGTATTCCGCTACCGGACGTTCGGCGCCCAGCTGATCGCCTTAGGGAACCCTTAAACCATTGTCTTAGGTGAGCCTAAGAGATTATTGACAGTACGCCTAACAACACGGCAGGATGCCGGGCATGGTCCGAATTGCCCGGTGGTCGACCGTGCTCCTCCTGATCGTGATGGCTGCGTGCGGGGACCGGAACGGCCGCGGCGGGGCGCCGGCGTCACCGGCAACCAGCGCCGTACCGAGAACCGTCGAGCATGCCTTCGGGCGCACCGAGGTGCCGGCCGACCCCCGCCGGATCGTGGTGCTCAACCAGTACTCCCTCCTCGACTATCTCGTTGCAGTCGGCGTCAAACCGGTCGGGTCGAGCGGTGACCAGGCCGCCGGCTATCCCTTCGGCCGGTGGCTCGAGGGCAAGACCCAGGGCGTGGAGATGGTCGGTGGCACCGAGTCCCCGAACCTGGAGAAGATCGCTGCCCTCCGTCCCGACCTCATCCTCGCCAATCCGTGGCAGACGGAGCTGGCGCCGGCGCTGAGCCAGATCGCGCCCACCATCGGCGTGCCCCTCACCTACGCCGGCTACGAGGAGGAGTTCCGCTTCGTCGCCGGTCTCGTCGGCCGAACCGCCCAGGCCGAAGAGGTGATCGCCAGGCATCGTTCCCGGCTGGAAGCGTTCAAGTCGGCCATGGGCACCCGGGCGGCCTCGACCGAGGTGTCGGTGGCCCGCCTCTTGCCCGGACAGATCCGGGTGGAGGGAAAGTCGTACGTGACGACGCTGCTGGGCGCGGCCGGGTTGCGCCGGCCGGCGGCCCACACCGCTGAGGGGCTGAAGTTGAGCCCCGAGCAGCTGGCGACCATCGACGGCGACGTGCTCTTCGTGTACTCGGCGGCGAATGCCGCCGCTGAGCCGGACAACGCCAAGGCCCGGGAGGCCTTCACGCAGAACCCGCTGTGGGCCAACCTGCGGGCCGTCCGCAACGGCCAGGTCCACGTAGTGGACTCCTTCCTGTGGGCCGGCGGCGGGATGCTGTGGGCCGGCGCGGTGCTCGACGACATCTCGGGCCGCCTCCTGCCCCGGCGTAACTGAACAGTCGGGATGACGGCACCCGTCGGCGCTCCACCGCGGCCACCAGCGCTCCACGCCTCCCACACCCGCACACCGGCGGTGGCCCGACGTGCGTGGCTGCGCTGGCTCGGGCTCCTGGGCCTCCTGGGGGCGGTGGTGGCCGCCGCGTTGGCGAGCGTGGCCTACGGGTCCAAGCCCATCCCGCTGGGGGGTGTGCTCGACGCAATCTTCGCCTTCGACGGGTCCAACGACCATCTCATCGTCCGCAGCCTCCGGGTGCCGCGCACCGCGGTCGGCCTGGGGGCGGGGATCGCCCTCGGCTCGGCCGGGGCGCTCATGCAGGGCGTCACCCGCAACCCCCTGGCCGATCCCGGAATCCTCGGCGTCAACGCCGGCGCCTCTCTGGCCGTGGTGATCGCCATCTACGCCTTCGGCATCTCCGACCTCTCGGTCTACGTATGGTTCGCCTTTGCCGGCACCCTGCTGGCGGCCCTGGTGGTCTACGGGTTGGGCTCGCTCGGCCGGGAGGGGGCGACACCGGTCAAGCTGGCGCTGGCGGGGGCGGCCGTGAGCGCGCTGTTGGGCTCCCTCACCAGCGCACTGCTCCTTCTCGACATCGCCACCCTCGACCAGTTCCGCTTCTGGGCCGTGGGTTCGCTGGGCGGGCGCAACGGCGACATCGTCCGCCAGGTCGCCCCCTTCCTGGCCGTGGGGACGGTGCTGGCCCTGGCGTCCGCCCGGTCGCTCAACGCCCTCAGCCTCGGCGACGACGTGGCCCGCTCGCTCGGCAGCCGGGTCGGCCTGGCCCGCGCCGTCGCCGCCGTCTCGGTCGTGCTGCTGGTCGGCTCCGCCGTGGCCGTTGCCGGCCCAATCGGCTTCGTCGGGCTCACCGTCCCCCACGTGGCCCGCGCCATCTGCGGGCCGGACTACCGCTGGATCCTTCCGTACTCGGCGCTGCTGGCACCCGTCCTGCTCCTCGTCGCCGACGTGGCCGGGCGGGTCGTCGCCCGTCCCGCCGAGCTCGAGGTCGGCATCGTGACCGCCTTCGTCGGGGCACCGTTCTTCATCCTCCTCGTCCGCCGCCGCAAGCTGGCCGAGCTGTGAGGGCGCCCGTGACCGTCAGCCGCACGGTGGTGCTGCCCACGCGACGGGTGCTACGGGTGTCCCGCCCGAGGTTCTCCCGTCCCGTCGACCTGCGCGTCGCCGGCGTCTCGCTCGCCCTCCTGGCCGTCATCTGTGTCGCCGGGGCGGTGAGCGTCAGCGTGGGCGACTTCCCGATCCCCCTCGCCGACGTCGTCCCGGCCAGCGCGTACGGCCGCGCCTACGGCTTCGAGCGGACCATGGACAACCTCGGGGCCATCTTCGGACCGCTGCTCGCCCTGGGCTTGGTCGCCATCTTCGGCTACGGCGACGCCGACGCCTTCTTCATCGTCAACACCCTGCGGCTGCCTCGGGCCCTGACGGCCATCCTGGTGGGCGCCGCGTTCGGGCTCTCCGGCGCCGTGTTCCAGAGCCTGGCTCGGAACCCGCTTGCCAGCCCCGACATCATCGGCGTGAACGCAGGGGCGGCCGCCGCCGCCGTACTGGTCATCGTGGTGGTCGGAGGCACTGCGTCGGAGGTCGCCCTCGGTGCCCTGGCCGGCGCTCTCGTCACCGCGATCGCCATCTACCTGCTCGCCTACCGGCGTGGCGTCACTGGCTATCGCCTGGTGCTGGTCGGCATCGGCGTCACCGCCAT
This sequence comes from uncultured Acidimicrobiales bacterium, assembly GCA_964479465.1. Classification (GTDB taxonomy): domain Bacteria; phylum Actinomycetota; class Acidimicrobiia; order Acidimicrobiales; family AC-14; genus CADCTB01. The sequence goes on from CAYZMG010000021.1 coordinate 11,922, forward strand.
GCTGTCGAGCGTCACGTCTTACCTGCTGACCCGGGCGGAGATCTTCCAGGCCCAGCGGGCGACGGTGTGGCTGACCGGCAGCCTGAACGCCCGGGGCTGGGAACACGTGCGCCCGGTTACCTGGGCTCTGGCCCTTCTTCTGCCACTGACCCTGGGCCTTGGCCGCCAGCTGCGTGCGCTGCAGCTGGGTGATGACGCCGCCCGGGGTCTGGGCACCCGGGTCGAGACGGCGCGTGTGGGGCTGATCGTCTCCGCGGTGGGGCTGGCCGCGGTGGCCACAGCTTCCGCCGGGCCGGTGGCCTTCGTCGCCCTCGTCTCGCCCCAGATCGCCCGCCGCTTGGTCCGGGGCGGCACGCCGGCACTCGGTTCAGCTGCCCTGTGCGGCGCCGCCCTCATGCTGCTCTCCGACCTGGTGGCTCGCCGCCTGTTCGCCCCGACCGAGCTTCCGGTAGGCGTGATCACCGCCGTCCTTGGTGCGCCCTACCTGATCTGGCTCCTGGCCCGGGCCAACCGGATCGGGTCCGCAGGGTGATGTGCCTCCGCCAGCCCCACGCCGGGAGGTAGTGCCGATGGATGCCAGATTCGATGCCGCCACGCGCTGGAAGCTGCGGGTCGCCGCCAGCCTCTCCACCGCCCTGCCGGTCCGGGTCCTCGTGACCGACGGGCCGGTCCTGCTCTTCGAGGTGCGCCGGCCACCGACGCCCGCTGACCCCGGCCGCATGGTGCTGCCACCGTGCTGGTTCCGGACCATGGTGACGAGCGTCCGGTCGCCGGTCCTCCCGGTCGTCGGTCCGCTCACCGAGGCGATGGTGAACGCCCGGCAACTGCGTGTCACACCCGTGCTGGAACACGCCGGCGCCTCATTACCGGGAGGTATCTGGCGGCTGAATCACCCCGCCTCGGCGACATACGTCTTCGCCACGGGACTGTCCCAGAGTGCAGCTCAGGGCGCGATCGGTGCCGACCCCGATGTCGCCGCCCTCGACCCGGGACTCCTGTCCGACCCGGCCACGGGCGTGACCCTTGTGTCGGCCACCGCCGGATCGACCGCCGACCCGGTCACCACCCTCGACGTCGTGACCGGGATGCTGGCGCGCTGTGCTGCGGCGGACCTCTTGGCCGAGGTCGCAGGCGGTCGGGCCTCATGACCCTTCGCGGCGAGGGCATCCGACTCGCGTACGACGAGCGCGTCGTGGTCGAGGACCTGTCGATCACCATTCCACCCGGGCGCATCACCGTCATCGTGGGGCCAAACGCCTGCGGCAAATCAACGCTGCTGCGGGCCCTGGCCCGGCTCCTCAAGCCCAAGGCGGGGACGGTGTACCTCGACGGCCAGGCCATCGGGAGGCTGCCCACGCGCCAGGTCGCCACCCGCCTGGGCATCCTGCCCCAGTCGCCCATCGCTCCCGAAGGCCTTACCGTTGCCGACCTGGTGGCGAGGGGTCGCAACCCCCACCAGCGGTGGCTCCAGCAGTGGAGCCCAGACGACGAGGCTGCGGTGGCCCAAGCGCTGGCGGCGACGGGCACCGCGGAGCTGGCGGCGCGCCCGGTGGACGAGCTGTCCGGAGGTCAGCGCCAGCGGGCGTGGATCGCCATGGCCCTGGCCCAGGGGACGCCGATCATGCTCCTCGACGAACCCACCACGTTCCTGGACCTGGCCCACCAGGTCGAGGTGCTCGACCTCCTTGCCCGCCTCAATCGCGACGAAGAGCGCACCGTGGTGCTGGTGCTGCACGACCTCAACCAGGCCTGCCGCTACGCCCACCATCTGGTCGCCATGACCGAGGGGGCCATCGCCGCCGAAGGACCGCCCGCCGAGGTGGTCACCGAGGAGCTGGTTGAGCGGGTCTTCGGCCTGGCCGTGCGCATCCTGGCCGACCCCGTCACCGGCACCCCTCTCGTCGTTCCCGCCGGCCACCCCCATCGCATGGACACCTCGACCGTCGACCCCAAACAGGAGGTTCCCTCGCCATGATCATCCACCGACGCCGCCCGAGCGCGACGCTCAGGCCAGTGCCGGCGTTCGGCGTGGCTCTTCTGCTGCTCGCCGGAGCGGCGTGCGGCTCCGACGGCGGCGGAACCTCGGCGGCACCGGCCGGCGAGCCGCAGTCCGCCACCACCCGGGAGTTCACCCACACCTTCGGGACGTCGACGATCCCGATGAGCCCCCAGCGGATCGTGACCACCCAGGACCAGAACGCGCTGCTGCCCCTCCTGGAGCTGGGTGTGAAGCCGGTGGGCAGCGCCGGCCTGATTGACAAGCAGACCGGGGAGCGCAGATTCCGGCGCACCGACGGCTTCAACACGTCGGGGATCGAGTTCGTCGGCGCCTACGGCGACCCGAACATCGAGGCCGTGGCCGCGCTGCGCCCGGACCTGATCGTCGGCCCCGGGAACGAGAAGCCCGAGGTGGCCGAGAAGCTGGGCCAGGTCGCGCCCTACGTCGGTGTCCAGGTGTTCGGGCGGCCGCTGACCGCAGCCCTGCTGGACTTCGGCGAGCTGGCGGGCCGCGCCGACCAGGCCCGGACGCTGAAGGCCGCCTACGACGCCCGGATCGCCAAGGTGAAGGCCGCGCTCAAGGAGCGTCACCCCCGCCTCACCGTGACCATCGTCAGCACCTTCGAGGCCGGCACCTTCGTGCTCCAGGACTGCGGCCAGGCCATGGGGACAGTCGCCCACGACCTCGACCTCGGTCGGCCGACGGCCCAGCAGAGCACCGATCGGATCGCCTGCAGGACGACACAGACCCTCAGCATCGAGCGGCTGGCCGAGCACGACGCCGACGTCGTCCTCGTGGTCGACTACTCCGCCGACGGCGGGGCACCGGACCAGGGCCTCGTCGCCGAGCCGCTGTGGCGGCAGCTGCAGGCTGCCCAGCGCGGCCAGCTCCACGTCATCGACGGCTCGCTGACAGTCGGTTCAGCCTGGGCCCGCATGGACCGGTTCATCGATGTCCTGGAGACCCACCTCCTCGCCAACGGCGTCGTGGCCACGGGCGTCAACCGGTGACCCTTCCATCCGGGCTCGCCGGGGTCGGGCGGCGGCTGAGCGAAACTGACGAGCACCTCGGCTTCGGCGTGGGCTCACCGGACGGCGACGGATGGTTCGGCTTCGATGACCTGATCAGGTCCGGGCTCCTCGACCGGTTGGCGGCACAGCTGGTGGCCCGGGAGGGGCGTCGCGACGTCGCCGGGTCCTATCTCGGCTCCCACCTCGCCTCGCCGGTCCTGCGCACGACGGTGGCCTCGATCCTCCTGGAGCGCCGCTGTCCTGACCCCAGCCCGGCCAACGTCGTCGTCCATCTCGACGGGGACGGCTGCTTTGACGGCGTGTCGTTCCGCGAACCGACCATGGCGGTACTGCGCGACGATGCCGCCGCGGCGGACCCGGCGTCGGTGGTGGTGGGAGGCCCCGCCGCGCTCGCGACGTGGTGGGCCCAGCGGATGCTGGTCAGCCTCGACCCGCTGCTGGATGGAGTGCGCCGCCGGCTGCCCTACGGCCGGCGGGGGCTGTGGGGGGCGGTGGCCGACCGGGTGGCCGCCGTGGCCATGGCTGTGTCGCGCTCGGCGGCAATACCGGGCCCGGCCGCATGGAGCCAGGCGAGCGGCCTCCTTGACGCTCTCGCTCTGCGGGCCCCTGTCGACATCAAACGACCAGCGTCGCTCCCGGTCATGCGTCCCGGCGGCGGCGAGGGCTGGTTCATCGTGCGGGGGACGTGCTGCCTCTACTACCGCACGGTCGCCGAGCCCGACCCCTGCGGGGACGGCTACTGCACCACCTGCCCCTTCACCGATCCTGACCACCGCCGGCGCAAGCTCGCCGGTGTCCTGGCCGGGAGGTAGCCGTTGAGGCGATAGAGGCCCGCGCCACGCTGCAGGCCACGAACGCGTCCTCGTGGGCCGCGGACCGCCTGGCCCGGGCGGACATGCGGCTGCTGGCGGCAAACGCCCGAGTGCTCCGGGCCGAGAACCGCCTCTCGATCACCGGGTGGCTGCAGCAAGCGGCGCTGGCCGCGGTGGTCGTAGGCGGGGGAATCCTGGCCGAGCGAGGGAGCGTACGCGTGGGCGAGGTGGCCACCGTCGCGCTGGCGCTGCGGCGCCTGTTCGGCCCCCTCGACTCGATGGCGTGGCTCGACGGCCAGGCCGTGTCGTCACGCGCCCGGCTGGCTCGGATCCTCGATCTCATCGGAGACAGTCGGCCGCGGTTCGGCGACGAGGGCGGTGCCGTCGCCGAGAAGGAAGCGGGCGAGGCGACCCTTCGAATCGACGGGGTCACCTTCGCCTACGACGGCGGGCCGGCGGTGCTCGCCGGCGTCACCCTGCGAGTAGCCGCCGGTGAACACGTCGCCATCGTCGGTCCGAGCGGCGCAGGCAAATCGACCCTCGCCAAGCTGGTTGCCGGGCTGCTCGAACCGCAGACGGGCACTGTCACCTTGGGTGGGCGGAAAGTGACCACCGGACCTGGTCACCGGCGCCGGATCGTCCTCATCCCCCAGGAGGGGCACGTGAGCGCCGGCACGCTGGCCGACAACCTGCGCCTGGTGTCCGGGGCCCACACCGACGAGGCGCTGGCGCGTGCCGTCGATGCCGCCGGCCTGACCGACTGGGTGATGACGTTGCCCGACGGCATCGAGACCGTGCTGGCCGACCGGGGCGCCAACCTGTCGGCCGGCGAACGCCAGCTGGTGGCACTTGCGAGAGCGGCCCTGGCCGATCCCGAGGTACTCGTGCTCGACGAGGCGACCGCCGACGTCGACCCAGCCACCGAGGCGGCCGTGTCGACCGCCCTGGGCCGGCTCGGGTCGGGCCGCACCCCCTGCTGGTCGTGGCCCACCGTCCCGCCACCGCCGCCCGGTTCCGCCGCGTCGTGAAGGTGGCCGGCGGCCGCGTGCTCGAGATCGACCACGCCGAAGACACCGAGACCGAAGGAGGGACCCATCCATGACCGACGCCTGCTCGACGCTCCCCGCATCGACGCCGACCTCACCCGTCGAGAGCTCATCGTCGGTGGAGCTCGGGATCAAGCCAGTCGACACCGTCGACTACGGGGCCGACGGGCCAAAGCGTCGTCGGTCAAGACGTTCGGCTGTGGCCGCCGTAGGGCGCTGGCGAGTCCAGGTCCGTGCGGTGCCGACCGGACGGGCCCGCGCCATCAGCTGCGGGAGTGTCGAGCCGGAGGACCCGGACTCATTCGAGCGAATGGCCTCCGGGGGCCCATGTCGAACCGACACGGGTTGAGGACGCTGCCTCATCGGCGGAACAGCTGCTCCAGCTGATCCATGACCGCAAAGGCGGCGTGGTAGCCGATCCCGCCCAACCACGTCTGGTCGTCCACCTTGTGCACCCGGCCCGCCTGCACCCCGCGCAGCTGCTTCCACACCGGCGAGGACAGCACCGCATCGGCGTTGGTGTTCTTCAGCGCATCGAAGACGGCCACCACGATCACCTCGGCGTCGGCCTGGTCGAGCTGCTCGAGGCCGACCTCGGCGGCGAAGTCGTCGACGTTCTGGGACTCGGGGCGGGGGAAGCCCAGGTCGGTGAGCAGCACACCGAGAAAGTTGGCCCGCTGGTAGAGGCGGATGTTGGCGGCCATGATCCGCACCACCGAGACGGTTGGTCGGGGAAGGGGCAGCGCCCGGTTGAGGGCGGCCGCCCGCTCGGCGTAGCGGTCCCTGGTCTTCGCCGCCTGCTCCTCGCGCCCCAGGGCCTGGGCGAAGAGGTCGAAGTTCTGCTTCCAGCTCACCCCGACCCGTTCGGCGAACACCGTCGGGGCGATCTGGGAGAGCTGGGGGTAGAGCGCCTCGTGGCGCAGCTTGCTGGACAGGATGACGTCGGGGCGCAGCCGGGCGATCGCCTCCAGATTGGGGGCCTGGATGGTGCCTACGACCTCCACGCCTTCGACCTCCCTGGGTGCGAAGTAGGCGGGAAGCCCGTCAGCGCCGTAGTCGACGGTGCCGAGCGGCTTGACGCCGAGCTCGATCGCGGTGTCGAGCTCGCCGGTGTCGAGGGTGACGACTCGGACCGGCGCCCGCTCGATGCGGGTCTCACCCATGGCGTGGCGAACGGTGCGGGGGAAGACGCCGGGGGCGGCGTCGGTGCCGAAGCGGGCGTAGGGGGCGGTGGCCGAGGCGATGGTGACCGCGTTCGACTTGGTCGAGGGCCGCGCCGGGGGCACCTGCGGGGCACCCACCGCCGCGGTGGTGGGCGGGGCCTGGGGTGGGGAGCCGGCCTTTTCCCCTCCGCCGCAGCCAACCAAGACCAGCGCGCCGGCAACGGCCAGCGCTGCCGCGTTGGGTGATCGCCGTCGGAAGCCACCGCCAGGTTCGAGGCGGAAGGTTCGGAATGGGGACACATCGCTCCTTTTTCGAGGATTGCGGGGCCGATGCTGGAAAGGCCCGAGGGGTTGACCGACGGGGGCGGGCGCCGGCGCCCCGTCGTGGGGTCGGCGCGTGTTCTGCCGGCTCGGTCATCGGACCTGGAGCGCAGCGGTCATGCCCAGATCGGCGTGCGAGCGGCCGTCGGGCGTCTTGAGGATGCACTGCACGGTGTAGGCGCCGGGCTTCAGGCGCACCGCCAACGTCTTGGGCCCGGTGCCGGGGGGGTGGGCCTCGATCTCGTCTACCGCCTCGCCCCCAGCGTCGAGCACTTCCAGCTCGTGCTCGGAGGGCCCGATGTTGGTGGCGGTGAAGAAGACCCTCCCGCCCTGGACCGACGCCGGCAGGTCCCTGAAGACGAAGTCGGCCAACGTCACCTCGATCACGGCGTCGGCGTCGGCCCGCCCGAAGCCGTTGTCGCCACCGCCCCCGCAGGCCGCGCTCAGCAACAACGCACTGGTGGTCACGGCCAGCAGACGCCGTGGTGCTCTCCTCTTCATCGTTCTCCTTGGGCATGGACGGTCGGGTCACGGCGCGTGGGCAAGGAGAAGCGGTCGACGAGGCGGTCCATCAGCCGGGCCTCGCCCACCATGTCGTCGATGGTCTGGGCCAGGTACGACCGCCCGGCGCCAGTGAGCTCGTACATGCGCCGGGCGGGTCCTCGATCGGAGCCGTCCCACCACGACCGCAGCAACCCATCGGCCTCCAGAGTCCGTAGCGTGCGATAGAGGCCGCCGGGGTCGAGTCCCTCAAAGCCCAGTTCGCCCAGACGGGCGGCCAGGTCATAGCCGTGACCGCTCTCTTCCGAGACCAGCAGCAGCGCCGCGGTGGACAGCACGCCGCCGGAACGCCGGCGAGGGCGACGTGCTGGCGGGCGGCGCGTAGCGCTAGGCATCGGCGGCCAGCACCAACGGGCAGGGACGCAGGGGGTGGTCCACCACCGACCGCCGGCAGCCGAGGTCCTCGGCGCCGGCGTGCTCTCCGAGGTCTACGGCGGGTGGGCCGATGCCGATGAGGCGGCGGGCGGCCGTCACTGCCACCCGTCGGCATGGGCGGCGGCCAGGTTCAGGTCGTGCACCACGAGAACGGCCCCGCCCAGCATGGCGACGAGGAGGCCTCACGATGCTGCTCCGGCCAGGACGCGCAGGTCGGAGAGGCGGAGCTGGCGGGCCACGAGCCCGTCGTCGCTGGCGGTCACGACCCGCCGGCTGGCCGGAAGCAGGACTCCCTCGACCTCGGTATAGACGTCGCGGTACGCGTCGGTGCGGGAGAGCGCCCCCGTCGCTGCGTTCCAGTAGGTGACGGTGAAGGTGCTCGGCACCGAACGACGTTCCGGGGCCGGCGCCCGCTCGTGGACGACGATGCAGAACCGCATCGGGCCCATGTGCCGCTCGACCACGCTGACGTGGCCGTCGAGCACCCGATACGACGAGGAGTACGGGTCACCGTCGAGGCGGACGAGCCGGCCGAGCGGGTGGTCGACCTCGTCGTCGGTGGCCTTGGGGAGACGGCCGTCACAAGCCTCGTAGGGCTGGTGCCAGCGATGGGCGACCATGGAGGTCAGCTCCCTTGCCGCCCACGCCCGCTCCGCCTCGGGGGCGTCGACGGTCACCTCGACCCGCTCCGGGCCGTTCGCCCGCAGCGAGCCCAGCGCCCGCCATCCAGCGCCGGCCATCGACAGTGTGGCGGCAAAGCCTGGAAAGTCGGCAGGGAGCCGGTACGCCGAGGCATGGGCCTCCCCCAGCAACTCGTCGAGCTGACGACTTGTCTTCGTGTGCGTCGCTGTCTGCGTGGCCATCGCGTCCCTCCCGCGTCTTCCAACAAGTCTTAGGCTTACCTAAGAAACTTTGTTCGTCAACCCTTCCTACAAGAGATCTGGAGGTATTGCGAAGCTCCGGTGTTAGGACTACCTTCACTCTGTGCTTCGGGTGGCCGATCGGCTGGTAGCGCAAGGGCGTCCAGCTCGGGCGGTCGTCCCGGGCATGCGCCGGGTGAGCTGGGTCCGCTTCGTCGTGGCCGACGGCCCCACCCGCTGCGAGGCGGTGGGAATGGGCCATCGTCTTCCGACCGTCCGTCCGATTCCTCTCGACACCGCCCTGGCGTTGGTCGCCGCCGGCGTTCCCTCGGTCATCCGCTCTGGGCCCAGCCAGCCGGGCCTCGTCCCCAGCGACGTCTGATCAGGCTCATGGTCGTCTGCCACTGCCGGGAGGTGACGGACCGCTGCATCGCCGCGGCGATCGCGGCGGGGGCCCGTGACCCGGCGGCGCTGGCCCGCCGCTGCGGCGCCGGCGGCGCCTGCGGCGGCTGCGTCCCCGCCTTGCGGGCCTTGCTGGACTCCTACGGCCTCACCGAGGACTTCGACGGGGCGAACGCCGAGATCCACGCCGCCTGAGCGCCCCGGCGAACGGGCCGCCGTCGGCGTAGGGTGGCGCCATGCGAGGGAACGCCGCAGTCATCGAGTTGCTAAACGAGGTGCTCACGGCCGAGCTCACCGCCATCAACCAGTACTTCATCGACGCCAAGATGTGTGAGAACTGGGGCTATGCGCGCCTGGCGGAGCACATGCGCAAGGACTCCATCGACGAGATGGGCGACGCCGAGAAGCTGATCGATCGCATCCTCTACCTCGAGGGGACGCCGAACCTCCAGCGCCTCGGGAGCGTACGGGTGGGCGAGACGGTGCCCGAGAAGCTCTCCCTGGCCCTGACCCTGGAGACCGAAGCCATCGAGCGGCTCAACCGGGGGATCGCGGCCTGCGTCGAACATGGCGACCACGGCAGCCGCGAGCTGCTCGAGTCCATCCTCGCCGGTGAGGAGGAGCACGCCGACTGGTTGGAGACCCAACTGGCGTTGATCGGCCAGATCGGCGAGGCCCACTACCTGGCCCAGCAGGTGAGGGAGTAGCCGAGGAAGGGCGTTCAACCGGCGGCAGTGGTCGGTACGATCGAGGCGTGCAGAACGGCTACCACCCTCCCGTCGAGCAGTACCTCGCCGCCATTTGGGAGCTCGAGGAGGAGGGCGTGGAGGTCATTCGCGCCCGGCTGGCCGAGCGGGTGAGCCACACAGCGCCGTCGGTATCGGAGATGGTTCGCCGGCTGCAATCCGAGGGCTACCTGAAAGTCGGGGGCCGTGTCCTGGTCATGACGCCTGAGGGTCGGGAGCGCGCCGTGAGTGTCGTCCGCAAGAACCGCCTGGCCGAGCGCCTTCTCACCGACATCATCGGCATCCCATGGCACCGCATTCACGACGAGGCCTGCCGCTGGGAGCACGTGATCTCCGACGAGGTCGAGCAGCACCTGGTCGTCCTGCTCAAGAATCCTCCGACCTGCCCGCACGGCAACGCGATCCCGGGCTCCGGCGGGCCTGAACGCGCACTTTCCCCGCTGGCGGACTCAGCGCCCGGGGACAGCATCCGCCTGGAGAGAGTCGCCGAGCAGTTGGAAGGCGACGCCGAGGCGCTCGTTTACCTGGACGACCACGGCTTCGTCCCCGGAACTACGGGCGAGGTGCAATCTAAGGCTCCGGACGGCACGATCACCGTCGACCTGGACGGCACCGCCGTCGCCTTGGGCCCCGCACTCGCAAAGCTGTTGTTTGTCAGCGCAGATTGATCCGACACAGGCACGCCTGCATCACTGCGACTCCTCCAGCGCCGAGGCAAGGATGAAGTTTGTAAGCGCCTTCGGCCATGCGTGGACTCGATCCACCTTTTCGTCATAGCGGTCGATGCGGGAGCGCGAGGGGAGCGATGGCTCGCCGAGGGCGCCCATACCGCGCGTCCCAGAAGCCGATCAGGGACCGCTTGACCGTGACCCCTCAGTGCCGTACGAGGGCACCCGCCGGTTACGTCGTCTCACCTCAACGCAGCGTTCCCCGGTCAGTCGAGCGGTGCAGCGGCCAACCCTGTCGGCGGACACGGCGGACACGGCGAACACGGCGGGCGCTGGCCGGGTCAGGTCTGTCGCGAATTCGAGTGGTCCGCGCCCATTAGATGGATGATGGCCGACAATCGTGCCGTAGGTCTGACCGCGCCGTGGCAGGCGGTTCGCCGGCAGCGCCCCTCGGTGGCCGGTGGTGCTGACCCCGCATCGAACCGTCATCCCGCCGCCGCCGAGTCCGCTGAGAGTCCGCATTGCATCGCCCTTCATGGGGCTACAGTGCGCTACATCGTGGAGGAGAAATGCGCCCTGACCTGCGATAACGCGGAAAACCCCTGGTCAGGCGGCGGGCGATATCTGCTTTGCAAGCAGGGGGTCGTGGGTTCGAGTCCCATCGTCTCCACAGAAGGGTCCGGGTCAGAGGGGGTGCGGGACCCTCCGGGTTTCGGTTCACTTCCCAGAACGTGAGCCATCGCAAGGTCGAGCGGCAGGAGAAGGCCGACGCCAAGCACGACCTCGACGAGCGGCTCGCCCTGCGAGCGCAGGGCAGGACCCGGGGCCGCTCAACCTGCGCACGATCACCTTCGACGAGGTGATCGACGCGTGGTTCCCGAATGGCTGTCCCAACGGGCCCGAGCAAGAAACCCGCCACGCCCGGACCAAATCGCCCAACACGGTCGCCAACGCCCGCCAGCAGCTGGGCACCAGCATCCGTGGTGATCGGCCCGTCGATCCCGCACGCCATCGAGGCGTGGGAGCGCTTCTGGCCAAGGGTCAGGAGTAGCTCGCCCGTCTGGTGAGGAGCCTCGTGCGACGATGATGCGGTGTCTGCGGTACGTCATCCCGATCGCGTCGGCCTGGCGACGGTCTTCGCGCAGGTCCCCGGCAAGTGGGTCGCGGTCGACCTGGACACCAACGAGCCCCGGGTCGTGGCGGGCTCGCCCGCCGAGATGGTGGCCGAGATCCGCTGCTCCGGCATTGACAACGTCGCCGTCGTGCGGGCGCCGGAGACCAACGAACCTCAGCTCGTCGGTCTGGGATAGCCGCCGTCGCCTGGACCGGCGCTCGCTTACCTGGCGACGGCGATCAAGCGACGGTAGCGAGCAACTCCTGGGCAGGGGGGTCGTTGCCGTCGAGCTGGACGAAGTGGACCTGGCCGTCGGGGTCTACCGCGGTGATCCGCACGACTGACCAGAAGCCAGGTGTCCCTGCCACCATCAGGCCGCCGACGCGGACCTCCGATGAGTCACGGGCGTTGGCCAGGAGCGCCCAGTTCTCGCCGTTGTCGTCTTCGGCGTTCAGGTCGCTGCGGAGCCGGATCGGGTGTCTCAGGGCTGCGCTCCTTCCGTCGTCCAGGGTTCTCAACCAGGGGGTGGCGGTCGTCGCAGCCTCAGGCCGGGACAGTCGGCCTCGATTCGGAGACAGCGTTCGGGGGGAGATGTCTGCGCCGTTCGGCCACACGATGGTGCCGGCGTCAGGGGTCCACCGTCACCCGGCGAAAGAGGTCCTAATCCGACACAAGCGGTTCGAACATCGGTCCCCACAGCAGCGGCTCCAGGTCGATCACACGCTCGCTCCCGTCGGCGAAAGTCAGCTCGACCACGTATCGGCCAGGACGCGCACGCCGGTGGCGTCCGGTCCGCGGCGCCAGGTCACTCATCCGAAGCCTCCTTCGCCGCTTCCAAGGTACCCGGGAACCGATGCTCCAGCCTCGTTCAAGCCGAGGACGGCGGCCCGCCCGGTTGTCAGCCAGCAGGGATTGAACGGCAGGCAGGACCTGAGGAAAGAATTCCCCATCCGTCCGGGAGATCGCCGGACGCCTGTCGTCTGCGGGCCCGTGTTGTCTCATGGCGCGTGACAGAGTTCGCCTCGAAATGCTCGCTACGGTTCCGGCACGGTGATTAGATGCGTCCGGGAGTCCCCGGTGGCCATCCGAAGGGTGTGCGCGTTCGTGCTCGCTGAACCTGTAGTGGCAATGGTGCCGATGCGTCCAGCTGGCGTGGGATCGCCGTGACCGCTCTACCGATCGACCCGGACGACTACGGGCTGACGCTCCCCGCCTTGGGTGGGGTCCCGTTCGGTACGGTCCTGGCGGACCCGCCGTGGCGGTTCCAGAACCGAACGGGGAAGGTCGCGCCGGAGCACCGCCGGCTCAGCCGTTACGACACGATGAGCTGGAAGGACATCGCCACTCTCCCGGTCATGGACGTGATGGCGCAGCAGTCCCACTGCTACCTCTGGGTGCCCAACGCGCTTCTCGCTGAAGGCCTCGCCGTGATGGAGGCCTGGGGTTTCACCTACAAGTCCATGATCGTGTGGGCCAAGCGCAGGAAGGACGGCGGGCCGGACGGGCGAGGGGTCGGCTTCTACTTCCGCAATGTCACCGAGCCCGTTCTTTTCGGGGTGCGGGGCAAGCTCCGCACCCTCGGGCCCGGTCGGCGGCAGGTCAACATGATCGAGACGCAAAAGCGTGAGCACTCGCGGAAGCCCGACGAGCTGTACCCGATCATCGAAGACTGCTCGCCCGGACCGCGCCTCGAGATGTTCGCTCGCTACCCCAAGGCCGGGTGGACTGTCTGGGGGAACGAGGCCGCACCGGACGTGACGCCTCGTGGCCGGCAGCACCCGATGTACCGCGGCTCTACACCGTCCGAGCGCAGATAGAAGCAACCAGGATCGGGCAGCCTCCGCCGTCTCCACGGGTCAGCCGAGAGATGGTGTTGGTTAGATTCGTCGTGGTCGCCGTCCCGAACTTCTTCGTGGTCGCGTCCAACGCCACGGCCATGGCCCGGAGGTCGGCGCGCGTCATGGTGACCATGACCGCTCCATCGACGATGCCGGCGTCGTAGAGGGCCCGATAGGCGGCGATGTCCCGGTCCAGGTTGCCGTCCTTGGCGTGCCACTCGACGTCGAGCGCAACGCGGCCCTTGACGTTGTCAATGCGGTAGCTGGGGGACGCCACCTGAGTCACTCGGCAGTCGGGCTCCGTCTCACCCGCGGGCGCGAATGGCAGAAGCGCGAGCTCCGAGGTCAGTTGGACGCTGTAGGTCGCCTCTCGCCAACCGAGAACACGGAAAGCCCGGTTCAGGCGGCTGGCCGTCTTGGACTCGTTGCCACCTGCCACCAGAATGTCCGCTGCGGCGTCCACGCGGAACTGGCGCAGCACAGTGAGCAGGTCGTCGAACTCGGTGGGGTTCGTGTGACGGATGATGCTGGCGGCGTTGCGCGTCTCGCGCCAGTCATAGCGGGCTCGTACGTCTACCGGCACCGCCGCCGTGTAGCTGGTGGACAGGTCCACCGACGCACGCTAGGCCGCCGGCGGCAACTGCCGCATGCCTTCTCCGCCCATTGACGTGCGTCGGGTCCACCATCGCCGGCCTTTGGCGGGTACAACGGCGCCATGGATGGCCAGGAGCAACTGGCGCGGGTCCGAGCCTTGCGGGCCGAGGGATGTACGCCCAAGCAGGTGGCGGCGGCCCTCGGAGTCGCACCGTCCGAAGCAGTGGCCGGAGGCGGCGGTCCCCGACGGGATCGGCCACGGGTGTGGGGGGCCGTCGCCTATGCCAGGGGGCTCGGCTTCGAACCGCACCCCGACTTCGAGCAGGCATCCGGCGCACTCGGGGCCTGGGAGCCGACGGGCGTCGTCCGCTTCGGCCATGAAGGCCAGCCGTACTTCGTCCAGGGCGTCAGGGACAACGCAACGCGCATCCTGGCCACCCTGGAACGCTCCGTCGGGGCGGGGAACTTCCAGTTCCTCGTGGCCGTGTAGCCGGCGAGGGCCCAGCGTCCGTCGGTGGCGCCGGCGTTCTTGATCACCGTACGGTCGCGAACCTCCAGGAGTCGAGGACGGCCCCGACCTGATCGATGACTCGGGCGCGAGCATCGGCCCTGGTGACCCCCGACATCAGCAGGGTGTCGTAGGGCGTGTCGAGGTGGCGCACGGAAGCGACCACGGCGAGGGTGATGGCCTTCGGATCGAGGGCACGACCGCCGACGCTTCGCCCGACCCGGCCGCTGCGCCGGGCGCCGGCGTGATGGGCGATGGCCTCGGCGCGCTCCGGCGGGCAGCCGGGGAACAGCCGAACGATCTCGGCGGCGAACTCGGCCTGGAACTCGAGATCCTGTTCGACGCGTCGCTGCTCCTCGCGCTGGCGGCGCCGGCTGCGGGCCTCCTCGTCGGCCAGGCACTCCCGCTCGGCCCGGTCGAGGGCGCCTTCCTCGACGAGAAGTCCTTGACGCTCGTAGCGTCGCCGGGACCGGCTGAAGCGGACCACGACGGCCGAGAGCGCGCTCGCCTTCTTGGCCCGGCGGGTCAGCGCCGCGTCGCCGGCGGGCAGGAACACGAGGTGGTCGAGGTCGGCGCAGGCAAGGCACACGGGCCCCGGGCCCTCCATGATCAGCAGGTCGCCGGTGCCCGAGCAGGCCGTGCACGTCCAGTCGTTGAGGGCGGCGATGACGACGAGCTCGGGGGCTGCGCTCTGCTTCTCCTCCAGCCGCCGGCGCTTGGCCTCGGACAGCTCGGGTGACACCCAGTGGGTCCGGTATGCGGCCTCGATCCCGGCGTTACCGCTGCGGCTGAACCGGAGCTGACGGCGGTCCCGCGTCCGGGCGACATAGGCGGTCTCGCTCGGGTGCAGGCCGTGGTCTTTCGCCCACCGACGGAGGATCGCCATGGCTGCGGAGAGCTTGTGCAGATTGGCCTGGGCCAGCCGCTCCAAGTCCTCGGCTCGCCCTTGGCGCCACAGGTCGACAGCCTGAGGGGTCAGCCAGCCGACGCCGATGAGCACGTCGATGGGGCTGACGTAGCTCTTCTCGGCCAGCGCCGCCTCGGCGGCGCGCACGACTCGCACTTCGAGACTCGGGCGCGGCTTACCCACCGGCGTGTCCCGGCCGGCTGCCGCGTTCCCAGGGTTCGCAGGCGAGCACATGACGCCGGCTCGAGCCGGCGCCGGGGTTGCCGCAGCCCTCATAAGCCACCTGCGTACGATACGTGCGCCCGACCGACGCCCGGGTCAAGGATCGCCAGTGTTACGCCATGGGGGACGCTCCGACATCGGCCGTCGCGGCCCGGCGGAGGGGCCGGGACGCCTCCCAGGATCAGCCGTTGGGCGGCAGCTTGTACAGATCCTTGGTGACCTCGCTCACGAGCTGGGTGCGAGGCGTCCAGGCCAGCGCGCCCGTGTCGCGCAGCTCCTTGACCGCGTCCACGGGATCGGGGTCGCCGAAGAACCGCTCGTCGGCGTAGTCCACCGGCCGGCCGGTCGGGTCGGCGACCCACCATGACGCCTCGAGGGCGATGCCATTCGGATCGGTGAAGTAAATCGAGCGAAGCGTGCCGTGGTCGACGACGTCGGTGACCTCGCAGTTGTGCTCCTTCAGGCGGTCGCGCAGCCGCAGCAGCGCCTCCTCATCGGCGAGCGCCAAGGCCAGGTGGTCGAACTGGGACGCCTGCGGGAACGGCACGCCGGCGGGCTTGGCAAAGGTGTCGATTGGCTCGCCCAGATACTCGAAGAAGGCGAGCGCGTTGCCGGGAGCGATGTCGAAGAAGTAGTGCTTGAACGCCGGCGTGGCGATGGTCATGACCAGCCGGGCGCCGAGCACGCCATGGTAGAAGCGCACGGTGGCGTCCATGTCGTTGGTGATCAGGGCGAGGTGGTTGACACCCCGCCAGTGCACGTCGTTGGTCTGTGCCGTCATCGGTCCATCGTATGCCCGCGTCCTGCTTTCCGCGCCCGCTCGGCGCGCCCGGGTTGGTGAGTGAGGACAACGAGGTCGCCGACGACGGCCGTCGACATCGGCAACAGCGGCGTTCGCTTCCGTCCAGAGAGGCCGGCCAGGCAGGCTCGGCCTGTGCGACCGCTATGAAATCGCTGAGGAGATGCCTCCCAACCCCCGTTTCCGCATGCGGAAGATCGTCACCGATGGGCGCAGAGAGGACTTCCGCCCCTAGACAAGAACGTCCTTCGTGAAGAGGATGGCATCCGTGACGACCCGACTGGCCACCGACAATTCGGGATACCTTGCCTGTCCTCGTCGAGGCGAGATTTCCGTCGACTGGTGTTCCGGCTGTCCATTTCGGGTGGACATCACCGACACTCCCGATGGCCTCGTCATCGTCCAGTGCGACGCAGACCCGAGCCGCGGTCCCGCCCACAGCGGGGCCGGCAGCCCGCTGCGTGACCTGCCGGCGCTTTGGGCATAGAGGCGGTCGCGCCAGACACGGTCGGTCCGCCCACCCGGCTGGGCGGTGTGCCGGGAGGTTATACTTGAAGGTATGACTCATCGGGTAGGACCCAAGGGGCAGGTCGTCATTCCGAAGGAACTGCGCGACGAGCTCGGGATCCAACCTGGTGACGAAGTGAGCTTCTGGCGCCATGGCGACCACGTGGCTGTCCGCCCGGCGAGCCAGCGCCAGCCACTTCGCGGCCGGTTCCGAGGCTCGCCGTTGGCCGACGATTTGGCCGCCGAGCGCGAAGCCGACCGCATCCGCGAGTCGGCCCGGTGACGGTCGTCCTCGACTCCTGGGCAGTTCTCCGCTACCTCGAGGACACCGAGCCCGGGGCGGAGCTGGTCGCCGACCTCCTCGGGGTCGAACGACCATTGATGTCGTGGATCAACCTCGGCGAGGTCCACTACGTCCTCCGACGCTCGCAGGGAGAGGAAGCCGCCGTCGAGACAGTGCGCGACCTACGCGACGTCATCGAAGTCCGCCTCCCGGACGAGCACCTCGTGCTCGACGCCGCACGGATCAAGGCCGACTATCCCATGGCCTACGCCGACGCCTTTGGAGCCGCTCTCTCCATCGCAAAGGACGCGAGGCTGTGGACCGGCGATCCCGAACTCCTTGTCGAGGCTTCCCCCTGGCACTGGCGCGATCTCCGCAGCTCCGCCTGACCTGACCAGGCGACGTACCGAGGGTGGCACGTCCGACTCGCCGCCGGGCCGCGTGTATGCTGATCTGCATGCACAGTACGAGCGTCCGAATCGACGGCGCCACGCACGAGGAGCTCAAGCGCCTCGCTGCTCAGCTGAACACCACGGTGGGTAACGCTGTGACTCTTGCAGTGCGAGCGCTTCGCCAGGACGTCGTCGGCGCCGAGCTCGCGACTCCCCTGCGCGACGACGAGGTCTGCTGGCTCGATGCCGACGTCGGGTGATGTTGTAGACCTAGATCTCGGCACTCCCAAGGGGCGTGAAGCGGGCTTCCGTCACCCGGGAGTCTTGGTGACCGCTCAGCGCATTCTCAACGCAGGACCGGCTGTCGTCCATGTGGTGCCGGTGACGACGACGATCCGACGATTCCACTCAGAGATCGTGATCGAACCAGACGAGGCCAACGGACTGATTGCACACTCAGCGGCTCAGTGCCAACACCTCCGTGCGGTTTCCACGAGCAGGATCGTGGCTACCCGCGGCAACGTGGGCCCGGCCGTCCTCGCCCAGTTGCGTGAGACGATTGCCGTGATCCTCGACCTTCCATGACCAGCCCCCGCTCGCCCCGCGCAAATGAGGCGTTGTCACCGCCCCAGTTCGGAGTGCCGTGTGCTGTCAGGCGCGCGTAGATCACGTCGCTGGTGACGGCACTGTGGAGCAATCGTGCGGGTCATCGGCGATGGATCCGCTACGGGTAGGCGCTCCAGCGGATGGAGGCACCGATGGCCACCGCGGCCAGCAGCGCGCCGAGGGCGACGAAGGGCGCGCTGACCTCCCGGGGGCGCTTCTGGATGGTGACGTCCTTCGGGAGCTCGTCGAACACCTGGCGGAGCTGGGCTGCGTCCTCGGCCTTGTAGGCCGTCCCGCCGGTCCGCTCGGCCACCTGCTGCAGCGTGTCGTCGTCGACCAGCAGGGGCGAGCGCCGGCCACCCCCGAAGTTGCCGCCCACGCCGAACCCGCCGAAGCGCTGGTTGCTGCCGGCCAACTGATCCGCAGAGCACGACAGCGTCCTCGGCTGAGTGGTGCCGAACCCGATCGTGAAGACGCGTACGCGTCGCTCAGACGCGAACGCGGCGGCGTCAAGCGGGGTGATCCCCCGTGTGTTGGCCCCATCGGTCAGCAGCACGACGATGTCGGACACGAACCCCGAGGCGCCGGGACCCGGCGCGGCGGGAACGCTGCCCGACAGTCCGCTCGCTGCCGCGGTCCCGACCGGCTTCACCTCAGTATTGACCTCGGCGATGGCGTCGATCGACTTCAGTATGGCCGCGCCGATAGCGGTGCCCCGCCCCGTCGTGAGCGCATCAATGGCGTCGGCCAGCAGCTCGCGGTCGGTGGTTGGCGGGACCGCGAGCTGGGCGTAGCCGGAGAACACGACGAGCCCCAGTCGGGTGCCCGAGGGCAGGTCGTCGACGAAGTCGCGGGCGGCTTTCTGGGCCGCGGTGAGGCGGTTCGGATCCACGTCCGTCGCGCACATCGACAGGGAGACGTCGAGAGCGAGGATGATCGCCGTCCGCGCCGTGGGCACCTCCTGCACCATCTGAGGGCGGGCGGAGGCCACGCCGAGCATGCCCAGGCTGGCGAGCAACGCCCCCACGGGCAGGTGGCGCCGCCAGCGCGACCGGCGGGGCAGCACCGAGCGCAGTAGGGCCACGCTCGAGTAGTTCACCGCCTGCTTGCGCCGGCGGCGCATGGCCAGGAGGTAGACGCCCAGCACAAAGGGGACGGCCAGGAGCACGACGAGGGCGAGCGGCCATTCGAAGGTCACACGATCCGCCCGAACCACAGGACCGAGAGCAGCGCCCCGGTGAGGATGAGGAGCGAACCGGCGGCGGCGAACAGGCCGGTCACCTCGGTTTGCTCGGAGACGAGCTTGAAGCGCAGGTCGATCGACTCGGAGATCTCGGCCAGCCCCTCGGCATCGCCGGCCTCGTAGTAGGTGCCGTCGGTGACGGAGGCCACTTCCTCGAGCAACTCGCGGTCGAGGGCGGTGGCCACGCTGAACCCGTCGACCTGCACGACGGCGCCCTCCGGCGTGCCGACCCCGATGGTGTGGACGCGCACGCCGGCCACCGAGGCCACCTCGGCCACGGCCACGGGGTCGGGCCGGCTGGCCTCCTCGCCGTCGGAGAACAGCACCACGGTGGCCGAACCGAAGTAGCCGATGTCGACCTCGGCCGAGTCGCTGGCAAGCGCCTCGTAATCGATGGTGACGGGCTTGCCGGCGATGGCGCCCAGCGCCGTGACCAGCGCCTGGCCCAGGGAGGTTCCGCCCTGGCTGGTCAGGCGGTCGATGGATTTGTTGATCTCCTCGTGGGAGTTGGTCGGCGCCTGGACGACCACGGCACCGTCGCCGAAGGCCACCACGCCCACGCGCACCTCGGTCGGCTGGCGGGCCACGAAGGCCCGGGCCGCGGCCTTGGCCGCCTCCATGCGGGTGGGCTCGATGTCGTCGGCCTGCATGCTGTTGGAGACGTCGACTGCGAGGATCACCATCCCCTCCCGCTTGGGCGCCTTCACTGTCGTGTGCGGTCGGGCCATGCCCACAAGGAGCAGGGTGAGTGCGGCGGCGAAGAAGGCGAAGGGCAGGTGCCGGCGCACCCGCATGCGGCTCGGCGCCGGCGTGGCCACCAGGCCCTGCTCGGCCAGGGCGGCCGCCCGCCGGGAGCGCCGGCGCCGCGACCGCACGTAGGCCGCCACCATCGCCGGGACGGCCACCAGCAACCCGAGCATCCACGGCGACTCGAACGTCATCGTCTGTGGGGCCGTTTCCGGGACTCGATGATGCGGACGAAGGCGGTGACCAGGTCGTCGTCGGTGGAGATCACATGGAGGTCCACGCCGGCCCGCCGGGCCGCGGCCCGCACCGCCGCCTCCCGCTCCTCGCCGGCGGCCCGCAGCCGGCGCCGGAACTCCGGGTCGCTGGAGTCCACGAACAGCTGCTCGCCGGTCTCGGCATCCTGGACCACGATGAGACCGGCGTCGGGGAGCTCGAACTCCCGGGGGTCGACGAGGCGGACGGCGACGACCTCGTGGCGCTCGGTCAGCTGCAGCAGCGGCCGCTCCCACCCGGGCTCGCTGATGAAGTCGGAGACGAGCACGACCAGGGACCGGTTGCGAATCACGCGAGCCGCGGTGTCGAGGAGCTGGCGGAGGTCGGTAACCGTCCCCCGCGCCTGGGCGGGACGGAGCAGCTCCTTGGTGAGGGCCAGCACCTGCCGGCGACCCTGGCGGGGCGGAATGGTCCGCACGCTCTCGTTGTCGTAGACGACGGCGGCGACCCGGTTGCCGCCCCGGACCAGCAGCTGGGCGATGGTGACCGCCACCTCCCGCAGGACGTGCTCCTTGGTCCGGTCGACGGGACCGAAGCCCATCGACGAGGAGTGGTCGAGCAGGAGCCAGGCGGTCAGGTCCCGGTCCTCGGTGTACTGGCGCACGAATGTCTCGTCCATGCGGGCGGTGACGTTCCAGTCGATGTGGCGGACGTCGTCGCCGGGCTCGTACTCCCGCACGTCGTGGAAGTCCGTGCCGTGGCCCCGCAACAGCGTCCGGTAGTCGCCCTGGAGGCGGCCGTCCAGGCGGCGGATCACATGCCACTCGAGCCGGCGTAGGACTCGGTCGGCGCTCAGCGGGGCGGTGGCGCCCATGCCCCCTCGTCAGCTGGAGCTCGCCGCTCCTGGGACACCCCCTGGGGCATCGGGATCCTCGTCAGGATGGCGTCGAGGACGTCGTCGGCGGTCACGTCGTCGCCGAGTGCCTCGTAGGAGAGCACGATCCGGTGGCGCAGCACGTCGCGCGCCAGGGCGAGGATGTCGTCCGGCAAGGTGTAGTCGCGGCCCCGCACCAGGGCGAGGGCCTGGGCCGAGAGGACCATGTAGATCGACGCCCGAGGGCTCACGCCATAGGTGACGTAGGGCTCCATATCCTTCAGGCCGACCGCGGGCAGGTCGCGAGTGGCATTGGAAACCCGCACGGCGTACTCGATAAGGGAGGGGTCGACGTAGACGTCGCGTGCCGTCTTCTGGAGCGCGGACAGCTGCTCGGCGTCCATGACGCTCTGGATGGCCTCAAGGCCGGCGATCATGCGCTCGACGATCACGAACTCCTCGGTGCCCGTGGGGTAGTCGACCAGCACCTTCAGCATGAAGCGGTCGACCTGGGCCTCGGGAAGCGGATAGGTCCCGTCGGACTCGATCGGGTTCTGGGTGGCCATGACCAGGAACGGGTCGGGGAGGGGATGGGTCTGGCGACCGATGGTGACCTGGCGCTCCTGCATCGCCTCCAGGAGGGCGCTCTGCACCTTGGCCGGCGCCCGGTTGATCTCGTCGGCCAGCACCAGGTTGGCGAAGATCGGCCCCAGGGACACCTGGAACTCGCCGGCCTTCTGGTTGTAGATCCGCGTGCCCACGATGTCGGCCGGGACAAGGTCGGGGGTGAACTGGATGCGCTGGAACTCGACACCGAGGGCATCGGCCATGGCCTTGACGGCCAGCGTCTTGGCCAGACCGGGCACCCCCTCGACCAGGAGGTGGCCCTTGGTTAGGAGGGCGACGATCATGCGCTCGAGCAGGATGTCCTGGCCGACGATGATCCGCTTGACCTGATAGAGCACCTGCTCGATCGAGGCGTTGGGCTGCTCGCCGTTGCCTGTTCCCAAGAGAGTCATCGGGCGGGTGCCCCCGCGGCGCCGCCGGCGGTGCCGATGGGCACGGCAAAGCCGATGCCGATGAACTCGTCGTCCCCTCCGGGGTTGGCCAAACCTGTCACGATGCCGATCACCTGACCGTTGCGGTTGAGGAGCGGACCGCCCGAGTTTCCTGGGTTCACCGCTGCGTCGAACTGGATCATGCCCCCGATGCTGCGGCCGTTGGCCAAGGGGAAGTTGCGGTCGAGGCCGGAGACGACCCCTGCGGACAGGGAACCCACCAGGCCCAGGGGGTGCCCGACGGCAAAGACCTCGTCGCCCACCCGGGCCCCGCCGCCAAGCACCGCGGGCACGACCACCTCGGGCAGCTGGGCCGGGCTGAGCACGGCGATGTCGTTGGCGGCGTCGGCCGACTTGATCGCCGCCGGCGACCTGGTGCCGTCGGAGAACGACACCGAGATGCTGCCGGCGCCCTCGACGACGTGCAGGGAAGTGAGGATGTCGCCCTCGGCGTTGACGATGACTCCCGTGCCGACTCCCGACCTGCCGGCGCCTGGCCGCTGGGTCTCGATCACCACCAGCGGAGGAACAATGGCCTCATAGACGGTGACGCTGGGCGGCGGCTGGGCCTGGAGGGCCTCGACGGCGGCGCCGACCTTCTGGTCGACGATGCCATTCACGTCCGCCTCGCTGGTCGCCGGTCTGGACGTCACCCGCTGGTTCAGGACGACGAGCGCGGCGCACACCAGAACCACGGCAACTCCTGCCGGCCACCACCGCAGCCAGCGGCGGGGGCGGGCCGGCGGTTCGGGTTCGGCCGGCGCGGCCGGGGTGAGTCGCAGGTCCGCCGGCGCCCCCCGATGCCTCATTGTCAGGACGTTAATAGCCATCTCGGCACTAGCTGCAGCGGCCGGGCGACCCTGGGAATTCGCTGTGAAATCGCCGGAAGTGGCCTCGCAGCAGCAGAAAGGCGCGTTTGCATCAGAGATTACAAGCGACCACCTCTACGCCGACGGCACTGCAGCAGCCGATAGTCCGTGCATGAACAAGGACGCTCGGCACGCGTCGGGTGGTTCCGACGTCGCCAATACCAAGGACCGCTCGCGCCACAGCGCCGTCGATTCGGACCGAACGAGCCGGCGCCAGCGGCCGTCGACGTGGGGACTCGTGGTGTTCCTCGCCCTGGCCGTGCCGACGGTGACGGGGACCGCCTTCGCCCGGAACGGCGTACGGCACGAGGAGCAGCGGATCCTACGGGAGCGCTCAGCCGAGGCCGTGGCCCTGCTCTCTAGCTCGTTGCAGACGTCCCAGGCCTCGCTCTACATCGTCGGCTCGCTCGCCGCAGCCCAGGACTACAGCGCCTTCGAGCGGAGCGCCGGCCTCCTGCTCCAGATGGGAGGACCCGGCTCGAC
>CAYZMG010000021.1:35172-54733 GCA_964479465.1 uncultured Acidimicrobiales bacterium
GACGCTCGGCACCGCCAGCGTCGAGGGCGGCGCCTTTGTCATCACCGCCGCCGCCGGCGGGCCGGCCGTCGGCGACCGCCTGGCCGGCGAGCAGGCCGAGCTCGCGGCCAGGGCACTGAGCGCAAAGCAGCTGGTGGCCGGAGTGATCGACGGTGTCGCCGGGGCACCCAATGTGAAGACCATGGTCGTCGTCCCTCTCCCGGCCAGGACGCCGATGGTTGCCTTTCAGGAGGGCATGTGGACCTCCGACCGGAAGATGCCTCCCACGCCCAACTCGCCGTTCCGCGAGCTTCGCGGCGCCGTCTACGCCTCCTCCGAGCCTGACCCGGCCAAGCTCATCCTGACCACCGAGGACCGGCTTCCGATGACGGGGCACGTGGAGCACGTGAGCTTCCCCGTGGGGGCCGACGAGTGGACGCTCCTCGTCGCCGCCCGCGGCTCCCTCGTCGGCGAGTTCGCCCAGTGGGCCCCGTGGATCCTCCTCGGCGTCGGGCTGCTGGCCGCCGCCCTTGCTGCGGCCGCAGTGGAGACCCAGACCCGGCGGGGTACGTTCGCCCAGGCGACGGTCGCCGTCCGCACCGCGGAGCTCGAGGACACCCGCCACTTCCTCGAGCGCCTCTTCGCCGCCGGGCCGACGGCGGTCCTCCGCATCGACGCCGCCGACGCCGCCGACCAGGTCGTCTACGTCAGCCCGAACATGGAACGGGTCCTGGGCATCGACCTCGAAGAGAAGATCACCACCGGCACGTTCGAGGAGTGGGTCCACCCCGAGGACCTGACCCTGGTCCGCGAGACCGGCGCCCGCCTCTCCGCCGGCGAACCCTGCGACGAGATCGAGTTCCGCCTCCGCCAACCCAACGGGTCCTACAAGTGGGTGTCGGCGCTGTGGATGGAGGACCACGCCGAGACCGGCGGCCGTCAGCCGGTCGTGGTCTACCTCAACGACATCACCGCCCGCCGGCGGAGCGAGGAGGAGATCCGCAAGGCACAACAGGTGTCAGAGGCGGCCAACCGCTCGAAGAGCGAGTTCCTGTCCCGCATGAGCCACGAGCTGCGGACACCACTGAACTCTGTGCTCGGCTTCGGCCAGCTGCTGGAGATCGACCCGCTGACGCCCGATCAGCGGGAGTCGGTCGAGCAGATCATGCATGCCGGCCGCCACCTCCTGGGCCTGATCAACGAGGTGCTCGACATCACCCGGATCGAGTCGGGCAAGCTCCTGCTCTCCTCCGAGCCCGTGCCCGTGGTCGACCTCGTGCGGGACGCCGTCGACCTCATCCGCCCCCTCGCCGACCAGCGCCAGATCAACGTCGTGGCCGACTATGCCGGGATGACCGGCCACTACATCTATGCCGACCAGCAGCGCGCCAAGCAGGTCCTCATTAACCTGCTGTCCAACGCGGTGAAGTACAACCGTCTGCGCGGCACCGTCGCCATCTCCTGCTTCGCCCCGGACGACACTCACGTCCGCATCGACGTCTCCGACACCGGCCCCGGCATCCGGGACGACCAGATCGGCAAGCTCTTCGCCCCGTTCGAGCGGCTCGACGCCGCCCAGACCGAGGTCGAGGGCACGGGGATCGGCCTGACGCTCTCCCGGTACCTCACCCAGGCCATGGGAGGCACGCTCGATGTCGAAAGCGTCGTCGAGCAGGGAAGCACGTTCTCCGTGAACCTGCCCGCCGCGGAGGCACCGGTGAGGCGCTTCGAGCGGCTCTACGACGGGAATGGCACGGCCGAGGTTGCGGAGAACGGACTACGGCGCAAGGTGCTGTGCATCGAGGACAACGTCGCCAACCTCACGCTGGTCAAGCGGATCCTCGATCGCCGGCCCGACATCGAGGTGGTCGCCGCCAACCAGGGAGCCTTGGGCGTCGAGCTGGCAACCAAGCTCCAGCCGGCGCTCGTCCTCCTCGACCTGCACCTCCCCGACATCTCCGGCGAGCAGATCCTGCACCGCCTCCGCTCCGACAAGGCGACGTCCTCGATCCCGGTCGCCATCCTCTCCGCCGACGCCACCATCGGCCAGTCGCAGCGCCTTCTCGCCGCCGGCGCTGTCGCCTACATGTCCAAGCCCCTTGACGTCTCCGAGCTCCTGCGGCTCGTCGACGAGAAGGTCACGCAGGGCTGAGCACCATGATTGGCATTTCTCACGACGTCATCGGCGACCGCCAGGCGCCCTTCCCCGTGCTTCCGGAGGCGGTCCGCCGGTCGCGGGTGCTGGTCGTCGACGACAATCCAGCCAACGTCCTGCTCCTGCAGCGCCTCCTGCAGGCGGCGGGCCTGGAGTACGTCGAGGGCTACACCGACCCCCGTACCGGTCTCGAGCGCTGCGTCGAGGCGGTGCCCGACCTTCTCCTCCTCGACCTCCACATGCCCCCGCCGAACGGCTTCGAGGTGATGGAGGCGCTCCACTCGCGGCTGCCACCGGAGGTCTTCCTGCCCGTCCTGGTGCTCACCGCCGACGCCGGCGGGGACATCAAGCGTCAGGCGCTCGCCGCCGGCGCCAAGGACTTCCTGACCAAGCCGCTGGACAACGTCGAGGTCGTCCTGCGGGTCAGGAACCTGCTCGAAACCCAGCAGCTCGTCTGTCACCTGGGCGATGCTGCGGCGCGCGAGCGCGCCCTCCGCCATGCGGCAGCGGCTGTGGGAGCGGCCGGCGCCGATCGCGCCGCCATCGAGGCGGCAGCTTCCGATGCGGCTCGTTCCCTCCTCGGACCGCTTTACGGCATGGAGGTAGCCCTCACGACCGGCGCCCAGCCTCCGTCCGGCGACGCCATCCTCACCGTCCCGATGGCGACACGGGGCACGGCCTACGGGACCATCGCCGTCATCGGCCCCCGCCCGCCGCCCCCGGAAGTCGTCGACGCCCTGAGGACGCTGGCCGCCCAGGTCGCCTTGGCCCTGGAGAGCGCGACCCTCACCGAGAACCTCCGGCGCCGGGAACGGGAGGAGGCGGCCGCCGTGCTCGTCCAGCAGTCATCCGACGTCATCACTGTCGTCGACTCCGACCTGATCATCCGGTTCCAGACCCCCTCGGCCGGCCCCGTGCTGGGCTACGGGCCCGACGCCCTGATCGGCACCCGCCTGATCGACCTGGTCACGCCCGACCAGCACGCATCCGCACAGGAGCACTACGCCCGTGTGGGCCTCACGCCCGGCGCCGGCGCGCCTGTCGAGTGGGCGATGCGCCGCGCCGACGGGACGTGCATCCCGGTCGAGGCGGTGAGCAACAACCTTCTCGACGATCCCCGTGTCGACGGGATCGTCGTGACGATCCGCGACATCAGCGACCAGAGGGCGTTCGAGGAGGGGCTCAAGCGCCAGGTCGAGGAGCTGCGCGAGCTCGACCGCCTGCAGCACGAGCTGGTCTCCACCGTCTCGCATGAGCTCCGGACGCCGCTCACCAGCATCCTGGGCCACACCGAGATGCTCGCCGACGGCGACGCCGGGCCCATCACCTCGGAGCAGGAGCACGTCGTCGCCGTCATCGACCGCAACAGCCATCGTCTGCTCGCCCTGATCGAGGACCTGCTGACGATGGGGCGCGTTGAGTCGCGGGGGCTCGACCTGAATCCGGGCCCGGTGGATGTGGCCGCTCTCGTGGACGGGCTGACCGAGGCGATCCGGCCCACGGTGGCGGCGCGGGCCCAGACGCTCACGATCGACCTCGATGCCGAGCCCGGGAACGTCGTGGCCGACGGCTCGCTCCTGGAGCGAGCGCTTCTGAACCTGCTGTCCAACGCGATCAAGTTCACGCCGGAGGGGGGAACGGTGACGCTGTCGGTCCGCAGGAACGGTCCCGAGATGACCTTCGCCGTCGTCGACACCGGCATCGGCATCTCCTGCGAGGATCAGAAGCGCCTCTTCACCCGCTTCTTCCGGTCGGCCGTGGCGACGGTCAATGCCATCCCCGGGACGGGCCTGGGCCTCTCGATCGTGAAGCAGATCGTCGACGCCCACCGAGGGTCGATCACTATCGACTCGGTTCCCGACCAGGGCACCACGGTGAGGTTCACCATCCCTACCGCCGAGTAGCGCCTCAGCGCCGCCGGCGCAGCGGGGGAAGGACCGCCGGCGGGTTCCGCCGGGGCGGCAGCTCGGCCAACAGCTCAGTGGTGGCGGCGGCGATGCGCTCGATGGCCTGCTCGATGGCCGGCTGGGCCATCTGGCCGGCGGTGGAGATGGATGCGACCTTGCGCACGTACTGGCGGGCGGCGGAGGTGACCTCCTCGGCGGTGGCGGGAGGCTCGAGGCCGCGCAGCGGTGTGATGTTCCGGCACATGGACCTCGACGATACGGCGGCGATCAGCTGCCGGCGAGCTCTTCGAGGAAGGCCGCAGCCGAGAAGTCCGGCCCGAACAGCTGGCCACCGAGCACGTCCAGGGCCGCCAGCTCCTCAGGGTTGACGACGTGGGCGACGACGCGGACGGAGTCGCCTCCCAGGACGCCGCCATAGCCGCGGAGCAGGCGCTGGGCTTCTGCCGCCGGCGGCCGCCCGGGCCGGCCCTCGGCAAAGACACGGAGCACGAGCTCGACGGCGCTCATCACCGGCTCGGCCAGCGTCGAGATACGGCGCTCCGCCGCCGGGACCTCGCCGGCGCCGGCGATCTCGACCGACCCGGTCGCACCGTCGACCACCACCCGCCGGCCCGTGAGCGCGGCCCGGGCGCCGGCCACGCCGCACACGAACGGCACGCCGAGCTCACGGCACAGAACCGCCACGTGGCTGAGAGGGGACGAATCCCGCTCCATGACGACGCCGGCGTGACTGAGGACGATCCCGTAGTCAGCGGGCGTGAGGTGGTCGACCACGGCGATCCCGCCCGGCTCGCCGGCCATGCCGGCGACCCGTCCGCCGCCACAGGGCCGGCCGCGCAGTGCCGCCGGGCCCGAGCGGCCCTGGGAGCGGGATGGAGGGGCGGGCGCTCCGCCGGCCGGCGCCGTCCCGACGTGGGTGAGCGGGCGGCACTGGAGGATGACGGCCTCGGCGCCGGCGGACGGCAGGGCGAACTCCACGTCGACGTCCGCCCCCAAGCGGTCGCCGAAGCGTTGCGCCGCTCGGTGGACGGACTCCAGGGAGGTGGCCAGCGCCGGCGCCTCTTTGATGCCGACCCATGCACCGGACCGCCGGCGGGCCTGGAGCTTCACCGTCCCGCCACCGACGAGGGCCTCCGGCCCCTCGTTGGTCAGGTCGGCCCGCGGGCCGGCGGCTCCCGTCACCGGGTCGACGCTCACGTAGACGCCGTACCAGTCGGCGGCGACCTGGCGTTGCAGCAGGAGGGCGAGCGAGAGGTCAAGCGGTTCGGCGCCCATCCGCAGGAGGTAGCCGAGAGCCGCCGGCGTGAACGCCGAGCGCCAGCAGGTGGCGATGGCGCCGGCCAGGTCGGCCGGCGAAGCGATGTCGAGCACGCTGACGAACACACCGGGGAAGGCCGCCACAAGCCCGTCCTCCATGGCCGACGACGACCGGCACACGACCTGCGTGACCTCCAAGCGGGCGAAGGCGGCCTCCGCCTCGGCCGACGCCAGCGCCTCCAAGGCCGGCGAGCGCATCCCCTCGGTGATCGACGCGGCCACGGCGAGGGCCTGGGCGGGGTCGAGCCGGAGCGCCGAGGCTTCGAGGTAGCGGGCCTGCCCGATCGCGCCGCTGGCATCCACCGCGGCCCAGAACCGCTCGGCAGGCACCACCAGGCCTCCTGGCGTCGCCACCCCCTGCGCGGCCGCCCAGCCCAGGAGCGCGGCCTTCCGCCCGACGCGCGAAAGGGGCTCCGACGCGCAGTCAGCGAGAGGAATCAGATGGGCGCGCCGATCCAGGTGCAGAGGTAGTCCATGTGAACGAGGCGGGTTTCAGACTCCAGCACCGGGCGCTGAGGGAAGGTGTGAGCCGGCGCCTGGCGGACCGGGCAGTAGGGGTCGCGGGCCCGGAACGTGCGGGTGCCCGTCTCGTGGAACGCGTAGAGGTAGGAGCGGCCGGCGCATCCGCCACCGCATTGGGCCAGCTTCGGGCAGCCCTCACAGCCGGAGACGTGGTCCGGGTTGGCGTTGCGCTGGCGGAAGACGCGGAACTGCGGGCTGAGGATGATGTCGATGAGGTCGTGCTTCAGCAGGTCGATCGGCGCCTTGTAATCGTGCAGGTAGACGCACGGGCTCACGTGGATGGCGCCCTCGGGCGTGATCGAGTGGATGCGGAACGACGTCCGGCCGCAGGGGCACCGCTTGGCACCCTGGAAGTCGGTCACCGCCGCGATGGGCGGCTCGCCCAGGTCGATGGGACGGCAGAGCTCCAGGAGGCGGGAGAAGCCGGCGTAGTACATCTCCGGCGGGAGCGCC
The DNA here is from genome assembly GCA_964479465.1 of uncultured Acidimicrobiales bacterium. Taxonomy (GTDB): domain Bacteria; phylum Actinomycetota; class Acidimicrobiia; order Acidimicrobiales; family AC-14; genus CADCTB01. Next base: position 41,506 of record CAYZMG010000021.1, read on the forward strand.
GACTCCATGTGCTGCGGTTGGACGGGCTTCACCGGATTGATGCGGACGTTGGCGCCGTAGCGCTTGGCCAGGGCAACAAGGCGCTCGATATTGGGAACGGTGAAGTTCCACTTCATCCCGCACATGATCGCCGTGTGCGGCTTGTCGTGGCGCTGGCAGATCTCCAGTGACTCGACGGCTTGGTGGTAGATGTTGGCGCCCCGGTTGCGGTTGTGCTCCTCGGGGTCCGGTGAGTCGAAGGACACGTCGACGTCGTTGAGCCGGTCGAACGCGTCCCGGTGGTCGCGGTACAACCGCAGGATCGTGATACCGCTGGTGGTGAGGCCCACGATGATGCCGGCGTCGGTCAGCCGCTCGATGATGTCGGGCAGCAGCGTCGCCTTCGGATTGGCGCCGTTGGTGTACAGCGGCTCGTTGCCGCCGAGGTTGACAGTCTCGACGCCGTTGATCGCTAGCTGCTCGACGACGCGATCGATCATCTCCACGGTCATGTCGGCGCCCTTCTGGCGGGCGTTCATGCTGTAGCAGTGCGTGCACCGGTACGGACAGTCGTTGCCCAGCGTCCAGCCGATGTTGCGGATGGTGGGCGGCGCCTCGGGAAGGTCACCGAACTCGTCGGTGGGCCCGGTGTTCAGGCCGTAGTGGTCGAAGGGGTCGTAGGCGTCGGAGACCTGGATGAGCGCCCGCCCAAGCAGGGGATTGGCCGTCTTCCCGTCCATTGCCCGCCCCTCGCAGTCCTTCAGGTGGACCGTAGCACCGGCCGGCGCCACTCCGCCGCAGCGGCCAGCGCCTCGAGGCCGTCACGTTCGATGTCCAGCCCCGTGAGCTCGGCACGGTCGCGCAGGTCGCGCAGCAGCCGCATCTTGGCCCGCCGGTTGAGGTCCTCCTGCGTGGCCAGAGCGCGGGTCAGGAGCACCTGCGATGTGAACGTGACGGCGTCGCCGGCAGGAAGCCGCTCGGCGAAGCACCGGCGGGCCTCGGCCTTGCGGGCGCGATCGGCGGCCATGGCCTGGTTCAGCCGCCGGCGCTCAGCTTTGGCGCCGGCGGTCATCGTCGCGATGCGGGCGTCGATGGCGTCGAGCGTCTCGTGCTCACGGAAGTCGACGTCCTCGGCACCGAGGTAACCGTGGTCGCGCCGGTGCCGCTCAAGGCGCCGGCGGTAGCGCTCCGCGGGGCCGCGCACCCGGAGCCGGGCGAGGGCCAGTTCCCGGGCCTTGATCTCCGACCACAGCGTGGGGCCGTCCGGTGACAGCAGGGCGTCGACACAGGCCGGCTCGTCGAGCAATGCCAGCAGCCGGGGCCGGAGGCTGTCGGGGAGGCAGAACTTCAGCCCCCCGAGAGCCTGGTAGTGGGCGGCACTGATGACGTACGGGACGACGTGGCCGGTCCCGGGCCGGCGGGCGAACGCCTTCGCCACGGCGTCGAGCATGGCGCCCGCGTCCAGGCTCCGCAGGTAGCAGACCGCCCACTCGGGGCCGGCGGTGAGCCGGCGCCCGACCTCGGCGTTGGCCGCGGCGAGGGCGCCGGCGTCGACCTCGAGCACGGCGCCGGCATCGACGAGGTTGGCGGCGAGTGGAGCGTGCCCCACGAGGAACGCCCGCCGCGTCATCCGCAGGCGGATCTGGGCCATCTCCCGGGTGACCCTGCTGCGGTAGGCCGAAAGGTCGAAGCGCAGCGTCTCGCCGGCGATCGCCGCCGGCGCCAGCCAGTCCTCCTGCCAGTTCAGTGGATCACCTGCGCTGCAGCAACGACACGCACGACGACGCCGGGATGCCGTCGATCTCCCGGGCATACATGTCCATCGCCTCGCCGATGCCCATGCCGTGGGCTCGCAGCCGCCACTCGGTGTTGTCGGTGAGCGTGCACGGCAGGAGCCGGCCGAGGGCGTCGATGTAGAGGACCGAGCGGCCGGCGCCGCACTCCTCGCCGCCGCATCCGCGGAACTGGGTGGTGCGGATCACCATGCGGCCGGCGTACTGCCGGCGCTTGGCCTCCAAGCGCACGAAGAGCCGGTCGACCATGGTCTGCTCGATCGTGTAGTCGCGGCAGTCGTCACGGAAGCGGGCCGGCGACGTGGGGTCCTTGAACACGTTGATGACGCTGATGCCGGGGATGCCCCGCGCTGCGGCCCAGTCGAGGATCTCCTCCACCTCGTCGTAGTTCTCGGTGCTGACCGCGGTGATGATGTTCACCTGCTCGGGCCGCACGCGGTCGAGCGTGGCGCAGAGCTTGGCCCAGGCGCCGGCCCGCCGGAAGATGGCGTCGGCCTTCTCCGGTCGCACTGAGAGGACACTGAGTGACACCTCGATCGAGGGATCCTCCTCGATCATCCGGTACACGGCCTGGTTCTCGACCGTCCCGTTGGTGAGCAGCTTGACCAGCACCCCGCCGTCGAGGAGCCGGCGCATGACGTGCTCGACGCCCCGGAACACCAGCGGCTCGCCGCCCGACAGCAGCACCTTGTCGACGCTCCGCTCGACGAGCTGATCGGCGATCTCCAACGCCGTGTCGAGGGACACCTGCTTGCGCTTCATCTCCACCAGACAGAAGTCGCATCGCAGGTTGCAGGCGCTGGTGATCTCCCACAGCACCCGAACCCCGGAGCTGGTGATCGACCGGAAGCAGCAGATCTGATCCTCGGTCTGGAGAACCGAGCGGACCTTGGGCAACGGCCCCCCTCTCGCCGGCGATTACGCTAACTTCCGCTCGTGAGCGCCGCAACGCTTGCCCTCCTCGGCGGGGCGCCCACCGTCACCGAGCCCACCGACTTCGGCTGGCCGCCCATCACGCCGGCCGACGTGCGGGCCGTGACTGCGCTGCTCGAGCGCGGCGAGCTCTCCTACTACGGGCGGGAGGGCGAGGTCGAGGCGCTGGAGAACGCCTTCGGCGCCTACATCGGCGTGCCTTTCACGCTGGCGTGCAGCTCGGGGACCGCCGCGCTGCACTCGGCCTTCTTCGGCCTGGGGCTCGAGGCCGGCGACGAGGTGATTGCCCCGACGTTCACGTTTCTCTCCACCGTGATGCCGCTCTTCGTCGTCAACGCCGTGCCCGTGCTCGTCGACTGCGAACCGGACACCGGCAACATCGATCCTGCGGTGATCGAGGCCGCCATCACCCCCCGCACCAAGGCCGTCGTGATCGTCCACATCAACGGCCACGCCTGCGACATGGAGCCGATCGTCGACCTCTGCCGCCGGCGGGGCCTGCGGCTGGTGGAGGACGCCAGCCACGCCCACGGGGCCACGTGGAACGACGTCAAGGTCGGGTCCTTCGGTGACGTCTCGGTCTTCAGCCTGCAGGGCGCCAAGCTCACCGCCGCCGGCCAGGGCGGGCTCATGCTCACCGCGGACCGCGGGATCTTCGAACGGGCCGTGCTGCTGGGCCACTTCCGCAACCGGTCGTTCGACGACGTCACCAGCGACGAGTACCGGGACTTCGGCGCCACCGGCTACGGGCTGAACTACCGGATGCACCCCTTGGCCGCTGCCCTGGCCCGCCGGCAGTTCGAGGACCTGGACGCGTACATCGACGGGCGGGAGTCCAACCTCGGCCTCCTCTCCGAGGGGCTGGCGACGGTGGCCGGCGTGGACCCGCCGGCCCGGAAGCCCTATGCCACCCGTCACCCCTGGTTCAACTACAAGCCGCTGTACGACGCCGACGCACTCGACGGCCTCGACCGCCGGCTGTTCATCGAGGCCCTGCGGGCGGAGGGCGCTCCGGTGGGCGACTCGACGTCGGTGCCCCTCCACTGCGAGCACCTGTTCCAGGTGGGTGACGACCGCAGCCGGACCTACGGTCGCCACCCCAATCGCCGGATCTACGCCGCCGGCGACCTCCCCAACGCCGAGACCTACGCCGAGCGGGCCCTGCGCATCCCCACCTACACCGAGCCCCGCAGCCGCCTCATCTCCCAGATCGTCGACGCGTTCGAGAAGGTGGCAAGGCTGCGGGGCGACCTTCTCGATTCTTAGAACCCGGTCCGCTTGTCGCTGACGAAGATCAGCTTGTTGAGCATCCCGGGGTAGATGGGTCCGGCGCCGGTCGAGTAGTACCAGTTGTCGAGCACCGTCTTGTCGAAGATGATCGTCCTCGTGGCCACGTAGAGCGGGATGGCGGGCACGTCCTCGGCGACGATCCGCTGCATCTCCTGCGCGGTCCGGGTGCGCTGGGCGACGTCGATCTGGCTCAGCTGCTGAGCGGCCAGCTCGTCGAAGCGGGCGTTCACGTAGCCGTGCACCTTGGCGAAGGACTTCGACGTGGACTTCGAGGAGAGCGTGGTGCGGAACCCGTCGGGGTCGCTCCACAGGCCGTAGCCGAGGACCGCCATCTCGTAGCGGGCGCCGGCTGCAGCCGTCTGGGCCCCGGTCTGGTCGAGGCTCGTGATCTTGATGTCGATCCCGACCTCCCGCAGGTACTCCTTCAGGAGCTCAGGGGTCTTGGGGTTCCATCCGGGGCTGGTGAGGACCTCGGGCACGAACGGCTGGCCGTCGGGGAGGTCGCGGATCCCGTCGCCGTTGGCGTCCTTCACGCCGGCTTGGTCGAGGAGCGCCTTCGCCTTGGCCACATCCCGCTCGTAGCTCGGCATGGAAGGATCGATCCACGGGGAGTTCGACGGTTCGAGCATCCCCATCATCCCCACTTCGCCCCCGCCGAGCAGGATGCGCTTCACCAGGTCTTCGCGGTCGACGGCGTAGGCGATCGCCTGGCGGAACCGCGTGTCGTTGTAGGGGAACCCCTTGGTGATGTTGAAGTGCAGGATGGCGCCGGAAACGCCGGGCGCGGTGACCTGCCCGTACCTTGTCTTGTCGAGGGCGTCGAGGCTGGCCTGGGCGATCGGGAAGTCGATCTTGCCGCCGCCCACGCCATGGCTGGCGACATCGAGCTCGCCGCGCTGGAGGGCAAGCAGCTCGTTGGAGGCCGGAACGAACTCGAGGCGCTTCACGTACGGCGGGCCCATGAAGTAGTCCTCGTTGGAGGTGAAGAGGTAGGTCCCGGCGGACAGGTCGTAGGTCTCCAGCCGGTACGGTCCCGAGCCGGTGAGGGCCAACGGGTCCTGGTATTTGACGGGATCAGCGACGTCGGCCCACACGTGCTTGGGGACGATCGGGATGCCGATGCCGACCCGGTCGATGAACGGCGCGTAGGGCGTCTCGGTTCGCAGCATGACGCGGTTGGGTCCCTCGACGACCGCCTCCACCGGGATCCGCCCGGAGAAGGTCGACGCGTTCTTGCCGGGGCCAGTCGTGGCGTACTCGTGGCTGAACGCGACGTCCTCCGCGGTCAGCGGCGTGCCGTCGTGCCAGCGCACGCCGTCACGGAGGGTGAAGCGCCACTCGCGGCCGTCGGCCGACACCTCCCAGGCGGTCGCCAGCCACGGAATGGTGGTGCCGTTGGCGTCCTTCCAGAGGAGGCTGTCGTAGAGCAGCGTGGTCACGGCCACGCTCTCGCCGCGGCTGTTGCCGCCGTATGGGGTCGGGAACCCCCAGTCGCCGCCGACCATCCGCACCCGCTCCACCCGGGTGGGACCCGCCCCGTCGGTGGCCGGCGTCGCCCGCTGCTCGGTGGCGCAGCTCGTCGCCAGGAGGGCCATCACCGCAGAGGCGGCAACGACCATCGTGAACCGGTATCGCGTCATGGCTCCCCACTTTCCGCCGCATCGATTGTTCTCGATCAATCGTTCGTCGGCGGGCGCCGTCCCGGAAAGGGCCAAAGGTCCCCTACGTGCGCGCATCACAGAAGCCCCGCCCGCCCACGGCGGCGCCCACGCCGATCTCCGTTGATCTGGCGAATGCTCTGGCGCCGGCCCATCCAGTACAAGAGCGGGACGACCAGGAACGCCACGCCGAGCCCGGCCATCGACATCACCGCCGAGAGGACCAGAACAGCTACGCCGGCGACGAGATAGAGCATGCCGCACCCGTTCCTTCGTTCAAAAGGTGCGAGCGCCGGCGTGGGGGACACCGGCGCTCGCACATGGGTTTCTCAGCTGACAAAGCCCTCAGCCGGCGAAGCGGTCGGGAAGGCCGGACACCTTGCCGGTCACGTAGACGTGCTTGTTGTCGGGCTCGGGAAGGCTCCCGAAGATGCCGCCCGGGGTGAAGTACCAGGCGTCGAAGACGGCGGCGTTGGAAACCACCGTCCGGGTGGGCACGTAGAGGGAGATCAACGGCACGTCCTCGGCGACGGCCTGCTGCATCTCATGGACGTAGCCCATGCGCTCGTCGTGGTCGAGGGTGACCAGTTGCTTGGCCGCTGCGGCCTCGAAGACGGGGTTGTTCCATCCGTAGACCCGGGTGAAGGCCTTGGCCTTCACCTTCGAGGACAACCGCTGGCGGATCAGGTCCGGGTCACCACCGACCCCGTTGGCGTAGCCGACGACGGACATCGTGTAGTTGCCGTCACGGCCGGCGGTGTCGGCCGCGGTGGACTCCAAGCTCAGGATTGAGATGTCGATCCCAGCGGCCCGCAGGTACTCCTTGATCATCTCCGCCGTCTTGGAGGTGTGGCGGGAGTTGGTCAGCAGCTCGGGCCGGAACTGAGACCCGTCCGGGAGGTCCCGGAAGCCGTCACCATTGACGTCCTTGAGCCCGATGCCGTCGAGCAGCGCCCCCGCCCGGGCCAGGTCAACGTTGTAGGCGGGCAGGTCCGGGGCCAGCCACGGATTGCTGGGGGCGAGCGCCCCCATGCTCCCGGGCTCCCCGTTGCCGAGAACGGCCCGCTTGACCATGTCGGAGCGATCGATGGTGTAGGCCACGGCCTGACGGAAGGCCTTCTCGTTGAACGGGAAGCCCTTGGTCAGGTTGAAGTGCAGCACCCGGTTCCACGCGCCCGGCGCCGTGATCTGGGTGTAGGCCGGCGGGCCGAACGGCTCGAGGGACTCCTCCACCAGGGGCTCCTCGCTGATGCCGATGTTGGCGATGTCAATCACGTTCGTGCGCAGGGCCAGCAGCTCGTTCTCGGCCGGGATGTACTCGATGCGCCGCACGTACGGTGTCCCCAGGAAGTACGACTCGTTGGCCACGAACAGGTAGCTGCCGGTCGTTGCGTCGTAGGCCTCCAAGCGGTAGGGGCCCGAGCCCATGGCCGCCGCCGACTCGGTGAACTTCGCCGGGTCAGTCACCGTCTCCCAGATGTGCTTGGGGATGATCGGCACCCTCCCGGCCACGGTGTCCTCGAAGAAGTCGGGAGCGAAGGCCTGGTCGAGCCGGAAGACGACAACCGTGGGGCTCTCGGCGACGACCTCTTTGAACTCGACCTGGGGCCGGAAGGTGACGCTGCCGCCAACCTGCAGGCCGGCGCCCTTCGTCATGTAGTCGAAGGTGAAGGCCACGTCCTCGGCCGTCAGGGGTTGGCCGTCCTGGAACGTGACGCCCTCACGCATGGTGAAGCGCCATTCCAGGCCGTCGGCGGAGCGGGTCCATTCCTTGGCCAGCCAGGGCAGGAACTCGCCGCTGCCGTCCTTCCAGATCAGGGTGTCGAAGAGCAGGGTGACCCGGTTGAAGCCCCGTCCGGCCCGGTGGGTGAACGGGGACGGGAAACCGAAGTCGCCATCGCCGTTGAGGCGGACGCGCTCGACGAAGTCGGGACGGGTCGGCGGGGCGGCCTGCTTGGTGGAGGTGCCGCAGGCGGTGGCCATCAAAGCGAGCACGGTGAGGATGACTGGGTAGACGGCGTGTCTGCGCATTCTCATGTTGGCCTCGTTTCGATGATCGTCGAATCGACTATGGCCAACCATTCGCGGGCGAGCCGGCGAGCCGCTAGGGCCGAACGTCCCACGAACACCTCGACGCTCCGGGACGAACGGCCATCGAAGGGACTTTCGGCAGTGTCCAACCATCCTCATGGGGCGCATGCTGGGGGTGTGGTCACTTCGACAATCCTCGAACCGACGGCAATGGAGCAGCGCGCCGCGTCGGCGTTCACCGCCCTGGCCGACCCTGCACGGATCCGCATCCTCGGGGTGCTCGCCGGCGGGCAGCGGTGCGTCTGCGACATCAACGCCGCGGTCCCTATGGCGGCGAACGTGCTCTCCTACCACCTGCGCGTCCTCCGCGAGGCTGGGCTGATCGACGGTAACCGGCGGGGCCGCTGGATCGACTACCGCCTGAGCGACGGGGCGGCGCAGCTCGTCCGCGACGCTGTCCGCGCCACCGGTCTCGCAGGGCGTGCCCGGTGACGCTCCTGCCCACCCCGGTCCGCAGCCCTCGCCTGCTGGGCGCCCGGGTCGGCGCTGCGGCGCTGGTGTGGTGGGCGGCGTACTCGCTGAACCGGCCGTTCTGGGACTGGGCCGTCTTCGACGCCGCCGGACTGGACCCCGGTTCGAGCCTGGGCGAAGGGGTCCACTTCTTCGTCTACGACATCACCAAGATCGCCCTGCTCCTTACCGGGATCATCTTCGCCGTCACCGTGCTGCGCAGCTTCATGTCGATCGAGCGCACCCGCGCCCTGCTCGGCGGCCGGCGCCAGGGGGTCGGCAATGTCGCCGCCGCCGGCCTCGGCGTCGTGACGCCGTTCTGCTCCTGCTCGGCCGTCCCCGCCTTCATCGGCTTCGTGTCCGCCGGCGTGCCCCTCGGCATCACCCTCAGCTTCCTGATCGCGTCCCCGCTGGTCAACGAGGTCGCGGTCGTACTCCTCTACGGCCTGTTCGGGTTCAAGATCGCCGCCATGTACGTCGTCGCCGGCCTCCTCATCGCCATCGTCGGCGGCATGGTCCTCGGCCGGCTCCACCTCGAGCGCTGGGTCGAGCCCTTCGTGTTCCAGACCCGCCTGCGGGGACAGCCCATCGACCCCGGTCGGGCGATGTCGTGGGCCGACCGCATCGCGCTCGGCCGCGAGGAGGTCGGGACGATCCTGCGCAAGATCTGGCCCTACCTGCTGGTCGGGATCGGTGTCGGCGCCGTCATCCACGGCTGGGCGCCGGCGGGCCTCTTCGAGCGGTGGGCCGGGAGCGGCAACCCCCTCGCCGTCCCGTTCGCCGTGCTGCTCGGCGTGCCTCTCTACTCCAACGCCGCGGGGATCCTTCCCCTCGTCGAGGCCCTGCATGGCACCGGCATTCCCATGGGCACGCTGCTCGCCTTCATGATGGCCGTCGTCGCCCTGTCGGCGCCCGAGATGATCCTGCTGCGCCGGGTCCTCATGCCCCGCCTCATCGCCACCTATGTGGTGGTCGTCACCGGTGGCATCGTCGCCGTCGGCTACCTGTTCAACGCCGTCCTCTAAGGAGAAGCCATGATGATCCGCGTGCTCGGATCCGGTTGCGCCAGCTGCAAGACTCTCACCGCCCGCACCACCGAAGCGGTCGCCGCCGCCGGCCTCGACGCCACCGTTGAAGAGGTCCACGACGTGGCCGAGATCGTCGCCTGCGGGGTCATGTCCACCCCCGCCCTCGACGTGGACGGCCAGGTGGTCCTGGCCGGCCGGGTGCCGTCGGTCGCAGAGTTGACCGGATTGCTCACAGCCGCGACCCGGTGACGCCTCCCATCCCCGCCCCGACCGTGACCGCTGCCGGCGGTGACTCCGACGCCTCGAGGTACCCGTGCTCGTGGGGCTCGTCTACGTCGCGCTCTGAGCCCGCCGGCGGTCCTTTCCCACCGAGGAGGTCGCACCATGAGCTGCTCCGTCGCCGTTCACCGTGGTCAACCGATCTCGGCCGCCAGAGCGCTGGGGTCGCCGGTCAACATGTAGCTGACCCGCTCGCCGACGATGACCGCGTGGTCGGCGATGCGCTCGATGTTGCGGCCTGCGGCATGGGCGTGCAGGACCAGACTGGGGGCGCCGTCGCCGTGCTGAGCGAGAAGATGCTCGACGAGCCCGCGGTAGCAGCTGTCGAGGACGACGTCGCCCCGCTTGAGGACCGAGGCGGCGGCGAGGTCCTGGTCGAGCCAGGCGCGGCGCGCCCCCGCCAGCAGCGTGAGGGACAGCTCCCCCATGCGAGCCAGCAGCGACAGCGCCGTCGGCTCCCGCTCCCACTCGGCGAGGGCTGACTTCGCCACCGCGACGGCCCGGTCCCCGGTCTTTTCATAGTCGGCCATGACCCGAAGCGCCGACATCAAGAACCGGAGGTCGGTGGCGACCGGCGCCTGCTGGGCGACGAGGGCGTAGGCGCGCTCCTCCAGCGCCACGAACAGCGCATCCATGCGGTCGTCGCCCGCCAGCACCCGATCCGCGGCCGCCACGTCGCCACCCACCAAGGCCCCGAGGGCGCCGCTGACCGCGTGCTGTGCCATCAGCCCGAGCGCATCCACGTCGACCCGCAGCATCTCGATCGACTCATGGAACTGCGCCCGGGTCCTCATCTGCGTTCTCGCCTGCTGGCGATGCTCGCCGCCGCGACGGCCATCGCCTAGCCGAACCTTCCGGTGATGTAGGCCTCGGTGCGGGCGTCGGCCGGTTTCGTGAAGATCTGCTCGGTGCGGTCGTACTCCACGAGCTGGCCGGTACGGCGGTCGGACTCTGGATCGACCTGCACCGTCAAGAAGGCGGTGCGGTCCGAGACGCGTGCCGCCTGCTGCATGTTGTGGGTGACGATCACGATGGTGTACTGCTGCTTGAGCTCCGCCATCAGGTCCTCGATGCTGGCGGTGGAGATCGGGTCCAAAGCCGAGCACGGCTCGTCCATGAGGATGACATCCGGGCTCACCGCCAAGGCCCGGGCGATGCACAGCCGCTGCTGCTGGCCACCCGAGAGGCTCAAGGCGCTTGACTTCAGGCGGTCCTTGACCTCGTTCCACAGCGCCGCCTGTCGCAGCGCCCGCTCGACCCTTCCGTCCATGTCGTCTTTGATGCCAAGCACCCGTGGCCCGTAGGCGATGTTGTCGTAGATCGACTTCGGGAAGGGGTTGGGCTTCTGAAAGACCATCCCGATGAGCTTGCGTACCTCGACGGGATCCACGCCCGGGCCATAGAGGTCGGTGCCGTGATAGAGGATCTCGCCCTCGACGCTGGAGGTGGGAACGAGGTCGTTCATCCGGTTGAGGCAGCGCAGCAGCGTGCTCTTGCCACATCCCGACGGCCCGATCACCGCCGTTATCTCGTTCACGTGGATGTCGAAGGTGATGTCCTGCACGGCAGGGACGCCGCCGTAGCGGACCGTGACGCTCTTGAGGGCGAAGATCGCCTCGGCGCCCTCAAGCTGTTGCGACGAGCTTCGGCTGCGGTCGGTGGCCTCCTTCGCGGCGATCAAGGGCGCGGACATGGGATGCCCGAGCTTCACCCCGAGGGTGGGCCCGCCGTCGGTAGCCGACTGGGGGCTGCCATCACTCACGTGTGCCTACCACTTTCTCTGGAAGCGATTTCTGATCAGTATCGCCGCGCTGTTCATGATCAGGAGAATGACCAGCAGCACCACGATGGCCGCGGCGGCCAAGACGCGGAACTCGTCCTGCGGCCGTGAGATCCAGTTGAAGATCTGGATGGGCAGCACGGTGAAGGCGCTGTCCAGGCCCGTCGGGTTGAAGGTGATGAAGGTCAGGCCGCCGAGCAGGATGAGAGGGGCCGCCTCGCCGATCGCCCGCGACAGGGCGAGGATAGAGCCGGTGGCGATGCCGGGCACCGCCGCCGGCAACACCTGGCGGCGGATGGTCTGCCAGTGCGTCGCCCCCAGGGCGAGGGACCCGAGGCGGATGGAGTTGGGAACGGCCCGGATGGCCTGGCGGCTGGCGATGATGACGATGGGCAGCACCAGCAACGACAGGGTGAGGGCAGCGGCGAGTACGACCTGGCCCAGCCCGATGCCGCGGACCAGGAAACCCAACCCGAGGATGCCGTAGACGATGGCGGGGACGGCCGCCAGGTTCTGGATGTTGACCTCCAGAAGTCGGTTGTACCAGCGGGCGGGGTTGGCGTACTCCTCCAGGTAGATGGCGGCGGCCACCCCGACGGGCACCGTGATCAGGCCGCAGATGCCGACCACCCAGACCGTGCCCATGATGGCCGATTGGGCCCCGGCATTGGCCGGTCGGCCGGAGGGGAACTGGCGCAGCAGATCCATGTTGAGCCGGGGAGCACCGGTGACCACGGTGTCGACGAGGAGCACACCCAAGGTGACCAGGCCCAGGCCCAGGCTGAACAGCAGGAGGCCCTTGAAGCCAGCCGCCTTGAAGCGCTCCCGCCCCGGGGGCGTCGCCACCACGCGATCGGGCCGAGGCGCGGTGTCGAGGCTCACTCGTAGACCTCCCGGTAGCGACGGACCAGGCGGATGCTGAGCTGGTTCATGACGAAGGTGGCCACGAACAGGACCGACCCGACGGCGAAGATCGTCTTGTAGCCGATGTCCCCTGTCGGCTGGTCGCCGAGGCCGGCCGATGCGATGAAGGCGGTCATGGTCTGCATGGCCTCGGTGGGATTGAACGTGAAGTTCGGAGTCCCGCCGGCGGCGACGAGGACGATCATCGTCTCGCCCACGGCCCTGGAGATGCCGAGGACGAAGGCGGCGACGATGCCCGACAGCGCCCCGGGAACGACGACTCGTGTCGACACCTGCAGCTTGGTGCTCCCCAGGGCGAAGGCGCCGGCCCGGAGGGATTGAGGCACGGCGCTCATGGCGTCCTCGGCCAGGGAGGCGATGGTGGGCAGGATCATGATGCCCATGACCAGCCCGGCGGACAGGCCGTTGAACACCTGGGGCGGCTCGCCGGGGCCGAACCAGATGTTCTGGAGGAGGGGGGTGACGAAGGTCAGGGCGAAGAAGCCGTAGACCACGGTGGGGATCCCGGCCAGCACCTCCAGGGCCGGCTTCAGGAAGCTTCGGGCCCGACCACCGGCATACTCGCTCAGGTAGATGGCGGCGCCCAGCCCGAAGGGGACGCACACCGCCAGCGCGCACACCGTGGTCGTCAATGTCGCCGCCGCCAGCGGCAAGACGCCGAACCGGGCCCGGGCGAACAGCGGCGCCCATTCCGTGCTGGTGAAGAACTCCCGCACGCTGACGGCTCTGAAGAACTCGATCGTCGGAACGAACAGGGCGATCAGGATGCCGACCGTCGTGAGCACCGACATCAGTGCACACAGGCCGAGCACGCCGACGATGAGCCGCTCGCCATACCGGGGCTTCGACGCGCCCAGCCGGCGGTGGCCCAGCGCCGGCTGGATGGGATCGACGGTGAGAGTCATGAGGAGCGTGGCCTGCGTCGGGCCCTCCTAGCCTCCGGCCTTGAGCTTGGAGAGCTGGTCGGTCAGCTTGGCCTTCTGCTCGGCGGTGAGATCGACGAAGAGCGCCTGCTCGGTGATC
>CAYZMG010000022.1:0-39611 GCA_964479465.1 uncultured Acidimicrobiales bacterium
AACGACCTCCTGAAGGTTCACGACAGAACGAACCGGCGGGCGAGCGCCGGCGACGGCTCGGGGAAGTCGGTGCGGGTGTGGCAGCCCCGGCTCTCCTCGCGGGCGATGGCCGCGGCCACCAGGCCGGCTCCGACGGTGCCCAGGTTGCGGACCTCGCACACCTCCGCCCGGTCGGCCTCCGCTGGCACGGCCAGCTCCACGCCTCGCAGCGACTCAGCGTCACGAACCACGCCGGCGCCGATGGTCATGGCGTGCTGGATCTGCTCGCGGATCTTGGCGACATCTCCGGAACTGGCTGCAATGACGGTCGTATGCGACCGCAGCTGCAGCCAGTTCGAGGGGCGCATGGCCCCGGTCGACTCGCAGCCGTCCTTGCCGGCGGCGATGGCCTCGACGACCCGGGCGGCGAAGACCATGCCCTCCAGCAGCGAGTTGGAGGCCAGGCGGTTGGCGCCGTGGACGCCGGCGCACGCCACCTCGCCGGCGGCCCACAGGCCGGGCAGGGACGAGGCGCCGTCGAGGTCGGTGAGGATCCCGCCGATGCTGTAGTGGGCGGCGGGGGCGATGGGAAGCCAGTCCGCGGCCGGGTCGAGGCCGGCGGCGGCCAGGTCGGCGGCGATGGTGGGGAACCGCTCGCCGAACCGCTCGAGGCCGGTGGCGTCGAGCCAGAGGTGCTCGACGCCCTGGGCCAGCATGCGGGCGGCCATGGCCCGGGAGACGACGTCGCGCGGCTTCAGTTCGTCGACGAAACGCTCGCCGGCGGCGTCGCGCAGCAACGCCCCGTGGCCCCGCAGGGCCTCCGACAGCAGGGGCCGGGGCATCTGGGGGTGGTGCAGGGCGGTGGGGTGGAACTGGACGAACTCCAGGTCGGCGACGGCCACGCCGGCCCGCAGGGCCATGGCCACGCCGTCGCCGGTGGCCTCGGCCGGGTTGGTGGTGACCGAGTAGAGCTGGCCGGCGCCGCCGGTGGCCAGCAGGGTGTGGGCGGCCCGCACCTCGTGGCGCGCACCCGAGGGGTCCAGGGCGACGACGCCCCGGCACCGCCCGTCCTCGACCAGCAGGTCGACGGCGAACCAGCGCTCCATCACCGAGGCCGCGGTCAGGCCCACGGCCTCGACCAGGGCCCGCTCGATCTCGGCGCCGGTGGCCGCCCCGCCGGCGTGGACGACCCGGGCGACGGAGTGCCCGCCCTCCCGGGCCAAGGCCAGGCCGCCGGCGGCGTCGAGGTCGAAGACCGCCCCCAGGGCGATCAGATCCTGGACCCGCCCAGGGCCCTCGTCGACCAGGACCCGCACGGCATCGACGTCGCACAGGCCGGCGCCGGCGGACAGGGTGTCGGCCAGGTGGAGGTCGGTGGAGTCGGGGTCGCCGCCGAGCACCGCTGCCACGCCCCCTTGCGCCCAGCGGGTGGTGGCCTGGTGGAGGTCGGCCTTGGACAGGACGCCGACCCGCACACCGTCGGTGGCCGTTGCGGCTTGGACGGCGGCCGAGAGGCCGGCGACGCCGCTGCCCAGGACCAGGAGGTCCAGGTCGGTCACAGGGCCCGGTTCTCGCCGTCGACCTTCACGACCAGCGGTTCGAAGCCCGACAGTTCGGCGTCGTCGTAGTCGGCGTAGGTGATGACGATGACCTTGTGGCCGACCTCGACCAGGCGGGCGGCGGCGCCGTTGAGCTGGACCTGTCCGGTATCGCCGGCGATGGCGTAGGTCTCGAACCGGTTGCCGTTGTCGACGTCGAGGACCGCCACCTGCTCGAACTCCAGGATGTCGGCCCGCTTCATGAGCTCGGTGTCGAGGGAGATGGAGCCGGCGTAGTCGAGCTCGGCCCCGGTGACGGTAGCCCGGTGGATCTTCGACTTCATCATTCGCCGGCGCATCAGGGAACCTCCAGAAGGTCGATATGGATGTTGTCGATCAGGCGGACCCCGCCGATTCGGACGGCGATCAGCAGGCGGTCACCCTCGACCTCGGCGTAGTCCAGGGTGGCGAGGGGCTCGGTGGCGACGACGTCGGCCATGTTCCGTGCGGGGTAGGCGGTGAGCGCCCGGTACAGGATGGTGGCCGCCCGGCGCTCCTCGGGCGACAGGCGGACATTACGGCTGGAGAGGGCCAGCCCGTCGTCCTCCCGGACGATGGGGCACGCCACCACCTCGATCGGGAACGACAGGTCGGCGACGAGCCGGCGCACGACCCGCAGCTGCTGCCAGTCCTTCTCCCCGAAATAGGCCCGGCAGGGGCCGGCCAGGTTGAACAGCTTGGCCACGACGGTCGCCACACCGTCGAAGTGGCCGGGCCGGATGGCGCCTTCGAGCACGTCCTCGCCGGCCACGGTCACCGTGACGGTCGGCCGCTGGGGGTACACGTCCTCAACCGGCGGGGCGAACAGCAGGCCGGCGCCGGCCGCAGCCGCCACGTCGGCGTCCCCCGGAAGGTCACGGGGATAGGTGGCGAGATCCTCGGCCGGGCCGAACTGGAGCGGGTTCACGAATACCGTCACCGCGGTCATGTCGCACTCGGCGGCGGACCGGCGGATCAGCGACGCATGGCCCTCGTGAAGGGCGCCCATGGTCGGTACCAGGCCGACGGTGCGCCCGGCGGCCCGGGCGGCGTCGAGCTCCTTGCGGAGCTGGTCGCCCCGATCGAGCACTCTCATGACGGACCTCTCTCGTTCCGGCCCCGGGACGGGTGCCGTTCGACGAGGTCCACTCTACCGGCCCTCAACGGCCCGCCTTCCGGCGCGATACTTCCTGCGGGGCTGGGCGGAATGCAACAGGGGGGTAGGGATGACCGCACGGCGCAGGATCTGCTCGACGGCGGTCCTCGCCGTCTGCCTGCTGGCCGCTGGGTGCAGCGAGAACACGTCCTCCGGCAGCGGGGCGCCGGAGGGGGCCCGTCCGGCCCAAGTCGAGCGGCTACGCCTGGCCGCCGGGCCGCCGAGGTACCCGTCGCCGGTGACCGGGAACCGGGTCTCGGGCGCCCAGGTCGACCTCATGTTCGACCACCTGGTGTGGAAGGACGGCGCCGGAGAGGTCATCCCGTGGCTGGCGACGGCGTGGTCCAACTCGGCCGACGGGACCGAATGGCGCTACACGATCCGCGACGGGGTGAAGTGGCACGACGGCACGCCGCTGACCAACCGCGACGTCGTCTTCACCTACGAGTACTTCACCAAGGGCCCGGCCCTGGCCCCGGCGGGGATCTTCGGGGCGGTGTTCAACGAGAACTTCCGGGAGGTCGTGGCCGAGGGCCCGAGCGAGGTCGTCTTCCGCATGAAGCGCCCCTGGGCGACCTTCCTGCTCGGCATCACCGCCCTGGTGCCGATCCTGCCCGAGCACATCTGGGGCCCGGTGACCGACCCGACGAGGTTCACCGGGCCACAGGCGGTGATCGGCTCGGGCCCGTACCGCCTGGAGTCATACGACGAGGCGACGGGCAGCGCGGCATACGTCGCCAACGACTCCTACTTCCTCGGCCCGCCGCACGTCCGCCGGATCGAGTTCGTCCCCGCCGCCGACCAGCTCCTGGCCCTCCAGCGAGGTGACATCGACGCCGCCGACGCCGGCACGGAGGACCAGCTGCCCGAGGCCGCGCTGGCCCCGTTCCGCCAGGGCCGCTTCGAAACCATCACCGGGCCCAGCGACTGGAACCGGGCCCTGCACTTCAACCTGAGCAAGGGCTTCCCGTTCGACAACGTCGACTTCCGCCGGGCGGTGGCGGCCGTCGTCGACCTCGACGACCTGGTGAAGCGCATCCTGTTCGGTCAAGGCGTGGCCGGCAGCCCGGGCGGCCTGGCCCCCTCGAACCCCTGGGCGGCACCGGGCCTGCCGGCGCCGGCCCGTGACCTGGCCCAGGCCCGGGCGCTGCTCGACCAGATCGGGATGAAGGACGCCGACGGCGACGGCGTCCGCGACCTGCCCGACGGCCGGAGGTTCGCACCCGAGCTGCAGACCGGCACCCGGTTCTCCTCCAAGACGGCCGAGCTGATCGCCGAGTACCTGCGCGAGGTGGGCATCGCCGTGCGCATCCGCACGCTCGACCAGGCGACGGCGGACAGCAATGCCCTTCGCGGCGAATACGAGATGGCGGTCCTCGGCTACGGCGGGGTGGGCGGCGACCCCGACGTGCAGATGCGCATCCGCCTGTCGCCGCGAGCCATCGCCCTGGTGTCGAAGGCCTGGGGGTACAGCAACCCTCGGGTGGAGGAGCTGGGGACCCAGCAGCTGTTCACGGCCAGCGACGGGTCCCGCCGGGCCGCGGTGGCCGAGGTCCAGCGCATCGTCGCCAATGAGGTGCCGTTCGTGTCGCTGTACTTCCCGACGCCCCAGCTGACCTTCGACAAGGCCACGTTCGACGCCTGGTACTTCACGCCCGGGGGCATCGGGGGCGGCCGGACCGGGGCGCTCAACAAGCACGTCTTCGTCACCGGGAAGAAGGCCGGCTTCTGACGGCGCCTACGGGGGGGCGGCGGGTTCGGGCCCTGACCGTGCTTCCCTGGTGACGACGGCGCCCAGGATGTGGAGGAGCTGGAGCCAGCCGTCGAACGGCTCCGGCTCCTCTCCCGGGGCGGCGACGACCCTCCCCGATGGCGGCGGGCACGCGTCCAACCAGATCACGATCACCACGCCTGACTGTCGCGCTCGTCACCCGCGGAAACATGGTCCATCTGGCCCATCTTTGGGTGCATGGCGGTAAAAGCCGGAGTGGCTCTTGACGGCCCGAGCGGTCCGCTCATCGGCCGGCAGGACCAGCTCGGTCAAATCGAGGCTGCCGTGGATGCAGCGGTCCAGGGCACCGGGCGCCTTCTGTTTTTCGCCGGCGAGGCCGGCATCGGCAAGACGCGCCTGGTCGACGAGGCGATGGCCCGGGCCGGCGGCGCGGGGATGGCCACCCTGCGAGCCCGGGCCGAGGAGCTCGACGCCCGTCGCCCCTTCGGGGCCATCGCCGCCTGCCTGGGCATCACGCCGGCGGTGCAGGACCCGCCCGACATCCCGCTCAGAGGGCCGCTCGGGCCCGACATCCCGCTCAGAGGGCCGCTCGGGCCCAGGCGCGAGATCGCCCGCCTCCTCTTCGGAGATCTGTCCGGGCGGGCCGAGACCCTGATGGCGGCCGGCGGCCACGAGACGGAGTTCCGCCTGGTCGACGCCATGGTCGTGATGGTCGAGGAGTTGTGCGCCAAAGGCCCGGTGGCCCTCGCCCTCGACGACCTGCACTGGGCCGACCCCTCGACCCTGCAGGTGTTCCACCGCCTGGGCCGGTCGATGGGCCAGTTCCCCATCCTGCTGTGCGCCGCCCTGCGCCCCGCCCCCCGCTCCCCGGAGCTGACCCGCCTCCTGCGCGGCCTGGCGGACTCGGCAGTCACGATCCACGTCCCCCCGCTGCAACCCGCGGACGTCACCGAACTGCTCTCCGCCACCCTGGGCGCCACGCCGGGTCCCCGTCTGGTCCGCCAGGCGGCGACGACGGGGGGGAACCCCTTCTTCGTCACCGGCCTCGTCGCCGCGCTTCGGGCCAGCGGATCCATCGTGGAGACGGCCACGATGGTGGACATCGGCGCCGTGGCCCTGCCCACAGAGCTGAAGCTCACCGTGTTGCTGGAGCTGAGCTTCCTCTCCGCCGACGTCCAGGACGTGCTGCGCACCGCCGCCGTCCTGGGCTCAAGTTTCACCGTGGCCGACCTGGTTCTCGTCCGCGGCACCACCACCATCGCATTGGCGCCGGCGCTGCGCGAGGCCATGGTCTCGGGCGTGCTCCGCGAGGAGGGTGCTCGCCTCGCTTTCCGCCACGACCTCCTGCGGGAGGCGCTGTACGAGGACCTCTCGCTCTCGCTGCGCACCAGCATGCACCTGGAGATCGCCCGGGCACTGGCCGGAGCCGGCGCGCCGGCCATCACCGTGGCCGAGCACTTCGTGCGCGGCGCGCCACGGGGTGACGCCATGGCCCTGGAGTGGCTCCGGCGGGCTGCGGACGACGCGACGGTACGGGCCCCGGCGGTGGCGGCCGAGCTTCTGGAGCGAGCCATGGAGCTCTTCAACCCGGCTGACCCCGGCCGGGACGAGCTGATGGCCGACCTGGCGGTGGCGCTGGAGGTGTCGGCGCGGCGGCGGGAGGCCGAATCCGCCTGCGTCGACCTGCTCGGCCGCCCCCAACCACCGCGCACCGAGGCGCGGGTGCGCCTGTGCCTGGCCCGGCTGTTCACCTGGCGGGGCCAGTTCGACGCCGCACTCGACGAGGCCACCCGGGCGGAGGAGGTCCGCGGCCTTTCTCCCGCCCAGCGGGCCCGGGTGCTGGGCGTCTCCTCGACCCTCCTCATCGCCGGCCGGCTCGACCTCGAAAGGGCCGAGTCCACCGCGAGGCGTGGCCTGTCCTACTGCGAGCAGCACGGAAACGCGGTGGCGTACGGCAACTGCGCCTTCACCCTGGCCTTCGTCTCTCTCCTGCAGGCCCGCTACGTCGAGGCGCTGGACTGGGCGGCCAAGGCACGAGTCTTCGAGGACGACGCGCCGGACGACCGCATGGCCCAGGGCTGGCAGCACTTGAGCCACGCCGCCGGGTCGCTGATGAGCCAGGCGTTGTTCACGCTCGATTCCGTGGCGGAGTCATCGGATGCACTCAGGGAGGTCCGGCGGGCGGCCAGGGAGTTCGGGTTCGCCAACATGGCGGTGACGACCCAGGCGCTGGCCGTGACCCACGGCTTCCTCCTGGGCGATTGGGACGACGCCTCCGCCGAGTTCGACGCCCTGGTGGACCTGTGCGCCGCGGAAGTGGAGGACCGCCCGTTCTACCTGCTGCTGGCGGCCGGCGCCCGGGCGCTCATCGCCGTGCACCGGGGCCAACCGGACATCGCCCGGGCCGCGCTTTCCGCGGCAGGAGAGATCAAGGCGCCGAATGTCCAGCACTTCGCGACCTTGGCCTCGGCCCGGCTTCGGGAATCGGCGGGCAAACCGGCCGACGCCCTCCGTGTCCTGCTCGCCGCGAATGAGCGGGCCGAGCGGTTCGGGGTGGTCACCGGCCTGGTGCTGGCCCCCGATCTGGTCCGCCTCACCCGGCTCGTCGGCGGGCCAACCGACCCGGCGGCCAGGGCGTGCCGGATCTTGGATGCCATGCTCGAGGCCAATCCGGGCGGGGCGACGATCCGGGCGACCGCCCTCCGGTGCCGCGGGCTGCTCGAGGACGATCCCGCGCTCCTCACCGAGGCAGCCATGGCCTTCAGGGACAGTCCCCGTCTCTTCGACCGCGCGCTGGTCGCCGAGGAGGCGGGCGATGCCCTGGCCCGCGCCGGTGACACGGCAGGCGCGCGGCCGTGGTTCGACGAGGCCCTGGCCGCCTACGGGGAGTTCGACGCTGCTTGGGACGCGTCCCGCGTGACCGCTCGCATGCGGGCGCTGGGCATGCGCCGTGGGGGGCGGCCGACAACCAGCCGGCCGAAGACGGGCCGGGACGCGCTGACACGAAGTGAGCGGGCCGTCGTCGACCTGGTGGCCGAGGGCATGTCGAACGCCGAGGTCGGCGAGCGGCTGTTCGTCTCCCGCTTCACCGTGAAACGCCACCTGTCGAACGCAATGATGAAGCTCGGCTTCAGCTCACGCATAGAGCTGGTCCGGGAGGCGGCCCGGGCCGAGTCCTGACCAGAGAAACACCCGAAATATGGTCCGCGTGGACCATGTTTCCGCGCCCTTTCCCTGCGCACAGTGTGACGGGGAGCGACCGCTCCCGGGGGAGGACGAGAAGATGTCAAGCAGCACTGTTCGAACGCGCGCGCGTACCCGGCTGGTGATGAGGCTGGCGCTGGCGGTGCTCACGCTGGCGGCGGCGTTGGTCACGACGGTGCTCGGGCCGATCCCGGCCGCACATGCCACCACCACGACCTTCGACACCGTCGGTGAGCACCCCTACGTGGTCCCGGCGGGGCAAAGGGTCGTCCGCGTGACGGCAGTCGGGGGCGACGAGGCGTTCCACACCGCCCGCGGCGCCCGCGTCGAGGCCGACATCCCCGTGACCGCGGGAACGACCCTCTACGCCGTGGTCGGTGCCACCGGGGTCCTCTTCAACGGCAACAGCGTCTTCAACGGCGGCGGAGGCTCGCCGATCGGCGGGACAGGTGGAGGCGCGAGCGACCTGCGCACCTGCACGATCACGCCATCGCAACCGAACACCTGCAATCCCGCCACCTACACGACGCCCGCCGATCCAAGGATGGTCGTGGCCGCCGGAGCGGGGGGGATCTCGCGCGGGTACGGCACCAACGGCGGCGCCGGCTTCGGCACGGACGGCGGCCGGCCCAACTCCACCCAAGGGGCCGCCCACCCAGGAAGCACGACCGGCGGTGGATCGGCGACCCAGACGTCGGGTGGCAGCGGCGGGGCCGGAGGCTTGCCGGGCGGTGACGGCGGCCCCCTCCAGGGCGGCCGCGGCGGCGGGAACGGCGACCCTGCCACATCGGGCGACGGTGGTGGCGGCGGCGGCGGCTACTTCGGCGGCGGCGGTGGTGGCGGTACCACGGTGCCCGGGGAGACCGGCGGCGGCGGATCGGGGGGGTCCAGCTATGCCATCCCCCAGGCCACCGACCCCGAATACTTCCGGGACACCTCCGGCGTCCCCAAGGTCACCATCTCGACCACGGCGACGCTGACCGTCACCAAGACGTCGGAGGGCGGGGTGGGGACGTTCGGTTTCGACGTGGCCTGCACCGGCCCCGCGTTCACCACCGGCTTTGACATCACCACCACGACGCCCGGCGTCGCCGCCGCCCACGACGTCCTCGACGTGCCCATCGGCAGCGACTGCACCGTCACCGAGGACGCGGCGACCGGCTTCATCACCGCCCCACCGCAGTCCTTCGCCATGCCCGGGAAGGGCAAGACCGTCTCCATGGTCAACACCAAGGTCGCCCTGACCTCGATCTCGGTGACCCCGGCGAACGCCACGGTGGCCCGCGGCGGAACGCAACAGTTCACGGCCTCGGGCATCTACAACGACGGCACGCAGCAGGACCTGACCGGGTCGGTGACGTGGGCGTCCTCAGGGCCGGCAGCCACGATCAACCCGGCCGGCCTGGCCACCGGCCAGCAGGTGGGGCCCACGACGATCTCCGCCACCAGCGGCACGATCTCCGGCTCCACGACGCTGACCGTCAGCCCGACGAGCCTGGTGGTCCACGGGCCGGCGCTGTCGAAGGCGTACGGCGCCGCGGTGCCGCCACTTCCGCCCTCCTACGTCGGGCTGATCATGTCCGACACCGCACCGGCGACGCCGGCGACGTGCTCCACGACGGCGACGGCATCGTCGGACGCCGGCTCCTACCCGGTCACCTGCTCGGGGGCGAGCGACCCGAACTACCTCATCAGCTATGCGCCAGGGACCCTGGCCGTGAACTCGGTGGCGATGACGGTGCAGGCGCCGTCGGTCTCCAAGGCCTATGGCGCGTCGGTCCCCGCCCTGAACCCGGCGTACCTCGGCCTGGCCGGCGGTGACACGGCGCCGGCGACCGCTGCGACGTGCTCGACGACGGCCACGGCGGCGTCCACGGTGGGCTCCTATCCCGTCACCTGTTCCGGCGCAGTCGACGGCAACTACACCATCAGCTACGCGGCGGGAACGCTGACGGTCACCAAGGCCGAACTGACGGTCCAGGGGCCGGCGGTCACCAAGACCTACGGCGCTGCGATACCGGCGCTGCCCCCCATCTACGCCGGCCTGGTCAACGGCGACACCGCTCCGTCGACGGCTGCCACGTGCTCGACCGCCGCAACGGCGGCATCCTCTGTCGGGTCCTACCCGGTGACGTGCTCGGGAGCGGCAGATCCGAACTACACGATCAACTATTCGCCGGGCTCGCTCGTGGTAGAGGGGGCAGAGCTGATCGTGCTTGGCCCATCCGTCTCGAAGGTCTACGGTCAGCCCGTCCCAGCGCTGGCGCCGTCCTACGTCGGGCTGGTCAACGGCGACACCGGCCCCGACACGGCGGCAACGTGCACGACCGGCGCCACCGGGGCATCAGACGCCGGCGCCTACACCGTGTCCTGCTCGGGGGCCGCTGATCCCAACTACGTGATCATCTACGCAGAAGGGACCCTCACGGTCACCAAGGCGTCGCTGACCGTGCAGGCGCCGTCGACCTCCAAGGTCTACGGCGACGCCGTGCCGGCGCTGGCGCCGTCCTACGTCGGCCTGGTGAACGGGGACACCGCGCCCGACACCCTTGCCACCTGTTCGACATCTGCAACGCAGACCTCGGACGCAGGGACGTACCCCGTGACCTGCTCGGGGGCGGCGGACGGGAACTACGACATCTCCTACGCCCCGGGGGCGCTGACCGTCACGAAAGCGGCGCTGACCGTCAGCGCCGACGACCAGACCCGCCAGTACGGGCAGGCCAACCCGGCATTCACCGTCTCCTACACGGGGTTCGTCCTCCAGCAGACTCGGGAGACCAGCGACGTGACCGGCGCGCCGGCGTGTACGACAGCGGCCACGCCGGCCAGCGCGCCCGGCGGCTACCCGATCACCTGCACGCCGGGGACGCTGTCGTCGGGCAACTACGACTTCATGCTCGATCCGGGGACCCTGACGGTCACCAAGGCCCAGACCGAGCTGACCGCCCAGTCCGTGACGGTGGTCCGGTCGCTGCTCTCCCTGAACGCCACGATGACCGCCAATCTCCGCTCGCTCGCCACCGGAGAGCCGGTGGCCGGCGAAACCGTCAGCTTCACGCTCGGCTCACGGTCCTGTTCCGGGACGAGTGACTCCGCCGGGAACGCCAGTTGCACGGTCTCGATCGTGACCGCGCTGCTCAACCTCGGGTCGTACAGCGCGACCTATGCCGGCAGCGGCAACTACCTGCCGTCATCGGACACCGGGAGTGTGACGCTGCTCTGAGCCCTCGATCCGCTGAGCGCCAGGTCCGCCCGTCGGGACCTGGCGCTCGCGGCGCGCCCGGCCCCACCCGCTCACTGGCCGTGGGGGGACCCCGGACGGCCCGAAAATCGCAAAAGACCCGACAGGTGTCGGGTATCGGAGACGCCCCTTTCCGTCAGAGTCCTGACCATGAGCGGGGCGGCGCCGGCGAGGGCGGTGGAGATCGACCTCGCCATGACCTCGACCCCGCCCCCAAAGGGCGAGGTCGTGGTCGCGGGCGGGCACCGGCGGTCCCGGCCCGGCGATCAAGAGACCACCATGAGAGAGGACGATGTGGACACACAAGCGAACATGGCGCGGAGCTCGCGGATGGTGCGGATCGGGCTGGCGGCCCTGGCCTTGGCGGCGGTGATGACCGTGCCGATCGCCCCGCCGGCGATGGCGCAGGCGTCGCCCTTGACCAAGACCGGCACCGTCGTTGAGACCGGGAGCACCACGACGGCCGCTCCGGGCGACACCATCGACTGGGTCGTCTCGTCGACGAACCCCACCGCCGGCCCGGTGAACGCCACCATCACCGACCCGATCCAGGGCGCCGGCACCGCCCAGACCTACGTGCCCCGATCGCTCGAAGCGCCTCCGGGCTTCACTCCGGAGTGGTCGACCGACGGCGGCGGCACCTGGGCGGGCACCGACCAGGGGACGGCCACAAACGTCGTGCGGGCGACCAACCCGTCGTTCGAGTCGCCGGCGACCGCGGCCGGCGCCGCGCTCCCCAGGCCGGTGCAGGCCATCGCCTCCCCCACAGGCGGGGACGGCTACCTGCCGATCCTCCACACGACCGCGGCCGGCGTGCCGCAGGTGTGGAACTTCTTCCACCACACGGGCCCGGCACCCCAGGCCGTGTGCACCGACCGCCTCACCGGGCTCCCATGCGCGGGCTGGTCGGGCGCCAGGTACCTCTCCACTGAGCCGGTGACGATCGGGACGGGGCCGGCGGACGTGATCACGCCGACCCCCAACGGGACCGTCTTCGACCCCTCGGAGCCGGGCGTCATCCACATGGGTGTCTACAAGTCCTCCTCCCCGCGAAGCGTCGGGAACCTTTGCATCAACCTCGAGACGCAGGCGACGTGCGGGTACACGCCGCTCACGACCAACAACGCGGCGCTGGCCCAACAGCCGGGCTGGCACGCCACCGAGGCCGTGCTGGTGGGGACCAGGGTGTACAACTACTCCTCGTTTGCCGGGGAGATGTTGTGCTTCGACACTGCGACTGACGCCGCCTGCCCCGGACAGCCGTACCCCGCAGAGATCGGGTACGGGTTCAGCGTCACCCCGGCGATCAACGGGTTGATCTACGGCACTGCGATCCAGGGCCAATCCATGATCGTCCGGTGCTTCGACCCTGCCACCGCCGGAGCGTGCGCCGGCTGGGCCGGAGGGAAGCTCGTCGCTACCTCCTTTCAGGCCATCGGAGCGAACGGGCCTCGCTTCGTCACCTACGACGCGGCCGGCGCGCCGACCGGCGTGTGCGCCGGCTGGTCGCTCGGGAGCAATTTCGGGCCGTACACCTTGGCGTTCGGCTGCTTCGACCTGGCAGGCAATGCTGTGAGCGCGCCACCCAACCTTCAGATCCCCCAGGCGAGCGTGTACCAGCGCGGGCGCTACGAGATCCTCGAGGTGCTGAAGATCACTGCGCCCAATGGCCACGAAGTGTCCTTCTTCCCTCTGATCCAGTCTTTGGCATCGTTCGGGGCCGCGACCAACGGGGGCACGTTCTGCTACGACTGGACGACCTCGTCTCCCTGCGCCGGCTTCCCCGACGACCTGGGCATCGACGGCTTTGCCCGCCACGACAACGTCAACGGCGGGAACACCAAGGACTACGGGTACGCCTACGACGGCCAGTGCATGTTCGGCCTCGGCGACGCCGGATGGCTGTTCACCTTGGATCCCGTCTCCGGCGCCTCGCCGTGCTCGAAGACCCAGGCCACCATCGTGCTGGACCCCTCGGCGTTCTATTGCGACGCCAAGCCGGGCCACGTCCAGTCCTACGACGCGGTCTCGCTGCGAAACATCGACCTGTCGACGGTGAATTTCACCACCTCGTCGGTGACCGTTCGGGACGGTGACGGCAACGTCCTGGGGACGTTCCCCTTCGACCCGGTGACCGGGGAGGCCGACATCTCCTCCATCCCGGCGGGCACGTCGCCCATCGAGGCCACCCTCGACGTCGTCCTAATCAACGGCAGCTCCTTCACCGACACCAACCAGCCGCGGGCGGTGGTGTCCTTCGTGGGCGACGCCCCGCAGCTGTGCTTCCAGACCGTCGTGGCCGACGACTGCACGGCCACCTCGGTGTCCAACCAGGCCACGGCCACCTACACCCCGGCCGGCGGCACGACCATCAACGCCACGACGCCCCAGGTCACCCTGACCGTCACCGGCGCCAGCGGGTCGGCCACGTCCACCCACGGCTCGGCCTACGGTGTCGACGTCAAGGCCGCGGGGCTGAACCCGCTGAACAAGATCGCCAACGTGGCCACCGCGGATCCCGGCGGGCCGGCACACGCTGCCAGGCGCACCCTCACCGCCACCCTGCCGGGCGTGGTCAGCCTGGGGGTGATCACCGCCGGGTCCGACTCGGCGCTGGCCCCGCCGCCGTCGGCCAGCACGGCGACCTCGGAGGTCGCCAACGTGAACCTCCTGGGGGGCCTGGTGACGGCGAGCGCCGTCAAGGCGGTGTCCCAGTCGGCGGCGTCGGCCGAGTCCTCCACCTACAGCTCGGCCGGCTCAGGATTCGTCAACCTCAAGATCAACGGCCAGACGCTGACCAACGTGGCGCCCAACACCACGGTGGAGGTCAAGAACCCCTTGATCCCCTCCCAGGTCGTCGCCGCCGCCTACCTCTACGAGGAGACCGGCAGCCGCTCGATCGCCGCCGGCCAGGCCAGCGCGTCGCACTCGGTGAACATGATCCGCGTCGTACTGGTCAAGCCGCTGCTCGGCCTGCCGGCTGGGGCCGAGATCGTCGTGGCCCACGCCCAGAGTGACGTGATCGCCCCGGCGTGCGGCAGCGACGTGCTCAGCGTCAGCGGTGAGGCCTACACCGCCTTCGTCGGCGGCAATCTGCTGGGCCAGCAGGTGGTGGGGACCAAGGTCGGCGCCGCGGTGCTGCCGTCCCAGGGCGGGGCTGACAGCGACGGCACCGCGGTGAACGTGAACGGCATCGCCACGTCGAGCACGGCCGCCAACACCACCTCGGGCTCGATCACCCCGAACCCGAGCTCGCAGGCACGGGCAATCGTCGAGGGCACCAACCTCCTCGGCGGCCTGATCACCGCCACCGTCCTCGACGTGGAATCGACCAGCGCGGCCGACGGCACGACGGCGGCCACCAACTTCGCCGTCACCTTCACCGACCTCAAGGTGGGCAGCATCAACGTGGTCGCCAACCCGCCGCCGAACTACACCCTCACGGTGCCCTCGGGCGGCGGGCTGGTGCGGGTGGTGCTCAACGAGCAGGTGCGGGCCACCAACGGCACCACCGACACCGAGGGCACGGTCAACGCCATCCACGTCTGGGTGTTCGGCCCGGGTGGGCTGTTCGAGGGCGAGATCATCGTCGCCTCGGCCCACAGCGACTCCCACGTGTAGCCCGTCAGCGGTTCCTCATCCCCGGTGCCGGGCCGGCCATGATCACATGGCGCCGGCGCCGGGGATGAGGTGTCGGCAACGAAGGATGCCGTAGGCCGCCCACATCCGACCGGCCCGGTACATTCTCCCCGACGGAGCGGGGGTGGTGGAGTGGTCGGGACCGGGGCGGACGTCTCGCTGGTCGGCCGCCTGGCCGAACTGCAGCGGATCGGCGAGGCGGTGGCGTCGGCCGCCGCCGGCCGCGGGCAGGTGGTGGTGGTGGAAGGCGAGGCGGGGATCGGCAAGACCCGCCTGCTCGACGCCTCCCTCGACCGTGCCCACGGTCTCGGCATGGGAGTGTTCCGGGCCCACGCCGAGGAGTTCGAGAGCCGGCGCCCCTTCGGCGCCGTCGCCGGTTGCCTGGGCATCACCCGATCATCGAGCGACCCTGGCCGGGCGGGGATCTCCCGCCGGCTCTACGGCGGCCCCGATACCGGGGCGACCGGGGGCTCGGAGTTCCGCCTGGTGGAGGACATGCTCGCCATGGTCGAGGACCTCTGCGCAGACGGGCCGGTCGTCGTCGCCCTCGACGACCTCCAGTGGGCCGACCCGGGAACCCTGCTGGTGGCCCACGGCCTGGCCCGGGCCGCCCCCGCCCTTCCCCTCCTGGTGGTCCTGGCCTGCCGCCCGGCGCCCCGCGCAGCTGAGTTGGCCCGCCTCCTGCAGACCCTGGCCGAACGAGGCTCCGCGTCCTTGCACCTGGTCCCCCTCTCCGCCGAGGAGGTGCTCGAGCTCGTCGGGGGGCTCCTGGGCGCCCCACCCGGGCCCCGTCTCGCCCGCCAGGTCGCCGACGCCGGCGGCAACCCGTTCTTCGTCACCGAGCTGGTGGGCGCCCTGGTGGCCGACGGTTCGGTGCAGGCAGCGGGGGCGACGGCCGAGATCGCCTCGGTCGCCTTCCCGGTCGCCCTCAAGCCGATCGTGCTCCACCGGATGAGCTTCCTGTCCCGGGAGACGCTCGACGTGCTGTCGGTGGCGTCGGTGCTGGGCTCGACCTTCACCGTCCCCATCCTGTCGCTGGCGCTCGGGCGGGGGGCGCTCGACCTCCTGCCCCGGGTCCGGGAGGCGCTGGACGGCGGCGTCCTCGGCGAGGACGGCGACCACCTTGCCTTCCGCCACGACCTGCTGCGGGAGGCCCTCTACGAGGACATCCCCCGCTCGGTGCGCGTCGGGCTGCACCGCGACATCGGCCACGCCCTGGCCACCGCTGGAGCGCCGGCCGTGGCGGTGGCCGAGCACTTCCTCCGGGGCGAGTGCCGGGGCGACCCCGTGGCCCTCGACTGGCTCCACCGGGCGGTGGAGCAGGCCACCGTCCGGGCCCCGGCGACCGCGGCCGAGCTCCTGGAACGCACCCTCGAGCTCGTCGACGCGGAGGACCCGGGCCGCGACCGCCTGCTCGGGGAGCTCGTGACCGTCCTGGCCGTCTCCGGCCAGCGCGAACAGGCTGAGCGGGTGTGCCTCGACCTGCTCACCCGGGCCCAGGCCCCGATCGCCGAAGCCCGGCTGCGCATGACCCTGGCCCGGCTGGCCAGCTCCCGGGGCGAGCTCGAGGAGGCGCTGGAGCAGGCGGCCCGGGCCGAGGCTATCGCCGGCCTCTCCCCCCACCAGCGGGCCCGGCTGCTCGCCTCCTCGTCGATGCTGGCCCTCTCCGAGCCCCGGCTCGACGTCGCCGAGGCCATGGCCACCCACAGCCTGCGCGTCGCCGAGGAGGTCGGCGGCACCGTGGCCCGGGCCACGTCCGCCTACACCCTGGGGCGGGTCGCCTACTACCAGGGCCGTTTCGACGACGCCCTGTCGTGGTTCGACCAGGGGCGGCTCACCGGCGACGACGAACCGGGCGACCGTATCGTCGCCGGTTGGCAGCAGCTTCGCTTCCTCGTGGACCTCTTCCGGACCCTCGTCCAGATCCAGGCCGGGCGGGCCGATCTCGCCGTCGCGACCCTGGCCGACTACCGGCGCCTCACCTCCGAGCGGGGCTACATCAATCTGTACCTCCGTGCCTGCTGGCTACAGGCGCTCGGGTCGTTCGTCGCCGGCCGGTGGGACGACGCCGCGGGGCAGCTGGAGGAGGTCGAAGGGCTCTTCGACGGAGGCCGGCTCGGCGACGAGATGCTGGCCTCGGCCCGGGGCATGGGCGCGCTGATCGCCACCCACCGCGGTGACGCCGGGGGCATCCGGATCCTCCCCGCAGAGGACGTCGACGACGGTGACTGGCCGGCATTGGCTGCGGGCCTGCGCGCGGAGGCCGACGGCCGGCCGGCGGCCGCCCTTGAGGTGTTGGCCGCCGGGTGGCGGCGGGCCGAGGCGTTGGGGGTCGTCGTCCGGCGACTGTGGATCGGGCCCGAGCTCGTGCGCCTCGCCCTCAGCCGGGGCGGCGGGGGAACGGTGCTCGACCGGGACCTGGCCGAGGAGGTGTGCCTGGCGGTGGAGGCGCTGGTGGCGGGCAACGAGGGCGTCGCCACCGTGGTGGCCGCCGCCCTGCGCTGCCGGGGCCTGGTCGACGACGACGGCGACATCCTGGTTCGAGCGGCGGCCGCTTACCGGGACGCGGGCCGCCCCTTGGAGGCGGCCCGCGCCGCGGAGGACGCCGGCGCCGCCTTCGGCCGGCGTGGCGACCTGGAGAACGCCCGCCGCCTCTTCGACGAGGCGGCCCAGGGCTACGAGCGGCTCGGGGCCTCGTGGGACCTGGCCCGCGTCGGCGCCTCCATGCGGGCCCTCGGCTTGCGCCGCCGGCGGGCCGCCGCCCGCCCTCGCCGGGTGGGGTGGGACGCCCTGTCCCGGGGTGAGCGGGCGGTGGCCGAACTGGTAGCCACCGGCCTGTCGAACCCACAGATCGCCGAGCGCCTGTTCCTGTCCCGCTACACGGTGCGGGGCTACGTCTCCTGCGCATTGTCCAAGCTGGGCCTGAGCTCCCGGACGGAGCTGGCCCAGGAGGTGGCCCGCCGCCACGGGGGCGGGCCGGCGGCGTAGGGCACCAAGAGCCCGGAAAGCGGCGAGATACCCGACAGGTGTCGGGTATCGGAGACGCCCCTTTCCGTCACAGTCCTCCCCATGAGCCCAGCCGGCGCCGGCGAGGCGGTGGAGATCGAGATCACCATGGCGTCGACCGAGCCACCACAGGGCGAGGTCGCGGTCGGGGGCGGGCACCGTCAGCCGTTCGTGGGCTGGCTTCAGCTCCTGCACATCCTCGTCGAGGTCGTCGCCGAGCCCGCCGAGCCCATCGGCCCCCCACCACCGTAGGCATGGCGCCCAGCCGGGGCGGTGGGGGCCCGGACGGCCGGAAAGTCACCAAATACCCGACAGGTGTCGGGTATCGGAGGCGCCCCGTTGCGTCAGAGTCCTGACCGGGGGCCGGAGGCGGGCCGGCGAGGCGGAGATCGGCACCGCCATGGCCCCGTCCTGACTGGCGAACAAACCATCACGCGAGAGAGAGGACGATCGGTGACAGAAAACATGCCCGCGAGGGGTGCGAGGGTGCGGAGCGTGCTCGTGGCGTCGCTGTTCGCCGTGGCGGCGGTGCTGTTCCCTCTGGCCGATCGGGCTCACTCCGCGACGCCCGGCAACGCAGGGACGCCCGGCAGCGTCGTGGCGTGGGGCTACGACCGATACGGTCAGGTCAGCGGGGCGCCAACGGGCACCGGGTTCACCGCCGTGGCCGCCGGCGCTCTTCACAGCGTGGCCGTTCGGGCCGACGGCTCGCTCGCCTCCTGGGGCTGGGACTCCCAAGGGCAGGTCAGCGCGACGCCAACCGAGACCGGGTTCACCGCAGTGGACGCCGGCATTTATCACAGCGTGGCCTTGCGGACCGACGGCTCGCTCGTGTCCTGGGGCTGGGACCACGCCGGCCAGATCAGCGGGACGCCGACCGGGACCGGCTTCACCGCCGTGGCCGCCGGATCTGAGCACAACGTGGCCCTGCGGGCCGACGGCTCGCTCGTGTCCTGGGGCAACAACCGCGATGGCAAAGTCTCCGGGACGCCGGCGGGGACGGGGTTCACCGCGGTGGCCGCCGGCTCTGCTGGCAGCGTGGCCGTTCGGGCCGACGGCTCGCTCGTGTCCTGGGGAAGCAACAGTTGGGGCCAGGTGAGCGGGACGCCGGCGGGGACGGGGTTCACCGCTGTCGCCGCCGGCAACAGTCACAGCGTGGCCCTCCGAGTCGACGGCTCGCTGGTGACCTGGGGCGAGGACAGCCAGGGCCAGGTCAGCACGACCCCGGCGGGGACGGGGTTCACCGCCGTGGCCGCCGGCGTCGGTTTGCACAACTTGGCGCTGCGGGCGGACGGCTCGCTGGTGGCCTGGGGCGGCAACGACAGCCAGGGCCAGGTCAGCACGACGCCGACCGGGACCGGGTTCACCGCCATGGCCGCCGGCGCCGACCACAGCCTGGCCCTGCGGCCCCCGATCGCCGCACCCGACACCGTCCCGCCCGTCATCACCACATCCGGCGACGCCGCGGTGAACGCCACCGGCACGTCGGGCGGGGCGGTCGTCACCTACCAGGCCGGCGCCACCGACGACGACCCACTGCACCCCGACCCGGCGGTGACCTGCACGCCGCCCTCGGGCTCGACCTTCCCCATCGGCGTGACAACGGTCACCTGCACGGCGACGGACGCCTCGGGCAACACGGCCACGACGTCCTTCACTGTCACCGTGGTCGACATGGTGGCACCGCTCGTGTCCGTACCCCCGGCCATCACCGTCGACCCGGTCGATCCGTCGGGGGCGGTGGTCAACTTCGGGCCCACGGCGACCGACGACGACAGCCGCAGCCCGAACCCCGCCGTGACCTGCGTCCCACCGTCGGGCTCGACCTTCCCAGTCGGAGTGACGACGGTGACCTGCCAAGCCACCGACGGGTCGGGGAACACCGGCACGAGCACCTTCACCGTGACCGTCCGCAGCCCGTGCAGCCTCATCACCGACCTGATCACCCGCTCGACCGGCGCCGGCCCCGGCAAGGCCATTCAGTCCAAGGCCGAGAACGCCCGGGACGCGTGCGAGGGCGGCCGGATCGACAAGGCCTGCAAGAGCCTGGACGACTACATCCGCCAAGTGGAGGTGCACTCCCCCAAGCAGGTGAGTTCCGTCATCGCTGAGGGCCTTATCGCCGACGCCAATCGCATAAAGGCCGCCATGGGCTGCTGACGGAGCGCTCGGATTGTGCGTTGCCGGTCGTGAGATGGCCCGATTCGGCCCGGATCACGGCTGGCAATGCACACAGGTGCGGGCCGTCACGTCGGCCCGCCATCCCGGCAGAGTCCTGACCATGAGCGGGGACGGGTCGGCAAACAAGAACCATCAGGAAAGGACGATGTGAACACACAGGGGAACACGCCGGTGCGGGGCGCCAGGGTGCGGACCGCTGTCGTGGCGTCGCTGTGCGCCGTGGCGGCGGTGCTGTCGCCTCTCGCCGGCCGGGCCGGCGCAGCCACGCCCGGCGACGTCGTGGCCTGGGGACTCGACGACGACGGACAGGTCAGCGGGACGCCGGCCGGGACCGGGTTCACGTACGTGGCCGCCGGGTGGCATCACAACGTGGCCCTGCGGGCCGACGGCTCGCTCCTCTCCTGGGGTGAGGACTCACAGGGCCAGGTCAGCGGGACGCCGACCGGGATCGGGTTCACCGCCGTGGACGCCGGCTTGCGTTACAGCTTGGCCCTGCGGGCCGACGGCTCGCTCGCGTCCTGGGGCTGGGACTTCTTCGGTCAGGTCAGCCAGACGCCGGCGGGGACCGGGTTCACCGCCGTGGCCGCCGGCGCCACTCACGGCCTGGCCGTGCGAGCCGACGGCTCGCTCGTGTCATGGGGCAACGACAACTATGGCCAGGCCAGCGGGACGCCGGCGGGGACCGGGTTCACTGCCGTGGCCGGTGGCAGCATTCACAGCGTGGCGCTCAGGGCCGACGGCTCGCTCGTGTCCTGGGGAGGCGACAGCGTGGGCCAGGTGAGCGCGACGCCGGCGGGGACCGGGTTCACCGCCGTGGCCGCCGGCGGCCACCACAGCCTGGCCCTGCGGGCCGACGGCTCGCTCGTGTCCTGGGGCTGGGACAACACCGGCCAGGTCGGCGGGACCCCGACCGGGACCGGGTTCACCGCCGTGGCGGCCGGCGCCGGTCACAGCCTCGCCCTGCGGGCCGACGGCTCGCTCGTGTCCTGGGGTGCTGACTACGCGGACCAGGTCACCACGACGCCGGCGGGCACCCGGTTCACCGCCGTGGCCGCCGGTCACTCCCACAGCGTGGCCCTACGGGCCCCGCTCGCCGTCACGTCGATCTCGGTCGCTCCGGCCGACGCCACGGTCGCCCGAGGCGCCACCCAGCAGTTCACGGCGACCGGCACCTTCAACGACGGCACCCAGCAGGACCTGACGTCATCGGTCACCTGGGCGTCCTCGGCGCCGGCGGCGACGATCGACGCCTCCGGCCTGGCCACCGGGCGCCAGGTGGGATCGACGACGGTCTCGGCCACCAGTGGCTCCGTCACCGGGTCGACGACGCTGACCGTCACCCCCACCAGCCTGGTCGTCCAGGGCCCAGCGGCGTCGAAGGCGTACGGCGCCGCCGTCCCGCCCCTCGTGCCCTCCTACGTCGGGCTGGTCCTGTCCGACTTGGGGCCGGCGACGCCGGCCACGTGCTCCACCACGGCGACGGCCTCGTCGTCGGTGGGCGCCTACCCGGTCACCTGTGCCGGGGCCGGTGACCCGAACTACACCATCTCCTACTCTCCCGGGACGCTGACCGTGAGCCCAGCGGCCTTGACGGTGCAGGCGCCCTCGCTCTCCAAGACCTACGGCGCCCCGCTGCCGGTGCTGAGCCCGTCCTACCTGGGCCTGACCGGCGGGAGCACGGCGCCGGCGACGCCCGCCACCTGCTCGACGAGCGCGACGGCGGCGTCGCCGGCCGGCGCCTACCCCGTCACCTGCTCGGGGGCGGCGGACGCCAACTACACCATCGGCTACGCCGCCGGCACCCTGACGGTCACCAGGGCCGAGCTCACGGTCCAGGGGCCGGCGGTGACCAAGACCTACGGGGAGGCGCTGCCGGCGCTGGCGCCCGCCTACCTGGGCCTGGTCAACGGCGATGTGGCGCCGGCGACGGCCGCCACCTGCACGACGACCGCCACCGCTGGCTCCCCGGTTGGCGCCTACCCGGTGACGTGTTCGGGGGCGGGCGACCCGAACTACACCGTCAGCTACTCCCCGGGCTCGCTCGTGGTCCAGGGAGCGGAGCTGGTCGTGGTGGCCCCGTCGGTGCCCAAGGCCTACGGGCAGGCCGTGCCCGCGCTGGCGCCGGCCTACGTCGGGCTGGTCAACGGCGACACCGCGCCGGCCACCGCGGCCACCTGCACCACGGCGGCCACGGCGTCCTCCGACGCCGGCTCCTACCCCGTCGCCTGCTCGGGGGCCGCCGACCCGAACTACGTGATCGTCTACGCCAGCGGGACGCTCACCGTCACCAGGGCGTCGTTGACCGTGCAGGCGCCGTCGACCTCGAAGTCCTACGGCGACGCCGTGCCGGCGCTGGCCCCCGCTTACGTCGGCCTGGTCAACGGCGACACCGCTCCCGCCATCGCCGCCACCTGTTCGACAACGGCGACGCCGAGCTCGGACGCAGGGACGTACCCGGCGACGTGCTCGGGGGCGGTCGACGGGAACTACGACATCTCCTACGCCTCCGGAGCGTTAACGGTCACCAAGGCTTCGTTGACCGTCAGCGCCGACGACCAGAGCCGCCAGCCCGGTCAGGACAACCCGCCGCTCACCGTCTCCTACTCGGGGTTCGTCCTCGGCCAGACGCTGGGGACCAGCGGCCTGAGCGGCGCTCCGGCGTGCACGACGGCGGCCGCACCGGCCTCCGCCCCCGGCGCCTACCCCATCACCTGCTCGGTGGGCACGCTGTCCTCGATGAACTACACCTTCCTGTTCGACCCGGGGACTCTGACGGTCACCAAGGCGCAAACCGCGCTGAGTGCCCAGCCGGTCGGTGTGGTGCGGTCGCTCCTGTCCATGAACGTCACCATGACCGCCGACCTGCGCTCTCTTGCCACCGGGCAGCCGGTGGCGGGCGAACCGGTGGGCTTCACCCTCGGCCCACGGTCGTGTTCCGGGACCACTGACGCCGCCGGCAACGCCAGCTGCAGCGTGTCGGTGGTGACCGCGCTGTTGAGCCTCGGTTCCTACAGCGCCACCTACGCCGGCAGCGGCGCCTACCTCCCGTCCTCGGCGACCGGGAGCGTGACGCTGTTGTAGCCAGCCCGGGCGCCAGGCCCAGCCCGGGCCTGGCGCCTCGGCTACTGGCGGATCGTCGGGCGGGTGACCGGGGCGTCAACGCGGAAGGCAGCTGAGTAGACAGCGTTGGCGGCGTGGGCGGCCAGCAGGGGCAGCGTGGAGCGGGCTAGGGCGTCGGGGACCACGCCGGCGGCGAACAGCCACCCGCTGCCCAGGCCCTCGTGCAGCGTGAACGGCACCACGTAGCCCTCGGCGGCCGAGCCGGCCTCGGGCTCGTCCTGCTCGTCGAGGTAGGCCTGGATCTTCTCGGCCGCGGCGGCGGCCGCCGCGGCCGGCGCCTTGGGATCGTCGCCGTCGGTGGAGTTCGACAGGTGGACGACGGTGCGGCGGGGCTCGGCGCCCTCCCGCAGCAACTCCACCCCCACCACGGCCAGCGGCGTCGGCACGAGGACCGACATGGCGCCCAGGATGCGCTCGAGCATGAGGCGCAGGGGCTCATAGGGGTGCAGGGACACCGCCGTCTCGTTCAGCACGAGGAGGGCCCGCTTGTGACGGTCGAGGTCGACCAGCTCCTCGAAGGCCTTCAGGGCGGTGCGCACCGCGGCGTAGAGCCGGTTGGTGGTCAGCTCGGCCTTGGGCAGGTAGCCGTCGATGTCGTAGTCGTCGATGGTGGCCCGCTCGGGGGCGGCACCGGGCTGGCCCGTTCGCAGCAGGATGCGAACGTAGCGGTTGCCCAGCTCCTCCCGGATGGCCCGGCAGGCGTCGAGGCCGGCGGTGTCGGTCTCCATGACCACGTCGAGGAGGATCACGGCGATGCCGGGATCGGCCCGCATAGCGGCGACGGCGCCGGCCCCTGTGGTCGAGGCGATCAGCTCCACCGGGCGGCCGCCGTGGTGCATCCCCCGCAGGCTGAGGCGGGTGACGGCGGCGACGTCGGGCTCGTCGTCGACCACCAGCACCCTGATCGGGTCAACCGTCATGATCCTCCTCGGGCGTTCGGGGGAAGTGAAGGTGCACGGCGGTCCCTTCGCCGGGCTCCGATTCGATCTCGGCGATGCCGTGCATGCCGTCGGTGACCAGATTGTTCACGACCGCCAGCCCGAGGCCGGTACCTCCGAGCGACCGGCCGGTTGTGTAGAAGGGCTCCCACACCTTCTCCAGGTTCTCGGCGGAGATGCCCCGGCCGAAGTCGCGGACGGTGACGTCGAGCTGGCTGTCGTCGCCGGCCAGGACGATCTCCACCCGCCCGCCGGCCTGGCCGGGGTAGGCGTAGCGCTCGATGTTCGACAGCAGGTTCAGCAGGGCCTCGGCAAGGGAGCCGGGGGTGCCGATCCAGGGTGCGGAGGGGTCCTTCCGGTCGTCGCGCACCTCGATGGTGAGGTGGGCAGCGCGGGCCTTGGGGGCGTAGAGGGCAAGGACGTCGGCGACCACGGCGGTGAGGTCGACCTCCTCGACCCGGGCGATGGCCTGGCTGGTGGACAGGCTCTTGAACCGCTCCACCAGGCGGGTGGCCCGGTCGAGGTTGTTGGAGATGAGCTGGGCGGCCTCGAGGGCGTCTTCCAGGGGGCCGGTGATGGGCCCGGCCTTGCACACCAGCGCGGCGAGGTCCTCGGCCAGGACGGTGGACGCCAGGTTGATGATGCCGAGCGGCGTGTTGATCTCATGGGCCACGCCGGCCACGAGCTGGGCCAGCATCCGGTACCGGCCGGCGTGGAGCTGGACCTGGAGGTCGTGCTCCCTGACCGTCTCCCGGAAAAGACGCTCCTGGGTGCGGCGCAGCTCGGCGCCGATGCCGGCCAGCAGGCCCGGGATGGCCTCGGGCATGGCGACCATGTAGGCCATGAACTCCCGCCGGCTCAGGACGAAGAACCGGGAGTCCTCGACCGCTGTCACCAGCGCCGAGCGGGGGGCGGCGTCGAGGAGGCTGGGCTCGCCGAATGAGCCGCCGGGCCCCCGGTGCCCCAGCCCCACCATCTGGCCCCCGTCTCCGGGGCGGCTGATCGTGACCCGCCCGCTGAGCACGACGTAGAGGCCGTCGGACGGTTCCCCTGGGTGACAAACGACCTCGCCGGCGTTGACCGCCCGGTACCCCCCGACCGCCGCCAGGCGGGTCAGCTGGGCATCGTCGAGGTTGCGAAACGGCAGCGCCGACCGGAGCTCGTCCACGGGGGGAGGTTAGAGCGGCCCGAGCCGGCGGACATTTCCGTTTGCCAGATCGGCCAGCGGGGCCAGGACGAAGCGGCGGTGCCACATACGTGGGTGGGGGACGACAAGGTCGGGTTCGTCCACGCAGAGATCGCCGACGAGGAGCACGTCGACATCGAGGGTGCGGGGCCCGTCGCGCTCCTTGCGGACCCGGCCGGCAGCGTCCTCGAGGCCGTGGGCGACGTCGAGCAGCTGGCGGGGCGAGAGGTTCGTCTCCAGGACGACGACGAGGTTCAGGAATGGCCCCTGGCCCGGCGGGCCGCCGACTGGGTCGGTCTCATAGACGGGCGAGACGGCAACCACGTCTTGCAGGGCGCCCACCGCGGCGCGCAGGTGGGCCCGGCGGTCGCCCAGGTTCGATCCCAGGCCGAGATAGGCCCTCACGGGTGGCGGGTGATCGTGACGCCCGCCGAGGCCAGGTCCACCGGAAGCGGCGGGCGCAGCTTGCGGACCGTCACCGTGACGGAAGTGATCCGGACGTCGACGGCGAGCACGTCATCGGCCACCCGGGTGGCGAGGCGCTCCAGCAGGCGGTGCTGCTCGCCGGTGACCACCTTGGCGACGGCAACGGAGACCTCGCCGTAGTGGACAGTGTCGGCCAGAGCATCGGTGCGCCCGGAGGCGGACAGGTCCACCGTCATGTCCACGTCGACCTCGAAGGGCTGCGCCCGCCCCTGCTCCTCGGGCAGCGCGCCGTGGGTGCCCATGAGGCGCAACCCCTGCAGCCGGATCTTGTCGCTCAGGGCGCCGGCTTCTCCGCTGCCCCACTTGGGCCCCGCTCTGTAGGGCCGCTCGGGCCGCTCGGGCCGCTCGGGCCGCTCGGGCCGCTCGGGCCGCTCGGGCCCATCGTCAGGGCGATGGCCACCAGCTCCCGTCCCGGCGGGCCCATCTGGCGGGAGTTGATCTGCTCGACGATGGAGATGGCGTGGGCCGACGACGGCACCATGCCCGACCAGACCAGATAGCCGGCGACGACGCCCAGCAGGCGGTCGCTCAGCTCCTCCTGGTGGATGAGGACCTTGTCCTCCTTGGCCAGCCACCCGGCCAGCTTGGGGTACAGCTCGCCCATCATGACCTTGGGGTCCTCGTGCTGGGGCAACGGGATGTGCTCCCAGGCCACGCCCAGCTCGTCGTAGGCGTGGAGGTTGTGGGGCGAGGTAAGGAGCGAGACGACCCGGGCGAAGCCCTGCTCCCGGATCCAGATGATTTCCTCCTGCCGGCGGACCGGGCGGTGGGAACGGGCGTAGCCGCCGGGGCGCTCGCTGATGGCGAGGCGGTCCTTGATGATCCACGCGAAGTTGCGGGGAGCGATCCCGCTCGCCCACTTGCCCTTCACAGGCTCCCACCGCCTCGGGCGGGGCGGCCGGCGGGCGACGAGAATCGCCGGCGGCCGCCCTCGCCGGCGCAGCCGGCCGGCGCCCGGCTGCC
The DNA here is from genome assembly GCA_964479465.1 of uncultured Acidimicrobiales bacterium. Classification (GTDB taxonomy): domain Bacteria; phylum Actinomycetota; class Acidimicrobiia; order Acidimicrobiales; family AC-14; genus CADCTB01. The sequence goes on from CAYZMG010000022.1 coordinate 26,412, forward strand.
GGCCGAGCAGGAAACGGCGGAGGCTGACCGGCTCCGCCGGGCAGCCGGAGCGCGATTGCCTCGCCGAGCAACCTCCGGTTGCGAGGCGATTCTCACAGCAACCTCGCCGCCGCCACCGTGGGGGCGACGTCGTGGACCCTGACCATCGACGCTCCTTGTGACAGGGCCCAGGCCGCGGTGGCGACCGAGGCCGCGACGCGGTCGCCGGCGGGGGCCCCGCCAGTAAGCCGGCCGAGGAAAGCCTTGCGACTGGTGCCGACGACCACCGGGTACCCGGTGGCGACAAGGTCGTCGAGGTGAGCCAGCAGGGCCAGGTTGTGCTCCGTCGTCTTGCCGAACCCGATGCCCGGGTCGATCCAGACCTCCTCCACGCCGGCGGCCTCGGCCCGCGCCACGAGGAACGCCCGGACCTCGGCCACCACGTCGTCGTAGGTGGGGTCCTGCTGCATGGTGCGGGGCTCGCCCTGCATGTGCATGGCCACCCAGCCGGCGCCGGCCGCTTTGGCCACCGGCGCGAGGGACGCCGACACGTCATTGAGGAGGCTGGCGCCGGCGGCGAGGGCGGCCTCGGCCACCTCAGCCTTGCGGGTGTCGATCGACACCCGGACGTGGGGTGCCAGGGCCTCGACCACGGGCAGGACCCGGCGCAGCTCCTCGTCGATGGGCACCGTCTCGGCGCCAGGGCGGGTGCTCTCGCCGCCCACGTCGATCACATCCGCCCCCTCGGAAGCCATGCGCAGGCCGTGGACGACGGCCGCACCGGCATCGACCCACCGGCCACCGTCGGAAAAGGAATCAGGCGTGACGTTCAGCACGCCCATGACCAACGGCCTCATTGGACACAGAGAGTACTGGCCGGCGAGCCGGCTGATTCGAGGTCAGCCCGGCCAGTCGATGCCGGCGACCAGGTCGGCGGTGGTCACACCCAGCAAGGGGCTGGTGCCGGTCTCCTCGTAGGCCTCGCCGGCGAGGACGAACCAGCGGATCTGGCGGGTGAGGGGGTCGGCGATGCAGATCTCGTCGACGGCATGGCGGGCGTAGAAGTCGAACTTCTCCCACGTCTCGTCGTCGGGGAACACGACCTCGACGACGATCGCCGCGGTTGGTACCCAGACGGTGGACAACTGGGCGCGGTGGTAGCCGCCGTCGGGTCCTGACCGAGGGCGCGTCGCCGAGCGAGGAAGGCGGTGATCTCGACGGGGGGTGGCCCGACGACGACCAGTTTCATCGGAGTGGAATGCTACCTCGTGCCATGGATGAACGCCATGGCCTCGGCCCGGGTGGCGGCCTGGGTGCGGAACAGCCCGCGGACAGCGGAGGTCACGGTGGTGGTGCCGGGCTTGTGGACGCCGCGCATGGACATGCAGAGGTGCTCGGCCTCGACGACCACCAGGACGCCCCGGGGGACGAGCTTCTCGTCGATTTCATCCGCGATCTGTGAGGTGAGGCGCTCCTGGACCTGGGGCCGGCGGGCGTAGGAGTCGACCAGCCGGGCCAGCTTGGACAGGCCGGTGATGCGCCCGCTCGCGTTCGGGATATAGGCCACGTGGGCCCGGCCCAGGAACGGGGCCAGGTGGTGCTCGCACACTGAGTAGAGCGGGATGTCCTTGACCATGATCATCTCGTCGTGGTCGGCGGCGAAAGTGACGGCGAGGTGGCCGGCGGGGTCATCGGCCAGGCCGGCGAAGATCTCCTCGTACATGGCCGCCACCCGCTCGGGCGTGCGGACCAGGCCCTCCCGCTCGGGGTCCTCGCCGATGGCTTCCAGGATCTCCCGGACGGCCCGCTCGATCCTCGGGAGATCTACCAATCCCGCGTGGGGCGGCCGTGCTCCTTGCGCCACGCCTCGATGAGCTGGGCCCGCCAGACCAGGGCGCACACCAGCGAGGACACGCCCGCGACGGTGGCCGCCATCAGCACCCCGAGGGCGCCCGACACGAAGCCGATCACCAGCAGGATGCCGCCCACGATGCCGAAGGCGATCGACGCCCGCAGCGCCGGCGGCTTGGCGGCCGGTTGCGCAGTGGCGGCCATCACGGCGTCCCGAAGGGGCGGATGCGGCGGGGCGGGACGGTGATGCCCGGCGACGGCGCCGCCGGCCGGCGGGGCCGCTTGGGCACGTCGGCCAGGAGGGCCATGACCTCGGGCGTGTCGAGCGTCTCCTTCTCGATCAGGGCGTCGGCCAGGCGGTCGAGGATCTCCCGGTACTGGATGATGATCTCGGCCGCCTCGGAGTGGGCCTCGTCGATGAGCCGGCGCACCTCGGAGTCGATGTTGGCCGCCACCTGGTCGGAGTAGTTGGCCTGATGGCCGAACTCCCGGCCCAGGAACACCTCCCCGTTCTTCTGGCCCAGCTGCTGCGGCCCGATTTCGTCGCTCATGCCGTACTCGGTGACCATGGCCCGGGCGATCTGGGTGGCCCGCTCGATGTCGTTGGACGCGCCGGTGGTGGGGTCCTCGAAGATCAGCTCCTCGGCCGTGCGCCCGCCCATCAGCATGGCCAGCTGGTCGCGCAGGGCCGAGCGGGAGGTGAGGTACTTGTCCTCGGTGGGCAGGGCGAGCGTCCAGCCCAGGGCCCGGCCCCGGGCGACGATCGAGACCTTGTGGATCGGGTCCGCATCGGGCAGGGCGTGGCCGACCAGGGCGTGACCACCCTCGTGGTAGGCGATGACCCGCTTCTCGTTGTCTGACATGAGCCGGCTCTTGCGTTCGGGGCCGGCGATGACCCGGTCGACCGCCTCTTCGAGCTGGGGCATGCCGATCTCCTCGAAGCCGCGGCGGGCGGTGAGGAGGGCGGCCTCGTTCATGAGATTGGCCAGGTCGGCGCCGGTGAAGCCGGGGGTGCGGCGGGCCAGGATGTCGACGTCGACCCCCTTGGCCAGCGGCTTGTTCTTGGCGTGGACGTTGAGGATGGCCCGCCGGCCCTCGAGGTCGGGGCGGTCGACGACGATCTGGCGGTCGAAGCGGCCGGGGCGCAGGAGGGCGGGGTCGAGGATGTCGGGCCGGTTGGTGGCGGCGATGAGGATGACGCCGGCCTTGGTGTCGAAGCCGTCCATCTCGACCAGGAGCTGGTTGAGGGTCTGCTCCCGCTCGTCGTGACCGCCGCCCATGCCGGCGCCGCGGTGGCGGCCCACGGCGTCGATCTCATCGACGAAGACGATGGCCGGCGCCGACTGCTTGGCCTGCTCGAACAGGTCGCGCACCCGGCTGGCGCCCACCCCGACGAACATCTCCACGAAGTCGGAGCCCGAGATGGAGAAGAAAGGCACGCCGGCCTCGCCGGCGACGGCCCGGGCCAGCAGCGTCTTGCCCGTGCCCGGCGGGCCGAACAGGAGGACGCCCTTGGGGATCTTGGCCCCCATAGCCAGGAACTTGGCCGGCGCCTCCAGGAACTCCTTGATCTCCTGCAGCTCCTCGACGGCCTCATCGGCACCGGCGACGTCGGCGAAGGTGACCTTGGGCTGGTCCTTGGCGACCTGTTTGGCTTTGGCCTTGCCGAACTGCATCACCCTGCTGCCGCCGCCCTGCATGCTGTTCATGACGAACAGGAAGACGCCGATGAGCAGGACGAAGGGCAGGAACGTCTGCACGATGGTCCACCAGAGGGCGTCGCGCTGGTGGTCGACCTCGAACTCCACGTTGCCCTGGCGCAGGACATCGACCGCCTTCTCGGCGTCGTCGCGGACGTAGTTGACCCGGTACTTGTCACCGCTAGCCAGCTCGCCCTCGATGGCTGCGTCACGATCCGCGATGGTGGCGGTCTTGACCTGGCCGTCGGCCGCCAGTGTCTCGAACTCATCCAGGCGGAGCTTCTTGGGATCTCCGTCGCCCCGCAGCACACCACCCACCACGAGTACGGCGACGAGGCCCACCACCACCCAGAAGGGCGCGCTACGAAACACCTTCGGTAACCGATTCTTCACTCCCCTAGTGTGCCCGCTCCCCGGGAGGTGCGGAACTCGGGCCTTCGTCTCCCGCTCTGTAGGGCCGCTCGGGCCCCGACTATGTCTCGGTGCCGCCCCAGATACACACGTAGGGCAGGTTGCGATAGCGCTCGCCGACGTCGAGCCCGTAGCCGATCACGAACGCCGGCGGAATGGTGAAACCGACGTACTTGAGCGTGGGTGAGCGCTTCTGGCGGCCCTCCCGGACCAGCAGCGCGCACACTTCGAGACTGGCCGGGTTGCGCGCCTTGAGGTTCTTGCGCAGGTAGGTCAGGGTGAGTCCGCTGTCGACGATGTCCTCGACGATGATGACGTGGCGGTCGGACAGGTCGATATCGAGATCCTTGACGATTCGGACCACGCCGCTGGTCTTGGTGGCGCTGCCGTAGGAAGACACGGCCATGAAGTCGAACTCGACGGGCAGGTCGATGGCCCGGGCCAGGTCGCTCATGAAGACGAAGGCGCCCTTGAGCACGCCGACCAGGAGCGGCGCCCGGCCGGCGTAGTCCTCGGTGATCTGGCGGCCGAGAGCGGCGATGCGCTCCTGCAGGGCCTCCTCACTGACGACGACCCCGCCCAGATTGGGGTCATCCAAGGCCCGTGGAGCGGGCGGATCGGCCGTCACGGGGGCCGACGTTACTGCTCCAGGCGGAGGACGTTCCTCGTGCGCGCCACCCGCCGGCCGGCGCCTACGTCGGTGCCCGTGGCCATGCCGTGGGCCACCGCCAGGACCCGCTCGACCGTCGCCGCGTCGGGGGGGTGGTCGAGCCCCTCGGCGAGCCACCTTCGGACGGCCCGTCGGGCCAGCGCCGGCGGCGACCTCATCAGGCGGTGGGCGTCGGTGGGGTCTATGGCGGCGGCCAGGACGTCGAGGACGTCGGCCTCGTCGCGAAGGATGCCCGCCTGCCGGGCCAGGATGGGGACAGGGTCGCGCTCGGCGACCTCCTTCAGGAGTGGGATGACCTCGGCCCGGACGCGGTTGCGGCGGTGTGCGGGGTCGGCGTTCGTGGGATCGGTGACGGGCACCAGGCCCGCGGTGGCGCAGACGGCCTCGGTCTCGTACCGGCGCAGCGCCAGGATCGGGTGGCCCTCCCGCCGCATGCCGGCGAGGCCGTCGAGGCCGGCGCCCCGCAGCAGGTTGAGCAGGACGGTCTCGGCCTGGTCGTCGGCGGTGTGGCCGGTGAGGACGCCGGGGGGCAGCACGGCGTAGCGGGCGGCCCGGGCCCGGGCCTCGAGGTTGGGACCGGGGGCGACGTCCACCGTCTCGGCGTGGAAGCCGGCGCCAAGCCCGGCGGCGGCGTCGCGCACCACACCGGCCTCGGCCGCCGAGCCGGGGCGCAGGCCGTGGTCGACGTGGACGGCGGTGACCTCACAGCCGGAGGCGACCGCCAGCACGAGCAGGGCGAGGGAGTCGGCCCCGCCCGAGACGGCGCAGGTGACGGCGGTGCCGGCGGGGGGGAAGGTGCAGCGGGCCAGCAGGGCCCCGTACCTCACGTCACGCCGGCTGGGCGGTGGCCTCGGAGACTCGAGCCAGCCAGCGCTGGGGGTCGCGGATCTCGGCCAGGTCGGGCAGGTACTCCGGGCCCCGCCAGAGGATCTCGATGCCGGCGCCGCCGGCCTCCTCCAGGGTCTCGAGGAACTTCTCCCCCTCCTGGTACTGCTTGAGCTTGGCCTCCAGGCCCACCAGCTTCTGGACGACCTTGGCCGCACCCTTGGCCTGGCGCCGGTCGTGGAGCACGCTGCTGAAGCGATCGGCGCTGGGCACCCGGTCGGTGGCGGCCCGGTCCATGATCAGGTCGCCGTGGCCCTCGAGCACGCTCATGAGGCCGCCGATGCGATGGATGGTCTTCTGCTGCTCGGGCGTGGCCAGGATGGTGACGATTCCCCCCTCGTCGAGGGGGTTGTGGCCGGCCCGGGCCTGGGCGACGGCCCGCTTGAGCGCCTCGACCATCTTCTTGGGGTCGGGGTCGAAGGAGCCCAGGGTCTCGTCGACCAGTGAGAGGAAGTAGGGCCGCAGCCACGGGACGCCGGTGAACTGCATGCGGTGGGTGACCTCGTGGAGGGCCAGCCACAGGCGGAACTCCCGGGGCGGAAAGCCGTAGCGCTTTTCCAGGGCCAGGACGTTCGGGCCCACGTAGTAGACGATGTCCTGGTCCTCAGGGTTCTCGGTCTCGATGACGAGCATGTCGTACTGGCCCAGGACGCGGGTCGACATCCAGCCCAGCATGGCGCCGACCTCGGCACCGGCGACCTGCCGCCCGAGGGGGGCGACCTTGGTGGCGCCCATGCGCTCCCCCAGGCGGTCGGTAAGAGGCCGCAGCAGGCGCTGGAACGAGGCCAGGTTGGCCCGGATCCACCCCGCCCGGTCGGTGACCCTCGCCCGGGCCGGGCCGGCCAGGGACTTGAGACCGGTCTCGGCCTCCACCAGGGCCTCGGCCTCGGCGGTGAACTCGCGAAAGTCCGGCTCCAAGGAGGCGTAGTGGTACGACTCCGCCAGAGGCTCGCGCCCGGCCACCCGGATGGCGATGCGCTCCGCGGTGTCCCAGGCGATGGCGTCGGTCCCGCTGGACCGACCATCCGGGCCGGTCATCAGGTTTTCGGGTACTTGGCGGCGACGACCTTGAACACGTACATGAGGATGTAGGCCAGCACCGCCAGAACCGAGCTGACCAGGATCATGGGTGCGATCCAGTAGGCCCAGGGCTTGGCGGCCGCGAGAAGAAGCTCCATGGGTGGCGACTGTACCGGCCGGGGAGGCTGCTCCTACAGCGTGCGCACTGCCCGGTCTTGGCGCCGGCGGTGTCGGGCGGGCCGGCGCTGCTGTCAGGCGATCTTCTTGCCTCGAACCCGGGGGACGACCATGGGCGCGTGCTGCGCACAGAAGGCCCCATCGTTGTAGATGGAGAGAATGGTTGCGCATCCCGTCTCGCGACACGTGCGACCGGCCTTGAACGCCTTCGACGGCCGGTCGTTCCCTGAGATCGGGTGCCCTGCGACAGATCCTTCGGACATGTTCGAACCAACCGGCCGGGGGGGCCGGCTATTCCGCGTCGGCCGTCTCTTCTCGCAGGGCCCGCGCCACCCGCTCCACCAGGCTCTCCGGTACGTGGTCCCGGCACTTCTGGCGCACGACGATGCGCAGCTCAGCCTCGAAGTCGTAGGCGTCGAAACACGGCGGGCAGTCGTCGAGATGGCGCTGGATCAGGACTCGTCGTTCGTCGGTGAGCTCGCCGTCGAGGTAGTGGTACAGCAGCTCCACCGCCTCTATGCAGTGCTCATCCATGTGTCCCCTCACGCTCGGGTACCAGTCCACGCTGACGTCCGAACTCGTATAACCGCTTCTGGAGCGCCCTTCTTCCGCGATGCAGCCGACTCATCACTGTTCCGATGGGCACGTCGAGAATTTCCGCGATCTCCTTGTAGGAGAATCCTTCCACGTCGCCGAGCAGCACCGCCATGCGGAACTGCTCGGGCAGGGCCTCGATGGCCTCCTTCACCTCGGTCTCGGTGAAGTGGTCGAGGACCTCGTCCTCGGCACTGCGGCCGGCGGCGGCGCCCTCGAGGCCGCCCAGGCGCCGGTACAGGTAGAAGTTCTCCAGGTCGTCGATGTCGGACTCTTCCGGACGCCGCTTCTTGGCCCGGTAGGCGTTGATGTAGGTGTTGGTCAGGATGCGGTAGAGCCAGGCCTTGAGATTCGTGCCCTCGGTGAAGCTGTTGAAGGCGCGGTAGGCCTTGAGGTAGGTCTCCTGGACGAGATCCTCGGCGTCGGAGGGGTTGCGGGTCATGCGCAGGGCCGCGGTGTACAGCGAGGGCATGTGCTCCATCGCCATCTCTGCGAACTTCGCCTGATCGGCCACCGCTGGTCACGCTAGTACCCGGCGGACGGCCTCCTTCGGCGGGTTGGCTCCTCCGGCCCCCTGGGTAGAACGGGATCATGAGCGAACAAGGAAACCGCCAAGAAGGCATCGCCGGCGACACCGACCACCACCAGCACCGTGCCGGCCCGGGTGAGGGTGCGCGTGCCCCGTTCATCGCCGATGGGGGCGACGTGGCGGAGATGTCAGTCTACGACGGCGCTGGGAACGAGAGCGTCGTGCGACTGACCACCGACGCCGAGGGACGCACCGCCCAGGGCACCGGTCCGAGCAGCGAGGCTGCGGCCAAGGACGCCGAGGGGCTGCTCAAGAAGGCCCGCCGCGCCGTGGGCGACGCATTCGGCCCCGTCCACAAGTAGGTCACAACGTCATTCCGCCGGCGTGGCGCCACCGTGAGAACGGAGGCGCCACGCTGTCCCATCCTCCTGCGATCATTCCGGTGTGGGTTCTGCGGCCCGAAACGGCGGCAGCGTCATCCTGGTGGTTCTGGGCGCGTGCCTGCTGGGCGCCTCTTTTCTTCGCAGTGACGATGCGCCGTACGCTCTCGGCCTGCTGATCTTCGGCAGCGGCCTGGTCACCGTCGGCGTCGTCCTCCCCCGCCTCCGCAACGCCGAGGTGGGTCCCGCCACCGGCTTCAAGCTCACCCTCGACGAGCAACGGGCGCTCTCCACCGAACTGGCCGAGGCGCCCGGGGTGGCGCCGGTACAGGTCGATCAGGTGGTGACCGCCACCCGTCTGGTGCTGGCCTCGGAAGTCCTGGGGCGGCTGCTGGAGCCGGAGGTGGGCCCGCTCGCCGGCGCCTGGTTCCACCTCTATTTGTACGACGAGCAGCGGGAGCTGCTGCTGCCGGCGTTCGAGGGCCAGCCCAGCCCCAGCCAGGGATGGAAGCCGGGCGTAGGCGCAGTCGGCGAGGCCTGGCTGTCCGGTGAGTACGTGCTGGCCCGGGGGTCCGAGGTCTCCGACGACACCTATGGCCTGACACCAGATCAGCAGCACCGGTCCCGGAACCTGGCAGTGGTGGCGGCCATGCCGGTCACCAGCGCCGGCGCCGAGATCATCGCCGTCCTGGCCGCGTCCTCGGTCGACCCCGACAGTGGGCTTGGTACCGCCGAGGGGTTCGATGCCCACCTGCTGGTCGCGCAGGAAGTGGCGCGGGTGCTGGTCGACCTCCTCCAGTGGTTCGCCGACTGAGACGCTCGGCTATGGTGAAAGGGAAGGAGACGCTATGAGGAGTGCCTGTGAGGAAGTGCCTGTGTTGGGGGGGTGGCTCGGGTGAACGGCATTGACCGCTCTTCCGGACATCAGGTCACGCCGGTGTCGGCCGATGACGTCGCCCGCGTGGTCACCCGGGCGCTCTCCGAGCGCCCCTGGCGACTCCGATTGACCTCGGGGCAGCGCCTGGCCATCCTGCATGCGCCCCGCCGGCCGGGCCCCGCCCGGGCCTGACGAACATCTCCTCCGTCGCGGGCCACACTGTCGCCCTTGGCCCACACACACGGTCCGCCGGCGGCCTCCGCCGAGCCGCTCCGCCTCCCTGAACCGCTCCGCCGGCTGCTGGCCGGCGTGGTCGGCGCCTTCGTTCTCGCCACCCTCGTCGGACTGATGGTCATGTGGCCGCCGCCGACGCCCCGTGATCGCACCGTCGGCCTGGGGACGCCGGTCGACCTGGTCAACGCCACGGTGACGGCGGCGCCGGTCGTCCCCTGCCGCTCGGCGCTACCCGGTGTCGATCTGGTGTGCCGGGACGTGACCGCTCGTCTGGACAGCGGCCCGGAGAAAGGGGAGACGACCACCCTCGACATCACTGAGAGTCCTGATCAACCCACGTTGCGTAGGGGAGATCATATCGTCCTGGGCCGGGCGGCCGATCCGGGCCAACCGGTGGCCTATTTCTTCTCTGACTTCCAGCGCCGGACGCCGCTGCTGGCGCTCGGTCTCCTGTTCGCCGTGGCGGTGGTCGGCCTGGCCCGGTGGCGGGGGTTGGCGGCACTGCTGGGGCTCGGAGTGAGCCTGCTGGTGATCGTGCGCTTCGTGCTGCCGGCGATCCTTGCCGGCGAGAGCGCGCTGGCCGCGTCGATTCTGGGGGCGTCGGTGATCGCCCTGGTGATCATCTACCTGGCCCACGGGGTATCGGCCCGGACCACCACCGCAGTACTGGGCACGCTCGCCGCCTTGGCCCTGACTGCGGGCCTGGCCGTGGTCTTCGTGGAGGTCACCAAGCTGACCGGCCTGTCATCAGAGGAGGGTACATACCTCCGGGGGGTATTGGGGAGCACGATCGACCTGCGGGGGATGCTGCTGGCCGGCATCGTCATCGGCGCCTTGGGCGTCCTCAACGACGTGACCGTCACCCAGGCGTCGGCCGTCTGGGAGATCTACCGGGCCAACCCTGCAGTGGACGCCGGCCACCTCTACCGGTCGGCGATGCAGATCGGGCGGGACCACATCGCCTCCACTGTCGACACCCTGGTGTTGGCCTACGCCGGCGCCGCCCTCCCCCTGTTTGTCATCTTCACCGTCGCCGACCGGCGCCTGGGCGACGTGATCACCGGCGAGATCGTGGCGCAGGAGATCGTCCAGACCCTCGTCGGCAGCCTGGGCCTGATCGCCGCCGTGCCGGTGACCACATGGCTGGCCAGTGCGGTGGTGACGAGGATGGTGGCGGCGCCGGCGCCGGCCGGCGACTAGTCGGGCACGACCTGGGCGGGGGTCATGGCCCGGTAGATGCGCTCCAGATCCTCGAGGGTGGCGAACTCGATGGTGACCCTGCCCTTGGCCCCCTTGGAGCCGCCCATGCTGATGGCCACCCGGGTGTCGAGGTGGGTGGAGAGCAACTCCTCCAGCTCCAGCAGGCCGGGCGGTCGCAACCGACGGGTGTCGCCGCTACCGCCGGCGCCGGCCGGCGGTAGCGCCCCGCTGACCTGCGCCGCCTGATCGGTGTTGTGCTGACGGGCCGCCTCCTCCACCGCCCGCACCGACATGCCGTCGGTGACGATGCGCTGGGCCAGGGCCTCTTGGTAGGAGCGGTCGGGGGTGGTGAGAAGGGCCCGGGCGTGGCCCGCGGTGAGGCGGCCCTCGGCCACCAGGCGCTGCACCGTCGGCGGGAGCTGGAACAGCCGCAGGGTGTTCGAGATGGCGGCCCGGCTCCTGCCGACCCGTGATGCCAGCTCGTCGTGGGTGAGATGGAAGTCCTCCAGGAGCTGCTGATAGGCCGCGGCTTCGTCCAACGGGTTGAGATCCTCCCGTTGGATGTTCTCCACCAGCGCCTGTTCGAGCGACAGGGTGTCATCGACGGTCCGGACGATGGCCGGGATCAGGGAGAGCCCGGCGCGCTTGGCCGCCCGCCATCGACGCTCCCCGGCGATCAGCTCGAACGCTCCCCCACCCGAAGGCCGAACCAGCACGGGCTGGAGGACACCGAGCTCCCGAACCGATGCCGTGAGGGCGGCGAGGGCCTCCTCGTCGAACTGGGTACGCGGTTGGCGCTGATTGGGGGAGATGGCCCCGATCGGCAACTCCTGAAATGTGGTCTGGTCGCCGTCCTCGATACCGCTCCGGGGGGGTATCAGGGCGCCGAGCCCCCTACCCAGCCCGCCTTGGCGTGCCACCGCTCACCTCCTTGGCTAGCTCGCGATAGGCGATGGCTCCTCGCGAGGTCGAGTCGAACACGATGATGGGTTGCCCGAACGAGGGCGCCTCGGACAGGCGGACGGTTCGGGGCACGATGTTGCGGCACACCTTGGCACCGAAGTGCTTGCGCACCTCCTTGGCGACCTGATCGGACAGCTTGGTGCGGGCGTCGTACATGGTCAGGATGATGGCTCCCAGTTCCAGGGTGGGATTGAGGTTGCGCTGCACCAGCTCCACGTTGCGCAGGAGCTGGCCCAGGCCCTCTAAGGCGTAGTACTCGCACTGGATCGGCACGACCACCTCGGTCGCCGCCGCCAGCCCGTTGACCGTCAGCAGCCCCAGTGAGGGCGGGCAGTCGATGAACACGAAGTCGTAATCGTCGCCCACGCGCTCGAGGGCCCGCCGGAGGCGGAGTTCCCGGCTGAACGCCGGCACCAACTCGATCTCGGCGCCGGCCAAGTCGATGGTGGCCGGGGCCAGGAAGAGGTTCCGCACCTCGGTCGGCTCGATGCAGTCCTCAAGGTCCATGTCGTTGAGCAGCACGTCGTAGATGGACGACTGGAGGTTGCGGGCGTTGATGCCCAGACCGGTGGTGGCATTGCCCTGGGGGTCGAGGTCGACGACCAGGACCCGGTAGCCCAGCTCGGCCAGCGCCGCCCCCAGGTTCACCGCCGTGGTCGTCTTGCCCACGCCGCCCTTCTGGTTGGCCACGGCCATGAACCGGGGGAGGGGGCGTACCACGTCGGTGGTCCGGCGGGCGGCCGGCGCTGGCGCATCGGTGACCGAGTTCGGGTCAGGGGCCGGCGCCGGCGCCCAGGCATCGGTTGGCGCGTCAGACTCGGCAGCGTCGGCGGATTCTAGGACAGCGTCGGCAGAGTCCAGGGCAGCAAGGTCAAATGTCGGCAGGGGAGGGGGGACCTCTTCGAAAGCTGCTGTCGTTCCAGGGTCCTCCGCCGGCGAGGCATCCTCGGGTGGATCGAAGAAGCCCTGCTCCTCGTCTCCCCCATCAGCCGACCCGTCGAAGGGCGGTTGGTCGGCGGCCAGTTGCCCGACCGGGGACCAGCCGAAGCCGCCGTTGCTGCGCTCGTCCTCCATCGGGGCATTCTCCCACGTGGAGTCCAAGGGTCAAGCTCTGTTTCACGTGGAACATTGGCTTTAGGGTTGAAACTTGCGGTTCCGCCCGCTCCCCGACGCCTAGAAGAGTGGTCGCTTGGCGGGAACACCCACCCGCCGGGGCCAGCGCTCAGGACAGGGCTCCTCCTGCCGCAGCACTTGGTAGGCCGCCCCGCCGGCCTGCACCGCAGCCCCGGGCGCCATCCCTAACTGCCTCAGCCCCTCCGCCGGCCACCGATCGGGCGCCCCACCGGGCGGCTCACTGACTACGGCCCGCCCACCGGTGCACAGGAGTGGTGCCGCGCACTCGGCCAGCACCGCCGGGGCACCGAAGCTCCGGGCCACGACGAGGTCGAAGCTCCCCCGGTACTCCGCGGCCCGGCCGACAGCCTCCGCCCGCTCCTCGACGACCGCGATCCGGCCGCTCAACCCAAGGGCATCCACCACGGCCCGCAAGAATGCCGCCCGCCGTACCGACGCCTCCACCAGCGTCCACGTCGCCGCTGGAAACCGTAGGGCAAGCGGAAGGCCGGGAAGGCCAGCGCCGCTGCCGAGGTCGGCTGCGTGGGCCGGCGACCACCCGGCGCCGGCATCCACCTCAAGCGCGACGGCGTAACCGGCGGCATGGTCGAGATGGA
>CAYZMG010000022.1:39621-53632 GCA_964479465.1 uncultured Acidimicrobiales bacterium
CCCCAGCCGGCGGGCCTCCTCCAGCACCGGGACCAGCGGGTCCCGGTGCCCGTTCACCGTCCGATCAGCCGGCGTCGGGCAGAATGACCACCCGCCGGCGGGGCTCCTCGCCCTCGGAGTTCGTCGAGACACCGTCGATGGTGTTGACGGTGTCGTGCACAACCTTGCGATCGGCGGGCGGCATCGGCTCGAGGACTCGGACCACGCCGGAGGCGACCACCTGGGCGGCGACATCGCGGGTGAAGCGCTCCAGCGCCTCGCGGCGGTCCTTCCGGTACCCGGCCACGTCGACCACAATGCGGGGCTGGCCATCAGCGGCCTTGCGCTGGGCCACAGTGCGGGTTAGTTCCTGGATGGCCGACAGCGTCGCCCCCCGGGGGCCGATCAGCATGCCGACATCGTCGCCCTCAACCGCCAGCTCCAGAGTATCGCCATCGTCCAGCAGGTTGCGGGTGACCGAACCCTGCACTCCGAAGGCCGAGATCAGGCCGCTCAGAAACTCTTCGCCCATCTCGCCGGCATCCCCCGCCGGCTCCTGCGCGTCGTACATGGCTTCTCCCTTTTCAGTGGCGGGCTTTTCAGCGGCGGGCTTCTTCCGTCTGTCGTTGCGGGGGCGGACTCCACTGTCGGCGGAACGGGCCCCGCCGCGTTCGGCGCCGGCCCGGTTCGCCGGCGAGGATGCTGCGCCAGACGGGGCTGACGCCGGGCCCGGCGCCGCGGCCTCGCCGGCGGTTGAGAGCCCGTTGTCATCGGGACGGTCTTTCCGGCCTCGCCGGCGAGAACCCCGCTCCACCTTGGGCCGCACTTCCGTGGGCGCCACCCGGGCCCGGACGCGAGCCTCAGAGCGTAGGCGGCCGAACAGGCCGGCCTTCGGCTCCTCGAGCACCTCGAACTCGGCTTCGCTCTCGTCGACCCCCAACTCGTCGAGGGCCTCGTCCTTGGCCTCTTCAATTGTCTTCGCCGTCACCTCGACCCATTCCACGCCTATTCTTCCTTCCTACGCGAGTTCTTGGCCGACGTGCCGTTCCCGTTGGCGTTCGGGCCGCCGCTCCCCCCAGCTCCGCCGCCGGCGCCACCCTTGCCTCGAGGGGGCAGGCCCTTCGGACGGGGTGACGGGGGCGGGCGGTTCGCCTTGGGCTGGGCCCGGCCCGACGTCTTGGGTGTTGGCTTGAGTGGTTGCTTGGGTGGTTGCTTCTTTCCCTTGGCCGCCCCGCCGCCCGAGCGGCCACTGGGGGTGCGAGAGTTGCGAGCGCCGGTGGCGCCGCCGCCACGCTTGGGGCTGTCGCCCTTCCCCTTGACCACCTTGTCCTTGGTGTCCCCGCCTTTGTCGGCGCCGGCGGTGAGATGCACGGGCGGGAAAATCTTGAAGGTGACCGCCTGCTGGCCGATCTGCCACAGGTTGGAGACGATGAAGTAGACGACCACGCCGGCGGGCACCGTCAGCGACACGAAGCCGATGATCACCGGGAAGATCTTGGCCACCATCTGCATCTGCTGGTTCATCCCGTCCTTCGGCATCCGCGACGTCATCTGGCGCTGCTGGAAGTACCCGGTGGACACGGTGATGGCGATCAGTAGGTAGTACGGGAGGGCGTTGCCGAAGCCGCTGACCGACGAGGCCGACCTGGCCAGGTCGAAGCCCCACGACACCATCTCGCCGCCCGACTCGACCAGCGACGCGTACAGCTTGCTGTCGCTGGGCACGTGCTTGGGCCCACCGTCGCGACTGAGGTTGAGGATGAGTTGGTACAGGACGATGAAGAGCGGCGCCTGCAGGAGGATCGGAAGGCACCCGGCCAGCGGGTTCACCTTGTTCTCCTTGTAGAACTTCATCATCTCTTCGTTGAGCTTCTGGCGGTCGTTCTTGTGCTTGGCCTGCAGGCGCTTGAGCTCGGGTTGGATGCGCTGCATGGCCTGCTGGGACTTCACCTGCTTGGTCGTCAGCGGGATCAGGAAGATCCGTACGGTGACGGTCAGCAGGCCGATGGCCACGCCGTAGGACGCAACCACCGAGTAGAAGAACGCCAGCACGCTTCCCATCGCCGAATAGATGGGATCGAGGATCCAGAAGGCCAGCATCGGTGCCCTCACGACGACGCTCTTGCCGCCGGCGCCGGCACCAGGTCGACACCAGAACGGCTGGCCCAAGGATGGCAGCGCAGTAGCCGACGCGCCGTCAGCCAGGCGCCCCGCAGGGCGCCGTGGGCTTCGAGGGCCTCCAGGGCGTAGGTCGAGCACGTCGGCCAGTACCGGCACGGCGAAGGGCGGCCGGCGCGCACTGCCTGGTACAGCCGGATCGGCACGGAGAGTGCTCGGGCCGCCACCGAAAGAGAGAAAGGGTCACCACTGGGGTGAGAAGGTGTCGTCATGGTCGGTGCAGTGCGCCGAGCGCTTGGCATACCGTTGCTCTCAAATCTCCATAGGACAGGGACGCCGCCGCCGCGTTGGCACCGAACAGATAGGCGCCCGGGCGTAGCTGGACTCCCACCTCACGGATAATCGCTCGCAAACGACGCCGGATCCGGTTGCGCACCACTGCGCCGCCGGCTTTCCGGCCGATGGCGTAGGCGACCCTCGGAGGTTCGGCGGGGTCGCCCGGCAGCCACGTTACCGTGATTGGCCCCCGTCTTACGCGTCGGCCCTGGCGGCGCAGGGCCTCGAAGGTCGCCCGGTCACGGACGGACCAGATCAGGCCGACAGGCTGTGACGACCCTTGCGCCGGCGGGCCGACAGAATGGCCCGCCCGGCCTTGGTCGACATCCGGTGCCGGAACCCGTGGCGCTTCGCCCGCTTCTTGACGTTCGGCTGGAATGTGCGCTTCACCCTGTGGCCTCCCCGGCAACTGTGCTCCCCGGCAACTGTGTTCTGTACAAACGAGTTCGTTCCCGGCGATTGACGCGCGTCGACGAGAGCGCCGGACGGGCGTCACCCAGCGTAGAGCCCCCGAGCACCAGCCGCCAACCACGCCCCGACGCGGACCGCGAGGGACCGAGAAAGCTGCTCGAATCGCCTGTTTTCGGGCCGCTCAGCCGGTGCTACGTTCTGCGGACACCCGGGCCAGCCCGGGACGAGGGCCGTCGCACTTCCCTGGCCTTGCTCGACCATGGATTGCCGTCCGCCGCGTTATCCACATCTGTGGGCAACGCTGTGGACCGACGACAGGGGAGGTTCCGAAGTGGCAGGGGCGGAACGCCTGTGGGGTGCCTGCGTCGGCGTCTTACGCAACGAGGTTCCCGACAGCATTTGGAACACCTGGCTGGCTTCGGCCCGCCCACACGACCTCATCGATCATCGCCTGTTCCTCACCGTGCCCAGCCCGCTGGCCAAGGAGCGCATCGAGGCCCGCTATCTGGAGTTGGTGACCGATGTGGTCAGCGATGTGGCTGGTGAGCAGTACGAGGTCGTGCTCGAGGTCCGCACGGATCCCGCGGCCGACGATGAGATTGACCCCCGGCCCCAGTTGGAGTTCGAGGGGCCGCCGCTTCGCACCGGCATCGGAACCAAGGCGGCTGAAACCAACGGGAGCGCCATGCCCGAGGTGGGCCTGAACCCCGCGTATACCTTCGAGAACTTCGTCATCGGAGAGTCCAACCGTTTCGCCCACGCCGCCGCCCTGGCTGTGGCCGAACAGCCGGCGCAGTCCTACAACCCGCTGTTCATCTACGGCGACACGGGCCTGGGCAAGACCCACCTCCTGCACGCCATCGGCCACTACGTGCGCCAGCACCTGCCCGACCTGATCGTGCGCTACGTGTCGACCGAGCATTTCCTGAACGACTTCATCGACGCCATCCGCACCAACGCCACTTCGGCGTTCAAGTCCCGCTACCGCGGCTGCGACATCCTCCTCGTTGATGATGTGCAGCTCATCCAGCACAAGGAGCGCTTCCAGGAGGAGTTCTTCCACACCTTCGAGACCCTCCACAGCGCCGGCCGTCAGATCGTGCTGTCCTCCGACCGCCCGCCCAAGGAGATGGCGATTCTGGAGGACCGCCTGCGCAGCCGCTTCGTATCCGGCCTGCTGACCGACGTCCAGCCACCCGACGTCGAGACCCGCCTGGCCATCCTGCGCAAGAAGGCCGAGCGCGAGCCCGTCGGGGCGCCCGACGACGTGCTGTCCTACATCGCCACCAACATCACCAACAACATCCGTGAGCTCGAGGGCGCCCTGCATCGGGTGCTGGCCTACTCCAGCATCACCCAGATGGCCCTCACCCTGCCGGTGGCCGAGAAGGTCCTTGGCGACCTCATCACCGCCAACGCCCCACGGCCCATCACGCCCAAGCTCATCCTGGAGGCCACGGCCGAGATGTTCGGCCTGAGCATCGACGATCTCCGGGGCAAGAGCCGCAGCCGCCCCCTCGTCACCGCCCGCCAGATCGCCATGTACGTCCTGCGGGAGATGACCGACTTCTCCTACCCGGCAATCGGCCGGGAGTTCGGCGACCGCGACCACACCACCGTCATGCATGCGGTGACCAAGATCTCCAAGCTCATGGCCGAGCGGCGGACGATCTACGACCAGGTCACCGAGCTCATGACCCGTCTGAAGACCGGTGGCTGAACAGTGGACCACCTGTTGGTGAAGCCGCCGTCCGCCCACAGCCGGCCTGCCCGCTGTCACACCCCTGTGGGAGCATGGGGACGACTGGGAACGCCCCTCGGTGCTCCCACCAGCACCGATGCCCACTTCTCCACAATCCACACCCCCTACTGCTCCCTCTGATTTTGAGATCTACAAAGAGAGAAAGAAGGGCTGGGTCCACCAGTGAAGTTTCGAGCTGAGCGCGACGTCCTCCTCGATGCCCTGGCCACGGCGGCCCGGGCGGCAGCGACGCGGGGAGGGGCGCTGCCGGCGCTGTCCGGTGTCCGACTCGAGATCAGGGGCGATGTACTGCACCTGGCTGGGTCCGACCTCGACCTCACCGTGCAGGTCGAGGCGATGGTGTCGGGTATCGACGAAGGCGTCTGCGTCATCCCCGCCCGTCTGGGCACCGACATCGTCCGGGCCCTGGAGCCCGGCGCCGTCACCTTCGCCCTCGAAGGGGGAGAGGCCCAAATCGCCGCCGGCCGCTCCCAGTTCACCGTGCGGGTGCTACCGGCCGAGGAGTTCCTCCGCCTACCCGAGCCGGCGGGAGATGCCGTCACCCTCGACTCGGCGGCCCTGGCCGCCGCCCTGAGCCAGGTGGTGCGGGCCGCCAGCAAGGACGATGCCCGTCCGATCCTCGCCGGCGTGCTCATGACCGCCGAGCCCGCCGGCCTGCGCCTGGTGGCCACCGACTCCTACCGCCTGGCCATGCGTGACCTGCCGGGGACCACGCTCATGGCCGAGGGCCAGCACGTGCTGGTCCCTGCTCGCGCCCTGGGCGAACTGCAGCGCGTGCTCCAGCATGCCGAGCAGGTCACCCTCCGCCTCGGCCACGACCAGGCCAGCTTCGAAGTCTCCTCGGTGCGGGTCACCACCCGCCTCATCGAGGGCGAGTTCCCGAACTACCGCCAGCTCGTGCCCTCCGGGTACCCCAACCGGCTCACGGTCGGCAAGGAGCCGCTGCTCGACGCCGTGCGCCGGGTCAAGCTGCTGGCCCGGGAAGCCACACCCATCCGCATGGCCCTGCGGCCCGACGGCCTCGAGCTCACCGCCGTCACCCACGACGTGGGCCAGGCCCGCGAGGATCTCGATGCCAAGTACGAGGGCGCCGAGATGGTCGTGGCCTTCAACCCCGAGTTCCTCATCGACGGCGTCGAAGCCACCCCTGGTGACGAGGTCGTCCTCGAGACCCTCGACGCTCTCAAGCCCGCCACCCTGCGGCCCACCGAGGGCACGGATTTCCTGTACCTGCTCATGCCGGTACGGGTCTCATGAGCCGTGCATCTCTCCCACCTCTGGCTGTACGAGTTCCGTAACTACGAGACAGCCGACCTCACCCTGCCCGCCGGCCTGACCGTCGTGCGGGGCGCCAACGGCGAGGGCAAGACCAGCCTGCTGGAGGGCATCGGGTACCTGGCCACCCTGGCGTCGTTCCGGGGCGTGCCCAGCGAGGCCCTCGTCCGTGAGGGCGCGACCCAGGCTGTCGTTCGCGGCGAGGGGCAGCGACAGGGGCGCCAGCTCTTGATCGAGGCTGAGATCGCCTCCCGGGGCCGGGTCACGGTGAACAAGCAGCGCTTGCGCCGCTCCGCCGACCTGCTCGACGCCCTGCGGGTCAGCGTCTTCGCCCCCGACGACCTGGAGCTGGTGAAGGGCGGCCCCTCGGCCCGCCGGCGCTACCTCGACGACACCCTCGTGGCCTTGTCGCCCAAGCACGAGGCCACCCGCCGCGACCTGGACCGCATCCTGCGCCAGCGCACCGCCCTCCTGCGCCAAGCTGGCGGGCGGCTGACACCCGACATCGCCACCACGCTCGACGTGTGGGACTCCAAACTCGTCACCACCGGCGAGGCGCTGGCCGACGCCCGGGCCGCCCTGGTGGCCGACCTGGAGCCGGCGCTGGCCAAGGCCTACGCCGACCTCTCGCCTACCAGAGGTGCGATCACCGCGGGCTACGACGCCCCCTGGCGCCACGCCGGCCTGGCCGCCGCCCTGGCTGCGGCCCGCGCCGACGAGCTGCGCCGGGGCGTCTGCCTGGTCGGGCCCCACCGGGACGACCTGACCCTGCGGATCAACGCCATGCCCGCCCGCACGCATGCCTCACAGGGGGAGCAGCGGTCGATGGCCCTGGCCCTGCGCCTGGCTGCCCACCGCCTGGTGGCCGACGCCCTCGACGACGTCCCTGTCCTCCTCCTCGACGACGTGTTCTCCGAGCTCGATCCCGGCCGCACCGACGCCCTGCTCCACCACCTGCCGCCCGGGCAGGCGGTGCTCACGACCGCCGGCCCCCTGCCGGCCGGCGCCGAGCCCGATCAGGTCGTCACCGTGACCGCCGGCACACTGTCCCTCGGATGAGGCTGTCGCTCACATGAAACGGCCGAAGCCCGGCCCCGGCTGGCACCCCATCCCCGAGCCGGGTGGCCCCCCGGCCCGGCCCATCGCCGACTCACTCCCGGCCGTCACCCGCAACCTGGGCGGCGCCGGTGGGCCGGCACTGGTCGACCTGCTCCAGCGCTGGCCGGCGGTGGTCGGTGAGCAGCTGGCCACCCACTGCGCCCCCGTGGCCCTGCGGGCCGGCACCCTCACCATCGTGGCCTACGAGTCGGCCTGGGGCGCCCAGCTGGGGTGGCTGGAGGCCGATCTCCGTCGCCGGCTCGACGAGACGCTCGGCGCCGGCGTCGTCTCCCGTATCGCGGTCCGCATCCGCCCCCGATAAGAGCCCTCTCTGATAGAATCTCGTAGTGGCAATCAGGGCGATGACCAGCGCTTTTGTGGCTGATCGGTTCGCCTGATCGCCCTTTCTCGACCTCCCCGGTCGACTCGCACATGACGTCGCAGAGAAAGGCCGCGCGTGGCGGTTGATACCCCTTCCTATGGGGCCAAAGACATTCAGGTCCTCGAGGGGCTGGAACCGGTCCGCAAGCGGCCCGGCATGTTCATCGGCTCCACCGGCCTCAACGGCCTCCACCACCTCGTCTGGGAGGTGGTCGACAACTCGGTCGACGAGGCCATGGCCGGCCACGCCACCCGGATCGACGTCACCCTCCTGCCCGACGGCGGTTGCCGGGTGGTCGACGACGGCCGTGGAATCCCCGTCGATCCCCACCCCGGCTCCCGGGGTAAATCCGCCGCCGAGGTCGTGCTCACCGTGCTCCACGCCGGCGGCAAGTTCGGCGGCGGGGGCTACAAGGTCTCCGGTGGCCTCCACGGCGTCGGCGTGTCGGTGGTCAACGCCCTGTCCAAGCGCCTCGAGCTCGAGGTCGACCGTGACGGCAAGCACCACGCCCTCACGTTCCTCAACGGCGGCCGGCCCCAAGGCAAGCTCGAGGTCGTCGGCAAGGCGCCGCGGGGCCGGACCGGCACCACCATCACCTTCTGGCCCGACGAGACAATCTTCGCCTCCGAAGGCACCGAGTTCCGGGCCACCACCATCCTCGAGCGCCTCCAGATCTACGCCTTCCTGAACAAAGGCCTGGAGGTCCGCTTCTTCGACCAGCGCCCCGGCCACGAGCAGGAGCAGACGTTCAAGTACGGCGGCGGCATCATCGACTATGTACGCCACCTGAACGCGTCAAAGGATGCGTTGTTCAAGCGGGTGGCCCACTTCGACGCCGCCGAGGCCGACCAGGAGGTCGAGGCCGCCCTGCAGTGGAACACCGGCTACTACGAGGGCATTCACTCCTACGCCAACGGCATCGCCACCATCGAGGGCGGCATGCACGAGGAGGGGTTCAAGAAGGCCCTCACCAACGTGGTCAACCGCTACGCCCGGGCCAAGGGCCTCCTCAAGGAGAAGGACGACAACCTCCTGGGGGAGGACATCCGCGAGGGCCTGACCGCCATCGTCAGCGTCAAGTTGCGCGAGCCCCAGTTCGAGGGCCAGACCAAGGCCAAGCTGGGCAACGTCTCCATCCGCTCGCTGGTCGAGCGGGTGGCGAATGAGAAGTTCAGCGAGTGGCTGGAGGAGAACCCCACTGAAGCCCGCCAGATCGTGGCCAAGGGCACCCAGGCGGCGCGGGCCCGTATGGCGGCCCGCCAGGCCCGCGAGCTGACCCGCCGCAAGACTCTCCTGGAGGGCGCCGGCCTCCCCGGAAAACTGGCCGACTGCTCGTCGCGCGACCCGAAAGAGTCGGAGCTGTTCATCGTCGAGGGCAACAGCGCCGGCGGCTCGGCCATCAACGCCCGCAACCCGATCAAGCAGGCCATCCTCCCCATCCGGGGCAAGATCCTCAACGTCGAGCGGGCCCGCATCGAAAAGATGCTCAAGAACGCCGAAATCCAGTCGCTCATCTCGGCCATCGGCGCCAATCTCGGTGAGGAGTTCGACGTCGCCAAGATCCGCTACCACAAGGTGATCATCCTGGCCGACGCCGATGTCGACGGAAACCACATCCGCACGCTGCTGCTCACGTTCTTCTTCCGCCAGATGAAGGACCTGGTCGACCAGGGCCACATCTACATCGCCCAACCCCCGCTGTACTCCACCATCGTGGGCAAGGAGAAGATCTACCTGAAGGACGATGCGGCCCGAGACCGCTACATCGCCGAGAACCCCAACAAGAAGCACGAGTTCGCCCGCCTGAAGGGCCTCGGCGAGATGGACTACGCCGAGCTGCGCGACACCACGATGGACGAGCACAAGCGCACCCTCCTGCAGGTGTCGGTCGAGCAGGCGGCCCTCGCCGACGAGGTGTGCTCGATCCTGATGGGGGAGGACGTCGAGGCCCGCAAGCTCTTCATCCAGACCAACGCCACCGACGTGCGGTTCCTGGACATCTGATGTCAGACACCACACCGCCTCTCGACGAGTTCCCCAACGTGGAGCCCATCGAGCTCCAGACCGAGATGGAGCAGTCGTACCTCATCTACGCGCTGTCCACCATCACCGCCCGCGCCCTGCCCGACGTGCGCGACGGGCTCAAGCCCGTGCACCGCCGGATCCTGTGGGACATGTTCGACCAGGGCTTCCGCCCCGACCGCACCATGGTCAAGTGCGCCCGCATCACCGGTCACGTCATGGGCCAGTACCACCCCCACGGCAACCAGGCCATCTACGACGCTCTGGTCCGCATGGCCCAGCCGTTCAGCCTCCGCCACCCCCTGATCGATTTCCACGGCAACTACGGCTCGCCCGAGTTCGAAGCAGCCGCCGAGCGCTACACCGAGTCGCGGCTCAGCCAGCTGGCCATGCAGATGCTGGCCGGCATCGACGAGGACACAGTCGACTTCGTCGAGAACTACTCGGGCGACTTCACCGAGCCCAGCGTTCTCCCCAGCCGCTTCCCCAACCTGTTGGTGAACGGCAGCCAGGGCATCGCCGTGGCCATGGCCACCAACATCCCGCCCCACAACCTGGCCGAGATCATCGACGCCACGCTCCACCTCATCGACCACCCCGAGGCCACGGCGGACGACCTCATGGCCTTCGTGAAGGGGCCGGACTTTCCCACAGGCGCGTACATCCTGGGGAGAGCCGGGATCATGGACGCCTACCGCACCGGCCGGGGCTCCATCCGCATGCGGGCCAAGGCCGAGATCGTCGAGGGCAAGACCACTTCGGAGATCCACGTCACCCAACTGCCCTACCAGGTGAGTGTGTCGTCGGTGGCGTCCAAGGTCGCCGACCTGGTCGACTCCCGCCAGATCGAGGGCATCCGCGACATCAAGAACCTGTCCTCCGGCGAGGACACCAAGCTCGTCATCTACCTCAAGCGCGACGCCAACGCCTCGGTGGTGCTGAACAACCTGTTCAAGCACACGCCGCTGCAGACCAACTTCGGCGTCAACATGGTCGCCCTGTGCGACGGCGTGCCCCGCACCCTCAACCTGGTCCAGGCCCTCACCTACTACATCGCCCACCAGGTCGAGGTCATCACCCGGCGCTCGGAGTTCCGCCTGCGCAAGGCGCGCGACCGGGCCCACATTCTCGAAGGCCTCATCAAGGCCCTCGACATGATCGACGAGATCATCGCCCTCATCCGGGCATCGGCCGACAAGCCGACCGCCCGAGACGGCCTGATGGCGGCACCCTTCGAGTTCTCGGAAGTCCAAGCCGAGCACATTCTCGATATGCCCCTCTCCCGCCTCACGCGGCTTGGCCGAGCGCAGATGGAGGAGGAGCTGGCCAAACTACGGGAGACCATCGCCGAGCTCGAGGCCATCCTCGCCGACCCAGGTCGCCTGCGGCAGGTCATCAAGGACGAGATGGGTGAGATCCGGTCCAAGCACGCCCAGCCCCGCCGGGCCGAGGTCACCTACGACCCGGGCGATATCGACATCCTCGACCTCATCGACGACGAAGAGCTCGTCGTCACAATGACCCACGCCGGCTACATCAAGACGGTGGCCGCGGACGCCTTCCGCACCCAGGGCCGGGGCGGGCGGGGTGTGGCCGGCGCCAAGCTCAAGGACCAGGACTACGTCGAGCGCATCGTCCACACCACCGCGCACGCGTTCCTGTTGTTCTTCTCCAACCGGGGCCGGGTCTACCGGCTCAAGGCGCATGAGATCCCGATGAAGGACCGCACGGCACGGGGCACGGCCATGCCCAACCTCCTGTCGCTGGCGCCGGGGGAGCGCATCCAGGCCATCATCGACACCCGCGACTATGAGACGTCGCGATTCTTGTTCTTCGCCACCAAGAACGGCATGGTGAAGAAGACCCGCTTCACCGAATACGACTCGTCCCGGCGCGATGGGCTGATCGCCATCAACCTGCGTGACGACGACGAGCTGGTCCGGGTCGTGCAGACAAGCGGTGGCGACGACATCTTCATGGTCAGCAGCGCCGGCACCACGATCCGCTTCTTCGAGGACGACGTCCGGGCGACGGGCCGGTCGGCCATGGGCGTCATCGGTATGCGCCTGCGCCCGGGCGACGAAGTGGTGTCCTGCGACGTCACCCGCGACGGTGCCGACCTCCTGATCGTCACCGACACCGGCCACGGCAAGCGAACGAAGCTCGACAAGTTCCCCCGCAAAGGCCGGGGCACTATGGGCGTCATCGGCATCCGCCTGGCCCGGGGCCGGGGCAAGGTTGTCGCCGCCCTCATGGTCGGCCTCGACGACGAGCTCCTGCTCATCTCCTCCGCCGGCGTCACCATCCGCACCGCGATCCGCGACATCTCGGCCCAGGGCCGCGACGCCACTGGGGTGCGCATCATGAACCTCGACGTGGGCCAGACGGTCGCCGCCGTCGCCCCTGTCCTCAACGTCGACGACTAACTCGACGGTTTGGTAGTTCTGGCGCGCCCGAGCGCGCCAGAACTACCAAACCGCCACTCACTTCCCCCCTCCTGAGTCCAACACTCCCTTCGGAGGGGAACATGCACCGCACGGATCGGGGTTCCACCCTGCCGTTCATCGCCCTGACCATCGTCCTGGTCGGGGTCATCGTCATACTGCTGGGCCGGATGGGGAGCGCCGCCACGTCCCGGGCCGGCGCCCGCAACGCCGCCGATGCCGCGGCGCTGGCCGGTGCCGCCGCCGGCCGCAGCGCAGCCGACGAGCTGGCCCGGGCCAACGGGGCCGAGCTGCTCTCCTACACCGAGATCGGCCTCGACACCGAGGTGCGCGTCCGCCTGGGCCCGGCCGAGGCCGTCGGCCGGGCCCGGCGCACCGGCGATCGGAACGGGGGAGGGGCCGGCGCCACGAGGGGCCTGGCCGCGGCCATGCGGGCCGCGCTGGCCCGGGCCGAACAACTCCTGGGCCGGCCGGTGCCGATCACCTCGGGGTACCGGTCTGCCGAGGCCCAGGCACAGCTCTACGCCAATCGGGCTGCCAACCCCTATCCCGTGGCCCCTCCCGGATCGTCGATGCACGAGCGGGGCCTGGCCATCGACGTCCCCGCTGACTTCGTGCCCCAGCTTCTGGAGGTGGCCCCCAGAGCCGGCCTCTGCCAGCCATATCCGGCCGACGATCCCATCCATTTCGAGGTCTGCCGTTAGAACCTGCTCCGCGAGCGACTACGGTCTACTTCACCCCGGTATGAGTAATGGCCCCGTTGCACAGGGACGGCGAGTCCGTCTTGTCGTTCGCAGAGTGGAGCCGTGGACGGTTCTCAAGTTCTCGGTCCTGCTTTTCGCCACGCTCTATCTGGTTTTTCTCGTCGCCGGCCTGGTGCTCTGGGCGGCGGCGACAGCCACGGGGCTGCGGGAGAACATCGAGACGTTCATCGGTGACCTGATCGCTTCCGACGACTTCAAGATCCTGGGGCCCACGATGATGCGGGCATCCATCCTCGGCGGGTTGGTCCTCGTGGTCATGGGGACCGGCGCGTCGGTCCTGCTCACCGTCCTGTACAACCTGATCAGCGACGTGATCGGCGGGATCACCGTCGTCTTCGAGGAGCGGCCCAGCCGGCGCAACCGGAGGCTGTTGGAAGTCGAGCAGGCGCCCCCGCCGCTCCAGCCGAGCGGCGCTCCTCGCCTCCGCCGACCTCCGCCGACCTCCCGGCCCGACACCACGCCGATGCCGGATATGCCCACCCAGGTGCAACCCGAGCAGGTCCAGGCCGCCGAGCTCTCCCGCCGCCCTTCCGACTGAACGTTTGGCGCCGGCACCGGCGGAAACAGGTTCATCATGAAGAAACTGATCCGAGCCGGCGTCGCCGCCCTCCTCGCCGTGAGCCTGCTGGGCGCCTGCAGCGCAGAGGGTGGCATCGACACCTCGGGTGACGGTGTGAAGATCGAGGGCGACATCGACGCCAAGGAGTAGTGCCGCACTAGCTAGCACGACATCCGCCCCAGAACGACCCAGGCTGCGACGGTTGCCCCGCTGTTCGCCGCCGTGTGGACGAGCGCCGGGGCGGCCAGGCCGCCGGTCGCCACCCGTAGCTCCCACAGGACGAGGCCGACGCCAGCGGTGACCGCCACCGCCCCGGCCACGGCGACGACCCGGTGCCGGCGTACGCCGTTGACGTCGAGCGTCTTCGCCGCGGGGGCGATGTGCCACAGCCCGAACAGCCCGGCGGCGGCAACCGGCGACACCAGCGCCGGCAGCACGGCACGGAACGCCACCGCCAGATTGACCGGCACGTAGGTCCACCGATCGGTAAACCACAGGTTTGTAAGCAGGTTGTGGAGAACGAGGATCCCGAGGACCAGGGCGACCGTCACAGGCCCACCATCTGACGATGGCGGGCCAGTGAATCCTGCCTGGACCGGCCTCCCGGGCCGGTCACAGGCCCACCATCTGACGATGGCGGGCCAGTGAATCCTGCCTGGACCGGCCTCCCGGGCCGGTCACAGGCCCACCATCTGACGATGGCGGGCCAGTGAATCCTGCCTGGACCGGCCTCCCGGGCCGGTCACAGGCCCACCATCTGACGATGGCGGGCCAGTGAATCCTGCCTGGACCGGCCTCCCGGGCCGGTCACAGGCCCACCATCTGACGATGGCGGGCCAGTGAATCCTGCCTGGACCGGCC
>CAYZMG010000023.1:0-23686 GCA_964479465.1 uncultured Acidimicrobiales bacterium
ACTCGATGAGAGATTCGGATCGGCTCAGGTCATCTCATGAACGGTCGGGGCTAGTCCCGCTGTGTAAACCGCTTGGCCGCTGAGGCGACCGCCCCGCCGGCGGCCGAGGCGCCGATCACGCTCGCTGGTGGACGGTGCGGCGGGCCTCATACCAGGTGTCACCGACGGGAGCGCCCTCGAGGTTCCAGCTCCACGAGATCGTCGGCGTCACTCGGACGTAGTGGCCAGGGCCGACCATGCCGACGCGGTCGATTGGGGCTTCCGCTGTCCCGTAGATCCGGATGCCCCGGGCGACGAACGGCTCGAAAGACGGCAGGTCGTCGACCACAAGCGCGACCCGACGGTGGCCGGCAGTGATGTTGCGGATTTTGCGTGTGCGCAGCACTGCCTCGCCCGCCCCGCACACCCACAGGGTCGTGCTTTCGACCTCCAGGGCCACCGGGGTGACATCGGGCTGGCCGTCCGGGGCGACGGTGGCCAGGCGGGCCAGCGGTTGGGATCGGAGATACTCGAGCTCCTCGTCGGTGAATGCCATGCCCACACTGTTGCGCGTCGGCTCGGATGCCCGAAGGGTGGAGGGTGATTCGGGAGAACCTCCGCGTGGACCTGAACCGATGCTCACGACGGAGCGGAGGGCGCGTCTCCGGGCCGGCGTACGGGGGCGGGAGACGGGGCGGACGGGCTTCGCAATTAGGGGATCGCGAATCGCTGTTCAGAGGATGGGTGGCCACCACGAGATTGTTCGTTCTGGCGCGGGCGCGCAAGACGGCGACGTAGGGAACCGACTCATCCACGAAGTAGGCCACTTCGAAACCGGAAGGAAGAGAGTCCTCGAACAGCGGGGCGCCGAAGACCGGGTGTCGGTTCTGTCGGGGGGGGGCGGCCTCGACCCGGGCGAACAGTTCGGCGGTCACTATCGCCTTCTCGGCATCGCTCAGTCCCTCAAGCGCTGTCTCGGTGACGACGCCCGCCAGCTCACGCTGACTGTTGACGACCTCGCATGACAAACGCCAACAATGCCGCAGGATTGTCAAAGGTCGGGAGCGACCGCTCGGCAATCCGTCGCCTGGCTTCCTCGACCTCCGCGGCGACGGCGGCTTCGCCAGCCTCCGCAATCCAGTCGTCGAGCAGCGGCGTCGAGCTGGCACCTTCCTGGGGCATCGCCATCGACATCAAGGCTAGTCCCGGGGTGCGACGAGAACCCCCGACCGCCGAGTCCGCCAGGTCGCCTTGAAGCAGCCAAGACCGAGACACTCGATGGGACTGCCTTTCGGCGCCTCGCCGGCAGCGCGGCAGGAAAGGCGTGCCGGATGGCCCCGGTGATCGCACTGGCTTGCTCAGCTGTGCGGTGACGCTCTCGGACGATGACGCGCTCCCACTCGTCCAGCAGGAAGTCGCTCCAGAGGATGTCGTGGTGGAAGTCCTCGGCCATCGCCAGCAACAGGTCCATCAGCGTTCATCGGGAACAGGACGTTGGTGTCCAGGTAGAGACGCTCCATGGCGAGCCTGCTCAGGCGTCAGCCAAATCGGCATCCTCGACGCCGCGTCGAAACGCTTCGACGCCGGCCCGGCGGCGGTCGCGCTCGGCCTGGAAGGCGAGGACGTCGGCCAGGAGAAGTCGGCGGTGCGTGCTCGATGGCAGGGTGTCGCTGGCGATCACACCGTCGTCGAGCAGCCGGGAGAGGTACTGGCGGGACACGCCGAGGACCTCGGCGGCCTCGTTCGGTGTCAGCACCTCGTCCGAGCGGAGCATGGTCACGTTGTGGCCGGCGGCGATCTCCTCGCTCGCTCGACGCAACAGCCGGCTCAGCCCTTCGGGAAGGTCGACGCGGTCTCCAGCGGCATCCACGGCGACGAGCGTGCCCTCCAGAGCCGCGACCCGGCGTGCGGCTTCCCGAGCGTCTGGGGAGGCGGTCACTTCGTCGGCGGCGGCGAGGCGACGTCCACGAGGCATGGGCCAACGATAGCTGCTATCTGCTGTAAGTGCACCCCGAAACTCGCCTCGCGCACGGCCGACCTGGCTCGCTGGACGGGCGGGAGCGGCCCATCCAGACACCCCTGGCCACCGATGTTCGGCTGCCTCAGGGTGGTCGCGATGCCCCTCTGGATCGTCCGATGTCGGTGGATTACGCCTGGTATCGCACCGTTGAACGGTGCGAACGGTTGCAATTGGGTTGCAGTCGGCGATTACGACGACTGGGTGCGGGACGCTCCCGAACACAAAATCGCAGGTGAAAGGGGGTGGGCGAGGGGGGACTTGAACCCCCACGTCCTTTCGGACACAGGAACCTGAATCCTGCTCGACGGCTACCGGCCGACCGGCGGTGACGTGCGGAATCGCACGAAAGCGCAGGTCAGAGCCGGTGTAAGCGTGACAACAATTGACTGGAAGTCGCCGTAACAGGCCACGAACGCGTGTCTTTCCCGTGGCCGCGTGTCCTTTTTGTGTCCTCGGAGTGCCCAAGCTTCGTTGGAATTTGCTCGATGTCGGGACGACTTGGGCCTCCTCGACTGGCCCGCTGCAGATACGACCGCTGTCCGATGTCGCTCGCCAGTTGAGGGGACCCCGTTTAGTGGTCCAACCCACTGTGGGAGTGGTCCACGGTCGGAACGCACCTCGCGGAAGGCCGTCGAGGCGGCCGCGAAGTCGGGGATGGGTCAGCGGTGCCGGATTTCGGTGCTTGGCGGCCCATTCTGCTCGGTACTCGTTGGGGGTGAGACCGCCGAGGGACGAGTGGGGGCCGGTGGTGTTGTACTCGACGCGCCACGCGTCGCAACGACCTGCGCCTCGAAGAGGAAGCCGAACTCCTCGATGTTGAGCAGCTCGTCGCTCACCCGGCCGTTGAAGCTTTCGAACGAAGGGGTTCTGCCAGGGTGATCCCGGTTCGACGTAGGTGGTAATCGTGCCGGCCAGGCGGCACCAGTCCCGCAGCGCCCAGGCCCGCCAGCGGACGCTTCGCAACGGGTCTCCGGCGGGGTGCAGCTCAGGCCGCGGCGCCCCGCGCTCGCTTGGTTGGCCTGGCTGACACGGACGCTTCGCGGCATCCGGCAGCGACCGTCAGTGGTGTGGTGGTGAGTCAAGGACCCGAGTCTGCCTTGTAGTAGCTAACGACGATATCGAGCAAATCATCAGGCCCAATATCGCAAACTGCAAATACCGCGTCACCTTGGGCCGGCGTTGGGGCACCACGGACACTCGAGCCGCCCGGCTGCGAGGAGAGCAGAACTATAGGTAACGTAGGCATGCGCGATCGGAGATAGAGAGCAACTAGCCGCCCGGCTCCCAAGCCGGGTACAGATTTCGGACTCGGCGATTCAGCAGGATTTCCAGAACCTCGGAGACGTATATCAAGGTTCAGAATAGCAATGTCGACCTGCAAGCCCTTCTCAAAGAGTTCGACGGTGCGCTCGACCGAAGAACAGGTGATCACCAAGGCACCTTCTGACGACAGAGTTTCGGCATACGATCGGACATCCTCAAATCGGTGATCGATGAGAACAACGCGACATCCTCTAAGCTTTAACATAGACGCCCTCCCTCATCACCGTGAGGTGAGGCAGGGCGCCTGACCATCAACACGAGTTTGCCCATCGCAGTCGTAGGGACTTGCTACCCACAGCTTCCCGCCAAGCTTAGTCGCCGGGGACTCTCGCCCCTCGGAACTCGAAGAGGCAACCCGCACGACTAGAATCGACGCGCATGCAGTCCGCAGGCCGATGGTCAGTAGCTGAGACTGGCAGCCCAAGTAGAGCCGACAGAACGCCATCGATGTAGCCCGCCATAAACGGACAAAGGTCAGCGGTCTTGTCGGGGTTGCGATCCATCGCCAAGAAGTTACCAATCACATCTATGTCGACATCGACTGAGCCATCGTCCCTGAGAGTCAATGCGCCAAGCTCCAGTCGTCCGAATCCGACTTGTGAGTCGAACTCGCACCACCGTTCAATTAGTTCCCGCTCCGACAGCATCGTATCTAGTCTGTGCGCGAGGCTGCCGCCGAATCTCTCACCCGTCGACCGACCCGATCTCCGTAGAGCGGCGCCGGCACGGCTAGACGTAGAAGCCGACATGTGCGACTCATCCGACTGCTGTTCTAACGCTCCATCACCCTTTACATCAGACATCAGTTCATCATGCAAGTCGTCCAGCAAGGCACAGACCGTCTTCACACGAAAAGACACATTTGCCTCCTCGTCCGCCGGGTTTGCCAGAACACCGTGCTCACGCAGCCAGAAGAGCTTCGGATGCTCGCCGGGTTTACACTCACTGGCAGAGAGCCCGTCCCATAAGGCGCCAGCCTCTGGCCACTGGTCCGGCGTTGTGGCGGCCAGAAGTTGACCGTATGCCTCGACGAGACCGGTTACTTCGATGACGCCCGAAAGCGGAATAGGCGGCATCGCCTGGTGCGTCTCCAGGTGAAGGTCGGACGGCAGGACTACAAATTGATCGAAGAGACCGCCACCGAGGGCTTCCGAGTACTGGACGCCAGCTTCGCTCTCCGCTTGCCGAAAGGCGTCATGGAAACTCGGGTAACGAGCCAGAACTGAAACAACACGCAAAGGTCCAAACGCCCGAACCTGCTTCCGGCTCTCGCGAAACAACGTCGCCAAGACGCGAGTCCACGCAATGTCCGACTCGTCGTGAATTCCGAAGACTACTGCTGCGTCGGCTAACCCCAATGCGACAAGTGCACTCGCTTGATGATACCCCGCCGGTGCATCGACTAGGAGAAAGTCCGGCGGTGGGCTAGCGGCTGTGATGAGCGCTCGGAGATCGCGCCACATTGTGAGCACCTCAGGATGGGGATGGAGCCCCGTTATAAGGGGCAGTTCTGCAACGACCCACTCCCAATAGTCCGCAGATCCTGGATCACCCGGCGAAAGCAGACGGATCGAACCAGCCGACGCCGGGCTGCCAATAGGATGCCAGTATTTCCCCAGCTCAACTGGCGGGATAACCCCGCGTTCGACAGCACCCAGCTCGCGCATGAGGCCCCGCAGCCAGCCCTGTCGACGAAGAACATCGGCACTAACGCTGTATCGCGTGTGCAGCCAAGGCGCAGTAACGTCAGCATCCAAGAGGACCACATTAAATCCTAAGCGGTACAGAAGATTTGCGATACTCGCGAGCGCGGTTGAGCGGCCGCGTCCGCCCTTATACGAATGGAAGCTAATCACGCGCATGTCATCCTCCGACAGGTCTAGCGGCGACCGACCATCCATCACGAGTCCGGAGGAGCTGGTAGAGGAAAAGTCGGATTATCTCGCCATGGCGAGCGGCGGACACCTGAGGATCGTCGGCGGCGAGGAGCGCGAGCAACTTGGCTACGCCCGGAGACGTCGCTGTTTCGACGTTAAGTGTGGTAACGACGCCCTCGACCGGAGGGACTGCAGTCAGATCAATTCTGACGACATCGTTGTTCCATCCGGCGCCAGCCGGGGGTATGAGTTCAATTACGGCTTGGAGGGCAAAACCGGAGTCTGACCACCATTTCAGTGACTCCGTGCAGCACCACTTGATCACGCCGCCGCTCTCAGGAGGAGCAGCCGCCAGGTCGAAGTCGAGTAGGTGAAGCAAATCCCCAACCAGTGAGTCGGTTACTTCGGCCGTGAGGTAAAGGAAGCCGAAGGTCTCATCCGCTTTCTGCGAAGACAATCTACGGGCCCAGTGGTGAGCTGAGTGGGTCGATGTTGAGCGCACGGTATAGGTCTTGCATAACCTCCGTCGCCACCAATTCGTCGGCGCCGCGCGTCGCGCCGCCCAAGTGCGGCGTAATCAGAACGTTCGTGCATCCGGTCGGGCTACTGCCGTCTGAGAGAAGGCCTAAGGCAGCCGAGAGGTCCACCGTCAAGTGTCCTCTTAAGTTGGGATGAGTCGTCTTCTCTAGGCCGCTGAGAAGAGCCCAGCACTTTCTTCGCCATATAGGGACAGAGGGCTGGAACGGATTAGCTGATCGCCGTTCTGCTGGTGTTGGTAATACGTCAGCGGCATACCCTGCAATATCGTCGTTCGATAAGGCCAAGCATAGGTCTGCCTCGATAACGACCTCATGCCGTGCCATGTTTATTAGGAGGGCGGTGGACTTCATCTGAGCGAGCGCCGCCGCGTCTATCAGTCCGATCGTGTCGTCTGCCAAGGGCACATGCAGGGACACGATGTCGGCCGCCGAGAGGGCACCGTAGAAGTCCCCGGTGAGTACCAAGTCGACGCCATTAGACCTGTAAGTGGCCATTACTTCCCGCAACTCGTTTTCGTCCTCAGGCAGCTGGGGTTCAACGACGACCTGCTCGAGGCTTAGCGCAGTGTCGCGAATTAGCTGGAGCCTCTTCGCTTCCAAGTCATCCCGATGGTAATAGGCAATCGTTTGGATCACTCCGAGCCCACCTAGCCGCCGAGCGACCTCGCACGACACTCTTCCTGGACCGAGCACTGTCCAGAGCTTTCCTACTAATGACTCGCATTCGTGGGCGGACGGCGGCGAAAACACTGCAAACCCCATGTTGGTCATCGGGCGAGTGAGACGTCGCAGCGCGACTGCGGCAAGAAGCACTGTGAGCTCGGCCGTTGCCGAAGCGTTCCCGCCGTGGGACCGGAGCACGGTGATATCGTCGCGCGAGAGAAGCGATTGATCAATATGAGATACGCTTGCCGACAGGGTCGCGATGACGAATTCGCTCTGCGGCTGCCGAAGTTGCTCGATGATTGCAGGAGTCACCTTACCGCCCTCCATCCAGGTGGGACGACAGATTAAGGCCTGACATCGTCCGCGCAACTCATCCGGGATGAATGGTGTACCCGTCGCTATTGGTACGATATTTGGACCGATTCGCAACGCGCCGATGTCGTGTAGAGCAGTCAGTGACCGGTGTGCTGGAGTGGGTCCCGGCCACGGGTGCCCACCGAGGGAACGTGTGCCGAAGAACGTAACCGTAGGCGTCATCTACCAGCCGTCCTCAATCCGAGAGCCTTCGCCGACCGACAGACCTTACGACTGATCGGCGCCGAGAGCGAGATGGTGCTACAACCATCACGTTCCACTTTCGAGGGAGCGGTCGCGCCGCTGCTCCGAGCGGCGGGCACTCGCAAGGGCATAGGCAAGCCGTCACTCTGCCTCCCAGGTGTCCGACCAGCCGGTCGGACCCCCGATAGCGGGGCTCCACGAGCGGTAGGCTTGCGTCATGTCCGGCTCAACGTCGCTGACCGGCCCCCGTGGGCCAGGCCTGCGCAGACCCTCGTCAACGGCGTCCGAGGCGCGGGCGGGACGATGTCGCGCGGGGACGCCACCGCGCTCGCTGATCTATGGGCCGCTGCGGTGACTATCGCTGATAAGGCGCGACTTTGTCTGCTGTACACCGGTGGCACCATCGGTATGGTGCGGAACAAAGCTGGACATCTTGTTCCGCCGAAACGCCCTGACGACTTTCTGTCAGTCGCACCAGAACTCCAAGACTTTGCGACCATTGACTTCGAAGTCCTCATGAATAAGGATTCAACCAACATTGTACCGACCGACTGGACGGCCATCGCAAAAGCAATCTACGATCGACGCAATCAAGGTTATGACGGATTTATTGTAACGCACGGAACTGATACGATGCATTTTTCTGCGTCGGCTGTAAGCTTCGCCCTAGGTGCTGGCCTGCCGTTCCCCGTGGTATTCACGGGTGCCCAGACGATTCCTGAAGTCTCCCATGGCGATGCACGCGTCAATTTACTGCGAGCGGCGCGAGTGGCGGCCTGCGATATTGCAGAAGTAGTAATCAGTTTCGGCGAGTATATATTCCGAGGATGTCGAGCCCAAAAGAAGGATGAGCGACGGTTCGACGCCTTCGAGTCACCGGCAATCTTCCCACTCGGATATATCACAGAGGAAATTCTCCTCAGCCCACTCGCGACGCCGCGACCGCAAGATGCCAATCCCAGCAGTATCCGCCTTGAACCAGACTTCGCTCCAGGGGTCGTCCAAGTCAGCTTGATTCCGGGCCTCGAGCCGAGTGTTCTCGAGAGTGTTGTTGATGACCCGCGATGCCGAGGGCTGATATTGCAGTCCTTCGGTGCCGGTAATGTTCCAGATGTCGAGGGTTACGCCTTCACAGAACTGATATTTCGAGCCACAAAACTCAACAAGCCGGTGATAGTTACTAGCCAGTTCCCAGCCAACGCAACATTACACAGTGCCTATGCGACCAGTAAGTCCGCTATGGACGCCGGAGCCATCGCAACGGGAAACATGACCGCATCGTGTGCGGTCGCGAAGTTCCGCTGGGTGTTGGCGAAGGTCGATCGGCAGATACCCGAAGGCGGCCATGCGCATGTGGAAATGGTGAAAGAACTGATGGGGTCGGTCTTTGTTGGAGAGATGGACGTCGATCAGACACGGTGATCGCGCGAGACTTTCCTCTCCGTAAGAGCAGGAGGTTTCCCTCGCTCGCTCCTTCTCTATTGATTCAGCGAAGCTCCAGAACGGCAGCAATCCTCAGACAGACCTGCTCCCCAAGCGGAGGGCCGATGATCTGGATGCCGATGGGAAGCCCTTCGTCGGACGTGCCATAGGGGACGGATATCGCCGGGAGGCCGGCAAGATTGACCGAGATCGTACAGACATCAAATTGATACATGGTCGGTGGATCGGCCCGATCACCAATACGGAAGGCCGTGGTAGGCACAACTGGGCCCATCAACGCATCGTACCGTGAGAAGGCGCTGGCGTATTCTCGAACTATCAGCGTTCGAACTCGGAGCGCCTGGGAATAGTATGCGTCATAGTATCCTGCAGATAGAGCATAGGTGCCGAGCATTATTCTGCGCTTAACTTCTTCGCCAAATCCCGCCGAGCGTGTACGCGCGACCATTTCATCGAAGTTGGCGCCCTCCTCGCGAGCGCCATACCTGACGCCGTCATAGCGAGCTAGGTTACTTGATGCTTCAGCGCTGGCTATGAGGTAATAGGCGGAGAGCCCATACACGCTGGCTGGTATTGAGACCTCGTCTACCTGTGCTCCCGCATGCTGCAAGGCGTCGGCCGCCTCACGCACTTTTGTGGCTATTTCGGACTCGACACCGTCAGCTGACAACTCCCGTACCACGCCGATGCGTAGTCCTCTGATATCGCGCTCGGTAGCTGCTGCAGCCGACGTCGACGCGCTCGGGATAGAGGTAGAATCTAACTGATCGTATCCGGATATAACCCGATAAAGGACAGCGCAGTCGTCCACTGTGGTCGCAAGTGGGCCGATCTGGTCTAGAGAGGACGCATATGCTACGAGTCCATATCGCGAAACGCGTCCGTACGTTGGCTTGAGACCGACCACACCGCAGAGTGCGGCCGGTTGTCGCACTGAGCCGCCCGTATCACTCCCGAGTGCAATGGGTACGAGCCCCGCAGCCACAGCTGCAGCGCTTCCACCTGACGAGCCGCCCGGGACCCGTGTCAAGTCATGTGGATTCCGTGTTAGGCCATACGCAGACGTTTCGGTTGAGCTCCCCATGCCGAACTCATCCATATTGGTCTTACCAAGTATTATGGCACCCGCCTGCAGGAGGCGTGTGACTACCGTCGCATCATACGGAGGAACCCAGCCCTTCAAGATGCGGGAACAACACGTGGTTGGCATGCGTCGCGTACAGATGTTGTCCTTGAGCGCGATCGGTACACCCGCCAAAGGCCCGGGATCCTCACCACGCGCAACGATTTGGTCGATCTCCGCAGCACGACGATAAGCACCTTCGACGTCGACATAAATGAACGCATTAATTGACTCGTTCGTCGACTTGATGTGCTGCAAGGCACGATCCACTATCGCCCCAGCTCCGATCTCTTCGGAGCGAACACTCTGTGCCAGACTGGTGACCGTTGCATGGCCGGTACCAAGACGATGCAAAGGACGTCGCCTATCAGCCTTGAGCGAATAGAGCAAGATACATGCCGCCCTCAACGCTAACGTTGCCACCAGTATCCGCAGCGAGCGTTAACGTAATCGCTCGACCGTCTTCGACTACCCGACGTACTGTCGGGGTGATGTCGGCCAGAAACTGCAGCCCCTCCTCCTGGCGATACGCTCCTTCAAACAATGTCCCAAAATGCGCGTCGCGCTCCGGTGTCTGCCAGGTGGCGCTCGGGTAGTTTACGAAAAGCTTCACCTTGACAGGATCGTCCTCTCGAGCGCCTTCAACTCTACATTCACGGACTCGGACGACTGCACGCTGTAGGGCTGCCTTGCGGAACGAGCCCGGAGGAGTTTCCGTCAATGTAAGAGGATTTCCTCGGCCCGTGCGATATTGAATATCGAAAAGACTGCCGCTCTGCTCTCCTCGCTGGTTGATCTGCATTTGAGAACGAATCTCACTTAGCTCTGTTTCGGTTCCCAACAGCCACATCAACTTCGTGAGGGCTGCCTCGGCCGTCATGTCGAGACCTGACAGCACGCCCCGTTCTAGAAGGCCGGAACTTGCAGCATATCTGCCGGCCTCGACTGCTCCTTCGATGCAAGCAGTGACATTTACGATCACCTTGTTGTTCTTAACTGCTGTGCCTATCGCCTCCAAAAACGCGTCATCGTTCGGAGCATTGCCCGCGCCAAATGTTCGCAATATGGCGCCCTTGACACTGGGAAGTCTGAATATCTGTTCGACGAGTTCGGAACGGATCCCCGGATAGAGGCCGAAGTCAATGACATCCTCATCCAAATTCGTATCAGCATAGAAAGGGTACTGGGAGTTATCGACGGGGGCTGATAGAGCGGATTCATCAATCACGATATGCTCACCAAGGTTCCCAAGTCGAGGGAAGTTTGGGCTGTCGAAACCCTGTAAGGCGGTAGTCGACACCTTGGTCAGCCGGTTGCCGCGAAAAAGGCCGTCTGCAAAGCAAAGAGTGACCTCGGGGACTGGCGGTAGACCCGTTGCGCGGTAGCCGGCGATATAGAGTGCATTTACGAAATTCAATTTTCCATCGGTGCGCAATGAGGATATTGGCAACTGTGAGCCAGTAACTACTACCGGTTTAGCGAGGTTGTGCAGAAGGAACGACAGGGCCGAGCAGGTGTAGGCCATTGTGTCAGTACCATGTAACACAACGAAGCCATCGTAATCGTCATAAACAGCCTCAATCGCTCGGGCCATAGCACGCCAATGGGGAGCGGCAACGTCCGAGGAGTCTAGTGGGGGAAGTTGCCCGCCGGCCTCATCGGTTAGTCCGGCGATGTCCCACGCAATGCCCTCTTCTTCACCGAGGCCGGGCACATGCTGAAGGAGCTCCTCCTTACTGGCGGGAACCAAGGGACTCGCCGGATTATCCCTATCGAGTGGCACCATGCCAATCGTCCCGCCGGTGTACAGGACATACACCCGAGTTCGTGTTTTGGGCATTAGCGCGTCCTCCTAGGTGCCCTCGCGGCTACGGTCGCACGGTAGCCGCGGATTCTGCCCACGTGCGAGAACAAACGCCCGACCTTCGCGACGGGTGCACCCAGACGACCCGAAGGATTGGGAGGGGTCCACCAACGCGAAACCGCGCAGCAGTAGGCATGCCGGTCGAGAACTGCATTACCCATCCAAGGGTACCGGTCGTACCGCAAGCGGGCCCTAACGCCCACGCACCGCTGACCCTTCCCGCGAACCCCATGAGCCCGCGGTTGTCAGCAGGGGCTGGAGATCGCCCCCCGTGCCGCGATGATGCCTCGTCGGTGCCGCGTCGGACTCAAGAAGGGTCCCAACACCTTGGTCATGAGGACCGTACGGCCGGCCCGCACCGATCGAGCGTGGGCATGGGGTCACGATCGCGACGGTCGGGCCCGTTGCAGGGCATCTGTCGCCAGAACACTTCTGCCACCCAATCAACTCGAGGTCGTAACCACCTGCACGTGTGACCGCGGCTTTGAGGCGGACAGGCGCCGAATCCCATACGCCGCATTAAGGTCGTCGGCGATGGCCTCGTCCATCTGTGGGAAGAGATGGCCGTAGCGATCGTATGTCTGCTGGATGGACGAGTGGCCGAAGCGGATCTGCACGGCCTTGGGGTGGGCGTTGCTGAGGTTGATGGCGAACGCCACGGCGGTGTGGCGGAGGTCGTGGACCCGCAGGCCGGACAAGGTTGCCGTCCG
Source organism: uncultured Acidimicrobiales bacterium (assembly GCA_964479465.1). Taxonomy (GTDB): domain Bacteria; phylum Actinomycetota; class Acidimicrobiia; order Acidimicrobiales; family AC-14; genus CADCTB01. Next base: position 12,103 of record CAYZMG010000023.1, read on the forward strand.
GACGGCCGGCAGCCAGTGAGTCCCGCGGAAGCTGGCCCGGTGCCACGGGCGGCATCTCTGGTTGGTGAAGATGAGGTCGTCGCGCGCTAGCGGTGGCAGGCCGCGATCTCGTCGGAGGGCCTCGAGGTAGGCAAAATGCTCCTCCAGAAGCGTGGCCACGAACGCCGGCACGCGCACCGTCCGCCGGCCGGCCGTCGTCTTGAGGGGCTGGGCGAAGTAGAACTGGTGGTCGACCTCGGTAAGTTGCTCCTCGACTCGGATCGTGCGCCGGCTGGTGTCGACGTACTTGCGCTTCAAGCCGACGGCCTCGCCCCAGCGCAGGCCGCAGTACGCCAGCACGTACACCAGCACCTTTGAGTGGGGATTGATCGCCTCCGCCAGCTCGTCGACCTCGGCGACGGAGAGGAACCGCATCTCCGCCTCCGTGGCCCGGGGGAGCTCGGCGACGCACGGCGTCTTGACGATCAGCTCGTTCTCCACTGCGGCCTTCATCACCATCCGCAGCATCACGTAGCTACGGCGCACCTCCGAGGACGGCTGGGTAGTGGCCATTTCGGCGAGCCACTTCCGGACGTCGAGTGGGCCGATGCTGGCGAGCGGCATCGGGCCGAACGCCGGGACGAGAGACAACCGGAGAACCCGCCGGTAGCGGACGTAGGTTCCGGGCCGCAGGTTCACGTTCGTCTCCAGCCAGTGCTGCGACCATTCGGAGAACGTGATCCGGCCGAGGCGGGGGTCGATGTAGGCGCCTCGGACGATGTCGGCGCCGACCGTCTTGAGGAAGTCGGTGGCGTCCCTCTTCAGCCGGAACGTCTTGCTTCGCGAGCGGCCGAGGTGATCGCGGGTACCTCGCCTTGTAGTGGCCACCTTCCAGCGCGACGATCGATCCCATTGCTCCTTGCTCCCTTCGAGTGCTATCAAGTCCGCTTCATATGTTTTCATGCTCGACGCCGCTGGAGCAACGGATGGACCGGCGGGACTTCGACCCGGCCGGCCTCGAAGAGCGCGTCGAGGTCCGCGCGGTGGAACCGCAGGAGCCGTCCGACCTTGTGATAGGCGACCCTCCGCTCGGCGACGAGCCGGCGCACGTACCGTTCGGTCACGTTCAGGTAGGCCGCCGCCTCGGACACCGTCAACGGCGCCTGACGTTCAGTCATCGGCCCGCTCCCTCGCGACAAGAAGCTCCTCGGCTCGTCGCCGGCGACGCCAGAGCGAACGCGCCGTCCGTCCCGTCGCCGGCGCCAGCTCGGCCACGCCGTAGCCGGCGACGTGGCATGAGTACACGAGCCCGGCGTCCAGAGTGCCGAGCGCGCCGACGTTGACGGCAGCGATGATGGCCAAGCCGAGTTCCTCCAGCCCGGAGCGATCGGCCAACGCGACGGCGGCTGCGCCGGCGTCGATATCCACCTGGTTCGCAATGGCCTGGCGCACAGATGCGGCGTGGTGACGCACCCTCTGCCAGGTCCCGTCCACGACGGCGCGACAGGGGTAGGCCGGCGCCGCACCGGCGAGGGCCTGGATTCGTTCGAGGGCGATGAGGACGACGTCCTGGTGGAGCTCGTCGCCGCTCTGCCATACCGGGCGCTGCCCGCCGACGTAGCGGGAGCCCCGGCGGGCCACCGCAGCGATCCCGGGGAGGACCGCTTGCAGGACGGTCCGCGCCGCCCATGGGTCGCCGCCGGCCTCGGTGAGCACGGCCGCCACGAGTTCAGATGCCCGCCCGTCACGGCTGTGGCAGCGGGCGACCACCGCCGCAGGGTTGGCGAAGGCGTCCAGGACGGGATGGCGTTCGGCCCACCCGGCCAGGGCGGCCGTTGCGTCGCCGCCTCGTCCGGCGTGCGACCAGTCGTCTTCCAGCAGGCGGAACAGCCGGGGCAACGTAGGCATTGCCGGAGCGTGCGCCCCGGGTGTTGCCAGGAGTGTTGCCAGATGCGCTGCACGTCGCGCTTTCTCGGACGCAATGCTGCTGCAGTGTTGCCACGAGCGCGCGACGCGCGTTGCAGCTACAGGTCGATCCCGAGCGGTTCCCGCTCCAGCACACGACCGCGGGCCACCGACGGCCGTTCGACTGCGTGGTCCCAGGCCATCCGCTCGACCGAGTCGCGCGGCCGGACACCGATCGCCGCCTCCATCCCCGAAGGGCCGAGCGCGCCGTCGTCCGGACCGATGCCGAGCTCGAAATGGCGGTAGCTCTCCAGCCGCGTTGCGTCCTCGTCCCAGCCACGGCGGGCGACCGAGTTCTCGGGAGGTCGACGCCCGAGGGCAGCGACGAGGTAGCCGGGCGAGCGGACGACAGCGCGTTCGACCTGCACGACGAGCGCAGCCTCGATCAGTTCGAGTCTGTCCCGCACCGTCGAGGCGGCGACGGCGTCGACCTTCTTCGTCGCCAGTTTCTCCTGCGCATTGGCGAGGACACGCTCCGCCGATGCCACATCCTTCATGCCATCGGTGACGGACCGCCGGGCGGAACGCAGCTCCTCACCGGAGCGACGCCAGAGACGGCGGGACTCGACCTCGTGGAGCCGTCGCCGAGCCGCGTCAAGGCGCTCGCCGGCGCCGGCGAAGGACCGGCTCGCGTCCTGTAACGCCACTGACGCCACCCTGACGTCCCGCTCGGAAGGCGACCGCAACAGCTGGCTCTTCAGCGCCTGCCGCTCGCGCGCGAGGGATTGGGTCGGGCGTTCCGCTGTGGCGACAACCTCGAGCTGGGGCACGCGCTCACTGCGGGCCAGCCCGGCCTCGAGCTCGGCGACCGCGGACTGCTGCTCGCCGTTGCGCAGCACGACCGCCTCCAGAACCCGGCGGGCGGCGGGCGGCTCCTTGCCGTACTCGGCAGCCAGTTCCGTCGCTTCGATGGCGACGAAGAGCATCGTCCCCTCCCGACCACGGGTCAGGGCGGAGTAGAGCCAGTTGGCGTCCTCGCCGCCCTGCACCACCACGCCGACCCGGTCGACCGTTCTCCCTTGGCTCGAATGGCCGGTGGCCGCGTAGCCGAGCCGCACGTGGTCGGCTGCATACCGGGCCGGGATGTTCGCACGACCCGGGCGACTTCCCGTCGGCGAACCGAGCTCCTCGGCGACCAGGCCGGCGTGCCCGACCCCCACCACCCGCCAGCGGGCACCGTTGCGGACATGGCGGGACGCCCCGGTCACCCGGATCCGCCGGTCGGGGTGACGGGTGATGACGATGTCGCCGACGTTGGCCACGGCACCGCCGGCGATGGCGATGCCGCCCGCCTCCACCCGGCCCAGCTCGACCAGGAGCCGCTGCGCCCGCTGGTTGAGCTCGTCGACCAGCTCGTTCGTGCGGGCCACCATCAGCGAGTCGCGACCGCTGAGGTAGCCGTCGGCCCAGTGGTCGTAGACCGCTTCGACCATCGCCTGCCGGTCGCCGCTGCGGATGCGGTCGTGCGCTGCGTAGTCGTCGAGGCCGGCGACATCCTGGCGGCGGATGGCCATGGCCGCTTCCCGCTCCCACGCACGCTCGAAGCGGTGGGCTTCGGTCAGCTCGGCGCCGCCGAGTCGACGGTGCAGCTCGGGGAACAGGCCGCCACGCACGACCGGCGCCAGCTGGCGGTGGTCGCCGGCCAGGACCAGCTTCGCCCCGGCTGCGTCTACCGCCGCCAGGAGCTGGTCCAGGTCTGCCGTCCCGAGGGTGCCCGCCTCGTCGACCACGACCACGTCCCGACTGGTCAGCGCCCACCGGTCGCGCTCCTCCGGCGACAGCTGCTCCAGCCGGCGCTGCTCGTACAGGAGCTTGGCGACGACCTCACTCTCCATGCGGGCCGACTGCTGGAGGGATGCAGCGGCGGCGCCGAAGGGCGCGTAGCCCCGCACCCGGTAGCCAGCGGCCTCCCACGCCGCTCGGGCGACGCCGAGGGTGACGGACTTCCCGGTGCCGGCGGGGCCGATCAGGATGCTGACGCGCTGGCCGTCGGCGGTGAACGCCGCCACCGCCTGGCGCTGGTCGTAGCTGAGGCGACGGTGCGGGAACGCCCCGTCATGGGCGGCGATGGCCCGATCGAGGACGTCGGCCGGCACGATGGCCGCACCCGCGGTCCGGCCGGCCTCGGCCCGCTCCAGGACCCGGATCTCCTGGGCGAGCGCCGCGTCGACGCTGTAGGACCGCTCGCCGGCGCGGGTCACGGTGCTCCGACCGTCTGAGGCCCGCTTCGGGAACCCGGCCCGGCTGCGCTCGGGCCCGGCCAGCTGGATCACCTCGGGGCTGGCGAGCACGGCTGCGGTCCTGGCCTCCACGGCGTCGATCGCCTGGGCCGCGGAGTCGACCTCGACGTGGCGGGCGACGGCGAGGGCGGCGTGGCCGACTCGGAAGGCCGCCTCCCGAAGGGTCAGGTCGACGAGGATGCTCCGGGTGAGCTCGGCCTCGCCGAAGTCCCGCACGGGTCGCCGGGTCCGTTGCATCGTCGCCCGCCGCAACCTCTCGGCGTCCCAACCCAGTTCGGCAGCCTCCGCCTTCCACAGCTCGTGGATGCGATCGGAGTCGACGCCGACCTTGTGCCGGCGGGTGTCATAGGCCGCCTTCTGCAGCTCCCACTGGGACGGACCGCGGCCGAGGCGTGTGGGATCGTGGCCGGCCCGCTCGACGACCATCTCGGCCGCGGCCGCCCGCACCTGAGCGGAGCGCTTGGAGAAGTCCTCGATCAGCGACCGGGGGACGCCGGCGATGTCGGCCTGGCCGTGCTCGTCGACCGGCTCCCATTGCACGCCGAGCGAGCGGGACAGCTCGGCCCGGAGGGCGAGCTGGTAGACGGCGCCCGCTGCCTTGAGCATCTCGGTGCGCCACATGAGTTGGCGGCTGTCGAGCGTCCGCCACCGCCCGTCCGCGCACAGTGTCCGGTTGGCGACCAGGACGTGGGTGTGCAGCTGGGGGTCGCACTCGCGGCTCGTGCGGTGGAAGTAGGCGCTGGCAATGAAGCCGCGGCCGTCGACTTGCTCGATGCCGTTGCGTCCCCGTCGGGCGTAGTTGGCGTGGCGCTCGACGTAGGTCAGGCCCGCCTGTACGGCGGCAGCCTCGGCGGCCTCGATCTCGCGGGCCACCTCCGGTGACGCCAGTGCCCAGAGGAGGCTGACCGACTTCGGCGCCGAGAAGGTCATGCCGAAGCCGGCGATGCCGTCCTTGCGCATCCGCTGGCCGAGCGGGTCGCCGGTGACCGGGTGCTCGCCGTGGAAGATGACCCGGTGGACGGCCTCGATGTCCACCTCGGCGCCGGGGCGGAGGCCGACGTGCTCCAGGCCGGCGCCCAGCCAGCGCCCCGGCCGCTCGCCGCGGCCGCTGAAGTAGTCCTCGACGCCGCCGTCTCGCCGGGCCACGTCGTCGAAGTAGCGGATGGCCTTCGGCGAGCTGTCGAGCGTGTGCACCCTGAGAATCTGGACTCCTCCTCGTCCTGCTCTCGTATGTAAGGGTGCTCGCGCAGCGCGAAACTGACAGAAGCAGCACCGATTCCGGCGACCAGGCAGCATCGGCGATGCCCTTGTGTCTCATCTTTTGGCGGGGTGCGGTGCTCGTTGGCCGCTGCGAACGTGGGCGGATGAGAGCGCCTCGGCGGCTAGGTCAGGTACGCGCCGGCGGAAAGGTCGACGCGTCCTCGGTCGTGCCATGGTCGCCGCCGCAGAAACATCGACGGCTCGTAGCTGCCGGACGCGTAGCTGTAGAAGGCGAACGACCAGCGGCGGGTTCGGCGTTGAAGCGGAGCCGGCGGAGGTGCAAGGGGTCGGGGTCCACGAAGGCGTCGATGTAGCAGGGCTGGGGTTGTAGTCAGCGGGCCCGCCGCCGGCTGCGGCGCTGCCCACGCTCCACGGCAGCGGCGATCACGACGGCAACGTCCTCGTCTGCGGGTGGATCACCCGCCTCGTCACAGCACGGAGGCTTGTCTCGTTCGTCGTCCGGCACTCCCACCTCAAGCGGGTCCAGTCGCTGCCGGTAGACGTCGTTGGCAGTCCCGTCGTGTGGAGCGACGAGGATCACGATGCCGTAATCCTCCGCGTGCCAGGCGGTGAGCTCCGGTCGTCGCCGTAGAGATGTCGGCAGCAGACGTGGTCGAGCACGGCGACGGCAAGCCGATAGCCGGCCACGGCGCAACCACGTGCCCGCAGGGCGACGAGAACGTCGAGTGCCGCCTTGAGCCGCCGACCATGCAGGTTCCGTAGCTGACGCTCGGCCGTGCGCGTCAGCTCGACCTGGATCGCTGCTTCCCCCGCTTCGTCACCCGGAGCTCGTCGAGCAGATCGTCCGTCAGAGGAACGACCCGTCCGGCGGCGAGATCGGCGAAACCCTCCTCGGCGCCGGCCAACACCGCTCGGTCCCGAAGGACCCGCATGACTTGCACGAGGAGCTGCCGGTCGTCCTTGTGCCGGCGGACCAGATCGAGAGCGCGCTTCACGTCGGCAATAGCCAGAACGTTGATCCGGACGGGCGTCGCTCCGGGAATCGGTTCGAGGATGCCGGACTCGATCCAGGCCCTGACGGTCGGTTGCGAAAGCCCGAGCACCTTGGCGGCGTCGGACACCTTCCCCCGCGGTCCCGATCAGCCAGGTGACTGCGTACAGCATCAAGGGATCGACGACGGTTCGGATCGTCCTCATGCGCTGCGAGCTCCTCAAGCGTGAGCAGATCGTCGATGAGCTCAACCAGCGACATGCCGCGAGGATATGCTCCGCCTTCGGAAATGACCTCAAATCCGCAGGGGCTCGGTCTCGCATCGGCGCCCGTAGATAGGGGTCGGCAGAAGCTTGTACGTACTCCGGAGCTACAAAGTGCTTGGGTCAGCGTCGGCCAGCTACAACACATTGGTGGGTTTCTTTGTAGCTCTTTCGGGATGGCCGAGATTTCATTGCACCCGCAGCCGACCATGGAGGGAGCACTGCGGCCCCGTCTCGAAGCGCACCCGAACGATCATCTGCGTTCGGCCGCACGGCGCTCGTCAGCTCGGCCGGGTAGACGCAGATGTCGAGCTCGGGTACCGGTGTCGGCGTCCGCCGTCGGACGAGTAATCGACCCGACCCTCACGAACACCGCCCAACCCGCCGATGAGAACCCAAGGCTGACCCGACGGGAACCGGCCGAGCGCCTCGGCCGCTCGCGCCAGCACTGTCGCCCGCTCGCTGGGAACGACGGTGGCGGGTCGCTCACCAGGCACGCCGCACCTCGGGCGGGAGGTTGCGCGACCACAGATCGAGGGTCTCGCGCCCGCGCCCGGGATCGCTGGCGAGATCGAGCGCGGCGATGACCGGGCTCGGTGCGAAGAAGGGCTCGTTGAAGGTCTCGGTGCGGACATAACGCCGCCGGCACACGAACGGCGCCGGCGCAACGGCGACGGTGCACGCATGGCGTCCGAACTCGGCGTCTCCGAGCAACGTCCGCGCCTGGCGAAGGGTCCTTGCGTTGGGCACATAGAAGTCCCGAGGTGCGTCCCCGGCGAGCACAACGGGTGCACCCCAGGCAGCCGCGGCGAATAAGTCGGCGAAGACCCAGCCCGGCCCCGTCGGATCGTCCCAGCCGAGTTGCAGACGCTCTTTCACCGGTCCGGCGCCCTCGCGGGGCAGTGCCGTAAGCGGGGCCCGAACGGGCCGCCACACGTCAGCGACCGCGTCGAACAGGTCGGGCACCATCGGCTCGGCGTCATCACCGATCAGATGCGCGGCACGGAGCGCGGCGAGCTGCTTGGAGACGGTTCCGGGAGCACGGCCCACCAGCTTCGCCGTGGCCCGCACACCGCCAGCGGCTGAGCCGTCCAACACGGCGAGCGCAACATCGAGCAGCGAGGGCACGTCAAGACGCAGCGGGCGTCGCTCAGCGGGCAATCCGGCGACCGCCGGGACATCGGTGTCGACGAGCAGGGGCCGGCGCCACAAGCGCAGACGGCCCCGACCGTCGAAGTACCCGATGTCACGCTCGGTCAGCGCCTCTCGGACCGCAGCCGAAACCCGCCTGGCAACAAGCACCTTGTACGCCCCATGGCTCTCGGCCCGATCGAAGGCGAGCACGTCGGCCACGGCGGGAACAGGCTTCAGGTCGACGACGACCGGCACGCCCTCGATCGAACCGATCGCGTCCCATCCCGCGTCGGAGCCCGGTTCCGCTCGCATGGAGGCATGCAGCCCGACGGTGGCCAGAGAACCGAGGAACGTGTCCCAAACCTCGCCGTCGATCCCTCTCATCACGGAGGAAATCTACGCCGGTGTTACTTGTTTCTGCCGACGGAAACAGGAGACGCCCCCGACCAGGTCGGTCGAACGCTTCCAGCTCGGCGCCGGACGGTCAGGGATACGAGCGCAAGGATCTGCTGTTCTATGGCTCGAACGGCGCTGTCGTAGTGTCATCAGGTCATGGCTGATGAACTCGACGGCCTCCTCGCCCGGGTCGATGACCCCGCCCTGCGAACCGATCTGCGCTCGCACATCGACCGCATCCGTGCCAAGCGCACGTTCGGGTTGGTCTTCGAGTCACACCTCCCCGAGCGCGTCTACCTTCCCGAGCATCCGATTCGAGTTGGGGTAAAGGTCGTTCACCGACACGACCCGTATAGCTCGACGTTTCAGGTGTTTCGAATTTCCGACGGCAGGGCGACTATCCGCAAGGTCCGTCATCCGGACGGATCGACGCTTTCGGCGGAGGAGCTGGATGAGGCCATGGATGACGCTGTCGATACCGGCGCCCTAGTCGTTATCGCCGACTTCGGTGAGCCCGTGTACCCGGGGCTCCGTCGCCTCGGCTTGGTCGAACGTGGCGGTGACAAGCCCTCTCATGTGGTAATCAAGGGTGAGAACCACCACGTACTTGAGGCTATGCAGTTCACCCACGCGGGCAAGATCGACTGCATCTACATCGACCCGCCATACAACACTGGCGCCCGAGACTGGAAGTATGACAACAACTACGTCGACGACTCCGACGCCTACCGCCATAGCAAGTGGCTGGCCTTTATGCAGCGCCGGCTCAATCTCGCCAAGGAACTGCTAAAGCCCGAGAACTCGGTAATCATAGTCACGATCGATGAGAAGGAGTACTTGCGGTTGGGGCTCCTGCTTGAACAGCTGTTCACCGGATCCACGATCCAGATGGTCTCCACGGTTATCAAGCCAGGCGGGACGTCGAGAACGAAGGAGTTCTCGCGGGTCGAAGAGTACATATTCTTTGTTTTCTTCGGTTCGGCCGATGTCGCGAGAACCGGTGACAATATGCTGACAGCTCCGACAAACCAGGATGCAGCCATGTCACTCACCGAATCCGACCTCTGGGAAGGGATGATTCGACGAGGTATTGGCGTTGTGAGGGCGCAGCGACCCAAGCAGTTTTATCCAATCTACATCGATCCTGAGGCGCAACGAATCGTCGACTGCGGTGAGCCTCTCCACCCAGATACTGATCGCAGTACCGTCCCAGTGAGACAGGGATTAACGACGGTATGGCCCATCAAGGATGACGGAAGTGAGGGGTTTTGGCAACTTTCGCCATTGGGACTTGAACAGGCTCGCGGCAGGGGCACAGTGCGGGTGGGGACATTCAATAGTAAGACCCGTCAATGGCGAATTCAGTACATGAAAGCCAAAAAAGCGAAGGCCGTTGACGATGGCACGATCGCCACGCTCGGAAAGGACCGGAATGGAGTCGTCGTGCTCGATCTCTCCGGGCGCGCATTCTCGCCCGAATCGACTCCGCGCACCGTCTGGAACCGCCAGTCCCATGACGCGAGTGTTGGCGGCGCCGGGCTGCTGAACAAGTTCCTCCCTGGTCGAAAGTTCCCGTTCCCCAAGTCACTCTACGCCGTGGAGGACGCGATTCGGTTCTTCGTCAAGGATAAGCCCGACGCGGTAGTTCTCGACTTCTTCGGAGGATCAGGGACGACAGCCCACGCGGTCGCTCGACTTAATCGTCAGGACGCGGGCCGCCGCCAGTCAATCGTAGTGACGAACAACGAGGTCTCGGCCGATGAGGCGGCGTCTCTCAGGAAGAATGGGTTGCGTCCAGGTGACCCTGAGTGGGAGGCGCTTGGCATATTCGAGTACATCACTCGACCTCGGATCACCTCTGCGATCACGGGAAAGACGGCGGAGGGGGAGACGGTGAAGGGTGACTACCGGTTCACAGACGAATTCCCACTCGCGGACGGATTCGAGGAGAATGTCGAGTTCGCGGAGCTAATCTACCTCGACTCGGACGACATCGAGCTGGACCTGGCCTTCGCCGGGATCGCTCCGTTGCTCTGGCTCCGAGCGGGCGCGCGGGGCCCAATCCTCTATGAGTGCCCGGACTCAGGAGGAGGTCACGAGCCATACTCGTGGACCGATCAATACGGCGTGTTGTTCAACCCGGACCGTTGGCGAGGCTTCGTCGACAAGCTGCCTGCGACGGCAACAACGGCATTCGTGGTCACTGACTCGCAGGCGACCTTCGCCGGAGTGGCGGCTGAGCTGCCCGATCGCCTCGACGTCGTGCGCCTCTACGAGAACTATCTAGCGACATTCAGGATTAACGAGGGTTACAGCTGATGCGTTACGAGCTGATGGACTATCAGCGTGCCGCTGCAATCGAGGTTCTGAATCGGCTCGGCCGGGCGACTGCGGACTCGGCCAACGGTGATCGTTCGTCTTTCGCACTCTCGGCGATAACTGGTGCCGGGAAGACCGTGATTGCCACGGCGGCGATCGAAGGGATGTTGTTCGGCTCCGCCGACCTCGGATCTGAGGCCGACCCGAGGGCGACATTTCTCTGGATTACCGACGATCCTGCCTTGAACCGTCAGACCCGCAACCGCATGCTAGACGCCTCGGATTTGCTGGCGCCCAAGTCCCTCGTGGAAATCGATGATAGCTACCTGAATACGGACCTGGCACCCAATCGGGTGTACTTCCTGAACATCCAGAAGCTGTCGAAGTCGAGCCGACTCGTGCAATCGGGGACGAACCTGCGACAGGTGTCGTTCTGGGATGTACTAGCCAATACAATCCGTGGTTCCAATGCGATGCTTTACCTCATTCTTGACGAAGCGCACCGAGGAATGAAACGAGCCGTGGATCGCAAGACGATCGTCCAGCGGCTTATCCACGGCGAGATTGGATCAAACCCGCCCGTACCGGTGGTGTGGGGCATTTCGGCCACCATCGACCGGTTCTCCAAGGCGATGGGCGAGACCCCCGACCGCACCGGCTACCCGCACGTGGTTGTCGACATCGACAAGGTCAGGGCATCCGGCTTGGTCAAGGACGAGATCGGCCTTGAACAGCCGGCGGAGAAGGGCACTTTCTCCACGACTTTGCTCCGGGACGCGGTGAGAGCCATTAAGTCCTTCGAAGCAAGGTGGGCTGCGTACTCGGCGGCGGAAGGCGAACCCGAGGTCCTACCGGCGCTAGTAGTACAGGTGCCCGACAAAGCCAACGAAGCCAAGCTTACCGAGATGGTATCGGTCATCGAGTCTGAGTGGCCGGACCTTGGCCCCTTAGCCATCATCCACGTCTTTGGCGAGCATGAGCCGATCGTCCTCGGATCGCGAACTATTAACTGGGCACAGCCTGAGTCGATCCAAGGCGATACTGACGTCCGCGTTGTGCTGGCCAAGGAGGCCATC
>CAYZMG010000023.1:23696-30130 GCA_964479465.1 uncultured Acidimicrobiales bacterium
CCATCTCGACGGGTTGGGACTGCCCTCGGGCCGAGGTCCTCTACTCGGAACGACCAGCGAGCGATGCCACCCACATCGCGCAAGTCATCGGCCGCATGGTACGCCAGCCCCTTGCACGTCGAGTCGCTACCGACGACGCCCTGAACTCGGTTTCGTGCTATCTGCCCCTCTTCGACTCGAAGAAGCTGGCTGCAATCAAGGATGAGCTCGAGGGCAACGCAGGCGACAACGGCGAGCACAGGGTCGGGCCTCAAGTCATACGGGCACCCGTCGTGTTCAATCGGAACCCGAATCTTAGCCCTCAGGTCTTCGAGTTCGTCGAGACACTGCCGAGCTTTCCAACGCCCGACATCTTCGCGAGCCCGCTCCGAAGGGCGAAGACCCTTGTTCGACTGTTGGCCGACGACGGGTCACGACCGGCGATCCTGGCCGATGCTAACGAGCAGCTCACCCGGAAGCTCAACGCGCGGCTCGATGGATTCGCAGCTGAGCACGCTGAGACGGTGGCGGCCAACGTCGCCGACCTGCGAATGGCCGTTGTTCGGCGTGAAGCTGTGACGCCGACCGGGGAAACCAGCAACGCCGCGACGAGGCTAATCGAGACGCACGCAAAGGACATTGATCGCGACACCCGCAGGATCATCAACTCGGTTCGAGAGGGCGTCGGCAAGGATTACTATCGGCACCGCGCCGCCACCGCTGATCCCGCTGAGAGCCGCCTGGATATCCGGGTCGAAGTCGCCGCGTTGCTACGAATTGACGGCCTTGTTGCCGGAGTCGAGGAAACCGCGACAGCCTTCGTCCAAGAGCAACTAGCAAGGTTCGCTGTCGAGATCAAGAACACCACCGGTGCTACCCGTGACGGTTATCGCAAGGTCCAGGAGCAGGTCGTCGCGCCCGAGGCGGTCAGGATCGAGCTTCGATCCAATGAGAAGGCTGCTACGAAGAACGGCGCCGGGGACGACCTGCCCACCTTCGACGGTCACCTGTACGCCGACGGTCATGGCCGGTTCCCTGCGGATCTCAATAACTGGGAAACCGAGGTCATCACTCGCGAGTTAACTCGACCATCGTTCGTGGCGTGGTACCGCAACCCCGCTCGACCGTTGCCGAACTCTTTGCGAATCGCTTACCGAGACGATGCCGGGTCATGGGCCAGCCTGCAAGTGGACTTCCTCGTCCTATCCTGCAAGGACGACGGAGGCTTGGCGGCCTCCATCGTCGATCCCCACGGGGATCACCTCGCCGACGCCAAGGGCAAGCTTCGCGCCCTCGCCGACTTCGCCCTGACACACGGTGACCACTTCATCCGAGTCGTGTCGATCGCCAAAGGCACGGATGGCTCCTTGCGTTCACTGGACCTTCTCAGGCCTGATGTACGATTGGCAGTTCAGAATCTCGACGGCGCCTCGGTCACCCCGCTCTACGACTCCGAGGTCGCCGACCCCTACCTGTGAGGACCGAGGCGATGAGATCGAAGCATGTCTCACCCACTGCGAACAGGTGCTTCGGTAATAACTGATCCCGCTACCGCCACGTCACTCTGGATCGAAGCAGGTGCCATGTCAGGTGGGTCGCGCAACCAGGTCGAGTTCGCCGAGGATCTCGCTGGCTACTTTGGCCAAGCTGTGTACTCCCAAAAAATTGTAACGATTCAGACCCCGGACAAGACCTTCAATGGCTGTACGTTTACACCGAAGACGACAACATTTGGGGTTGAGATATGGCGGCTTAGCTTACCAACTGAGGCGAAGAGCGGGTTCTCCTATCCTGGCAGCATCATTCACTTCACCAGGACGGTCTCTCCGACCTTCTTCCGTCTCCTAGTAGCGCCCCCTGGATCGGAGCAAGCGACTCAGTGGGAGATGAGCGCCTTGTCGAACGGATCGATCTCGCAGACAAGCGGCTCCCGGCGTTTCGGGATCTACTAAGCGCGTTGGGAGTACGCCTTCGGCGTGGTCCCGGCTTCTTTTGCAAACGTTCTCTCCGCTCGTTAGGAGCAGGCGGCGCTGGCGGAGCGGGGACCTAAGCGAGGAGGCCTTCCGGCTCGTCAGCCCTAAACCACCCGAGCCGACCGAGTCGGTCGAGAGCAACCGCGACGTGCTTAGAGGAGAACAGTCGGCCCTTGCGTCGGTTCCACGACCGCACGACCTGGTCGACTCCGTCGAGGTCCAATGGCGTGGTGCGCAGGTTGCCTGCCTCATCCCGCGACGCTGCCCAGTGCACTGTGGCCAGAAGCTCCAGGCCGTACGTCGATTCGAAACCTTCGATCAGCTCCGCAACCCGATCCATGCGCGCGGCGGTGTCGGGCTGGCCATCGAGGACTGCCGCTGCTGCGTCGGACGCCCCATCGAGAATCTCGAACGGGATCGAGTCGAGTGCCTTGGTCGAGCCGTCGCCGACTCCCCGGATGTAGTGGCCCTCCATCGCAGAAAGGACATGCCGCAGGTTCCCGGCATACGGGCCGTAGCGGCCCTTGGCGTAAGCGAGCCGCAGGGGTTCGCCGGCCTCCTGCATGAAGTACATGACCTTCTGGATGTCGACCGCGGTGATTTCAACGCTGAACGGGAGGTACCGCTGCATGATCCCAACCAGCGCGGCGCGCCCGGGAGTCATCTTGGGACGCTCGGTCCGCACCGGCTGATCGGCTGCGGCTGGCGCCCCTTCCGGCAGGTAGAGCCACGCGTCGACATCGGGCAACTGCTCGAACGCTGAGACGATCAGGGGGCGCACCTCCGCCCATCGCAAGCCACCGTGACCACAGCCTAGGGGCGGGACGGCGACGCTCTTGATCGACAACTCCCCGATCTGCCGGACGAGGTCATCCAACCCGGAACGGATGTCCGCAAGGGTCGACTTCGATCGCCAGTGGCGTTTGGTGGGGAAGTTGATTACGTACCGGGGGCCGCCGGAGGCGAGCGCTCCTGCGTCCCAGACGAACATGCGTCCCAGCTCAACGTCCCCCGCGTCGCAGGCCTTCTTGTAGGCCTTGTAATTCTCTGGGAATGCGCGCTTGAACTGCAGGGCGATGCCCTTGCCCATGACCCCAACCGTGTTCACCGTGTTGACCAGCGCGTCGACATCGGCTTCGAGGAGGTTTCCTTGCTGCTCCCGTATCATCGCTCCCCCGATCCTACGAGTAGTACCAGTCCGAACGAACGACAACTCGCGTACTCGCCCGGGCTAGGTCGAACAGACGTTCCACAATAGCCTTGTGTGCCTCGGAGCGGACAGCGACCGCCACGAGGAGGTCGAGTGGCACGTTCTCGTGCACGAGGAACTCCGCCATCCGTCTCTCCAAACGCTCGCCGTCGCTCGGCGTGTTGTTCCACATCTGCGCGCGCATGAGCGGCCAGTCGACGAAGTCCGACCGCGGCGTGGCCGCCGCTAGGTCGCCCAGGACGGCCACGTCATTGCTGAACTCCGCCAGCGCCTTGGCGGCGTTTCGGTCACTGATGGCGTAGGCGACCTCAGCTGCGACCATGCGCTCGACATCACTCATCAAGTAAACGAGGTCCCGGTGGTCGCCGGTGAACGTAGGCACGCTTCCTTTGAAGAGCTTGAACATCATGGGTGAGCGCGCTGCGAAATAGAAGGGCACGTAGTCGGCGACGACCCCAGCAGGCGGGCAGGTGACGGGCTGTTCCCTGCGCCGCTGCTTGATCTCCCGATCGCCGGCCTCGGTCGAGAGCAGGCCGCGAGCACAGACGAGAGTGTCGCTGAGCAAGGCGCCGGCGTTCAGGACTTCTGGGAGGTTGTCCACGTGCGTGAAGTGGAAGAGAAGGCCGCAGCGAGGCGTCGTCATGGGCTGCCTGCCTCCCTCGGACCCGGGCCAGATCTAGGACGATCGATCAAAATTACGGTCATGGCGGCGACTTAGACCAGCCTTGCTCACGTCCGCTGCGATCCGTCGCGTGTCCTTTTCGTGTCCTCGGGGCCGCGACCCCCTTCCGACGGGCCGGTCTCGCCTCGCCGAGACGGCCGCCACACCCCCTCTGACCAGCACTTTTACCTTGTGGGCGAGGGGGGACTTGAACCCCCACGTCCTTTCGGACACAGGAACCTGAATCCTGCGCGTCTGCCAATTCCGCCACTCGCCCGAGCGACGGGCACACGGTAGCGGAAGCGCAGGCTCTGGTTTGGCGGTCGCTGGGTAAGCTCGCTTGGACATGGGACTGCAGGGTTTCGAACAACGCCTGGAACGGCTTGTCGAGGGTGTGTTCGCCAAGACCTTCCGCAGCGGGCTGAAGCCGGTGGAGATCGGCCGGCGCGTGACGCGGGACATGGACCTGAACCGGACGCTGGGGGTGAACGGGCCGCTGGCGCCGAACCACTTCTCCATTGCCCTGGCGCCGGCGGATTCGGAGCAGTTCGAGACCTTCTCCGAGGTCCTCACCAGGGAGCTGGCCGAGTCGGTACGCGACCACGCCCGGACCGAGGGCTACGGGTTCGTGGGGCCGGTCCACGTCGAGCTCCACGTCGACCCGTCGCTCACCCAGGGCCAGTTCCTGGTGGCCAGCGGCTTCCAGGAGGCGCCGGGCGGCGCCGCGGTGGGGTCGATCTTCCTGGAGGACGGCCGACGGGTGGAGATCGGCGAGACGCCGCTGGTGGTCGGGCGCATGCCCGAGTGCGACGTCGCCCTCTCCGACGCCAACGTCAGCCGCCGGCATGCCGAGGTCCGCCGGCAGGGCACGGGGTTCGTTGTCGTCGACCTGGGGTCGACCAACGGCACCCGGGTCAACGGCGCCCAAATCAAGGAGCGCCTCCTCAACAACGGCGACGAGATCACGGTAGGCGCCACGAAACTGCGCTTCGAAGCGTCTTAACCGCTGTGCCCGACACCCTCCTCACCATCCTCAAATTCTGCTTTCTGGCCCTGCTGTACCTCTTCTTCATGCGCGTGCTGCGCGCCGTCTGGGCCGAGATGAAGAACCCGCCGCCGCCGGCGACCGCCCAGGCGTCGGCGCCGGCCCCGGCCGCCGCACCGGCGCGGAACTGGGGAGGTGCCGCCCGGGGCGGCGGCGCCAAGGCCGGGGGGCGGCTGCGGGTCATCGAGCCGGCCGACACAAAAGGCCAGACCTACGAGCTGGCCGACGAGCTCACCGTGGGCCGGGCCGCCGGCTGCCAGATCACCCTGGACGACACCTTCGTCTCCCAGTTGCACGCCCGCGTCTTCCGCCGGGACGGCCAGTTGTTCGTGGAGGATCTGGGGTCGACAAACGGTACGTTCCTGAACCGCAAGAAGGTCACCGCGCCGATCGCAATGCGCAAGGGCGACCGCCTCCAG
Source organism: uncultured Acidimicrobiales bacterium (assembly GCA_964479465.1). Classification (GTDB taxonomy): domain Bacteria; phylum Actinomycetota; class Acidimicrobiia; order Acidimicrobiales; family AC-14; genus CADCTB01. The sequence goes on from CAYZMG010000023.1 coordinate 28,984, forward strand.
ATCGGCAAGACCGTGATGGAACTCCAGTGACGGTGCTCAAGGCCGGTGCGGCTACTGACGTGGGGCGGGTCCGCCAGATCAACGAGGACCGGTACCTCGCGGATGAGATTCTCTTCGCCGTGGCCGACGGCGTCGGGGGCCACCAGGCCGGCGAGGTGGCGTCGCAGACCTCGGTGGAGACGCTGCTGCGGACCTTCATGGAGGGCGAGCGCACCACCGAGGGGCTGATCGCGGCGGTGGAGGCGGCCAACCAGGCCGTGTGGCAGCTGGCCCAGGGCAGCCGGGAGAAGCGGGGCATGGGCACGACGCTCACCGCCCTCGCCCTGGTCCAGGAGGACGGCGAGGAGCAGCTGGCCCTGGCCAACGTGGGCGACTCGCGCGCCTACATGCTCCAGCAGGGGGAGCTGATCCAGCTCACCGAGGACCACAGCTTGGTGGAGGAGCTGGTTCGGGACGGCAAGCTCACGCCGGCCGAGGCCCAGGTCCACCCCCAGCGCTCGATCATCACCCGGGCCCTCGGCATGGAGCCGACCATCGAGGTCGACTCCTGGGAGATCATCCCCTTCACCGGCGACCGCATCCTGCTGTGCAGCGACGGGCTGACCAACGAGCTGTCCGACGAGCGCATCGCCTCGACGCTGCGCCAGCTCGCCGACCCCCAGGAGGCGGCCCACGACCTCGTGCGCCAGGCCCGGGCCGCCGGCGGCGGCGACAACATCACCGTGGTCGTGGTCGACGTGGTCGACGACGACGACCGCTCGAAGCAGGCCTCGGCCGCCATCGCCGCATCGAAGGACAGCACCGGCTCCACCAAGGTGACGTCGCCGCCCACGGTGCAGACCTCCCAGCCCACCGTGGAGGACACGGCGATGCGGGTGGCCGCCCCGCCGGCCCCAGCGCCGGAGCCCCCGCCCAGCCGGCCCCAGCTGGCGGCCCCGGCGCCGGCCGTCCCCCACCGGCGGTTCACGTGGCGCGTCGCCCTTTTCGTCCTCGCCATCCTCGCCGTGGTGGGCACGGCCGTCTACGCCATGGCGTGGTACGCCCGGGGCGCCTACTACGTCGGGCTCGACAGCGAGCAGGTCGCCATCTTCCGCGGCCGCCCGGGGGGCTTGCTCTGGTTCGACCCCACGCTGGTCGAACGCAAGCA
>CAYZMG010000023.1:30140-53629 GCA_964479465.1 uncultured Acidimicrobiales bacterium
CCCTCGGCTCCGAGCTACTGCCGGCCCAGCGCACGGCGCTCGAGGCCGGCCACGAGGTGTCGAGCAAGGCGGCGGCGGACAGGTATGTCAACAACCTGCGCCAGGAGGTCGAGGCCCGCCGGGCATCCACGACGACCACCACGCTGGTCCCCCCCACGACCTCGACCACGGTGCCACCCACGACCTCGACCTCCCGACCATGAGCACCCTGCTGGGCGCCATGCGGCGCAACACCGAACTGGGCCTGATGGTCATGGCAGGGGTGCTGACCGCCGGCGCCTACGCCCTCGCCGGCCTGGGCCGGAGCGCCTCGCTGCCGGTCAACCTCGTCCCGTTCCTGGTGGTGATCCTGGGGCTGCTGGCGGTCGCCCACATCGCCACCCGGCACTTCGCCCCCAGCGCGGACGGCATCCTGCTCCCCCTCGCCGGCCTGCTCAACGGCGTGGGCTACGTCTTCATCGCCCGCCTCGACCCCGACCTGGCCGCCTTCCAGGCCATGTGGACCGCCCTCGGGGTGGGCGCCTTCGTCGCCACCCTCGCCCTCGTCCGCCGGGCCCGCGACATCGAGCGGCTGCGCTACACCTTCGCCCTCATCGGCATCGGCCTGCTGCTCATGCCCCTCATCCCCGGAGTCGGCCAGAACATCAACGGTGCCCGCCTCTGGGTGAAGCTTGGGCCGCTGACGTTCCAGCCCGGCGAGCTGGCCAAGATCGCCCTGGCCGTCTTCTTCGCCTCCTACCTGGTGGAGAAGCAGCCGCTGCTGGCCATGGGCACCCAGAAGGTGGCCGGCATCTGGCTCCCCAACGTCCGCCACTTCGGCCCCATCGTCGTGGCCTGGGTCTTCTCCCTCATCGTGATGTTCTGGGAGAAGGACCTGGGCTCGTCCCTGCTGTTCTTCGCCCTCTTCATCACCCTGCTCTGGGTGGCGACCGCCCGGAACATCTACCTGGGCATCGGGGCCGCCATGTTCGCCGCGGGCGCCCTGCTCGCGTATTCGGTGTTCGACCACGTCCAGACCCGGATCAGCATCCTCACCGACCCGTGGTCGGTGGCCAGCGACGCCGGCTACCAGACCGTGCAGGCCATGTTCGCCTTCGCCGCCGGCGGCCTCGCGGGCACGAACCTCGGCCAGGGCAACCCCCAGCGCATCCCCGCCGTCTCCACCGACTTCATCTTCGCCGCCATCGGCGAGGAGCTCGGCCTGCTGGGGGCGGTGGCCGTGCTCATGGCCTTCCTGCTCTTCGTCGGCGCCGGCCTCCGCATCGCCATGCGGGTCGAGTCGCCGTTCGAGAAGCTGCTGGCCGCCGGCCTCACCGCCATCATCGGCCTGCAGACCGTCATCATCCTGGGTGGGGTGACCCGCCTCATCCCCCTCACCGGCATCACCCTGCCGTTCGTGTCCTACGGAGGGTCGTCGCTGATCTCCAACTACATCCTGCTGGCGCTGCTGTTGCGCATCTCGGCCGACGACGTCGAGCGGAAGGCGGGGCTGGCGTGAACTCCCAGATCCAGAAGCTCGGCGTGGTGATGATCGTCCTGTTCTCGGCGCTGTTCCTCCAGCTCAACTACCTGCAGGTGATCCAGGCCAACGACCTCAACAACCACCCGGCGAACAGCCGGGCCGTCGTCCGGGACTTCTCCCAGCCCCGAGGGGTCATTCAAACCGCGGACGGGGCGGTGATCGCCCAGTCCATCCCGTCCAATAACGCCTTCAAGTACCAGCGCCAGTACCCCCTGGGCCCGATGTTCGCCCACATCACGGGGTACTTCTCCTTCACCTACGGCAGCGAGGGCGTGGAGAGGGAGTACAACGACGCCCTCACCGGCAAGGTCAACAAGGGCTCATTCAATCCTCGCGACCTCCTCGTCGAAAGGGACAAGACGGCCAACGTCACCCTCACCGTCCGCAAGGACCTCCAGGAGCTCGCCACCGCCCAGTTGGGCGACCGGAAGGGTTCCGTCGTCGCCCTCGACCCCCGCACCGGGGCCGTCCTGGCCCTCGCCGACTACCCCACTTATGACCCCGCCAGCCTGGCGTCGCACTCCCAGGACCCCGTCCGCGAAGCCTGGACCCAGCTCAACGCGGATGTGGACAATCCTCTCCTACCCCGCACCTACCGGGAGCGGTACCCACCGGGCTCCAGCTTCAAGGTGGTGACCACCGCCGCCGCCCTGGCCACGGGCACGGCCACGCCGGCCCAGCCCGTCTACCCCACCCTGCGCGAGCTCCCCCTGCCCAACTCCGGGGGCCAGACCCTGGCCAACTTCGGTAGCGGGTCGTGTGGCGGACCGCTCCCCGAGGCCCTCCGGGTGTCGTGCAACACCTCTTTCGCCCAGCTGGGCATGGACCTCGGCGCTCAGAAGCTCTCGGGCGCGGCCAGCGACTTCGGGTTCAACAAGGTCCCGCCGATCGACCTCCCCTACGGCGCAGCGTCGAACTTCCCGCCGGCCGGCGAGTTCGCCCGGGACGTGCCGGGCCTGGCCAAGTCGGCCATCGGCCAGCAGGACGTCGCCGCCACGCCCCTGCAGATGGCGCTGGTGGCCGCCGGCATCGCCAACAACGGCGTGATTATGACGCCCCACGTCATGGCCGAGATTCGCGACGCCGAGGGCGAGGTCCTTCAGCGCTACGAGCCCAAGCCGTGGCTGACCGCCGTCCCGCCCAACGTGGCCCAGCAGACGCGGGACATGATGGTCGGCGTGGTCGCCGGCGGATCGGGCACCCGGGCCCAGATCCCGGGCGTGGCCGTGGCGGGCAAGACGGGCACGGCCCAGACCGGATTGGACAAGTCCCACGTGTGGTTCATCGCCTTCGCCCCCGCCGAGGCGCCCCGGGTCGCCGTGGCGGTAATGCTGGAGGACCAGCCGAGCAGCAACGAGTTCACTGGTGGCGCGCTCGCCGCCCCCATCGCGGCCGCCGTGATGCGGGCCGCCCTGGCCTCCTAGGCTTTCCCCGTGGCCTCCCAGGTTTTCACCGGCCGCTATCAGATCGTGCGTCACCTGGCTCGCGGCGGGATGGCCGAGGTGTACCTGGCGCGCGACCTGCTGCTGGACCGCCCGGTCGCCCTCAAAGTCCTGTTCCCCGAGTTCGCCACCGACCGCTCCTTCGTCGAGCGCTTCCGCCGGGAGGCCCGCTCGGCGGCCAACCTCAACCACCCCAACATCGTGTCGATCTACGACTGGGGTGAGGAGGAAGGCACCTACTTCATCGTCATGGAGTACGTCGACGGGCTCACTCTGCGCGACGTCGTCCGCCGGCAGGGCCCGCTCGAGGCCAGCCGGGCCGCCGAGATCGGCGCCGACATCGCCGCCGCCCTCCACTTCGCCCACGTGGGCGGCGTCATCCACCGCGACGTCAAGCCCGGCAACGTGCTGATCACCGCCAGCCAGGTCAAGGTCACCGACTTCGGCATCGCCCGGGCCGGCGACCCGGCCGAGAGCCTTACCCAGGCCGGCGCGGTCATGGGCACGGCCACGTACTTCTCGCCCGAGCAGGCCCAGGGTCACGTGGTCGACCCCCGGACCGACGTGTACTCCCTCGGCGTCGTCCTCTACGAGATGGTGTCCGGGCGGCCGCCTTTCACCGGCGAGAACCCGGTGTCGATCGCCTACCAGCACGTGCGGGAGGAGCCGGTTCCGCCCAGCCGCCACAACCCCGCCGTCCCGCCCGCCTTCGACGCCATCGTGGCCAAGGCCATGGCCAAGAACCGGGCCAACCGCTACTCCAGCGCCGAGGAGCTGCGGGCCGACCTGCTCCGCTTCAACCTGGGCCAGCCCATCTCGGCGGTGCCCCCGGCGCCGGCGCCGGCGCCGGCGCCGCCCGTCGAGGCGGTGACCGGCGTGATGACCGGTACCCGGGTGGGGCCGGCGCCGGAGCCGACCTTGATCCAGTCGCGCATCGAGGGCACCCGGGTCGTCGCCCCGGGCGACACGATGGTGCAGTACGCCGACGACGGGCCCCGAGCCCGGACCAGCGTCTACATCATCATCCTGGTCGTGCTCCTAGCCCTGCTGGGCACGCTTCTCTTCCTCGTCGGGCGCCAGCTCGGAGTGGGCGGGACCGAGGAGGTCACCGTCCCCCAGCTCATCGGTCGCGACCTCGCCGCGGCCGAGGCCGAGCTGCGCAGCGCCGGCCTCGAGTGGGAGAAGCGCGAGGTGGAGGACGAGGTCAACCCGGTCGGGCAGGTGACGGGGCAGGATCCGCTGGCCAATACCAAGGTCAGGAAGGGCGCCACGGTGATCATTTCGGTCAGCACCGGCGCCCCGATCGTCGAGGTGCCCGACGTCCGCGACAGGACTGCCGACCAGGCCACCGAGACCCTCACCGCCGCCGGGTTCCGCGTCGTGCCCAACCTGGTCAACAGCGACACCAAAGACCCGAACACGGTCATCGACCAGGCGCCGGCCGCCGGCACCCGCCAGCCCAAGGGGTCGAACATCACCCTCACCATCTCCAAGGGCGTCGAGCAGCTACCCGTGCCCAACGTGCGGGGCCTGGCGGCCAGCGACGCCGCCAACCGCCTCGGTCAGGCCGGCTTCCGCACCAACCAGCGCACGGAGTCCAGCAGCGACTTCGCTCAGGGCGAGGTCATCCGCACCGAGCCTGCGTCGGGCACGCCGCTCGACAGGAACAGCGTGGTGACCCTTATCGTGTCGTCGGGGCCGGCGCCGACCACCACGCAGGCGCCGGCCACCACGACGACCTTCGCCATCACCATTCCGCCCATCACCCTCTTCCCGACAACCAGCACCACCAAGGCGCCGGCGCCAACGACGACGGCAACGACTACTCCGTAACTACGCCTCGGTCTGGGCGAGGAAGTTGGCCAGCAGCTTGCGGCCGTCGGCGGTGAGGATGGACTCGGGGTGGAACTGGACCCCCTCCACGGCGAGTTCCCGGTGGCGCAGGCCCATGATGAGCCCGTCGTCGGTCTCGGCGGTGATCTCGAGTTCGTCCCCGACGGTGGCCCGGTCGACCAGGAGCGAGTGGTAGCGGGTGGCCTCGAAGGGGTTGGCCATGCCGGCCAGCACGCCTTGGCCCCGGTGGTGGATCAGCGACGTCTTGCCATGGACGACGGCCGGCGCCCGCACGACCTCGCCCCCGTAGACCGAACCGATGCACTGGTGGCCGAGGCACACGCCCAGGATCGGGAACGTCACCGTGCCCGCCGGTGCCCCGCCCTCGCGGGGGCGGGCGAAGCGCTCGATGACTGCGTTGGACAGCTTGGCGTCTTCCGGGCGGCCCGGGCCCGGCGAGATGACCAGGGCGTCGGGACGCAGATCCTCGATGCCCTCGAGGGAGATCTCGTCGGGGCGGTAGACATCGGGCTCGGCCCCGAGCTCGCCCAGGTACTGGACGAGGTTGTAGACGAACGAGTCGTAGTTGTCGATGACGACCACCCGGAGCATCACCCGACGGTAGCCGGGCGCGTTAACCTCCCTAGGTGGCCAAGCCGGTGAAGCCCCCGCACGCGAAGAAGTCCGGAAAGCCAGGCGCCGCCCCCTCGGGTCGGGTGACACCCAAGCAGACGGGCCGGTACACGCCGCCGATCCCGAAGTCCGAGAAGGTCAGCCCCATGTGGGTGCCGATCGTCATGTTCGCCAGCCTGGGCCTGGGGATGCTGGTGATCCTCGCCAACTACGTGAGCCTGCTGCCGGGCGACGAGCCGAGCAACATGTACCTGCTCCTCGGCCTGGCCCTGATCACGACCGGCTTCGTGACGGCGACCAAGTACCATTAGCACCTAGTCAGGTGATCCGGCGGCTTTCCGCTGGTTTCCACGGATCTTTCCCCCAGGTTTACACACAGGCTGGGGAAAAAACTCACTCGAACCTGGGCGCGACCAGGTCCATATCTTCCTGGCAGTGCCGCGGCGGCGGCGGAAGCTCCTCGGTGGCCTGGACCATCTTCACCTCGGTGAGGCAGATCGAGCAGCGATAGCGCAGGTTCACCCGCCGGAGCTCCCCTGGGTCGGGAGGCGGGTGAGGCCGGGCGAGGCCGCCGAGGATGAGCATGCCGAGGCGCATCATGATCACGAACGCAGCGATGGCGACGATCACCTGGATGACGAACCCCATCACATGTTCTCCAGGATGAGGGCGTTGGCCATGCCGCCGCCCTCGCACATGACCTGGAGGCCGTAGCGACCCCCCGAGCGCTCCAGCTCGGCCAGCAGCGTGGCGGTGAGCCGCACGCCGGAGCACCCCAGCGGGTGGCCGAGGGCGATGGCGCCGCCGTTGACGTTCACCCGCTCCATGTCCGGGCGGTGCTCGGCGGCCCATGCCAGCACCACCGCGGCGAAGGCCTCGTTCACCTCGAACCGGTCGATGTCGTCCAACTCCAGGCCGGCCCGGGCCAGGACCGCCGTCGTGGCCGGGATGGGGGCGGTCAGCATGAGCAGCGGGTCGGCGCCGGCCACGGCGAAGGCCACGAAGCGGGCCCGTGCCACCAGGCCCAGCGCTGCGGCCCGGTCCTCGCTCATGACCAGGACGGCGCCGGCGCCGTCGCTCAGCTGCGAGGAGTTGCCAGCCGTCACCGTGCCGCTCTGGGTCAGGAACGCCGGCTTGAGCGCGGCGAGCGCCTCCATGCTGGTGTCACGGCGGATGCCCTCGTCGACCTTGAACTGGCGCTTCCTGGTGGACACGTCAACCGTCACCGGCACGATCTCGCCGGCGAAACGGCCTTCGTCGGTGGCGCTCGCCGCCCGGCGGTGGCTCTCCAGGCTGTAGGAGTCGAGCGCCTCCCGGCTGAGGGCCCACCGCTCGGCCACCCGCTCGGCGGCCACCCCCTGGGGCACGAGCCCGCCGGCGGGCAGGTACCGCTGGGCCATCTGGGGGCCGAAGGGCTTGCCCGGACCGTTCAGGATGGTCGAACCCATCGGCACCCGGGTCATCGACTCCACGCCGGCGGCGATCACCACGTCATAGGCGCCGGCCATGACGCCCTGGGCCGCGAAGTGCAGGGCCTGCTGGCTCGACCCGCACTGGCGGTCGACGGTGGTTCCCGGCACGGTGTCGGGGAAGCCGGCGGCCAGCGCCGCGTTGCGGGCGACGTTGAGCGCCTGTTCGCCCGTCTGGCTCACGCAGCCGGCGATGACGTCGTCGACCAGCGCCGGATCGAGGTCGTTGCGCTCCACGAGCGAGCGCAGGACGTGGGCCAGCAGGTCCACGGGATGCCAGTCCTTCAGAGCCCCGTTGCGCCGGCCCAGCGGGGTACGGACGGCGTCGACGATCACCGCGGCGCGCATGGCGCCCATTCTGCCGCGCCCGGCCCGGCTGGAAGCCCCGCTACTTGTACCAGCCCGGCGGGACCCAGCGGGCGGTGGCCGGCTTCCGGGACTCGCGGGACTGGTGGATGAAGGCGATCAGCCCCCCGCCGAACAACGACATGGCCACCGCGCCGAAGGCGGCGGTCAGCACGATCCACACGGTGGCGTCGAGCTGGCCCTGGGAATCCGACCCGTCGCCCGACTCGATGACCAGGCTCCGCTGGCTCGCGATGGCGCCGGGCGCCAGCACCTCAAAGGAGGCGCGGGCCGGCGTGCCCGGCTCGGAGAAGTAGGCCGGCGGCTGCTCCTCGGGGGCGCCGGGGGCCCGCCGGGGCGTCTTCTGCGTGGCCACGATGATGTACGTGCCGGGTCGGGTCTCGGGGACGGTGAACTGGGCGGAGATCGACCCGTACCGGTCAGGGACGACCTCGGCGATGACGGGGCCGTCCTCCCACTCCCAGTGGACGACCACCGGCGTGGGAGTGAGACCGGTGCTGGCCCGGGGCACGGCGAAGCCGGCGCCGGTGAAGGTGATCGTCGTCCCGGACTGGCCCGAACCGGCGCTCAGGTTCAGGGTGGCCAGTCTGGCGCAGGCGAACGCCGCCGCACCGAGGCCCACGATGAAGGCCCCGATACCCACCAGCACTGCCAACCTGCCAGGCGACAGCCGCACTCGGACCTCCGTCACGAACGGTTCTCTGCCAGCAAGTGTCCCATTGGAGCGGGAGCTACGGCAACGGGGACCTATGTCGATTTTGTGAACAACGCTCTACGATCCGATCGTGCGCGTACCGGAGCGGCGATGACCGGCAAGGAAGTGGTGTGGCCATGGGGCATGACGGAGCGGGACCCTGATCCCGCGTCGCGCCCGTGGGTGTTCAACCCGGTCGGCTTCCTGCTGGCGGTCCTCGAGAATGACGCCGAGGCCGAACGGGCCGCCGCCACCCTCGAAGGGGTGGGCTTCACCGATGCGGAGCACCGCAGCTACAGCGGGGAGCAGGTGGTGCAGGACCGCGAGCGATTCCAGGCCCAGCAGAGCACGGCAAGGCGGCTGGTCGAGAGGGTCACCATCGACAGCGAAGTCGTCCAGCTCCTGCTGGACTACGCCCACGCCGGCCGGGCCTTCCTCTGGGTGCGAGCCCCGAAGCGGGAAGACGCCAACCGGGCAATCCGGGGCCTCACCGCCAACAACGTCCTGTACTTCCGCTACTACGGCGCCGCCGGCGTCGAGGAGATCCGCATGCCCTGAGCCGGGTCCGAGTTGTTCTCGTTAGAGCAGGCCGGCCTCGCGCATCACGTTCAGCGTCTGCTCCAGCGTGTCCAGGTCGGACAAGTCGACGTTGGGAGCCTGGATCTGGGTGAGAGGCGGCAGGCCTGGGGCGGTGGGAACCCCGGCGATGAGGGGGTACTCGTAGGTCTTCTCGGCGAAGTACTTCTGGGCCGCCGGCGACAGCAGGTAGTTGACGAACGCCGTCGAGGCGGCCGGCGCCTTTGTGCTCTTCAGGATGCCCACGCCGGCGACATTGATCAGCGCACCGGGATCGCCGTTGGTGGTGAAGGCGTTCTTGGCCACCACCTTGTCCGAGCCGATGCTCGCGCCCCGCTGGTAGAGGTAGTAGTGGTTGATCAGGCCCAGGTCGACGTTGCCCTCGTCCACCGCGGCCAGCACCGGCCCGTTGCCGGAGAACGTCCTGGGGTCGTTGGCCTTGAACGCTGTCAGCCACTCCCTGGTGCGGGCCTCGCCGGCTTGGACGCGCATGCCGGTGACGAAGGACTGGAAGGAGGCGTTGGTGGGCGCATAGCCGATCCGGCCCTTCCACTTCGGGTCGGTGAGGGCGAACACGTTCTTGGGCACCTCGGCTTCGGGCACCTTCGTGGGGTTGAAGGCGATGACCCGGGCCCGGCCGGACACCCCGACCCACGTGTTGTCCTTCGATCGGAACCTGGCGTCGATGGCCTCGACCGACTCGGCCGGTGCCGTTCCCAGCAGGCCCCGCTTCGACAGGGCGCCGAGGGCGCCGGCGTCCTGGGAGAAGAACACGTCGGCTGGGGACCGGGTCCCTTCCTCGGCGAGCTGGGCGGCGAGTGCAGCGCTGTCGGCATAGCGGACGGCGACCTCGATGCCGGTGTCCTTGGTGAACTGTTCCAGCAGGGGGGCGATGAGCTTCTCGCTGCGCCCCGAGTACACCGTGATCTTCTTCGGGCCTGGATCGGCCGTCGGCACGTCGGCTTCGTCGGATCCGCAGCCGGCGGCGATCAGAGACAACGTCACGGCGGCCACTGCCAACCGAGTGCTGAACAGGTTCAAAGGACACCCTCCGAGACAATGTTAGGTCCACCTACAGTTCGTATTTCACCACACCTTCGGTACTGGGTCCAGTTCCTGCGAGTGGATCGTGGGAGAGCGTCGGTACGATCGAGGCGTGCAGAGCGGATTTCACCCTCCCGTCGAGCAGTACCTCGCCGCGATCTGGGAGCTCGAGGAGGAGGGCGTCGAGGTCATCCGCGCCCGGCTGGCCGAGCGGGTGGGCCACTCGGCGCCGTCGGTCTCGGAGATGGTCCGGCGCCTTCAGACCGACGGCTACCTGAAGGTAGGGGGCCGTGTCCTGGCCATGACGCCACAGGGCCGGGAGCAAGCGGTCAGCGTCGTCCGTAAGAACCGGCTGGCGGAGCGCCTCCTCACCGATGTGATCGGCATCCCCTGGTACCGCATCCACGACGAGGCGTGCCGCTGGGAGCATGTGATCTCCGACGAGGTCGAGCAGTACCTGGTCGTGCTCCTTCGCAACCCTGCAACCTGCCCGCACGGCAATGCCATCCCTGGCTCAGGTGGTACCGACCGCGACCTCGCCGCGCTCGGGGACTCAGAGCCGGGCGATCGAATCCGCTTGGAACGCGTCACCGAGCAGCTGGAGCTCGATGCCAAGGCTCTCGCCTACCTCGACGACCACGGCTTCGTCCCCGGAGCTGCAGGCCAGGTGCTGTCGAGGGGCCCGGACGGCACGATCAGCGTCGAGGTGGACGGCGTCACGGTGGCGTTGGGGCCGGCGCTCGCCAGCCAGCTTTTCGTCAGCCAGGCCTGACCGCTCCCCTCACTCCGGCACCTCGGGTCCTCGCGAGGAAGAGGTCGACGAACCGGGTTCCCAGGAACCGAAGAGCCGGAATGTTCACAGGAACGCGGCGCGAGCCAGCCCGACGATGCGCATGTCCTGACGATGCCCAGGATTCCTACGCCCTCGAGAGTGAGTGCTGGGTCCTCGACGAGCGATGGTTCGTGGTGGTCTGGCGCAATGACACCCCGGGCAACCTGGAACTGCTGGAGCACCTCGGCCTGCCCGTGCCGGTGCCGCTCCGGACCCAGGACGGGAGCGTGAACAGCGACAACCGGAGGTCGCTCATTCGCAGTGTTCGCTTATCAGAGGTCGGCCGGCGACGTGGGACTTCACGATGACCTGGGGAGATCAAGGTGCTCGCCGCTGGCTCCGGTGCCTCCGCGAGCCACCGCTAGGATGAGGGGATCCGTTTCCCCCACATCTTCCCCCAAACGGTCGTTTTCCCCCAGGTTTCCCCCAGGGAATCGGGCCCGTAAAGACACATTTGGACACAACGAAAGGAGGGAGGCCAACCGCAAAAGCCCAGCTCAGACGTGGTGTAGGGAAGAAACAGCAGGCCAGGGGACGTAGCTCAGTTGGCTAGAGCACCTGCTTTGCAAGCAGGGGGTCGTGGGTTCGAGTCCCATCGTCTCCACCGTGAAAGTCCTGGTCAGAGGCTATGTCGACCAGTCGGCTGGCGAGGCAAGGACCGGGTCGTGACCTCCGCGTGACCTTAGCGTGACCTAGACCAAGCGACACGAGGCGGCATGCGGCGGCATCCGACCCCCTTGGCGACACAGATCGTGGTTCGCGACGGCCCTTCCGCCAACGGCTACGGCAGGAGTGTCAGGAACTCGACGTGGCGCGGGCGCACGACGGAGAAGTGCCGGCGGTCGAGCGTTGCGACTGTTTCGAAGGCGAGTCGCTCGGCCACCGCGATGACTGAGGCGTCGGTTCCGCCGAGGGGCAGATCGGCGTAAGTCTCGGTCAACTCGACGATGCGCGCGAGATCGGCGTCGGTCACCGGTTCGATTCGAAACCGGACACTGCACAACATCCGGAAGAAGTCGGTCTCTGCTGCCGGACCCAGGTTCTCACCGACCAGGTAGCTGACCTCAGCGACCACAAGCGATGGGACGACGAACGGCGGTTCTGCGGATCGCAGCAGATCGAGACACGGCTGGTGGTGGCGGTCCCGGTTGTTGGCGGCCGCGTAGATCGGGCCAGTGTCCAGGAGAAGTGCTATCGACCGAACCCTTCGGCGAGTAGGGCGTCGATGCGCTCGGACTGGGCGTGCTCGTTGCCGTAGCGGCCGAGCCAGCCGAGCGGATCGTCGACGGCGCCGGCGTCGTCTGGTTCACGGTCGTGCGCGAGGTACTCCTCGATGGCCTTGGTCGCGAGCGCCTCGGGGGCGATTCCGGCGCGCGCTGCTCTGCGTTCGAGTCGAGCAGCAAGCTCGTCGTCGAGGCCGAGGTTGATCGAGGTCACACCGAAAGCGTACCCGCGCAACGGACCCTAAGGACCTCTACGCAGGACCTGGGGCCGCCGCGCCGCGAAAGGGCAGCACCTTCGAGTTCGGTTCGTTTCGAGCGGCTTCGAGGAGACGGTCGATGCCGTCGGCGATGACCTCGTCTCGCTTGGCCGTCGCGTGTTGGTAGCGCAACGCGGCGCGGGGGCTGGCGTGGCCGAGCCGATGCATCAGCTCTTTTGTGCCGGCACCGGTCGCGGCGGCCATCGTTCCCGCGACGTGGCGAAGGTCGTGGAGATGAACGCCATCGAGGCCGAGTGCTGCGCGGGTGCGAGTCCACTCGCGCTGCCACACGCACACGCGGAGAGGACCGCCTCGTACGCCAGGGAATACCAGGCCTCCGGGTCCCGGTGCAGCCCAACGCTCAAGGTGTAGCTCCAACTCGGGTATGAGCCCGGCGGGCAGCACAAGCACCCGACAGCCAGCGTCTGTCTTTGGCGGCCCGACGAGATGACCGCCGCCCTTTGCCTCCTGGCGTTGAAGCCGGACGTCCACCGTGCGGTGCAGCAAGTCAAGGTCACTGCGGGTGAGAGCAAGCAGCTCGCCGCGGCGGAGACCCCCGAAGGCAGCGAGGAGCACGAACGCTCGAAGCTGCGGTCGGATCGTGTCGGCGAGGAGGTAGACCTCGGCCAGCGTGGGCAGCGTTCTCTCCTCGGTGGACTCGACGCCGGCTCCCCTGATCGAACACGGGTTGGCCACGATCACGCCCTCCTCGACAGCCGTCCCCAGGATTGTGCGGAGTAGTCGGTAGCACTTGGCGACCGATGCCGTACCTGGGCCCTGGGCGAGTAGGGCCGCATGCCACGAGCGGACGGCAGCCGTGGTGAGTCGGCCGAGCGGCACCGGCCCGAGCGTTGGCAGGATGTGGAGACGCAGGAAGCCGTCGTAGAGTTCGACCGTCTTGGGCCGCAGCGGCTCACCGCGGGAGGTGAGGCGAGTCGCCAGCCACTTCGGCGCGTACTCGTTGAGTGAGACGCGACCCTTGTCGGGCGCGACCCAGGCTCCCTTTCCCTGATCAGTGAGCGCAGCGGCGAATGCCACCTCGGCCTCAGCCTTGGTTCGGTAGCTCCCGATGCTCACCCGTTGTCCGGTCGCAGGGTCAACCAGGCGCACTCGCCACCGACCGCTTGGCAACCGATCGACGGCCCCGATTTGGCGTCGTCGTCCTCCGCTCATGCTGATTCCCTCCTGAGATTGCCTTGCTACGTGGAGGCGTTCTTGCGAACGCGAGCCGGTTTCGGGCCGGTGCCAGGGTGTGTCGCCTTGTCCGCAGTACCAGATTCTGCCGTCTCGTCCAGGAGCCGTAGCGCCTCAGCGAGCCGTTCCAGGAGGTCGCCGGCGCCGTCGAGGTCTCCGAGGGCGTTGCGCAGGAGCGCTCGGGCCCGCAGGTCGACGATCGGCGCGAGCCGCTCAGGGAGGTCGGCCGGCGAGACGCTGGGCTTCTCCCGCTTGCTGCGGGGCATGGGAGCGTGGCTGGCGGCGTAGGCGAGCAGGTCGTCCATCCAGTACCCGATGTTGTCCGGGGTCCCGAGGATGGCGTCGAGCAGCACGATCGGGTCGAGGCCCTTGGTGCCGGCGTCGGGGCCGTAGAGGCCGGCGTCCATCTCGGGCGGCGGGGGGGTGAAGAAGTACCCGATGGGGAGGTCGAAGCCCCGGGACAGGGCGAGGAGGTCATCGGCGGAGAACTGCTTGATCCGGTCCACCTTCAACGCGGAGCGCTCCAGGGCCGAGAAGCTGGGGCCCGAGAGCTTGGCCCCGAGGTAGGGCGCCAAGGCCTCGGCGGCCTGTTCCTGCGTCCAGCCCCGCAGAGCTCGGGCCTTGATGACGTTGTAGGCGACCACTTGGTTCGCGGTCATGACTCGGCGGATGCCGAAGGGGCGCGTCGTGGGCATCGGGCCACCGTAGCTCAACACAACCGCTATGTCACTCACCAATGCGTGACGTGCCTGCTACCCTACGAAACCGTTAGGTGAGTCACGAAAGTCTGAGGTAGACGATGACTGGTCTTCCTGACCTGTTGACCGTCGAGGAGGCGGCCCGGGTGCTGCGGATCGGCCGAACGAAGGCCTACGCCATGACTGTCGAATGGCGCAGGACCCACGGGAAGAGCGGCCTGCCGGTCGTCGACTTCGGAAGCGCCCTCCGAGTTCCGCGCTGCCAGCTCGAAGCGATCGTCGGCGGACCGATCACGTCGTTGGAAGACCCTCCGACCTCGCCTGAGATCGAGGCGCCGCCGGCGAGCGACCGCTCATCCGGCGGAACGTCGCCCACCAACCTCCCGCCAGCGGTTACCGACGTCAGCGCCAACACCGGCCCTCGACCGAACGCGGCCAGCGCCCGGCCGCCACGACGTCCAGCGAAGCGGCGAGCTGGCAGGCCTGATCAGCCCACCCTCCCCTTCGCCAGCTGACGCCCATGCTTTCCACCCCCCTCTCCCAGAGCTCCACCCCAGCACCTCTAGACACTTGCCACCCCTCCGGGGAGGCTCCGGCAGCGCTGCCGTGCAGCGTCGGTGGCAACCTGCGGCGGTCGCCGTGCTGACGCTGGTCAAGCTGACCAACGCCGAGTACCTCATCACCTCGGTGGCCTCCGGCCTGGAGGACTACTACGTGGGCTCGGGCGAGGCGCCCGGCATCTGGCACGGCCGGTGGGCGAAGGAGCTCAACCTCACCGGCGTCGTCGGCGACGACCAACTGCGGGCCATCGTCGGAGGTCACCACCCGGGAACCGGCGTGGACCTCCTGGCCGGCCAGCGCGCCCGCAAGGTCAACGCCTTCGACGCCACCTTCTCGGCGCCCAAGTCGGCCTCCCTGCTGTGGGCCTTCGGCCCGCCGGAGGTGGCGACGGCGGTGTCGCTGGCCCATGTCGAGGCCGTCACCGTGGCCCTCGACTACCTGGAGGCCAAGGCCGCCTTCGCCCGCCAGCAGGTCGCCGGCGTCCGCTCCCGAGTCCCTACGCAGGGCTGGGCGGTGGCCACCTTCGTGCATCGCACCAGCCGGGCCGGCGACCCCCAGCTCCACACCCACTGCCTGATCCCCAACATCGTCGAGCGGGCCGACGCCAGCCACTGCAGCGTCGACGGCGGACCGCTCCACGACTGGGCCAAGGCAGCGGGGTCGATCTACCAGGAGGAGCTGCGGCGCACCCTGACCCAGCACCTGGAGGTGACCTGGGGCCCCGACCGCCATGGCTGTCGGGAGATGGTCGGCTTCACCCCCGAGCAGCTGCGGGCCTTCTCCAAGCGCAGCGTCGAGATCGAGGCCTACCTGGAGGCGGCGGGGGAGCGGTACCAGAGCCCGGCGGCGCGCATGCGGGCCGACGAGGCCGCCTCCTTCGACACCCGCGACCCCAAGGACCGAGGCTTCACCCCGGAGCTGCTCCGGGGGCGCTGGGGCGAGGAGGCTGCGGCGGTGGGCCTCGACAGGCCCGACCAGGTGCTCGCTCTGGTGCGCGGGCGCGACGCCGCCCACCCGGGCCTGGGCCGCGATGAGGTCTTCGGCCATCTCCTCGACGCCGAGGAGGGCCTGTGCTCGCATGACTCCCGGTTCAACGAGGCCCACGTCGTCGCCGCCATCGCCGCTCTGGGTGCCGGCCGTCTCGACCTAACCCGCATCGAGGAACTGGCCGGCGACTTCTTGTCGTCGGAGCACGTCGTGCGCCTGGTCGAGGTCGACCTCGCCGCCACCCGGCGCCGCCCGCCCGAGTGGTCGACGGCGCGCCACCGTGCCCTGGAGGACCGCGTCCTCGCCCACCTGGCGACCCTCACCACGACTCCGTCATCGCCGCTGCCCGACGACGCGGTGGCCTCGGCCATCGCCGCCGAGCCCCGGCTCGGTGCCGACCAGGCCGAGGCGGTGCGGACGCTGTGCGGTCCGGGGCCGGCGCTGCGGAGCCTGATCAGCCCGGCCGGGTTCGGCAAGACGACCGCTGTGCACGCCGGCGCCTTAGCCGCGGCCACTGGGGGCCGCCAGGTGCTCGGCGTGGCCACGACCAACCAGGCCGTGGGCGAGCTGCGGGCCGTCGGCATCGAGGCGGTGACTATCGCCCGACTGGGGATCGACCTCGACGCCGGCCGATGCCTGCGGCCCGGGACCGTCGTCGTCCTCGACGAGTCGTCACAGACCTCGACGGCGGATGCCGAGATCGTGCTCGGCGCCGTCGCCTCCACCCCCGGCGCCCAGCTGTGGGCCCTGGGCGACGTGCGCCAGGCCCAGGCGGTGCGGGCCGGGGGACTGGCGGCAGAGATCGACCGCCTGAGCCGAGAGGGAGCGATCCCGGCGCCGGTGCTGACCGAGAACCGCCGCCAGCTCGACCCCATCGAGCGAGAGGCGCTGGCCGTCTACCGCGACGGTGACGTGGCCGGGAGCCAGGCCATCCGTTCCGACGCCGGCTGGGAGCACCAGCTCGAGACGCCCCAGGCCACCCGCCAGGCCCTGGCCGCCACCGCGGTCGCCGACGCCGACGTCCACGGGGCCAAGGCGGTGGCCATGCTGGCCGCCAGCCACGCCGACTGCGAAGACCTGGCCGACCGGGTCCGTGAGATCCGGACCGCCCGGGGCGAGCTGGCGGGGGAGTTCCTGACCGGCCCCGGCTGGGGGCCGGAGCCCCGCCGCTACGCCGCCGGCGACCGCATCCTGCTGCACACCCGCTTCGGCGCCGGCGCCGACCGCCTGCACAACGGCACGACCGCCACCGTGGAGGCAGTGACCAGTCTCGGCCTGCGGGTCGCCGTCGATGACGGGCGCACGGCGACGCTGCCTGCCGCCTTCGTCGAGGGCCGCCGGCGGGACCGCATGCCGAACATGTCCCACGCCTGGGCCCGCACGGTCGACGGCTCCCAGGGCGGTACCTGGACCCAGGTCCACGTGCTGGGCAGCGCGGCCCTCGACAACTTCAAGGGCTATGTGGCCCAGAGCCGCTCCAAGCTCCCGACCCACACCTGGAACGTCTCACGCGTGATCGACGTGGACTACGGCGGCATCCTGGCCGACCGGCGCACGCCGGAGGCGGAGGTACTCCGGGCCCTGGAACGGACCACACCCAAGACCTTCGCCGCCGGCGCCGACCCGAGCCTCACCGAGCGCCGCCTGCAGGCCGAGTTGGAGGCCCAGCAGGCGATCGTCGACACCCGGCCCCCGGACCGTCGGCGGGACCTGACCCGAGCCCAGGAGGCTCTCACCCGAGCTCGCTATGACCTGGACGGCGCTGAGGCCTTCTTCGGAGGTGCGACCAGACGCCTCCACGACGCCGGCGGGTTGGCCCGCGTACGACGGGAGGGCCGACAGGCACATGCCCGGGCCGTGGCGGACCTCGAAACGGCGACCGAGCGCCTCCGAGCCGCGCGTTCACAAGCTCAGAAATCCGAGGTCAGGGTGGCGGCGTTGGAGCAGTCGGTGGGAGAGCGCGTCGAGTGGGACGGCGCGCACGGGTGGCGACTCGGCGATGTGGTGCGCGTCCAGGCCGAGCTGGACCATCACCGGGCGTCGGTCACCCTCGGTGCGGTGCGCCAAGGCGACCCGCTGGCCTTCGGCATCGACCGCTTACGCGGTGCCCGGGCCACCTATGCCGGCGATCTGTCCGCCATCGAGGCGGCGCTGCCCGCGGATCGCAGTCGGGAGCTGGCTGGCGCCAAGGCTCGCGTCGCATCCGACCGGCGGGCACTGGGGGATGCCAGGGCCCGTCAGGACGAGGCTCGGCAGGCCCTCGTTTTGGCGCAGGAACGTCATTGGGGCCGCAAGGACAAGACGGCGATCCGATCGGCGACGGCGAGACTCGACCACGCCGAGGGCGTCATGAAGGCCACGGAGCACTCCCTCACCGGCCATGTGAAGGAGTTGGCGGCCGAGAGGGCGCTGGGGAAAGAGCGGGATGCCGCCCTTGCCGCCGCCGCTCCGGAGCGTGCCCGGCTGGTGTCGCTCGTCCGGGAGATCGACATCGCACTCGACGCGACACGGCCGGAGCGCGTCGTGGCCATCGCCACCGGTCTCGATCCCACAGAGCGGGTCGTACAGGCACTCGGGCCGCTCCCGCAGGCGAGGGGCGGTCAGCGGGCCTGGTGCGGCTTGGCCAGCGAGATCGAGCGGGATCGGGACCGGGGCCTCTGGCGAGACCCCACCGACCGCGCCGGCCACCACCGCGCGTTCGGTCAGGTGTACGACGATGGTCGTGTCTACGAGAGGCCCGACGAACTGATCCGTCTCGGTGCGGAGGCCGACCCAGTGCCGGCCGACGTGGTCGCAGAGCCCGGCGGATGGGAGCGCCAGCTCGATCACGCCCGTGACGTCAGTCAACTTGCCCTCGAGGTGGGGAGGCAGGGTCTCGACCTTGGCCTTGGGCGGTAGACCTCGTCCGTGTCGAAGCGCAGACGCGTCGCAAGCCACTCGTGTCTGCGGGTTCCAGGTCGGTGCCCCGGTGGGACTCGTCGGCGGGCGAGGGCGTACCCTTCCGTCCCGGCGCCGAGCTTGGCCTGAGTAGCTTCGCGAACGTCACCTACCGGCACCTTCGGGCTAGGGCCGAGGTCCTCGGGCAGTCCGGTTCTGGGACGCGCATTAGGGGGCGCCCGCGGCCCGTTATCGATGCACGGAGAGGTCCGCCCAGTTCGGACCGGCACCAGGTGCGGTCCTGAAGCGTCAATCGGCACCGGGCTTGACGGCGTAGGTCCAGATGCCGTTCAGGGGAGTCAGCGCTCCCGGTGCTACCTCACCGCTCGTCTGCTCATGCGGAACGGTAGGAGAAGCACAACGGCGCCCGCCGTGGCCAGCAGCAGAGAGGCCAACCAGTTGGTGTCTCCAAAGAGGACCCGCCCGACGAGCCCCCCGATCACGGCCCCGCCGATGCCGGCCAGGATGGTCCCGAGGACTCCGATCGACTCCGGACCGGGAAGTACGAGCCGGGCAAGCCCGCCAATGATCAGCCCATAGATTGCGAACACAAGAAAGAAGACAAACCACTCCATCGCAGGCCTCCTGTGTTTCCGGCGTATCACTTCGATCATTCCCCGCAACTCCCAGGACAAAGTCACCGCACCGTCACAGTTCTTGGCCGGCAGCAGGCTGACGAATAATGAGCGCGCTGAAGGCCAGCATGATCATGAACGAATACCAGCAGCGGCCAGGCAAGCAAACAGCGGGATCTGAACAAGGGCAGGCCAGCGCCGCCGTCGCTGCCCTGCCCGATGGTGCACACCGCCGAGAAACGTCCGTCAGGGTGCCGCCACGTCGAGGATCACCCGTTGCGGAGTGCCAAGCCGGTGCACCTGGAACGGCACCTTCTCGGTGACGCCGACGAAGAAGGTGTGTTGGCCCTCGAACACGGTGTCTTCCACCACCTCGGTGATTGGTCCCGAGCCCGGAAGGCCCAGGCGGTCCGGACCGTCCCACGGCTCGACGCCGGCGGGAGCGTTCGGCGGCAGGGCGATGTTCCGCATGCTCACCTTCAGGATCGCGTCACCTTCGATGTCGATTGGGCGCCCGGAGCCGGCCGATCGTGCCTCGTCGACGTAGCGGACGTCCCATCCGGCTTCCCCCTCGCCGCCGATATCGAAGACGATCCGGTCAAAGCCGTTGTGGCGGCCCAGCCGAACGTCGGTGACCGACACCATCGGTGCGCTGGCCTCGGCGACGTCGGGCTGGGTATCGATACCCGGCGAAAGAACGTCGTCGCCGTCGAGGCCACCATCGCCACCATCGCCACCGTCGGCTGCTGCTCGGATGTCGAAGGCGCCGGCCATGGCGTCGAGAACCTGGACGTTTTGGCCGTAGCTGTTGCCGGCGACGTTCCAGGTGGTGGCGAGGATGGAGCGGTCGTTGCCGCCGTCGATGACGTAGCGGGTCGCCTGCTGTCCGGCCGGCCCGAGGCCCTGGCCGGTGGTGGTGACGACCTGGCGCACGGCCCGCCGACCGTCGACGGTCAACGAGCGCTGCTCATCGACCCGCACGCCGGTGGAGTTGGTGGCCTGATCGAATCCGACCTCCTCGACCATCAGGACCACGGCCAGGTCCCGGGGGATCTCGGTGTTCGGCTGGAGGGTGAACGGCTCGGGGTCGAAGACGGTGCACGCCTGGACCGCCGGGTCGTTGACATGCCAGCCCTGGGGGTACCGCACGTTGACGGTGACGTCGCGTTCCTGATGGGTGCAGGACTGGGTGAGGTTCACCGGCTGGTTCTCGCCCGGATGGCAGCTTTCCGCCGCCCGCTCCGCCTCGTTGAGCACTGCAGGGGTGACGGCCAGGCTCCCTCCGACGGCGCGGACCACCCTCACCTCCGGGCAGCTCTCGGCCAGCCACTGCGCGGCCGCAGCCCCGAGCCGGTCGGTGTCCTGGTTCAGCAGCAACGGCCCGCCCACGCTGGCCGCCAGGGGGCCGGCACTGAGCGCGTCCGGGAAGCCGTCGCTGCGAGCGATATGCACGACCTCCGGTGTCGCCGGGAGGATGTCAACGGCGAAGTCAGCGACCGCCGCCGCGGTCTGTGTACGAGTGGCGCCGGCGAGGCGCACCACGTTGAGGCCACGCCCCTCGAGCTGCTGAGCGACCGCCTCGGAAATAGCCGCTGTTCCACCGACGATCAGGACTTGCTCGATCGGAAGATCGTCCAGGGCCGCCGTCGTCTCCTGCGGCAGCGCGTTCGGTGCGGTGAGCAGTATCGGCATCCGGTTCGGGCCGAGCGCGGCGGGAGCACCAGCGGCCAGTGCGTCGGGGAATGTGGCTCCGGAGGCCAGGAAGGCCGAGCGCATCCCATCGGGTGTCGCGCCGATGTCACCTCGCGCGGCCACGGCACGGGCCACAGCGGCCGCGGTGCCGTAGTGGGTCAAGCCCGCGATCCGGTCGACGGCGTAGTTCCGGGCGAGTGCCTGCTCGACGCCCGTAGTGATCGCTCCCGGACCGCCGAGCAGAACGACGTTGTCGACGCCGAGGCGCGCGAGCACCTGGCTGGTGGCTGCGGGCACCTCCGAGGTGTTCGTCAGCAATATGGGCGCATCGAGCACGCCGGCGAGGGGAACCCCGGCCAGGGCATCGGGCCAGTGGTCCGCACGAGCAAGGAGCGCAGTCGACGCGCCATTGGGATGCGCGAGTTCCGCCACGGCGGCGGCGGTGTCGATACGGTCAGGTCCAGCCACTCGCGCCGGGGTCACGTCGTGTGACGCCGCAGCCGGGGACGCGACCGCCGACAGCGCAAGGACCATGGCCGCGAACAAGAGAGCGTGGGGACGGTAGGACATCACAAATCCTTTCGTGAGTGTTCGAGACAGGAATCGCCTCGCCCAGTCATGGCGCTGGCGATTCCCCGTAGACGAGGACCGTCGAGTCCATCGGCATCAGTCCGTTGTGCCAGATGAAGTCCATGGCGGCCAAGGTCACCCGGACGCATCCGTGCGTGGCCGGCGAGGTCGGAATGTTGTCGTCGCCATGCACCGCGATCCCGTCCTCATGGAAGTACTTGGCCCGATACAGAGGCCCGAGCGCGCCCTCCTCCCAGCCGTCGTTCTCCCAGAAGACGGTGTGGGTGCCGGGGGGCGTGTCGGCCAGTGCGGTGTACCCGGCGGGATGCTCGTAAGGAAGCTCGGTACCGGTGGAGGTGTGGAAGACCCATTGCAGCCGACCGTCCAGAACGCTGTAAAGCAGCTGGTCGGCCTTGTCCACCTCGGTGACCCGACCCTGGGAGCTGCGAGGGCTCGGGACGACCGGGTCGGCGAGTGCGCTCCGGGTCTCCGAACCGACCAGGCCGTCGACGGCGATGCCATTGGCCTTCTGGAAGGCGAAGACCGCCTGCTCGGTGAGTTTCCCGAAGACGCCGTCGACCGGCCCCACCCAGTACCGCAGGTCCTGAAGCCTTTGTTGCACTTCGGAGACCGCCGACCCCTCGTCGCCGGGCGCGAGCACGCCGGCAACTTCCGTTGCGGTCTGGAAGCTGATGAGTTGCACGGAATGCCCGGATGCTCTTGCCTCCGCCGGCGGAGCGGAAGCCTGAGAGAGCGGCGGTTCAGGCGTGCCGCCGCCGAACCGCACGGCGGCGAGGAGAGCCGCGCACACCATCGTGATGAGGCTCATGGGCGCGAGCTACCCGACGGGCGTTCGTCGGACCCGGTCATCCACCGACGGTTACCGAATCGTCACGTAGTGCGGTCGGCGTTCGACCTGCGGAACCTGTCAAGCCCATTGAGACAACTTCCTACGCGGATTGAATGAGTGCCTCAGGAGAGGGCTTGTTCATCCAGGCGACGGTGGGCAGCTTCGGTGGCGTCGGCCGACGGTGGCAGAACCGGGCCGGGTTGGCGGCGTAGGCGGCGTCGAGGGTCTCGGCCCGCTTGGCGCGGATCCGTCGATCTGGCCCGGCCGGCCGTGGCATTCTGGCCATTGCGCCGGTGGCCGGTACGTCCCGTTGCGGAGGGGCCATGCACGACATCAACGTTGGCGGACTCCGAGTTGGGTTTGAGCGCCGAGGTGAAGGGCCGCCCCTGGTCCTCCTCCACGGGTGGCCCTGCAACAGTCGAGAATGGCGGCGTTAGCTCGAGTTAATGCTTAGGAACTGCGACCTTCCATCCGATCGGTGGGCCTCCGCATGGATCGAGACGCTGCTCGCCGAGGACGCGTCGACGGAGAATGTGGCGGAGCTCATGTTGATCGTCGGAGCTCCATCCAGTCGCCACCAGAGTCGCGATCGGAGCCTTCAACGAAGCCGATCTTCGCGACGTGCTGACCCGCATCGACGTTCCCACGCTGCTGCTCTACGGCGAGAGGGACGTGCGAGCTCCAAGAAGAGGTCTGGGGGCCGTTGCATGAGGGGGATCCGCCGGGTCCGCCGTCGCATAGGCGGGAACTGGTGAAGGTCTACGACAAGGCCTCGATGCTGCGGGTCGGTCACCATCAACAATCCGCGGAAGTTCCGGTCCTGCGCCTGGTGACCAACGTTGCAGGCTGGCGCTAACGGCGGTGCTGTGAGACGAGAAAGGCTAGCGATCTGTGGCCAACTACAAGGCGGGGATGGCCTCCAACCACCGGGACGGTGCCGACCATCCGAAGCCGGATAGTGTTGCACCGTCGTCGGACCGCGGGACGCGGGTCCCGGCGCCCGCCGACCGGACCGTGTGCGTCCGACGCCGGAGGACCCTTGGCAATCGGCGTCACAGCCCTGTGGCGGTCGTGGTGCTGGTTCACTCGCCGCCGCTTCTGAATGAGGAGCACTTCCCGTGGAAGGCACTGTCCCCCAACTGCTGCTCGTAGCTGTGCTGGTCCTGGCCAACGCAGCCTTCGCCGGCAGCGAGCTGGCGCTCGTCTCCCTGCGTGAGGGACAGCTCCGGCGCCTCGAAACCAGAGGGGGCTCGGGGCAGGTCCTCGCCCGCCTGGCCAGGGAGCCGAACCGGTTCCTCGCGACCATACAGATCGGGATCACCCTGGCCGGGTTCCTGGCCTCGGCCCTCGGCCGGACCGTCTGGGCCTGGGTCCTCGCGGCGATCTTCTTCTTGGCCGTGCCCGCCGTGGTCCTGGCGTTGCTCGCGCCGGTCGCGCCGTCGTCCGTCTCGATCTCCGTGAACCGCTGCCGGTAGGGCGAGGCCTCGTTCGGCGCCAGTCCCCCGCGAGGGATTTCGTAGAGCGCCAGCCCGTT
>CAYZMG010000024.1:0-5333 GCA_964479465.1 uncultured Acidimicrobiales bacterium
TTTAGCGGATTAAAGACGGCTGTTTTGCGCACCGTAAAGAAATTAGAGGAGGAAGGTAGACCGATTCCTGTGGAGGATATGGCGGCAAGTTTTCAGGCAGCAGTAGTGGATGTCCTATTGACAAAAACGATGGCTGCCGCGCGTCAATTTGGAGTAAATGAAATCATCGTTGCTGGCGGTGTTTCGGCAAATACTGCTTTGCGAAAGGCTTTCCTCAACCAGAATGAATTTCCAGTGCGCATACCCCCTCTAAAATTGTGCACGGATAATGCCGCGATGATCGCCCTGGCGGGGATCGGCGTGCTCGTACAGCCCCGTGCCGTCGAACCGCCGCAGCCCGTGCCCGCCTTGGTGATCTTCTTGATCGCGCCCACGTTCTCGCAGCCGCCGCAGACGGCGGCGCAGATCGTGCCCTTGTCGACGTTGTTGCACGAGCAGACCATGGCCGTCTCGGGCAGGGCACCGACGCCGACGGTCGTCGCCGGGCCGGAGTGGGCCGGGAAGATGAGCTCCTCGGGGTGCTGGGGGGTGGGCATGTCGCCCCGGCACATCTGGAGCAGGGTCTGGTAGACGGTGGCGTCGCCCACCAGCATGCCGCCAGCCACCTTGCGGTAGCCCCGGCGGTCGGGCGGGCCGAGGACGAGCTTCTTGTAGAGGTTGGCCACCGGGTCGCGGTAGGTGATGGCCTCGTGGCCGGGCTCGGCGGCGAAGGCGTCGCCGAAGCTGGCCACGTCGATGCCCATCAGCTTGAGCTTGGTGGACATGTCGGCGCCGGTGAAGCTCATCTCCCCGCCCAGCAGGCGGTCGGCGGCCACCCGGGCCATCTGGTAGCCGGGTGACACCAGGCCGTAGATCCGGCCGCCATAGAGGGCGCACTCGCCGATGGCGTAGATCTTCGGGTCCGAGGTCCGGCAGGCGTCGTCGACCACCACGCCGCCCCGCTCGCCCATGGCCAGGCCGGCGTCGCGGGCCAGTTGGTCGCGAGGACGGATGCCGGCGGAGAAGACGACCAGGTCGACGGCGAGGTCGTCGCCCTCCTTGAACCGCATGGCCGCGACTTCACCGGAGTCCCCGGCGACGATCTCGGTGGTGGCCATCCCGGTGTGGACGTGCACGCCCAGGTCCTCGATGCGCCGGCGCAGGACCGAGCCGCCGCCCTCGTCGACCTGGACGGGCATGAGCCGTTCGGCGAACTCCACCACATGGGTCTCAAGGCCCAGGCTGCGCAGGGCGTTGGCCGCCTCCAGCCCGAGCAGGCCGCCGCCGACGACGGCTCCCGTCCGGCAGCCCGCGGCGAACTCTGCGATGGCCTCCAGATCGTCGAGGGTGCGGTAGACGAAGCAGCCGGGGAGGTCCTTGCCGGGCACCGGCGGGACGAAGGGGTAGGACCCGGTGGCAAGGACGAGGGCGTCGTAGGCGATCGCCTTGCCCAGCGTCGAGGTCACCGTGGACGCGGCCCGGTCGATCGACGCCACCGCGTCGCCCAGGTGGATGGTGAGGCCCAGCTGGTCGAAGAAGCCCTCGCTGACCAGCGAAAGCTCCTCGGCGCTGGTCCCGTTGAAGAAGGAGCTGAGGCCCACCCGGTCGTAGGCCGGCCGGCGCTCTTCGCAGAACGTGACGATGTCCCACTCCGCCGTTGCGCCGCGTTCGGTCAGGATCTCGAGGAGCTTGTGCCCGACCATGCCGTTGCCGGCGACGACGAGCGTCCGCCGGACTTCGGTTGCTGCCATGTGCACCAAGTGAAGCAAGCCCACGTGTGCAGGCGGTTGCCGGCGTGTGAACTCGTGTGAACTGGGCCTAAGGCGTGCGGAGAGAAACCCGTCAGCCTCCGTTCAGGAAGGCTCGTCAACGATCCCGTCGAACTTGCCGGCCGCCTCCGGGCGGGTCAGTTCGTAGACCGCGAAGCGCTGGCCGCCGTCGGCTTCGAAGCTGGCCAGCGGCCCGTGGGGGATCTCGATCTCATGCAGGGCGGTCAGGCCCCGGGCCCGGAAGCCGGCGACCGTCGCCCGATAATCGGCCACCCGGTAGACGAGGATCGGCACCTCGCCTTCCAGGTGGCCGGAGAGCAGCACAGCCGGCCCCTCACCGGCCAGAACGACGCAGGCCACGACCGTTCCCATCCCCCGGACCTTCCAGCGCAGGTCGGCGCCGAGTACCTCGACGTAGTGGCGGGCGGTACTGTCCACATCACCGGTGGGGACGTAAATGAAGTCCAGTGACAAGAACATCGACTCGATGGCCGGCACGGTAGTGCGAAAGCGTCGCCGGGATCCCCGCCGATCCCCCGGCCTCTTCTTCCTGCACGTCCTGCTGATCGTGCTCCTGTTCGCCGTAGGCACCGCGGCGGTGGCGGTGCGGTCGATCAGCGGCCGGGCCGAAGGCGGGACGGACACCGTCGCCCTGCCCGGCGACCGCCAGGGCACCATCGCCAGCGAGGCGAGCTTGGGCCCGCTGTCGGGACCACCCTCCCGCCCGGTGGCGATGGACGCCGACCTCAAGGCCAAGGGATACCCGGTGCCCACCGACGCCAACGTCTACGCGGTCCGGGTCCTGGAGGGGCCCGAGGGCCGGGTCTACGAGCAGTTCGAAGCCGGCGGGGGGGCGCTGGCCGGCGACTTCTGGCCGGCGTCGTCCATCAAGGTGCTGGCCGCCCTCGGCGCCCTCGACTTCGCCCGGTCTCTGGGCTTCACGGGAGCGGCGACGATTGCCTTCGACGACGGGCTGGCCTCCCAGACGCTGCGGTCGATCTACGAGCCGGCCATCCGGGACAGCTCGAACTACGACTACGACCTGCTCGTGCGCATCGCCGGCGTCGACCACCTCAACGAGGAGTTCCTGACCGCCGGCAACGGCTTCCCGGTGACCTCGATCAGCCGGTCCTACGGGGGCCTGCCCTTCGACGAGTCACCGGCCATGGTCCTCGAGGAGGGCGACCGGCGGGCCTACGTGCCGGTGCGCAAGAGCGACCGCACGCCGGAGTGCTCTGGCAACTGCTCGAACCTCTTCGAGATGGCCGAGTCGGTGCGCCGGATCGTCCTGCACGACGAGCTACCGCCGGAACAGCGGTTTGACCTCGACCCCACCGACGTCAAGGCCCTCGCCGGCGCCCTCCTCAAGGCGGAGGGGTTCTTCCCGCCGGCGGTGTCCAAGGCGCTGGGGACCGGCGCCAAGATCTGGTCCAAGCCGGGCGACGCCTCCGAGCTCGACTGCCTCGACGTGGCGTTCATCGAGTCGCGCACCGGCCGGCGCTTCCTCGTGGCCGCCAGCGTCCCTCACAGCTCAGGCGGCTGCGAGGCCCTGGCCCGGGTGGCGCGAGGCGTGCTGGAGCAGCTTTCCCGCTGACGCTCAGGTCCAGAGCCGATCCCGTCGACAAACCTTTCATGAGCGCGGCATCTGTCGAACGAGGCCGGCCGTGGTCGGTCCGCGCCCTCGCCGCTGCACTCTGGATCGTGGTGGTCGTTGCCGCCGTGGTCGCCGTCGGCCAGGTGCAGCGGTCCGGCCGGCGTGAGCTGAACGATCGGCTCACGCTGCGCGCCAACGTCGGCGCCCTGTTCGTCCAGAGCTACGTCGAGGACGTCTTCCGTCACGAGCGCCAGCAGATCATGGCCTTCTTGTCCGACGCCGACCCCACCGAGGAGCAGTTCAAGCAGGTGACGGAATCGCTCGGCTACCCGGCGGCCGTGCTCCTGGACGGCGAGGGGCGAGCCATCCACGTCGCCCCGCCGGCGCCGGCGCTGATCGGCCAGGACCTCACGACGCGGTACGAACATCTTCGCCTCGCAGTCGCCGGGCAGGCCGCCATTTCCACCGTTGTCCCGTCGGCGGCCCTCGAGGTGCCGATCGTGGCCTTCGCCGTGCCCTTCGACACGCCGGCCGGGCGGCGGGTGTTCAGCGGCGGATTCGACGTCTCGAGCACCCCCCTGGCCTCGTTCCTGAGCGCCGCAGTGCCGGTCACGCCGAACCAGACCTACCTGGTCGACGCCGGCGGCTCGGTGGTTGCCAGCAACACCGGTCAACCGCCCTCGGGGGTCACGCTCGACGACCAGGACCGGGCTCTGGCCGCCGCCCTGCGCGAACGGCCCTCGGGTCAGCTCCGCGGTGACGGGGTGACCCGGTACTTCACCAGCAGCCCGGTGCCCGGCACGACGTGGCGGATCGTCCTCGCCGCCCCGGTCGACAAGCTGCATGCGCCGGTCAACGGGAGCCGGTCGGTTGCGCTGTGGCTCATGGTGCTCGCCCTGGCCGCCGGCGGCCTGGTCATCGGCGTGCTGGTCGTCCGGGTCAGCGACAAGTCGGGCGAGGCGGCGGCCGCGCGCGACGAGGCCCTCGAGGCGACCCGGCACAAGTCGCAGTTCCTCGCCAACATGAGCCACGACATCCGCACCCCGATGAACGGGGTCATGGGGATGACCGAACTGCTCCTCGACACCCCCCTCGACACCTCTCAGCGTGACTACGCCGAGACCGTCCAGTCCTCAGCGGAGTCCCTGCTCGGGATCCTCAACGACATCCTCGACTTCTCGAAGATCGAGGCCGGCAAGCTTGATATCGAGACCGTCGAGTTCGACCTTGCCACCGTCGTCGAGGATGCCGCCCACCCCCTCGCCGCGGCCGCCCAGTCCAGGGGTCTCGAGTTCGTGGTCGCCATCGGCAACGACGTACCGGCATCGGTGTCGGGCGACCCCGGGCGCCTTCGCCAGATCCTGACCAACCTGATCGGCAATGCCGTCAAGTTCACCGACACCGGCGAGGTCGCCGTCCACGTCACCGTGGTCGAGGCCGGCGACACACCCCTGGTCCTCTTCGAAATCATCGACACCGGCGCCGGCATGCCGCCGGACGTGCACGCCCGCATCTTCGATCCCTTCACCCAGGCGGACCCGTCCACCACCCGGCTCCACGGCGGCACCGGGCTCGGGTTGACGATCACCCGCCAGCTGGTGGAGCTCCTGGGCGGGCAGTGCGGCGTGGAGAGCCAGGTCGGTGCCGGCAGCCGCTTCTGGTTCACCGTGCGCTTCGAGTCGGCAGTGCCGGCGCCCGAGCACGGTCGCGAGCTCGCGGGGGTCAGGGCCTTGGTCGTGCCGGCCAGCGCCGGCAGCGGCGCCGTGGTGCAGCAGATGCTGGCCGGCTGGGGCTGTGACGCCGTGATGGCGACACCGGGGCAGGTCGCCGACGCCGGGCCGTTCCAAGTGGCCGTCGTCGACCTGGGCCTGCCATCCGGCCTGGGGCTGGAGCTGGCCCGCACGCTGGCCGCCGGTCCCGCACGCGTCATCCTGTTGATCTCCGCCGGCGACGCCCACAGCGCGGAGGAGGCACGCCGGGCCGGGCTGTCG
>CAYZMG010000024.1:5343-14478 GCA_964479465.1 uncultured Acidimicrobiales bacterium
GGCGGGAGCGCCTCCGCCAAGCCGTCATCGCCGCCCTGGCGCCGGCGGGCAGGACATGGGCCCCGATGCCGGCGGGCGGCGACCTCCCGGTGCCCGTGGCGGGACGGATCCTCCTCGTGGAGGACGAGCCGGTGAACCAGCGGGTCTCCAGCCGCATGCTGGGAAAGGGCGGGTTCGTGGTCGACCTGGCCACCAACGGGATCGAGGCCGTCGAGGCACTGGCCACGGGGTCCTACGACGCCGTGCTCATGGACTGCCAGATGCCGGTGATGGACGGTTTCGAGGCGACCATCCGCATCCGGGCTCTCGAGGCGACAGGAAGCCGCCGGACGCCGATCATCGCCATGACCGCCAGCGCCCGCAAGGAGGACCTCGACCGGTGCCTCGCCTGCGGGATGGACGACTTCGTCTCGAAGCCGGTGAAGGGCAGCCACCTGCTCGCCGTCGTCGGCCGGTGGGTCGGGGAAGGCGTCCCGCCGGTCGGCGTGGCGGCCCGCTGAGCCGACCCGGCGGCCGTTACCGTCCAGGGTGGGTTAGGTTCGGCCCGGTGACCGGGTTGTACCTGTTCGCGGCGGCGGCCGGCGTTCCCCTCGTAATCTGGTTTCTCGCGTCGGGAAATGACGACGGGCCCGACGACGGCATCGCCGGCGTGATGTTCCGCCTGCTCCCCCTCAGCACCGTCGCCTTCGTGCTGGCCGCCTTCGGCGTCGCCGGCCTCGCCCTCGAGTTTGCCGGCGTCGGCGGCGGGACGACATTCGTCGCCGCCGCCGCGGTCGCCTTCGCCGCCGGCGCCCTGAACAGCACCGCGTTCGCATACCTGCGGCGCTCGGAATCGACGACCGAGGTCGACGACGACCAGCTGGCCGGCAAGATCGGGCGGGTCGTCGTGCCCCTGGCCGGCGGCAGTCGAGGCCGCATCACGGTGACCGTCGGAGGCCAGCAGATCCGCCTCTCCGCCCAAGCGCTCCCCGGCGCCCCTGCGGAGCTAGAGGTGGGCGACCAGGTGCTGGTCGTCGAGGTGCGCGGGGGCATCGCCAGCGTCACCGGCCTCGATCCGGAGCTCAACTGACCGCAACCAAGGGAGTCGAACCATGACCGGCCTCATCCTCGGCGCAGTCCTCGCTGTCGTCGTCCTGGCGATCATCGCCACGATCAAGAGCCTGATCATCATCTGCCCCCCGAACCGGGTTGCGGTCATCTCCGGCCGGTCGCGCCAGCTCAGCGACGGGCGTACGGTGGGCTACCGGGCCATCCGGGGCGGGCGCACGATGCGGGTGCCGCTGCTCGAGAAGGTGTCGTGGATGGAGCTGAACACCATACCGATCGAGGTGTCGGTCCAGAACGCGTACTCCAAGGGCGCCATCCCCCTGCACGTCCAGGGCATCGCCAACGTCAAGGTGTCGAGCGTGGAGGGTTTGCTGCAGAACTCCGTCGAGCGGTTCCTCGACGTGGACCAGGGGCACATCGCGGCCATCGCCAAGGAGACGCTTGAGGCCAACCTGCGGGGCGTGCTAGCCACCCTGACCCCCGAGGAGGTCAACGAGGACCGGCTGAAGTTCGCCCAGACCCTCATCGAGGAGGCCGACGACGACATCAAGACCCTCGGGCTGGAGCTCGACGTGCTGAAGATCCAGAACGTCACCGACGAGGTCGGCTACCTCGACTCCGTGGGCCGGCGCCAGACAGCGGAGGTTCTGAAAGAGGCCCGGGTGGCCGAGGCCCAGCGCAAGGCCGAGGCCGAGGAGTCCGAGGCCCTCTCCCGCCAGCGGGCCGAGATCGCCACCGCCCAGGCCGACCTGAAGATCGTCGAGCAGCAGAACGCCCTCCGGGTGCGCCAGGCCGAGCTGGAGGCCATCGCCGGCGCCGCTGAAGCCGAGGCCAAGGTGGCCGGCGAGAAGGCCAAGGTGGTCGCCGAGCAGGAGCTGGAGAGCGAACGGGTGCAGCTGGAGACACGGCGCCTCGAGGCCGACGTGATCGCGCCGGCCCGCGCCGACCGTGAGGCCAAGGAGCTGGCCGCCAAGGGCGACGCAGCCAAGATCATCGAGGACGGCAACGCCCAGATCGAGGTGTTCCGCCGGCTTGTCGAGCAGTACCAGGCCGCCGGCCCCGATGCCCAGCGGGTCTTCGTCCTGCGCATGCTGCCCGACCTCATGGACAAGATCGTGTCTGTCGTGGGTGCCGTCGACATCGACAAGGTGTCCATCATCGACAGCGGCGGGCAGGGAACGGGCATCCCGGGTTTCATGGGCCAGCTGCCGGCGGCGGTGATCGGGCTGACCGAGCAGATCGAGAACGCCACGGGCGTGGATCTGCTCAAGGCCCTGCGCCCGAGCGACGGGACACCGACCCAGGTGGTGACGAAGCCGTAGCCTGACCCGATGCCTTCCGCGGCCCCGTCCCCCTATCCCGGCGCCGTCGACATCGAGCGGGCGGCGGCCGCCCTGACCAAGCGGCTGCCGGCGCCGCTGGCCCGCCTGGGCGCGCTGGCCTACAACTACGGCTGGAGCTGGGACCTCGGGGCCGACGACGTGTTCTCCGCCGTGGACCCCGACCGGTGGCGGGTGTGCGGGCACAACCCGGTGCGGCTGCTGGAGGAGGCCGACGACGAGGCCCTCACCCGGGCCGCCTCCGACGAGTCCCTCCTGGTCCGGATGAACGAGGTGGCCCGGCGGGTCTTGCGACCGCCGGCCCGCGAGGCGGAGGTTCCCGCCGGCATCAGCCGGCGCCGGCCGGCGGTGTTCATCTGCGCCGAGTACGGCATCCACGAGTCGCTCCCCCTCTACTCCGGCGGTCTGGGCGTTCTGGCCGGCGACATCGTGAAGACGGCGTCGGACCGAGGCCTGCCCATGGTGGCCGTCGGCCTTCTCTACCGCTACGGCTACCTCCACCAGCGCCTCGACGCCGGCGGCTGGCAGCACGAGTACTGGACGTACCTGGACCCGCTCCGCCGGCCCCTCGTGCGGCTGACCTCGGGCGACGGTCGCCCGCTCACCGTGCGGGTCCCGGTCTGGGGCCGGGACGTGTCCCTGTACGTGTGGCGGGCCGACATCGGCACCGTATCCCTGTACCTGCTGGACTCCGACCACCCCGACAACGACGCTGTCGCCAAGTGGATCACCGCCCGCCTGTACGACGGGTCGCGCGACGTCCGCCTGGCCCAGTACGTCGTCCTCGGCCAGGGCAGCGTCCGCATGCTCGGCGCCCTCGGCATCGAGCCCGGCGTCGTCCACCTCAACGAGGGCCACGCCGCCCTCGCCGTCCTGGAGCTGGCCCGCCGCAGCGTCGAGGCCGGCGCCGGCTTCGACGAGGCGGTGGCCAAGGCCCGCCAGCGGGTGGTGTTCACCACCCACACCCCCCTGGCGGCGGGCAACGAGGCCTACCCCGGGGCCGAGATCATGGCCGCGGTCCCCGACCTGGCCAGCCGGCTGGGGGTCAGCGAAGGGCGCGTCCTCGGGCTGGGGCGGATCCACGCCGACGACCCCGGCGAGGCCGTGGGCCTCACCACGTGGTCGTTGCGGCTCAGCCGCCACGCCAACGGTGTGGCCGCCCGCCACGGCGAGGTGGCGCGGGCCATGTGGCAGCCGCTCTTCCCCGGGCGTGCCACCGACGACGTCCCCATCTCCCATGTGACCAACGGCGTCCACGTGCCCACCTGGCTCGGTCCGCACATGCGAAATCTCCTCGACCGTCACCTGGGCGTCGGCTGGCTGGCCCGCTCGGACGACCCGAGCGTCTGGCAGGCGGTCGACGGCATCCCCGACGCCGAGCTGTGGGAGGCCCGGTGCCGCCAGCGGGCGGCGCTGGTCGCCTACATCCGAGGACGGGGGGCCAGCGACCGGCTGCGCCGAGGCGAGCCCCTGGAGGCCGTGCGGGCGGCGGCCGACGTGTTCGACCCCGGGCGCCTCACCGTCGGCTTCGCCCGCCGGCTGGCCGTCTACAAGCGCCTCCACGTGCTCTCGACCGATCGGGACCGCCTCAGCCGCCTGCTCCGCGACACTCGCGGCCTGCAACTGGTTCTCGCCGGCAAGGGCCACCCTCGTGACGACGCGGCTAATGGCGCGGTGCCGGGCATCTTCGACCTTGCCCGTCACGGCGGTCCCCAGGCCCGGATCGTCTTCCTGGAGAACCACGACATCGCCATGGGACGGGCCCTGGCCGCCGGCTGCGACGTGTGGGTCAACCTGCCGCGGCCGCCACTGGAGGCATCGGGCACCAGCGGGATGAAGTCCGCCCTCAACGGCGGGCTGAACCTCAGCGTGCTGGACGGCTGGTGGGCCGAGGGCTACGACGGGTCCAACGGCTGGGCCATCTCCGGCGAGGTCGACGACGACCACGGGGCCCAGGACGCCCGCCACGGCGCCGCTTTCCTCGACATCGTCGAGGGCCAGGTGCTCCCGCTGTTCACCGACACCGATGCCCAGGGCATCCCCGGGCGCTGGATCGCCATGGTGCGCCACTCGCTGCGCACGCTGGGCCCGTTCGTCTCCGCCGAGCGGATGGTGGGCGAGTACGAGCGGCGGGCCTACCCGAGCGGTTAGGCGAGCCGGGTCAGCGCTTGGAGGCGCAGTCCATGCACAGCTTGGCCGCCGGCTTGGCCTCCAGGCGGTCGGGCGAGATGGGCTGGCCGCAGCTTTCGCAGGTGCCGAAGGTGCCGTTGTCGAGCTTCACGATGGCGTCCTCGACGTCGCTCAGGGACTCGCGCAGGTTCCCGGCCAAGGCCTCGACCTCGCCCCGCTCGGCGGTGACCTGGCTGGAATCGGCGAAGTTCTGGTCGAACGACAGCTCACCACCGCTCAGGAGCCCCATCTCTGCCAGGCGGGCGCGGAGATCGGACTGTTCCTGTTCCAGGGACGCGCGCAGGTCCGACAAGGTCGCTTCGCTCAACACGAAACCAGCCTACTCGGGCCTACTCCGCTTGGCGCGTGGATGGGCGGACTCGTAGATCTGACGCAGGCGCGTTGCTGACACCTTGGTGTACACCTGGGTGGTCGAGATCGACGCGTGACCGAGCAGTTCCTGGACCACCCGGATGTCGGCGCCGTGGTCCAGCATGTGGGTGGCGCAGGAATGACGAAGGACGTGAGGCGAGAGCCGGTCCCCCAAGCCGACGGCCTCGCCGTGGCGGCGGACGATGCCCCACGCCCCCTGCCGGGACAGCCGCCCGCCCCTGGTGTTGAGGAAGACGGCCTCGGCGTCGCCCCGCCGGGCCCAGCGGTCGGGCACCATCCGGTCCCGTCCCCGGGGGCTCAGCCAGGCGACAAGGGCGTCGGTGGCCAGGCGGCCGACAGGGACGACCCGTTCCTTGGACCCCTTGCCGAATGCCCGCAGGAGGTTGGACGCCAGGTCGAGGTCGGCCAGGCTCAGGCCGACCAGCTCGGAGACCCGCAGGCCGCACCCGTAGAGCACCTCGAGGATGGCCCGGTCCCGCCGGGCCATGGCGTCGTCGCCGGTGACCGCGCTCAGCAGCGACAGCACCTCGGCCTCCGACAGCGCCTTGGGCAGCCCGGATGGCACCTTGGGCCGCGGGACGTCGCCGGCGGGGTTGGAGGACCTGTGGCCTTCGTCTTCCAGGAACCGGTGGAGCGACCGCACCGACACCAGGGCCCGGGCCACCGACGCCGGTGCCCGGCCTGCGGCCCGCAGGAACGCCAGGTAGTCCTCGATGACCGGCTCGGTGACACTGGTGAGCGTGAGGCCGCGGCCGGTCAGGAACTCGTTGTAGGCGACGAGGTCCCGCCGGTAGGCGGCGAGGGTGTTCGCCGAGCGGCCCCTCTCCACCCCGAGCCACGAGAGCATCTCCTCGATCTCGAGAGGGAGCGGCTGGGTCACCCGGAGAGGGCGGTGAGCGGCTCCACGGCCGGGAGGCCGAGGGCCTCGGCCACCGCCGGGTTGGTCACGTGGCCGCCGGCGGTGTTGACGCCGGCCGCCAGCGCCGGGTCGCGGCCGGCGGCGGCGAGCGGGCCGTGCTGGGCGACGGCCGCCAGGTACGGGAGGGTGGCATTGGTCAGGGCGTAGGTGGAGGTGTGGGGGACCGCCGCCGGCACGTTGCCGACGCCGTAGTGCAGGATGCCGTGGAGCTCATAGACGGGATCGGCGTGGGTGGTCTCCCGGATGGTCTCCACACAGCCGCCCTGGTCGATGGCGATGTCGACGATCACCGCTCCCTGCTTCATGCCCCGCACCATGTCCTCGGTGACCACCACGGGCGCCCGACCCCCGGGGACCAGTACGGCGCCGATGACCAGGTCGGCGCCGGCCACGGCCCGCTCCACCGCGCCCCGGTTCGAGGCCAGGGTCATGATCCGGCCCTTGTGGATCTGGTCGACGAACCGCAGCCGGTCGATGCTGCGGTCGAGCAGCAGGACCTCGGCCTCCATGCCCTGGGCGATCCAGGCCGAGTTCCATCCCACGTTGCCGGCGCCGATTACGACCACCCGGGCCGGGCGCACCCCGGGCGCGCCGCCGAGGAGGACACCGCGGCCGCCGCCGTCGCGCTCGAGGAAGTGGGCGCCGATCTGGGTGGCCATGCGGCCGGCGACCTCGCTCATGGGCGCCAGCAGGGGCAGCGCTCCCCCGTCGAGCTGGACCGTCTCATACGCCAGGGCGGTGGTCTTGCGGTCGAGCAGGGCCGTGGCGACCTCGGCCTCGGCGGCCAGGTGCAGGTAGGTGAAGAGCACGAGGTCTCCCCGGAGATAGGCCAGCTCGGCCGGCTGCGGCTCCTTGACCTTGACCACCAACTCGGCCCCCCAGGCGTCGTCGGCCGTGACGATGGCGGCGCCGGCGGCTGCGTACTCGGCGTCGGGAAGCGAGGAACCGTCGCCGGCGCCGGCCTCCACGAGCACCTGGTTGCCGTGGGCCGTCAGCTCCCGCACCCCGTCCGGCGTCAGGGCGACGCGGTGCTCCCCCTCTTTCGTCTCCCCGGGCACCCCCACGATCATGGGGACGAAGCTAGCGGGCGCTGGTGAAGGTGAACCTCGACAGCACGACTTCGACCTCGTTTCCGTCGGTCGGCGGTGCGCCCCCGTGCAGCCACAGGTTGATGCGGGCGCGCTCGTCGCCGGCCTTGGGGACGTCGCGCCCGGTGTACTTCCAGCTGGCGATGGTCGCACCCGTCGCCGTGGAGCTGAGGAACGACACCGCCTTGTTGGTCCAGGCGAACTGGTGGGACGTGGCCCCTTCGGCCGGCTGCTGGAACCTCACGATGTTGCCGGGCCGGTCGTAGGGCTGCACCACGTACTGGGCGTTGGTGGCCGATGCGGCGTCGCCCCACCGGGCCAGCTCGACGTCGATCTCCCGGTGGTTGTAGGCGGCGCGATCGCTCCAGGTGAACATGCCCAGCACCACGTTGGGGTCGAGCTGCCCCGTCGAGGATTCCACGTCGAACCGGTAGGTGCCGTAGCCGAGGCTGTGGGCGAGGATCACCTCGGCGGCCAGCCAGCGCCCGTCCCGGTAGGTGATGCGAAGGTGGAGGCGCCCGGCGGAGTCGACCCAGACGTTCTCCGGACTGTCCGAGAACACGTTTGGACCTGGTCCGACCAGGCCGGCGCTGGCCTTGACGGCCCACGACGAGCCCGCGAACGTCACTGATCGGGAGGTGTTCGTCACCTTGCCGCCTCGAGAATCCGGGGCTGGGGCGGCGGCGATGCTGAGTGCGGCGACGGCGGCGAGGGCGGCGCTCCGGCGTAGCCTGGCGAAGAGGGGCATGGCCTGGATCTCGGCGCACCGGTCCGCTGCCTGTAGGGGCGGGCACCAATGCGGCGGCGGCGAGAGATACTGGGCGAGGCGGTGTCCCAGTCCAACGGGCGCGAGGAGCCAGTCCCGACATGAGTGACCGAACGGCTGAGCCCCTTCAGCCAGCGCGCCCTCCGGCGGAGGAGCAGGCCCGCCTGGAGGTGCTCCGATCGCTCGGGCTGCTCGACACGGCGCCCGAAGAGCGGTTCGACCGCCTGACCCGGCTGGCGGCACGCATCTTCGACATGCCGATCGCCATGATCAACCTGGTGGACACCAACCGGCTGTGGGCCAAGTCCTACGTCGGCCCGGTGTCCCAGGAGAACCCTCGCCACGGCTCCTTCTGCGCCCGCACCGTCCTCGGCGACGAGTTGCTGGTGCTGCCCGACACCCTCGCCAGCCCCGAGTTCGCCGAGAACCCCCTGGCCCTCGAGGCCGGCTTGCGGTTCTACGCCGGCCGGCCCCTCCGGGGCCCTGGTGCCCACGTGGTCGGCACCCTGTGCCTCATGGACGGCCGGCCCCGTGAGTTCAGTGAGGCTGACCGCGCCACGCTCGACGACCTGGCGAGCATCGCCGAGGCGGAGCTGATGTCGGTCGAGGTGGCCGAGGCGCTGGCCCGTGTGAGC
This sequence comes from uncultured Acidimicrobiales bacterium, assembly GCA_964479465.1. GTDB lineage: Bacteria > Actinomycetota > Acidimicrobiia > Acidimicrobiales > AC-14 > CADCTB01. Next base: position 13,701 of record CAYZMG010000024.1, read on the forward strand.
CTGAACGAGGCCCGCCTCGGCGCGATCAGCTCGGCGGTCGACGAGGCCATCCTGGTCATCGACGGCGACGGCGGCATCCTCGATGCCAATCCGTCGGCACAGGCCATGTTCGGATCCATGCCCGACGCCGGCATCATCGGCTTCCCGGTCGACCGGCTGGTGCCCATCGGCCCGGAAGGGGACGGGGAAAGAGAACGAAAGGAGGAGACGGCTCAGCGCGTCGACGGCACGACCTTCACCTTCCGCTTCGCCGTCCGGTCTGTGGAGCTCCACGGCCAGCGCCTGCGGGTCGTCGCCGGCCGGGACGTCACCGACCGGCTCCGGGGCGAGGCCGAGCTGCGCAAGGCCAAGGAGGACGCCGAGACGGCCACGGCGGCGAAGTCCGCCTTCCTCGCCACCATGAGCCACGAGATCCGGACCCCGATGAACGCGGTGATCGGCATGACCGGCCTGCTCCTCGACACTTCGCTGACTCCGGAGCAGCACGACTTCGCAACGACGATCCGCACCAGCGGCGAGGCCCTTCTGGGCATCATCAACGACATTCTCGATTTCTCCAAGATCGAAGCGGGGGAACTGGAGCTGGAGCATCAGCCGCTGCTGCTCCAGGAGTGCGTGGAGACCGCATTCGACCTCGTGAGCCCCCAGGCGGCGACGACGGGGATCGAGCTGCTCCACACCGTGAACGAGGGCTGCCCGGCCGCCATCGTCGGCGATGTGACCCGGCTACGCCAGGTGATCGTGAACCTGCTCACCAACGCGGTGAAGTTCACCAAGG
>CAYZMG010000024.1:14488-43911 GCA_964479465.1 uncultured Acidimicrobiales bacterium
AGGAGGGCCACGTCCTGCTCACTGTGTCGTCGGAGCCGGAGCCCGCCGGCGAGCCTCGAGTCCGGCTCCACTTCGCCGTCAGCGACACCGGCATCGGCATCCCCCCCGACCGGCTGGACCGGCTCTTCCAGTCGTTCCGACAGGTCGACGCGTCGACCACCAGGACCCATGGCGGCACCGGCCTCGGCCTGGTCATCAGCCGGCGCCTGGTGGAGGCCATGGGCGGCACCGTGTGGGTGGAGAGCGAACCGGGCGTGGGCTCGGTGTTCCACTTCACCATCGACGCGCCGGTAGCCGAAGGCGTCGTGCGTCCTCCCTTGTACGGGAACCTCGAAGGCCGCCGGGCGCTCGTCGTCGATGACAACGACGTCAACCGTCAGATCCTCGGCCGGCAACTGGCGTCGTGGGGGATGACGAGCGCGGCGACACCGAGCCCGGCCGTCGCCCTGGAGTGGCTCGCCGCCGGTGAGCAGTTCGACGTCGCCGTGCTCGACATGCAGATGCCGGGCATGGACGGAGTGGGCCTGGCCCGGGCCATCGCCGGCTCCCCGCCCCTGGCGCCGGTACCGATGGTGCTGATGACGTCCCTCCTCCATTCCCGGGTGCCGCGCGACCTCTTCGTCGCCACCCTTACCAAGCCCGCGAAGCCGACGGCGCTCCACGACGCGCTCGCGTTGGCGATCACGGGCCACCGGGCGCCGGAGAGCGGAGGCCTGACCGGAACGGAGCAGTTCGAGGCCGGCGACCTCCGCATCCTCCTGGCCGAGGACAACAAGGTGAACCAGCGGGTCGGGCTCCTGCTGCTCGAAGGCCTCGGGCTGCGCGCCGATGTGGCCGGGGACGGCCAGGAGGTGCTCGACGCCATGGAGCGGGCCCCGTACGACCTGATCCTGATGGACGTGCGGATGCCAGAAATGGACGGGCTGGAAGCCACCCGCCTGATCCGGGGCCGCATCGACATCTGCCAGCCCCGGATCGTGGCCATGACCGCCAGCGTGTTCGCCGAGGACCGGGAGGCCTGCCGAGCCGCCGGTATGGACGACTACCTGGCCAAGCCGGTCCGGCGCGACGAGTTGGTCGGCGCCCTGGCCCGGGCAGGGGCGATCACGGTCGTCGCGGATCCCGCCGGCGATGATCCGGGCGCCGCCGGTGGCGTGGGCGATGCGGCCGGCGCCGGCGAGTCCGTCGACCTGTCGGCCCTCGCCGACCTGCTGTCGTCGCTGGGCGACCGGGCCCCGATGGCGGAGGCCCGGTTGATCGACACCTACCTGCGCGAGCTGCCCCGCATGATCGAGCAGCTCCGCTCCGCCCTGGTGGCCGACGATCGTGAGGTGCTCCACCGGGTGGCCCACACGCTCAAGTCCAGCAGCGCCAGCCTGGGCGCATTCCCGCTCAGCATGATGTGCGCGGAGCTCGAAGATCGCAGCCGCGAGTCGATCCCCCCCGACGCCGGCGAGGTGATCGACGCGCTCGACGCCGAACGGGTCGCCGTCGATGCGGCGTTGGCCGCCCGGCGCCTAGAGCTGCCCTCGTAACCCGGAAGCCCGGGCCAGGGTCCCCAAGCTCCGGCGCCGGCCAGGGCGACCGGCCATGGGCTCGGGTCCTGCCGAGTCGCTGCCCGTGCGCCTTGATCCGGAGCTGCGGCTTGCGCTCGACGAACGCGCCGCGGCCGACAACACCACGGCATCCGACATCGTCCGCGAGGCCCTCCGCCGATACCTCAAGGTGAGTTGACCTCGGGGCCCCGGTGGTGCCAGCCGATCTATCGACGTTCGAACCACCACGGCAATACGCAGCCAACCACTACCCAGAAGAGTGTCAAGCCGGCCGCAACCAGCACGGACGTGGTGACGGACTCATAAAAGCCCAGCGCCTTGCTCACAGCGCGGCCAAGCCGACTAGGAGTACAAGGCCGTAACCCAAGCTGTCGGTGTCCCACCGGAGCAGTCCGCCGACCCCTAGAGCGATGGTGCCTGCGACGAAAGCACCAGCGACCAAGAGGCCCGGAAGCGCCCATCGCTCACGTCGCCCATCCTCCGGCTCGACGGCCACAGGACTAGGTTGCCGCGTTGCGGCGCATGCGCGAGACGAAAGCTCTGTTGGGTCCCCGGCTGCCCGTTGCGTCAGCGTCTCAACATGCCGGGCACCAAATTATCGGATGACCATCCCCGACCGCCGGTCGCGAACCACGGAGGCCTGCGGTCGGGATCGCCGCGCCTCATAAGCCACCGCCGGCGATCCTGTAGGCAAGACCTTGTGAGCGACGATTCCCGAGCCCGATCGCCGCAGTGCCCGAGCCTTCTCCGGTCCATTCCTACTTCGGTAGGATTGGTGTCGTGGCTGTCCGCAAGTGGTCCGTCAGTGTGGAGGAGGAGCTCGCTGCTCGTGTCGAGGAGCATGTCGGTGACCGGGGACTGAGCGGCTTCGTGGCACGAGCCGTTGAGCACGAGCTCGAAAGAGACGCCCTTGTCCGCTACCTCGACGACCTCGACGACGCGCATGGCAAGGTGCCCGACGAGCTCATCGAGCATTACGACGCGCTTTGGCCGTCCTGATCCTCGACACCGAGGCGCTGTCCACGCTCGCTCGTCCGCGGACTGCTCCCCAGCGGCACGAGCTGGTCAGGGCTGCGATGAGAAGCGCCGCGCGGCGAAACGAGCCGGTGCGCGTTCCTTCGGCCGTTCTCGTCGAGCTCTACCGGGGCGCGGGAACGGACGAGGCGATCGACAATGTCTTGGGGCGCGGGTTCGCCCGGGTGGTGACGACTGGAGTGCGGATCGCCAGGATCGCCGGTCACCTTCTGGCAGCAGCGGGACGAGACAGCGAGCACGCGATCGACGCCCTGGTCGTAGCGACAGCAATTCGACTCGGCGGCGGGCTCGTCCTTACCCACGATCCTGGTGATCTTGAGATCCTCGCTGCCGATCACCCCAACGTCCGGATCGTGCCCGTGTGACTGGTCTCAATGGGCGTGCCGCCGGCATGGTGGGAGCATGGCGCGGTGACGGGGGTGCTGGTGATCGACGATGACATCATGATGCGGGAGGTCCTGCAGGCGCTGCTGGAGGCCGGCGGCTACGAGGTCACCACCGCGTCAGACGGCCCGGACGGGCTGGGCCGGTTGGCTGAGGCCAGGCCGGACGTCGTCATGGTCGATCACCAGATGCCCGGGCTGAGTGGCATTGAGGTGGTCGGCCTTCTCCGTGCCGACGCCGCCACCCGGGATCTGGCCGTCGTGCTGATGTCGGGCGGCAGCGTCGACGCGGTCACTGCACTCGCCGCCGAGGCCGGCGCCGACAGTCACCTGGCCAAGCCGTTCGGGCCCGCCGATGTGTTCGCGGCCGTCGCCGGCGCCGTGGCGGCCCGCCCGTCATCCTGACGGAGGTGTCGCGAAGCCCCGACGTTGCATGGTGCCCCAGTCGGTCCGCTTGCGCAGGAACTTCCAGATGCCCCGGAGCCGCCAGACAACAGTGAGCTGGCGGTACCCGAGGCTCTCGAACAGGGCCCACACCACAAGGAGCACCCGGTCCCGAAGGCGGCCGTAGCGATGGAAGCTGAGCTCCTCGAGCAGCAGTGTGAAGGTGGCCAGGACGATGCCCAACCCGTAGGCCACGAGGAAGAACAGGACCGCGAAGGACGCGTCGACCGCCCCCAACGCCAGGCCGACCAGCAGGCCGATGATGCCTAGGGCCTCGACCACCGGCGCCAGCAGCTCGACGATCACGAAGTACGGGTAGACGAAAAGGCCCATGGCCCCGTAGCGACGGTTCAGGAAGACGCGGCGGTGACGGCGCAGCACGTCGGTCAGGCCGCGGTGCCAGCGGTCGCGCTGGCGGCCGAGCACCCGCAAGGTGTCCGGCGCCTCGGTCCACGCCACCGGGTCGGGGATGAAGGAGATCGTCCTGGGGTCGCCGGCCTCGTAGGACCGCCGGCGCAGGCGCACGACCAGCTCCATGTCCTCCCCCACGGTGTCGTGGGCGTACCCCCCGGCGGCGGCCGCCGCGTCCCGGTCGAAGAGGCCGAAGGCGCCGGAGATGATGAGGTTCCCGCCCAGGCGGTTCCATCCCAGCCGCCCGAAGAGGAAGGCCCGCAGGTACTCGATGACCTGAAATCCAGCGAGGGCCTGGCGGGGCACCCGTAGGTCGGTCACCCGCCCGTGGCGCACCTGGGAGCCGTTGACGATGCGGATCGTCCCGCCGGCGGCCACGACGTCGTCACGGGTCAGGAACGGCCGCACCATGCGCTGCATGGCCTCGGGCTCGATGATGGTGTCGGCGTCGACCGCGCACACGAGCTGGCCGGCGGCCACGTTCAGACCGGCGTTGAGCGCATCGGCCTTGCCGCCGTTCTCCTTGTCGATCACGACAAGGTTCGGGTGCGTCCGGGAGCGGTAGAGCGCGACCACAGGCTTGGTCTCCACCATTCGGCGATAGGCGGGATGCACGGCGACCAGGGAGAACGTGTCGATGAGGATCGGCATGGTCTCGTCGCCGGAGCCGTCGTTGATCACCACCAGCTCGAGGTTTGGGTAGGACAGGCCGAGCATGGCCCGCACGCTGGCCGCGATCGTGGCCGCTTCGTTGTGGGCCGGTGCCAGCACGGAAATGGTGGGGGCGATGTCGGACTGGAGCACCCGCCACCGCCGCTCCGAGCGCTCGAGGTGCAGGTGGGTTCGCATCTCGACGGCGGCGCTGACGAGGAGCACGAGGTAGATGCCGTTGACCAGCAGGAAGTACCCCAGGACGACCCACTCGAAGGTGACCAGGACGGCGTTGGAAAAGTCGGCCACTAGTCCACACACCCTTCGGGCGTGCGTCCGAGTGATCGTTTGCAGGTCCGACCTGCCGGGCCGGCCATCAGTCGAGGGTGACGCCCGAGCGCCGGAGGGCGGCCAGGTCGAGGGAGTGGCGGGCCATGTCGGCTGCGTACCGGTCGTCGTCTGTGCTGTAGTGGCGCAGGAGGAGCGTGCCCCCCGGCCCCAGGGTGGCGAGGGCGGCGCCCGCGGCCCGGCGCACGTCGAACGCCGGATCGCGCAGCAGCGGGGCGATGTCGGGCACAGCGTCCTCCATGCGGGCCCGGCCCAAGCCGTCCGCGGCGGCGGAGCGCACGGCCGCGTCCGGATCGGCCAGCAGACGACGGAGGGCACGGCCGGCCTCCTCCCCGCCGACGCCGCCGAGCAGGCGGGCGGCGGCCGCACGCAGCGCGGGCAGTTCGCCGGCGCTGGCGAGGAGGGCGGCCGGGCCGTAGCGCAGGTCCGGCCGGCGGGCCAGGACGGCGAGAAGGTCGGCCTGCTGCTGGCCGGCACAGGAGGAGAGCTCGGTGGCGAGAGCGTCGACGAGCGAGGCGCCGGCCCGGAGGATGGCGTCGGCCGCAGTGTGCCGGCACAGGGCGGCGGGGTCGGCCAGGGCCGCCACCAGCCGCGGGGCCAGGTCGGCCCTGCGGGCGTCGCCCGCCCACTCGATGGCCTGGGCCCGCACCGCCGGGTGGGGATCGTCGAACAGGGCGGGCAGAACCTCGTCGCCGCCGCCGTGCACATTGAGCTTGTAAGCCCCCCGGAGCCGGCGCCACCACCACCGGCTGCGACAACGCCGCCGAGCCGCATCCGCCAGTCCGAGGTCCGCCGCCACCCCCTCGAGCCGCCGGCCTTCCTCGCCCGTCAGGCTCACGGCCAGCTGGTCGACCACCGTCTCCTGGACACGGCGCGGGAGACGGCGGAGCTCGCCGACCCGGCTGTCCTCCTGGCCGTCCTCGGCGAGGACGGCGGCGACCAGCGCGGCATGGCTCCGGGGCAGCCGCTCGGCATCGACCCGGTCCCGGCGCCACAGCCACAAGGCGTGCAGCGCCACGCCGGCCACGCACACCACGGCCAGCGCGGTCTCCACAGCCAGGACTGCCCGCAGCAGGGCCTCCGGGATCACTGACCGAGAGGGGGATGGATGCTCATGCCTCGACGGCGCGCCGTACGCGGTGCATAAGCACCGAGACGCTGAACGGCTTGGCCACGTGGTCGAATGCGCCGAGGTCCAGCGCCTCCAGTACCTCCCCTTCGTTGGCTCGCACCGTGAGCATCACCACCCGGGTGGTCCCGAGGCGACCGCTCTGGCCGAGATGGCGCAGGACCGAGAGGCCGTCGAGGCCGGGTAGGCCGACGTCGAGGAGCACCGCCCGGGCCAGGAACCCGGGCGCATCGAGCAGCTCGACGGCTTCGGCGCCGTCCCGCAGCCACCGGACGGTCCAACCCCGGCCGGTGAGGGCGTGCACCACCAGGGCTCCGAGCACCTCGTCGTCGTCGACCAGGAGAACGTCGACCACCTCGGTCGGTCCCCGACCGGGCGACTCCTGAACCGCGATCGCGTCTCCGCCGGCGGCCCGGGCCCGGGCCACGGCCGCCTCTGCGGCGGTGCCGAGAGCCGGGAGGTCGGGCCCGTCGTCGGGGCTGGCTGCGATGCCGACCGCGACCACCGGCACCTCGGCTCCCGCAGCGCGGGCGGCCCGCAGGACCCGGCCGAGGCGATCCTCGGCCTCCGCCGCGGTGAGGCCGTAGAGCAGGGCCGCCACCCGGCCGCCGGCCCAGGTCCCGATGCCGTCCTCCGGCGTGGCGGCCTGGCGCAGCCGGCGCCCGAAGGCAGCGAGCTCCGAAGGGGTCGGGGGGTCGAGCTCGGCGACGGCCAGCACCGCCGGGCGCCCCTCCTGTCGGGCCAGGCCCAGCAGGCGGGCAGCGTCGTCGCGAAACGCCCGCTCGCTGGGCAATCCGGTGGCGGCGACGACATCGGGGCGCTCGGACTGGGCCCGGCTGCGCTCGATCCGGTTCACGACGCGCGTCACGAGGTCCTCGACGGAGATCGGCTTGGGAACGAAGTCGTCGGCGCCGGCCGCGAACATGGCCCGCACCGTCTCCGGCGATCCGGAGCCGGAGAGGAAGATGATCGGGAGGCGGGCCCACCGATCGTCGGTCCGGACGGCCTGGCAGAGAGAGACGCCGTCGAGTCCCGGCATGTCGTTGTCGAGCAGGAGGAGATCCGGCTCCACCGCCTCGAGCGCCGGCCACAGGCCGGCGGCGTCGTCGAGCGACTCGACGGCGAGGCCCTCGGCGGCCAGGACCTCGCCCACGAGGACGAGGAACGTGGGGTCGTCGTCCACAGCCAGGACCGTCGCCGTGCCCCTGCCCCGCGCCAGCATGCGGCACACGGCCTGGACGACTGCGTCGGGCGGCACCGGCTTCTGGAGGATGACCCGGGCGCCCGAGCGGGCGGCCAGCACCCTTTCGCCGGCGTCGTCCCGCTCCACCAGCACCAGCACGGCCACCGCCGGCCGGCGGCCGGCGAGGTCGGTCAGGAAGCCGGCGATCTCGTCGCCTTCGGCCGCGAACCCGCCGGCGGCGGCATCGACGACGACTGCCTCGGGCCTGGCGGTGTCGACGAGCGCCCGGGCCGCCTCCATGTGCTCGACCACGGCCGCGGACAGACCCTGAGCCGCGGCGGCCTCGACCATCCGCCGGCCCCGGTCCGCATCCGCGTCGACCACCAGGAGCGCCATCGGGCCGGCGTCTGTGAGCGGCCGGGGGGCCGGGGCGCTCAGCGGCCGGGCCATCTCCGCCTGCAACTCCATGACCAGCCGGGACAAGCCGAGGGCCTGGCCTGCATCAAGGGGCTCGCCGGGGGCGAGAGCAAGCTCCAGGGCGCGCGCCAGCCGGCTGCCCTCACCGAAGCCGAACGTCCCCAGCGAACCGGCCAGCTTGTGAGCCTCCCGGGCGGCGTCGGTCTGGGCGCCGGCGTCGAGCCGGCGCTCGATACCGGCGACCACGGCCCGCTCGATCACCCCCACCTGGGCCTGAAGGATGTCCCTCGACCGCTCCCAGATGGCGGCCAGGTCGACGCCACCCCACTCGTCGCCGGCCGCGTCCGATGTCCGGTTCATGCCCCTGTCCCTCTTGGCGCCGCCCGACGAGCGTAGGCGCGCCCGATGGTGGTCAGCCTCGGCCGGCGGCCCGCCTTATCTCCCGACGCATCGTCAGCCACACGGCGACGAGGAAAGCCAGGGCGACGATCAGGCCGGCCCGCCATAGCAACGACTGGGTACCGCCCTTGAAGTCGCCCGAGGACCGGGCTGCGCCCACCGCGATCAGGGTGACGCCGGCGATGGCGGTCTCGAACGGCCAGCGCAGAGCGCTCCACCGGTGCTCGAAGGCGAACGCCAGGTAGGTGATGGCAGGAAAGGCGGCGAAGGCGGCGAGGGACCGGGCGCTGAGCGTGGTCAAGGCCCACGGCCAGTGGGCGAGGAACAGCGATGGCCGCAGGTACAGGGTGAGGGCGAACAGCAGCTGGCCGGCGCCGAGGAGGGTCATCGTCGTCCGGATCCATGGCGGGATGGGCACGTCGTCGGGCCCGGGAGTATGCGGGTCGAACTGACGGTTCTTGACGTACAGCACGGGCAGGAGCAGCGGCGTGGTGATGTAGAGCAGCGTCCACGTCCAGAACGAGACATGGCCGTGGTTGAACTCCGGCCAGTGGAGGAACGTGGCCACGCCCAGGGCGCCGGCAAAAACGGTGGTGGCGATGATCCCGGGGCCGAGGCGGTGCCACTCCTTGGCGCGGCTGGCCCGGGCGAAGAACAGGGCGCCGGCCAGGTAGCCCCCGCCCATGAACATGCAGCTCATACGGGAGCGGATGGTCCAGCCCCACAGGGTGCGGGTCTGGCCGGGGAAGAGGAACAGGATCACGAAGGCGGCGGTGAGGACCGGGACGATGACGATCGACACCGCCCTCGTGGTCCGCAGCACCCGGTCGTCGCGCTCAAGCGGCACGGCGGGCTGCTCCACGCCCCTACCGTCCCCCGGAAGGGGAACGCGTTACAAGCGCCTTCGTTTCTCGGCGGCGGCGGGCCCGGAGCCCCGGAGGCGGCCCCGTCCGCTGCCGCCCAATGGGAATGGCGTAGGGTCGCCGGCTCCGCCGGCGACCCGAAGCGCAACTGCCTCGCCGAGCAGGCTCCGCCTGCGACGGCGAAACCTAGGACTGCCAGCGCCGGTACAGGGCGACGAGCTCGTCCTGCACCTGGGGGTCGAGCCTCTCGGGCTCGATGCGGCCGAGCACGTCGAGGGTGCGCCGCATCTGGGCCAGGTATTCGGTGCAGTGCGGGCAGGCGGCGAGGTGCCCTTCCAGCCGCGTGCGGTCGGCGTCGCTCAGGGCGCCCTCGAGGTAGTCGGTGACGAGCTCGACCGCCTCACGGCAGGCAAGCTCGGATCGGCGGCGACGGAACAGCGGCATGGGTTAGGCCTTTCCCATCTCGTGTTCCAGCATGCCCCGCAGTCGCGCCCTACCTCGGTGCAGGAGCACGCGCTGGTTCCCCTCGGTGAGCCCGAGCAGCGCACAGACCTCCCCGGCGCTCAGCCCCTCGACGTCGCGCAGGGTGACGACCTGGCGCTGCATGGCGGGCAGCTCCTCGATCCGTGGGCGGATCCGCTCGGCGAGTTGGGTGGCGACCAGCCGGTCGTCGACGTCGTCGGGCCAGGGAGCGGGCGGGTCGATCCAGCCGCCATCGGCCCCGAACCGGTTGGGGTCGACCGAGGGACTGGTGCCGATGGTCGGCCGGCGCTCGGAGACCCCGGTGCTGCGGGCCCGGTTGACCAGCACGTGGAAGAGCCACGTCCGGAGGGACGATCGGCCCTCGAAGGCATGGATGCCGCGCACGAGCCCCAGCCAGGTGTCCTGGACGACCTCCTCGGCGACGGCCCGGGTCGGCACCATCGTCTGGGCCAGCCGCAGCAATGAGCAGTGGTAGCGGTCGACCAGGAACCGGAACGCGTCCTCGTCACCCGATCGCAGCCTGGTGACGAGCTCGGCATCCTCCACTGCGCCGCAGCGTATGCCGAGGAGCGCCCGGTACGCTCGGGGCCTGATGGACCAGGAGGAGTACGACTCGACGCTGGACACGATGCGGCACTCCCGGCGGGTCGACGAGCTCCTGCTCCAGGTCATCGTCGCCCTCCAGAGCCGGTTGACCCGCCACGACCTGTCGAAGATGGCGCCGCCGGAGAAGGCGGTGTTCGACCGGGTCACGCCGCTGCTGAAGTCCAGCACGTACGGTTCAGATGAGTACAAGGCGTCGCTGGTCGACATGGGCCAGGGCCTGGCCCACCACTACGGCGCCAACCGCCACCATCCCGAGCACTTCCAGGCCGGCATCAGCGGCATGACTTTGGTCGACCTCGTCGAGATGCTCTCCGACTGGAAGGCGGCGACGGAGCGCCACGACGACGGCAGCCTGGCCCGCTCGTTGACCATCCAGCAGTCCCGCTTCGGCATCTCCGACCAGCTGATGGACATCCTGACCAACACCGCGGTGGCGTTCGGCTGGCTGCCGTCACCAGCGGTGGGCGACGTCGACGACGAGACGGGTGCCGTCACCCGGGCCGTCGAGCTGGAAGACCCGGAACGGTAGGCGGGCCCGGACACCCAGTCCGAACGACGACTGCCCCTCGAACGAGCCGCCCCACACCAGGTCCTCGAACGTGGTGAAGCCGCGGGCGTCGAACTGGTCGGGGCGGGTGAGCACCGTGCCTGGGCCGCCCCAACCGACGGTGGCGCTGCCGTTGGCGTCGTAGGCCGGCGCCCGCACGATGACTCGGATCACGGCGCCGCCGGCGACGAACAGGGCATCGCCCGAGCCGTCGGCCCGGTAGGGCGGGTCGATGTAGCGCACGTCGTAGCCGGGGGCCGGCCGGCCGGCGAGGTCGATGACGAGGCGGTCGTAGCAGTCGTGGTGGCCGGTGCGCACGCCGGCGAGGGGTGCGCCGGTCATCTCGGAGGCCGACTTGGACAGGCTGCCCCAGGTGATGCCGCAGTAGGGGCCGGCGTGCGCACCGGCCACCGCCGGCAGGAGGCCGGCGCCGACGACGGCCGCGGTGAGGCCGGCGGCGAGGGCGAGACGGAGGCGCAGTCGTGAGGTCATGGCGCTGATCCTTCCCGTGGGAGATCACGGTCGGTTCTCAGCTATGTAACGGTTCGGACACTCAAGTTCGCGCCGGCAGATACCGATGACGACCGGGGGGTCCGTCGGACTTCGGAGGCGGGCGCATGGCCGACAACAGAGTTCCCACCGGGCGGGCGGGCGGTGCCGTCCTGTTCGCCCTCGTTTTGGCCCTCGTGGCGCCCGCACCCGCGGCGCCCGCGGCCAGCCCTCCGCCGGCCACCGCCGCCGCCGGCCCCTGCGCCGGCGCCATCGAGCTTCGCTCGCCGACCGGCGAGCTCACCTGCACCCACGGTCCCGATGCTCCGCCGCCTGGTATCGACATCAAGACACCGCGCCCGCCCTTGCCCGCCAGCCGGACCGAGGGCACGGCCCTGGGGGCCGTCACCCCCGCCTGCACCGGCGACGGGACCAGCGGGCCGCGGGTGCAGCTCGTCTACGCCCGGCCCGCCGGCCACCCCGACCGCTACGACGCCTACGCGGCGTCGTTCCAGACGTGGGCCGCCGAGATCGACGCCGGCGTCGCCGAGAGCGCCGAGCAGACGGGCGGTACGCGCCGGATCCGCTTCGTGCACGACGCGTCGTGCACACCCACGATCAGCCGCCTCGTCCTGACCGCCGCCGCCGCCACCGACCTCGGCCTCTTCAACGCCGAGGTCCGCGAGGCCCACGCCAGCCGGACCGACCGCCGCTTCCTCGTCTGGATGGAGGCGGTCTCCTACTGCGGCGTCGGCGAGATCCGCATCGACGACCGCCCGGACTGGCGCAACGAGAACAACGTCGCGCCGTCGCTGGTGGGGCGGGTCGACACCGGTTGCTGGGGCATCCCGGGTGCCCTGGCCGAGGCCCACGAGCTGTTCCACACCCTGGGCGCCGTGCAGCACAGCGCGCCGAACTCGACGGGCTTCGCCCACTGCCTGGACGAGATCGACCGGATGTGCGGTGGTGACAGCTCCGGCAAGCCCGTCGTCATGACGTGCCCCGACGGGCGCGAGGACCTCTTCGACTGCAACCACGACGACTACTTCCACACCGACCCGCCGCCGGGGAACTACCTCGCCTCCCACTGGAACACCGCCGACAGCCGGTTCCTCACCGCGCCGCCGGCCGCCCCGAGCGACGTGAGCGCCGTCTCGACCGAAGCCTCGGCCACGGTGCGCTGGATACCGCCCACGGAGATCACCGAACTTCAGGTGACGGCGATCACCGACGGCGTGCCCGGGCCGCCGGCGGTGCTGCCGGCCGGCGCCACGACCTACACGCCACCGGACCTGCCGGCCGGCGCAAGTGTCAGCTTCTCGGTGGCGGCCAGGAACGAGTACGGGCTCGGGCGCTGGTCGGCGCCGACGCCACCGGTCGTGCCGGGGGACGGCTCCCGCTTCCATCCCCTGACCCCCGCACGGATCCTCGATACCCGGACCGGCAAGGGGGCGCCGCCGGCGTTGGTCCTCAACCGGGCCACCCTCGACGTGGCGGTGGTGGGTCGCGGCGGAGTGCCTTCCGCCGGCGCGACCGCCGTGGTCCTCAACGTCACCTTCACCGAACCCCGGTCCGGCGGCTACCTGACCGTCTGGCCCACCGGTGAGCCACGACCCCTTGCCTCCAACCTGAACGTGAGCGAACGCCAGACGGTGGCCAACCTGGTGACGGTCAAGCTCGGCGGCGACGGAATGGTGAGCCTGTACAACGCCGCAGGGGCGGGGCACCTGATCGCCGATGTGGCCGGCTGGTACGGCCCCAGTTCGTCTGCCACCGGCTCCCGCTTTCACTCCCTGGCCCCGGCCCGGGTCCTGGACACCCGGGCCGGCAACGGCGCCCCAGTGGCATGGGTGACCACCGCGGCGCCCCTCGATCTCCAGGTGACCGGCCGGGGTGGGGTGCCGGCGACGGGGGTCTCGGCCGTCGTCCTGAACGTGACGGTGACCGAGCCGATAGGCGGCGGGTTCGTCACCGTGTGGCCCGCCGGTGAGGCCCGCCCCCTGGCGTCGAACCTGAACTTCGAACCCTTCCGCACCGTGCCCAACCTGGTGACCGTCAAGGTGGGCGCCGGCGGCAAGGTCAGTCTCTACCACAGCGGCCACGCCGCCCATCTGGTGGCCGACGTGGCCGGCTGGTTCGGGCCGAGCGGCGAGAGCGCCGGCGCCCGGTACCACCCGCTGATCCCTGCGCGCCTGGTCGACACCCGTATCCCCGCTCTTCCATTCCCCCTCGGGGCCTACACCTCGGGCGGGTTCATCTATCCCAACGTGGTGCAGGCGGGCGCCACCTTGGAGCTGCAGGTGGCCGGCCAGGGCGGCGTGCCCGCCGCCGGCGCCTCGGCGGTGATCCTCAACCTCACGGCCGTCGACCCCGCCGGCATCGGGTTCCTCACGGTCTGGCCCACGGGCGCACCGCGCCCACTGGCGTCGAACCTGAACTTCCTCACCGGCGGCGCCGTCCCCAACCTCGTCGTCGCCAAGCTCGGTGCCGGCGGCAAGGTCAGCATCTACAACGGCAGCGGGAGCACCGTCCACCTGATCGCCGATGTCGCCGGCTGGTACGGCGCCGAGTTGGACTAGGAGCGCCGGAGGTGCTCCCGGGCCAGGGAGAGGGCGATGATCGACTTGCCGTCCGTCAGGTCGCCCGAGGCGACGAGGTCACCGAGGGAGTCGAGCGGGACGCGCTCGATGGTCATGTGCTGCTCCTCGTGGCCCTGGAAGTCGGTGGCGCAGGGGGTGAGGTCGGTGGCGAGGAAAAGGAACGAATGCTCGTCGCAGAAGCCGGGCGAGTTGTAGAACTCGGCCAGCTTGACCATGGCGCCGGCCTTCATGCCCACCTCCTCCTCGAGCTCGCGGTGGGCGGTGAGCTCCACCGGCTCGTCGGAGACGTCTCGCTTGCCGGCGGGGACCTCCAGCAGCTCACGGTCGATGGCGGCCCGGTACTGGCGGACCAGGATCACGTCGCCGTCGATCACGGGCACGACGACCACGGCGCCGGGGTGGTGGACGATGTCGCGCTCGAAGGTGGTGCCGTCGGGGTCGACAAAGGTGCCCGTGCCAGCGGAGACGAGGGTGCCTTGCCAGACGATGCGCTCGTCGAGCTTGCGGAAACTAGACAGCGGAACAGACTCTCAAAGGTCGGAGGTATCCAGCTGGAGGAGGTGGGGCGCACGGCCCTCGGCCCGGCACAGGGCTGCGGCCACGAAGGCCTGGAACAGCGGGTGGGGGCGGTCGGGGCGGCTCTTGAACTCGGGGTGGGCCTGGGTGCCGATCCAGAACGGATGGCCCTCGAGCTCCACGAACTCCACCAGCCGGTCGTCGGGCGAGGTGCCGACCGGGCGCAGGCCGCACTCCTCGAGGCGCCGGCGGTAGCGGGGGTTGAACTCATAGCGGTGGCGGTGGCGCTCGTAGACCAGCGGCTCGCCGTAGGCCTCCGCCACCTGGGAGCCGGCGACGAGCCGGGCCGGGTAGAGGCCCAGGCGCTGGGTGCCGCCGAAGTCGACGACCTCGCGCTGCTCGTCCATGAGGTCGATGACCGGATAGGGCGAGTCGGGGTCGAACTCCGAGGAGTTGGCGCCGGTCATGCCGCAGACGTTGCGGGCGAAGTCGATGACCATGGTCTGCAGGCCCAGGCACAGGCCGAGGCAGGGGATCTGGTGCTCCCGGGCGTAGCCGGCAGCGGCGATCTTGCCCTCGATGGCCCGGGGGCCGAACCCGCCCGGAATCACGATGCCGTCGAGGTCGCGCAGGCGGCTCTCGACCAGCAGGCCCTCGACCTCGCCGGCGTCGATGAAGTCGATCTCGACCCGGGCGCCGTTGGCGAACCCGCCGTGGCGCAGGGCCTCGACCACGGAGAGATAGGCGTCGGGGAGGGCGTACTTGCCGACCAGGCCGATGCGCACCGGCGTGGTGGCGGCCTCGACCCGGTGGACCAGGCGCTCCCATCCGCTGAGGTCCGGGGTGTGACCGTCGAGGTGAAGGAGCTCACACAGGTAGGTGTCGAGGCCCTCTTCGTGTAGGACGAGTGGGATCTCATAGAGGTTGCGGGCGTCGACGGCGCTGACGACCGCCTTCTCGGGAACGTCGCACAGCAGGGAGATCTTGCGCTTCACGCCCAGGGCGATCGGCCGGTCGCTGCGGCAGACGATGGTGTCGGGCTGGATGCCCCGGGCCCGCAGCTCGGTGACCGAGTGCTGGGTGGGCTTGGTCTTCTGCTCGCCGGAGGGGCCGAGGTAGGGGACCAGGGTGACGTGGACGTAGGCCACGTTGTTGCGGCCCACGTCGTTGCGGAACTGGCGGATGGCGTCGAGGAACGGGAGGATCTCGATGTCGCCCACGGTGCCGCCCACCTCGGTGATGACCACGTCGACATCGTCGGTGGCCAGGCGCCGGATGCGTTCCTTGATCTCGTTGGTGATGTGGGGGATGACCTGGACTGTGTCGCCCAGGTAGTCGCCCCGGCGCTCCTTGGCCAGCACCGAGCTGTAGATCGAGCCGGTGGTGACGCTGGAGTCGCGGTGCAGATTCTCGTCGATGAACCGCTCGTAGTGGCCCAGGTCGAGGTCGGTCTCGCCGCCGTCCTCGGTGACGAACACCTCCCCGTGCTGGCTGGGGTTCATGGTCCCCGGGTCCACGTTGATGTACGGGTCGAGCTTCTGGAGGGTGACCCGCAGGCCCCGCGTCTTGAGCAGCCGACCAATGGACGCGGCCGTCAGACCCTTCCCGATCGAAGAGGCCACGCCGCCCGTCACGAAGATGTGTTTCGCCACGGGAGTTCAGCCTATCGCCGGCGCCGGCGCCGGCGGGTGACCTGCGCCCTCCGTGGCGGGAATTCGTCAAGTTTCCCTGTTGACATGCCGAGAATGCGGACTACCGTCGACACTCGGAGGGACGCGCATGCACGCAGAGGTATCGGATCGGCTGGTGGTGCACGGCGCCAGGACAACCCGCACGGGGGTGGTCGTCGAGGTGGTCGGCGAGAACAGCTACCGGGTGCAGTGGGAGGACGGCCACGAGAGCCTCATCTCCCCCGGGCCCGGCACGTCCGTCAAGCCCGCCGAGCACGACACCGAAGCCGAACTGCGAGCCGAGTGGGAGGCAGCCAAGGCCGCCCGCCACGCCCGCACCACCGCCTGGCGCCGGGGCATCACCGCCGGCGTGGGGCGAGAGGCGGCGCTGGCGCAGAGGAAGATCGGGTCGCAGGTCTCCGAGGCCCGCTAACCAGCCTGGTTCTCACACGCCGGCGGCCCGGTAGGATCGCGTATGGCGTACGGGCTCAGCTGGGCCGCTCGGGCACTCCTCGCGCTCGGGCTCGCGCTCGGCATCGTCTTCCCGGTGGCGGCCCAGGAGACACAGCCCCGGGTCCTCGTGGCCGATGTCGCCGGGCCCATCACCCCGGTGATCGCCAACCACGTCGACGCCGCCCTCGACCGGGCTGAGGGGCGCGGCGATCGGGCCGTGGTGATCACCATGGACACCCCCGGCGGCCTCGACTCGTCGATGCGGAAGATCGTCCAGCGGATACTCGCCGCCCGTGTACCGGTCGTCGTCTACGTCAGCCCGCAAGGAGCGCGGGCGGCCTCGGCGGGCGCCATCATCACCCTGTCGGCCCATGTGGCGGCCATGGCGCCGGGAACCGCCATCGGCGCCTCGACCCCGGTCGCGCTCGAGGGCGGCGGCGACGTCGAACGCAAGGTGGTCAACGACGCAGCCGCCTTTGCGGAGTCGCTGGCCAGGCTGCGCGATCGCAACGTCTCCTTCGCCATCGACACGGTCCGTGAAGGTCGATCCGCCGCCGCCGCCGAGGCCGTCGAGATCGGCGCCGTCGATCTGATGGCGGCAACGCTGCCCGAGCTCCTCGACACCATCGACGGCCGGGAGGTGGAGGTCGCCGGCGCGCGGGTCGCGCTGCGCACCGCTGGGATTGCCGTCGAGGAGTTCGACATGACCCTGTTCCGTCGAATCCAGCAGGTGCTGGCGGACCCGAACCTGGCGTTCCTCTTCATGTCCCTCGGGACACTCGGCGTCATCTACGAGATCGCCAGCCCCGGCATCGGCGCCGGCGGCATCCTCGGCGCCATCCTGATCCTTCTCGGCCTGTTCTCGCTTTCGGTCCTGCCCGTGAACGCCGTGGGCCTGCTCCTGCTGCTGCTCGCCGCCGGCCTGTTCCTCGCCGAGCTCTTCGCGCCCGGCGTCGGCGTCGCCGCCGCCGGCGGAACCATCGCCCTGATGCTCAGTGGCGTCTTCTTGTTCCGCGACACGCCGGGCTTCGACGTCAGCCTGGCGGTCATCGCTCCGGTGGCCGTCGTGACCGGAGGTGCCGTGGTCCTGGCCGGGCGCCTCGTGGTTCGGTCCCGACGGTCGGCCTCAACCACGACAGGACCCGGGCTGTTCCGAGGTCGCGCCATCACCGTTCGCCGCTCCGCCGGCACCCGCGGCCAGACGTTCGTCGAGGGTGCCTGGTGGAACATCCGCAGCGAGGGTGGCGACCTCGTCGAGGGCGACACGGTCCGTGTCGTCGACGTCGACGGCCTCGACCTCATCGTGGAGGCGCCCCGATCCACAACCGACAGGAGAACCATGACGACAGGAGAACCATGAGCGAAGCGATCCTCTACGGCGTCGGAGGAGCGATCGTGCTCGTCCTCGCCATCATCGTCGCGGCAGTCCGCATCGTCGACGAGTACGAGCGAGGTGTCATCTTCCGCCTCGGGAGGGTCCTCGGTGCGAAAGGGCCCGGCCTCTTCTTCATCGTGCCGCTCATCGACCGCATGGTGAAGGTGAACCTCCAGACGGTCACCTCCGACATCCCACCGCAGGACGTCATCACCAAGGACAACGTCACCCTGCGGGTCAACGCGGTCACGTACTTCAACGTCGTCGACCCCGTCCGGGCGGTGGTCGCCATCCAGAACTACATGTACGCCACCTCCCAGGTGGCCCAGACCACGTTGCGCAGCATCCTCGGACAGGTGGAGCTCGACGACCTGCTGCTCAAGCGAGACGAGATCAACCAGCGGCTGCAGACGATCATCGACGGGCTCACCGACCCCTGGGGCGTCAAGGTGACCCTCGTCGAGGTGAAGGACGTCGAGCTACCCGAGAGCATGCGACGGGCCATGGGCCGCCAGGCCGAGGCCGAGCGTGAGCGCCGGTCGAAGGTCATCCACGCCACCGGTGAGTTCGAAGCGGCCGAATCCCTCGGTCAGGCGGCTGCCGTCCTCGAGAGGCATCCGGCGGCCATGCAGCTGCGCCTCCTGTCGACCATGGTCGAGGTGGCCGCCGAGAAGAACTCCACCCTGATCTTCCCGGTGCCCGTGGAGCTGCTTCGTCTCGCGGATGCGATGACGAACAGGGCTGCGGCGACCGACACCGCCGGTCCGCCGGCCCCGCCGCCTCCGCCCGCGAGCACTGTGGCCCAGCCGCCGATCGCAGACGCGCCGGAGCCCGGGAGCTAGTCCTGACTCGGGCGGCGCGTGCTTGCATCGGCGCTCTTAGCGAGGCCGGGGCCTACTTTCCGGCCTCGCGGCGGGCAGGCGGGTGAACGCGCGGGCAGTACTCGACGCGTGGCAGAGGCAGTGGCAGCGGCTCTCTGCGAATCAGGCGGAGGCGTTCCTCGGCCGGGCCGAGGTCGCCCTGCTGGCGAGGATGCCCGACGAGACGGCGCGCATGTCCATCCGGGCCCACCAGCGCCTGGTCGAGGAAGTCCTCCATGCCCGATGGCTGGAGGGCGGCCGCCGGCCTCCGACGGCCTGCGGATGCGAGTACGACGACGTGCCAGAGCCCACCGTGCACGTGTTGACGATCACTCCCGGCCCGGCGACGAGGGTAGGCGGCAGGAGCCCGAGTTCGCCGACATCGTCAGGTCGCTGCACCTGCGGGTGGGAGGCACGGGCCGGCAGTGACATGGGGCTGCGGTCGGCGTGGCAGGACCACGTGCACGGGGACGACGAGGTGCCGGTCGACGAGTACTCCTAGTCCTCGCCCCGCGCACCGCCGCCGAGCAGGTTCGCCGCCTTCTCCACGGCCCGGCGGGCCCGGGTGATGCGGCGCTCCTCGGCGGCTGCGCCCTCGTTGCCGTCGACCGCGGCGCGGAGGCGGTCGATGGCCAGGTCGGCCAACTCCTCGGCGATCCCCTCAAGGCGCTCGCGCACGTGCTCCACGTCAGCTGACTCTCCGGGTGGACGCACGCCGCGTACCCTACGCCCGGTGAACCTGCTGCTTGGTGACTGGGTCGAAGGTGAGCGCGACCGGATCGTCGCCACCCTGTGCGACTGGCTGCGCATCCCGTCGATCTCCGCCCACCCCGATCACGCCGGCGACGTGCGGCGCTCGGCCGAGTTCACGGCCGAGCTGTTGACCGGCGCCGGCCTCGAGCACGCCCAGGTGTTGGAGACCGCCGGCCTGCCATCGGTCTACGCCGACCATCTCCACGCCGGCCCCGACGCCCCCACGGTCCTGGTCTACGGCCACCACGACGTGCAGCCGGTCGACCCGCTGGAGCAGTGGACCACTCCCCCGTTCGAACCCGTGCTGGCCGGCGGCGTGCTACGGGGCCGGGGCGCCATCGACGACAAGGGCCAGACCATGTTCCAGGTCGAGGCGGTGCGGGGCCTGCTGGCCGGCGCCGGCCTGCCGGTGAACGTGAAGTTCCTCATCGAGGGCGAGGAGGAGGTCGGCAGCCCAAACTTCGAAGCGCTCCTGGAGGCGGAGCGGGAGCGGCTGGCGTGCGACGTCGTGGTGGTCTCCGACACCGACATGTGGGCGCCCGACGTGCCGTCGGTGTGCGTGGGGATGCGGGGGCTGATCGCTTACGGGGTCGAGATCCGCACGGCGCCCGTCGACCTGCACTCCGGGCTCTTCGGCGGGGCCGTGCCCAACCCCGCCCACCTCATCGCCCGCATGGTCGCCGCCCTCCACGACGGCGACCTCCGGGTCACCCTGCCCGGCTTCTACGACGACGTGCGGCCGCTCACGGAGGCCGAAGAGGCGTCGATGGCCACAATCCCGGTCGACGAGGACGCCTGGCGGGCCATGGCCGGCGTGAGGCGGCTGGAGGGCGAGGCGGGGCGGTCCCTGCTGGAGCGCATCTGGACCCGCCCGACCTGCGACGTGGTCGGCATCGCCGTGGGCTACGCCGGCGCCGGCGTCAAGACGATCGTGCCGGCGCACGGCCGGTTCACCGCCACCTTCCGGCTCGTCCCCGACCAGGACCCGGACCGGGTGGGGGCGGCGTTCGAGGCGTGGGTGCGCGAGCAGGTGCCGGAGGGCGTCGACACCGAGATCACCCGCATGGGCGGGGTGGCGCCGGCGCTGACTCCGGTCGACCATCCGGCCATGGGTGGGCTGTGCCGGGCCGTCGAGCGGGTGTGGGGCAAGGCGCCGCTGTTCACTCGCATCGGCGGCAGCGGGCCCGAGGAGGCGCTGGGCCGGGTGCTGGCCGCGCCGGTGCTGTACCTCGGCGTGGCCCTGCCCGACGACCGGTTCCACGCCCCGAACGAGCGCATGGTCATGGACCAGTTCTGGAAGGGGCTGCTCGCCGCCGGCGAGCTGTTCGGGGAGCTCGCGGCCGTCGGGAGATACCGCCTGTGAGCGAAACAGCTCGGGAGTGGTACTCCTTCGAGGATCCCACGGAGGAGCGGACGTGGGTGTTCGACGTCACGTTCCTTCTCAGCAGGTGGACGTGCATCTTCGGGCAGGGCTGCCAGGGCGTGCTCACCGGGCCGGCGTCGGAGCTGGTCCAGGGGTGCTGCTCCTACGGGGCCCACTTCACCGACGCCGAGGACGAGTCCCGCGTCGTCACCGCGGCCGCCACCCTCACCAAGTCCCAGTGGCAGTTCCGCAAGGAGGGCATGCAGCGGGGCGTCATCAAGACCAACGCCGCCGGCGAGCGGGTGACCCGCATGGTGGCCGACGCCTGCGTGTTCCTGAACCGGCCGGGCTTCCCGGGCGGTCCGGGCTGTGCCCTGCACCGGGCGGCCCTGGACCGGGGCGAGAAGCCCATGGACCTCAAGCCCGACGTGTGCTGGCAGCTACCACTCCGCCGGGAGGAGCGCGACGACGGCGGCGGGCACATCACCTCCACGATCGTCGAGTGGAGGCGGTCGGACTGGGGCGAGGGTGGCGACGAGTTCCACTGGTGGTGCACCGAGGCGCCCGAGGCCTTCACCGGCGCCGGCGCCGTTTACCGCGCCATGGCTGATGAGCTGATCGGCCTCGTGGGAGACGAGGTTTACGAGCGCCTCGTGGCCTACCTCGACGGGCGCTCGTCGGGGAGTGTGCCGCTCCCCCACCCGACGGTCCGGACGGGCTGACGCACACGTAACGGTTGCGCGACGATTCCGGCCGATCGGGCCGGCGCCGGCACGTCGCCTACGAGGTCGGGCCCCCCTCGTCCTCTTCGTCCTCTTCGTCGTCGGCCTCTTCGTAGAGGCACCAGGACGCGTGCTCGTCGCCGGGGACGGCGCCACACTCAGGGCAGGGCTCGACCCTGGGCTCTGTGCTGCGCTTGAGGGCGCGTGCCTCCTCGAAGCGCCGGTGCCGTCCCTTCTTCACGCTGGGTGCTCCCGAACTCGTCCTGCCGACCGTGCGACGCCACTCTACAGGCGCAGCACTGACTAGCGTTGAATGGATGGCCGATGCAGAGTTCGACGTCGATGCCTTGGTCGCCCGGTTCAAGGAGCGGGCCAAGGCGGTGCGCAGCCGCGGGGTGCCCCCGCTGGAGGGGGCCGACCGCCGGCGGTTCGTCGAGCGCATGCAGCTCGACTACCAGGACTTCGCCATGCTGGGCGATGCCGCAGGGTCTCTGGAGGATGGTTTTCTGATCCTGCGGGTCGACCTCCGGCCGCCGGCGGAGGGCGCCGGCGACTGAGGCGGGAGGCCGTTGTCGGATCGCCCCCGCTGTGCGAGGATCTGACCACGGTTGAGCAAACAGCCTCCGAAAGCCGCGGGTCGCGTGAGGGGGTTGTTGTGCCGACATCGGGAGCACCTGGCGCTGGCGGGCAGCCGGTGGTCAACCCTGGTGAGCTGCACGTCTCGGTCTCGGGTGCCAAGCAGGCGTACGAGGTTCGCCTCCTCGGCGAGCTCGACATGTCCACCGCTCCACAGCTGCGGAAGGAGCTGCTGCGATTGGCCTCCGACGGGGCCATGATGGTCACCGTCGACCTCAGCGAGCTGGCCTTCGTCGACTCCACGGGACTCTCGGTCCTCATCACCGGGCTGAAGCGGCTGCGCCAGCAGGGCGGCGAGATGGCCCTTCGCTCCCCCACACCGGCGACCCGCCGGGTGCTGGAGATCACCGGCCTGACCGAGGTCTTCCCGATCTCCTAGGCGCCTCGCAGAGCAGCAGGAGTGCGAAACCGGCCAAGGTTTCTTCTACGGGCCGTACCACCCGACGACGTCGAGGATCACCTGCGTGGTGCCGGCGCTGTTGTAGAGGCTCATGCGGCCGTCGGTGCCGAGCTTGGCCACCACCAGGTTGGGCACGGTCTGGCCGGCCACGAAGTTGAGGTTGGAGGCCAGGGGCCGGGCCGTCCCGCCAGGGAAGACAGTGAGGTACCCGCCCACGCTGGGCTGGGTCACGGTGACGTTCACCACCACGGCCGATGCGCTCGCCGGCACGCCCCCCTGCCCCGCCACGGGCACGGTGATGGTGCCCGGCCCGACGGGGCCGGCGCCGGTGCGGGTGTCGAGGAGCCGGCTGGGATTCACGGCGGTGTAGCGGGACCCCGTGCTTGCCTTGTCGGCGCCGTACCACCCCACCACGTCGACGATGAGCTGGGACGTGCCCGAGCTGTTGTAGATGCTCACCCGGCCGTCGCCTCCCAGCTTGGACACAACAAGGTTCGGCAAGGTCTGGCCGGCGACGAAATTGAGGTTGGAGGCGAGAGGCCGGCTCATGGTGGAGGGGTAGACGGTGAGGTAGCCACCGGTGCTGGGCTCGGTGACCGTCACATTGAGCGCGGCGGCCAATCCCCAAAGAGGCGGCACACCGCCTCGTCCCGCCACCTGGATGGTGACCGTTGCGCCTGGCCCCACCGGCGCGCCGAGGCCGCCGGTGCCGTTGCGGGTGTCGAGGATGCGGCTCGGGGTGAGGGGGTTGTAGAGGCCGCCGGTCCAGATGCCCTCCTCCTGGTACCAGCCGACGACGTCGAGGACGACGTGCGTCGTGCCGTTGCTGTTGTAGACGCCGATCTTGCCGTCGGTGCCCAGCTTGGCGACGACGAGGTTGGGCACCGTCTCACCGGCCACGAAATTCAGGCTGGAGGTCAGCGGCCGGGCCGTCCCCGCCGGGAACACGGTGAGGATGCCGCCGGTGCTGGGCTGGGTCACGGTCACGTTGACGACCACTGCGGAGGCTCCGGTGGCCGGCACGCCACCGCGGCCCGCCATCGGCACGGTGAGGGTCCCGTTCGGGCCCACTGGGCCGGTCACGCCGCCGGTGCCCATGCGCGTGTCGAGGATGCGGCTCGGTTCGAGGGCATGGAACCGCCCGGGCTCGTTGACGAGGTCATAGGGGACGGACGGCGAGGGGCTGGAGACGTTGCCGGCCGGCTCCGTGGCGGTAGCGGTCACGAGGTGGGTGCCATAGGTGGTCAGGACGAAGGCCGGGGGCGTCTGGGGGATGTTGAACAGCACCTCCGACACGGAGGGCCCCGTGACGCTGGTGGCGCGGACGATGCCGTCCACCAGCAGGCTGACGGTGTGACCGGAGGCCACACCGAACACTTTGGTGAAGGGGCTCCGAACGTCGCCAACGGCCTGGGTATGCTCCACGTCGACCCAGACGACGGGTGGCTGGGGAGGAACGGTGTCGAGGGTGTAGGTGAAGGAGGCGGACGGCAGGACGAGAGCACCGCCTCCCACCACGACCGCAGAGAGGGCGTGATCGCCGTCGCCGGTCAGGGTGAAGTCTACGTCGGCGGGGCCGGCGTTGAACGTGACGGTGGACGCTCCGGCCGGGACGGTCTTCGTTGCCCGGACGGCGCCTCCCTCCCTCAGGGCGACCGTCTCGCCGGAAGTGACGGCGGACACCACGACGCTGGGCGAGGTGTCGTTCCCCAGCGCGGGGCTGGCAAGACCGCCGTGCACCGACGTGATCCAGGGGGACCGTACGCCGGGGGCAGCACTGGCGTAGGCGATGAGGAACGGGCGGGCGGAGACCACGACCAGGCCCTGGCCGGCTCCCAGGGCCCGCGCGGTCCCGCCGAGGACGTTGGGCACCGGGATGCCGATCCTGTCGCCCCACACCGGCAGGCCGGTCGACACGTCGAGCGCCCACAGCTGTCCCGTCACCGAGGCGGCATAGACAAAGCCGTTGACGACGATCGGTGCAGCCGTGAAATCACCGTCGGCGGCGAAGGACCAGAGCAGCGCGCCGCTCAGGATGTTCCGCGCCTCGAGGGCCCGCCCGACCACGAAGTACCCGGTGTCGCCATCGAACGCGGGGGCGGCGTCCGACCGGTAGGTGCCGGCGACCGCGCCCGTCACGACGTCCAGAGCGAGGTCCGGCGGGCCCTGGGGCTGCCGCAAGGGGTCCCGGATCCACAACCGGCCGCCGGCGAGGGCCGGCGCCCGCCCCCCACCGGCCAGGTGCGTGGGCTCCCTGTGCCAGCGCACGGCGCCGGTGGCGGGGTCGAACGCCCAGGCCTCGCCCGAGTAGTAGGACACGTACACACCCGTTTCAGAGACCGCGGGAGAGCTTTCGCCCCACCCGCCGCCGGTCGGCGTGGCCCACAACCGTCGCCCGTCGGTCGCCGAGACCGCCTGCACCGCGCCGCCTGAGTCGACGAACACCCGGCCGTTGGCGTAGGTGGGCGCCGACGCGATCCCGCCCTCGACCTTCACGTCCCACTCCAGCCGGCCGGTCGCGGCGTCGAAGGCCCGTATCTGGTCGTAGCCGGCGACGAAGATCCGGCCCGCGCCATAGGCCGTCCTCCCGCCACCGACCAGGAGGACGGGGGCCCAGACGTCGCCTCCGGTGGCCGCGTCCAGCGCGTACAGGCGGAGCTGCGTGTCGCTCCCGGCGACGACGAACACCTTGCCCTCGACGATCACGGGATGCGACAGCCTGGGACCCAGCTCCCGGGACCACGCTCTGGTGAGCGGAGGCCGCTCGGTGGCACCCGCGACCCGCCCGTCGTGGGAGGCGTTGATCAGCACGCCGACGGTGACGTCCTGATCGGACGGGGTGGCAGCGCCAGCGCCGGCGCCGGCCCGTTCCGGGAGCAGCAGTGACGCGACCATCGCCGAAGCGGCGATCGTCCGCATGACCCTGTCCCGCATGGTTCCTCCCGCTGGCCTGTCACGGGTCCAAACCTTCGTTGTCGGCAAAGGAGGCGCCGGCCTTGAGTCGCGAATTGACGCCCGCGTGGCCGGTAGGGACACTTCGGGGCTCATGGCCGAGCCGTGGTGGAGGTCCGCCGTCTTCTACCAGATCTATCCCCGGTCCTTCTCCGACTCCGACGGGGACGGCGTCGGCGACCTGGAGGGGATCCGGCGCCGGCTGGACCACCTGGAATGGCTGGGGGTGGACGCCGTCTGGATCTGCCCGTTCTACCGCTCTCCCATGACCGACTTCGGCTACGACGTGGTCGACTACTGCGACGTCGACCCCCTGTTCGGCACCCTGGAGGACTTCGACCGCCTCCTGACCGAGGCCCATGACCGGGGCATCCGGGTGATCGTCGACTGGGTGCCCAACCACACCTCCGACCAGCACCCTTGGTTCGTGGAGGCCCGACGGTCGCGGGACGACCCCAGGCGGGACTGGTACATCTGGGTCGACGGGGAGCCGGCGACCTTGCCCAACAACTGGAAGGCGGCGTTCGGGGGTGACGCCTGGACGTGGGACGACGCCACCGGCCAGTGGTACCTCCACCTCTTCCTGCCCACCCAGCCCGACCTCAACTGGCGTAACCCCGACGTGGCCGCGGCCATGCACGACACCCTGCGCTTCTGGATCGACCGGGGCGTGGACGGCTTCCGCATCGACGTGGTCCAGGGACTGGCCAAGGACGTCACCTTCCCCGACGACCCGCCGGACCAGATCCTCCCCCACGCCGCCGTCAACGACTGCGGTGACACCCACGAGATCCTCCGCGGGCTGCGCCGGCTGGCCGACGGCTACACGCCGGCGCCGCTTCTGGTCGGCGAGGTCTATCTGCTCTCCACGGCGACGGTGGCCGGCTACGTGGGTGACGGCGACGAGCTGCACCTGGTGTTCGACTTCACGTCCCTGTACGCCCCGTGGGACGCCGGCGCCTGGCGCCGGTGCATCGAGTTGGTCGAGACCGAGTTCGGCGCCCGCGACGCGTGGCCGACCTGGACCCTGTCGAACCACGACAACCCCCGCCACCGCTCCCGCTACGGGGGCTCCGAGCGCCGGGCCCGGGCGGCCGCGGTGCTGCTCCTGAGCCTGCGGGGTGCCCCGTTCCTCTACTACGGCGAGGAGCTGGGCCTCACCGACGCCGTGGTGCCACCTGAGCGGGTGGTCGACCCCGGCGGGCGCGACGGCTGCCGGTCGCCGTTGCCGTGGGACGGCTCGCCGGGGCACGGCTGGGGCGGCGCCGAGCCGTGGCTGCCGTGGTCTCCGGAGCCGGGGTCGAGGAACGCCGCCGACCTGCGGGCCAGGGAGTCGTCCATCCTGCACCTCTACCGGCGCATCCTGGCCGCCCGGCGGGCCAGTCCCGCCCTCTCAGTGGGGTCCTGGCGGGACCTCGCCGCGCCGGCCGGCGTGCTGGCCTACGAGCGGGAGGAGGGCGACGACCGGCGGCTCGTGCTCGTCAACTTCACCAGCCAGGCGACCGACATCAGCCTCGAGGGGCGCTGGCAGGTCGAGGTCGACACCGATGGTCTCCTTGAGGGTGAGGGTTACCCAGGGCGGCTGGCCGGCGACGCGGCCGTAATCCTGCGGCGGTGGGTCGACTGAGTGATCTGGCGCCCGGCCTACGGCCGTTCGACTAGGAATGTCACCCGTGACCGAGCCCGTGACCGCCGCCGACGTGAAGGCCGCCGCCGACCTCCTGCGTGGCGTCGTGGTCCGCACGCCGCTGGAGCGCAACGACCGGCTGTCGGAGATGACCGGGGCGGAGGTGTGGCTGAAGCGGGAGGACCTCCAGCCGGTGCGGTCCTACAAGCTGCGGGGCGCATACAACTTCATCGCCTCCCTGACGGAGGAGGAGCGAGCCAACGGGGTGGTCTGCGCCAGCGCCGGCAACCACGGCCAGGGCGTGGCCTACACGTGCCGGCGCATGGGTGTCGCCTGCCGGGTCGTGGTGCCCCGCACCACCCCGCGCCAGAAGCGGGAGCAGATCGCGGCCCTGGGCGGCGCCCAGACCACCATTGTCGTCGAAGGCCACACCTACGACGACGCGCAGGAGTTCGCCACCCTGCTGGCCGCCAAGGATGGGGCTGTCCTCGTGCCCCCGTTCGACGACGCCAGAGTCATCGCCGGCCAGGGGACGGTGGCCCTGGAGATCATCGAACAGCTGGGCCGGCCGCCGGACCTGCTGGTCGTCCCCGTCGGTGGCGGCGGGCTGGCGGCCGGGATGGCCGCCGCCGTCGCCGGCCTCAGTCCCCGGCCCCGGGTGATCGGCGTGGAGCCGGCGGGCGCGGCCAGCATGCGGGCTGCGCTCGACGCCGGCGGGCCGGTCACCCTCGACTCCATCGACAGCTTCGTCGACGGTGCCGCCGTACGCCGGGCCGGCGCCTACACCTACGAGCTCATCGCCACGCTGGTCGACGAGGTGATGACCGTGCCCGAGGGCGGCGTCTGCACCACGATGCTCCAGCTCTACCAGCGCGACGGGATCATCGCCGAGCCCGCCGGCGCCCTTGCCGTGACCGCCCTGGCCGAGGGTCTGACGGTCCCGCCCGGGGCGACGGTGGTGTGCATCCTCTCCGGGGGCAACAACGACGTGAGCCGCTACGGCGAGGTGGTTGAGCGCTCGCTCGTGCACCAAGGGTTGAAGCACTACTTCCTCGTCGAGTTCCCCCAGGAGCCCGGCGCCCTGCGCGGCTTCCTCGACAATGTCCTGGGCCCCGGCGACGACATCACCCTGTTCGAGTACGTGAAGAAGAACAACCGGGAGATCGGGCCGGCGTTGGTGGGTATCGAGCTGGCGGCCACCGCCGACCTGGAGCCGCTCCTGGCCCGCATGGACAGCAGCGGGCTGCACATCGAGAAGCTGTCGGCCGGCTCACCGGCCTTCCGCTTCCTCGTGTAACTGGGCGGGAGCTCAGCCCGGCAGTGGCCCCTGGGTGATTTCCAGCCCGGCCTCGGCCCATGCCTTGGTGCCGCCATCGACGTTGTAGGCCTCGATGCCGAGGTTGCGGTAGTAGTCCGCCGCCCGCTGGCTGCGGGGCCCGGTGTGGCAGATCACGTAGACCGGGCCCTGCGTGGGGATCTCGCCGGTGCGAGCCACCACGTCGGCCAACGGGATCAGCCTGGCTCCCGGGACATGCACGGCCTCGTATTCCTCGGGCTGGCGCACGTCGACCAGCTCCACCGGACCTCCGGCGCGCGCCGCGACCAGCTCCTCGATGCTGATCAGGGGGGCGGTCATCGATACCGGCTCATGAGTCGTCCTCCCGGGCTGGAACTGGGCGAAGGTAGCGGATGTCGGCCCCGGTGACGGGGCCGATGGCGGCGCCGGCCACCGCCGTGGAAAGCACAACCAGGCGGGCCCGGGCCCGGGCGCAGCGGCGACCGCCAGCGTCGGTGACGGTGGCTCGGGCGGTCACCGCCGTGTCGGAGCGGTCATGGATCGAGGCCTCGACGACATGGGGCTCATCGATGCGGACCGGGCGATCGAAGGTGGTGGCGGTCGACTGCACCACGGCGAACCGCCCGCCCAGGGCGATGGCCGCCCAGGCCATGGCCTCGTCGAGGATGGCCAGTAGCACCCCGCCGTGGACGTAGTGGGGGGCGCCGGAGTGCTCGACGCCGAGGGTGAACTCGGCGGTGACCACCCCAGCCTCCTCGTCGAGGAAGTAGGGCACGCGGAGGCCGAGTGGGTTGGACGGCTCGCACACGAAACAGCTGGTCTCGAAGCCCCACCCGGCGTTGGTGAGGGGTTTCCTGGCCATGGGAGCCACAGTAGACCCAGGCTCAGGCGGTCAGTCCCAGGGGTGGCGCCGATGCCGGCGGTAGGGCTGGGGCTCGCCGGCCGCCTCGGGAAGGGGCCGGCGCCGGCTCAGGCCGACGATCACCGCACCCACGGCCAGCAGGCCCAGGGCGACGGCCCCCGGCCCGGTCACGTCGCCGCCGGTGCGGGAAAGGAGCCGGAGGGACGGGCCGGAGCCAAGGACGGCTGGGAGGAGCCCGGGAACGGTCACGGTGACCGGCGTCTCGGCAAGGACGCCGCCGGCGGCGCCGGTCACGACCAGGCGGTGGGGGCCCGGCGGCGTGTCCGCAGGAATGGTCACCACGACGACGAAGGTGCCCGCCGGTCCCACGGTGAGCTGGCTGAGCAGCACTGG
>CAYZMG010000024.1:43921-53534 GCA_964479465.1 uncultured Acidimicrobiales bacterium
CGCCGGGCCGGCCGGGAACCCGGTGCCGGTGACCGTGGCCTTCTGGCCGGCGGCCACCGGGTTGGGGGTCACCGAGACCGCAGGGGTCCGGGTGGCGACGGTGGTGCCGGTGGCGACCGCCACGGTGGTCGAGGTGGTCACCGACGTGCTGGTCACGGTCGTGCTGGTGGACGACGTGCTGGTCGGCGTCACGGTCGTGCTGGTGGACGACGTGCTGGTGGACGACGTGCTGGTCGGCGTCACGGCTGTGCTGGTTGACGAGGTGGAGGTCGGCGCCACGGTCGTGCTCGACGAGGTGGTCGACGTGGGCGCCACGGTCGTGCTCGACGAGGTGGTCGACGTGGGCGCCAGGGTGGTTGTGGTGGACGACGACGTCGTCGGTGCCGTCGTGGTGGTGGTGGTCGACGAGGTCGTGGTGGTAGGTGCGACAGTGGTCGACGACGTCGAGGTCGGGACCACCGTGGTGCTCGTCGTGCTCGTGCTGGTGGTGCTGGAACTCGTGCTCGTGCTGGTGGTGGTCGGAGCGGCGGTGACCACGACCGTCGCTGCGGGATCACCGCATGGGTTGGCAAGAGGCGGATTATTGGCGTCGCCGCTGTAGCTGGCCACATAGCGGTAGGTGCCGGGCGCGGTGGGGGTGAAGGTGTCGGAGGTGTAGGTGCCGTTCCCGTTGACGGTCCGGGACGACGTGGACCGGACGGCGCCGTTGCAGGTGGCGTCGTCGGGCCCGAAGAGGGAGAAGGTGATGGTGCCGGTGGGGTTGTCGGCGCCGGCGAGCACCGCGGTGGCGCTCATCTGCCCGTCGACGACCGTGGCCGGCGACGCGGTGGTCAGGAGCGTCGGGCCGGCGGGCGTCACCGTGCTTGCCGCGTTGGGATCGAGGCAGGCGGTGATCGTCACGGCCAGATGGTTGGCGTCGCCCGAGTAGCTGGACCGCCACTTGTAGACGCCGGCGGTTGCGGGGGTGAAGGGGGCGGACTGGTATGTGCCGTTGCCGTTCACGGTGGCAGTGGAAGTGGCCAGGGGGGCCGCCGAGCAGAACTGGTCGGTGGGACCGTGGACGAAGAAGGTGATGGTGCCGGTGGGGCTGAGCCCGCCGGCGAGGACGGCGGTGTCGAAGATCTGCCCGCCGACGCCCACCGGCCCCGAGGCCGCGTTGTTGAGCACCGTGCGCGCCTTTTCGACGATGACGGCGGCCGCCGGGTCGGTGCAGGCGGTCGGGCCGGCGGCGGTGTTGTCGGCGTCCCCGCTGTAGCTGGCCTGCCAGCGGTAGGTGCCGGCCTGTGTCGTGATGAACGAGGGCGAGGTGTACGGGCCGTCCCCGTTCACCACCACGCTGGAGGTGGAGATCGGCGTGGCGCAGGTGGTGTCGTCCGGGCCGAAGAGCTGGAAGGTGATGGTGCCGCTGGCCATCGCGCCACCGGTCAGGTTGGCCACGGCGAAGATCTGAAGACCCACCTCGGTCGCGGACGACGCCGTGACTGTGATGGCCGGGTTGTTGACGGCCAGGCCGGGCTGGACGGCCGTGCCCAGCACCGCCGCAGTCAAAAGGCCCAGGGCGGCCAGCACCGGCACCAGCCGGGCAGTGCCCACCGTCAGCCTTCTCTTCCGCAACCCGCCCAACCCGCACCTCCGCTCGCCGCACACTAGCCCGACCCCGGCGGGGATCCCGGTTTCAGCCGAAGTCGACGACGAGGGCGCGATGGTCCGAGAGCCGCAGCTCCATGGCGCTCGCGGTGCTGACGACGGGGAGCAGGCCGTGGCCGAGGGCATGGTCGACCTGCATCGAGGGGCTGGCGCCCGGGAACGTCTTGACCCGGGCCAGAGCCCGCCATCCGGTAACCCTGGCCGGCATTCTCCCGGGCACGTTGAGGTCGCCGAGCAGCACGCACGGCCGCCCCAGGCCGGCGAGGGCCCGGGTGACCTGGCGCAGCTGGGCCACGTTCCATCCGGGCACGAACGACAGGTGAGTCGTGGCGACCAGCAGCGGGCCGTCGGGGGCCTCGACCTCGGCGGCGAGGGCCACCCGAGGCTCGTCGGGGAGCAGGATGAAGCGGCCGCGGCCGCCGGGGACGGCCACGGGCGCCCGAACCTTGGCTGCGCGGAGGCGGACGACGTGCCAGGCCCGCACGGGCAGCTTCGACACCAGGCCGACGCCGTACCCTGCATCGGCTGGATCGTCCCCGTTTTCCGCGGCCCGCCACGTGGCGCCGGGCTCGCCTATCAGCGCCGGCTCGAACCGCCAGTCGCGGGCACCCATGGCCCGGGCGACGGCTGCGGTCTGGTCGACTCCCCCGGAGCGGGCCTGGTTGCGGTCGATCTCCTGGAGGGCGAGGACGTCGGCTTCCAGGGAGACACAGGCCTCGACCAGGCGCTCGGTGGACACCTGGCCGTCGACCAGCGACCGCCCGTGCAGGACGTTGAAGCTGGCCAGGCGCAGCACCAGCGCTAGCCCCCGTAGTTGAGGCGGGTGTCCTCCATGCGCAGGACCGGGGTGTCCTCGGGCTTCTGGAAGCCGGCGTCGACCACCTCGCCGAGGAACAGGGTGTGGGCACCCAGGTCGACAGAGCTGTGGAGCCGGCAGTCGAGCCAGGCGACGGCCTGGTCGAGGACCGGGGCGCCGGTGGGGCCATCGTGGAAGGGGAAGCCGTTGAGGGTGGGGGCGGAGGCGTCGACCTCGACCGGCTTGGTGAACTTGCGGATGATCGCCCTGTCCTCCCGGTCGATGATGTTCACGCTGAACACCCGGCCTCCGGCGATGAGCTCGTGGGTGAACGCTTCCTTCTCCACTGCCACCGAGACGAGCTTCGGGTCCGAGCTCACCTGGGACACCCAGTTGGCGGTCATGGCGTTGCGGCGCTCGCCGGCCCGGCTGCCGATGACGTAGAGCCCCGACGGCATGCTCCACATCACCCGCCGGCGCAGCTTGTCGTACTCCTCGGCGTCGCGCCCTTCGGGAACGGGGCCGACGATTCCGGTGATCAGGGGCATGACATCGGAGGCTACTGCGGCGGTGCGAACCCCTCGATGGTGCGGGCCAGGTCCAGGTCCTTGGCCGTCACCCCGCCCTCGCTGTGGGTGCTGAGGGTGACGCGCACCCGGCTGTAGCGGACGTCGAGGTCGGGGTGGTGGTTGGCCGCCTCGGCGGCGTAGGACAGGCGGACGACGAAGGCGATGGCGCCGGCGAAGGAGTCCAAGCGGAACTGGCGGGTGATTCCCCCGTCGCCGAGATCCCAGCCGGGCAGATCGGCCAGCGCGGCCCGGATCTCCTCCTCCGCCAGCGTCGACACGCCCGGATCTTTATCGGGTTGAAATACTTCACCGCGCTAATTAGTTTAGGAAAATAATGACGTCCCTTTCTCCCGTCACCGCATCCGAGGCCGAGCTGGCTTCACGCCTGCGCTTGGTCGTCACCCGCCTGGCCCGCCGGCTGCGCACCCAGCTTCCCGGTGAGCTGTCTCCTTCCCAACTGGCCACCCTCGCCAGCGTGGAGCGGCTGGGCCCTCTCACCCTCGGCGAGCTCTCCAGCGTCGAGCGGGTGAAGCCGCCGACGATGACCAAGATCGTCGCCTGCCTCGAGGAGCAGGGCCTGGTGAGCCGCACCGTCGACCAGAGCGACCGCCGGGTGGCCCGGGTGGAGGCCACCGCCCCCGGCCTGGCGTTCCTCGACGACAGCCGCCAGCAGAAGGACGCCTACCTGGCCCAACGCCTCCTCAGCCTTTCCGACGACGACCGAATCGTGCTGGAGCAGGCGGCGGAGGTCCTGGAGAGGATCCTGGAAGACCAGTGATCCGCAGCACCGATCTGAAGGCGGTGGGCGCCCGCACGTTCCGCTCGCTGCGCATCCGGAACTACCGGCTGTTCTTCGTCGGCCAGCTCATCTCGGTCACCGGCACGTGGATGCAGACGGTGGCCCAGAGCTGGCTGGTCCTGAACCTGACCGGCAGCGGGGTGGCCCTGGGCATCACCGTCGCCCTCCAGTTCCTGCCCATGCTGCTGTTCGGCATGTGGGGCGGCCTCATCGCCGACCGCTCCGACAAGCGCCGGCTGCTGATCGCCTTGCAGGTCGCCGGCGGGCTACTGGCCCTGATCCTCTACGCCCTCGTCGCCACCGACACGGTGGAGCTCTGGATGGTCTGGGTTCTGGCCTTCGCCCTGGGCATGGTGTTCATGGTCGACATGCCGACCCGGCAGTCCTTCGTCATCGAGATGGTGGGCCCCGACGAGGTGCCGAACGCGGTCGGCCTCAACAGCGCCATGTTCAACACCGGCCGGATCCTCGGCCCCGGCGCCGCCGGCGTCACCATCGCCACGCTGGGCCTGGCGCCGGCGTTCCTGGCCAACGCCATCTCGTTCCTCCCGGTGATCGCCGGCCTGATGATGATGCGCTCCGAGGAGCTGTTCCGCCGGGAGCCGGCGCCCCGCCGGAAGGGCGAGGTGCGAGCCGGCTTCCTCTACGCCTGGCACGACACCACCCTGCGGTCGACGCTGCTGCTGGTGGGCGTGCTGGGCATGTTCGGCTTCAACTTCATCGTCGTGCTGCCCCTCATGGCCAAGTTCACCTTCGGCGGCGACGCCGGCCTCTACAGCCTCTTCACCGCCCTGATGTCGTTCGGGTCACTCGCCGGCGCCCTGGTCTCGGCCAGCCGGTCCAAGCCAACCACGGGGATGCTCGTGGGGTCCGGCGTGGCCTTCGGCGGCCTCACCCTGGTCACCGCCGTCGCCCCGACGGCCTGGCTCGTCGCCGTCCTCCTGGTCGGGGTGGGCATGGCCATGATGCTGTTCATGGCCACGGCCAACACCATCCTGCAGCTCAACTCCGACCCTGCGATGCGGGGCCGGGTCATGGCCCTCTACGGGCTGCTGTTCGCCGGCAGCACGCCGGTGGGCGGGCCGGTCATGGGGTGGATCTCCGAGGCCTGGGGGCCGCGGGTGGGCATGGCCATCGGCGGCATCCTCAGCCTTGCCGCCGCCCTGGCCGCAGTCTCCCGGGTGCGGGTGCGCCGGCGGGCGGCGGCGCTGGCGCCGGCCGAGACCCACGATTCGCCCGACGTCGCCATCCTCTAGCGCCGGCGCTGCTCCGCGTACCTGAATGGCGTGTTCTTGACGCTCTCAGGTACGCGGAACGGCTTCGACGAGGAGGACTTCGAGGGGATCGAGGCTGGTGACGTCGGCCGCCGGCCGGCCGTAGCGGGTGCGCAGCGCCGGCGGCGTGAACCCGAGCAGGTCCGGCCAGGCCGCGTCCAGCGGCTGGGGCCGGTCGGAGGGGTTGCGGAGGCAGGCGACGGCTTCGTCGCCCCGGCGGGCGACGAAGCCGTAGACCTCGCCGGCGGACGGGTCGCCCAGGACGAGCCGGCTGCGGGCCAGGACCCCCTGGTGGCGGCGCTCCCAGGCCAGGGCCTCGGCCAGCACCGCCCACTCGGCCTCGGTGAGGGAGTCCGGGGCCACGTACAGGTCCTGGTGGAGCGTGCCCCGGCCGGCGGCCAGCCAGCAGTGGCGGGCCCAGCCCTCGGGGTCGTCGCCCCGGTAGGACGCGGCCTCGGTCTCCACGATGCTGAACGTCACCAGGGCGGAGACGGGGAAGGCGGCCGGGCGGTAGGCCTGGAGGCAGGTGTCGATGTAGGTGTCGAAGCGATCGAGTCGGGAGCCGGGTTGGTGGGCGGCGGTGTCGTCGAGGCCGCCCCGCCAGACGAAGTCCACTGCCGAGAGCCACCACGGCGAGGGGTGCGAGCCGATGGTGAAGGCCACCACCGCGTCGGGCCGGATGCCCCGGATCACCCGCACCAGGCCGAGGAACAGGTCGGCCTGGGCCGTGCGGGCGCCTGCGCCGGTGACATGGCCGTGGTCGGTCTCCGCGCAGGTGAACGACATCCCGTCGAGCTTCCAGTAGCCCACGCCGGCCTCGGTCCAGCGAGTCAGCACGTCGACGAGGTGGGCCCGGTAGCGGGTGCCGGCGGCGCACAGGAGGTTGGCCGTCCGGTCGATCTCGTAGCCGTGTTGACGGGCCCACGCCAGGCGGGCGTCGCGGCGGGCGCCGTAGCCGCCGAAGGCGCTCAGCCACAGGCCGATGGGGGCGCGGCGACGGCCTCTGCCGTTCGGACCCGCTTGCAGCGGGGCAAGACCGGACGGGAAGCGGGAGGGCGCCATCCGCCCCCACAGGCCGGTGCCGGCGTCCCACTCGCCCTCCCAGCCGTCGTCAAGGGCGACGAAATCGAGCTCGAGGCCATGGCGGTCGGCCACACCGGCGAAACCGTCGACCTCGGCCCGCACCGAGGCTTCGTCCATCGTCACCGGGGCTCCGAGGTGATACCAGTTGTTGGAGAGGGTGACGAGGCGGGGCGGCACCGGACGGAGGGTGTCGAGGTAGTCCCAGAAGTCGTCGCGGCCGCCGGCGCCCAGCACGGTGGCGGGTGTCCGGTAGGGCTGGGGGCCGAGGTCGACGGCGAGCGGGAGGGCGCAGGTGGCGCCGCCGGCGGCGGCCGAACCACCGCCGGCCGAACCGACGAGGTTCTCGGCCATCGGGTGCTCGACGCCGGCGAAGAAGCCGGGCCCGAAGAGGGGCTGGCCAAGTCCCACGGGGCCGGCGTTGTAGGGCACCGGCTCCCCCGTGCCCGCCGGCCCGTCGACGGCGAGCCCGTCCCAGCGGTCCAGCTCCACCCGCTCCATGCGGCCCCGGCCGCTCACCTCGACCCTTTTGCGGACGACGCCGGCGCCGGCGTCGGCCTCGACGACCACGGTGATGGTCAGCCCGCCGTCGGGAGCGGTAAGGGCCCAGGACAGGCGGACGCCGTCGTGGGTGATGGCGGACGGCTCCAGGTCGGTGTCCGACCAGCGCCGGCCCCGGACGGTGACGGTGACCTCGGGCCCGCCGAGGGCGACGGGGTGGCCGTCGACCTCCACGGCCACCGTACGGGGCCGGCCGTCGACCAGCTCGTATATGCGGGCGCAGCGGCCGGCGTCGACCCTCACTCCGGCGCCAGCGCGTCGAGGAGGCGGAGCTGGTTGCGTGCCCGGCGGAGGTTGTGCCCCGGGGCCTCGATCTTGAAGTAGACGTCGCCCTGGAGGTGGTCGGTGAGGAAGCGGGCCGCCGCCTCCAGGGCCATCAGCGGCCCGGCCAGCGGGAGCAGCTCGACCTCGCCGGCGGTCAGGAAGCCGGCGCCGGCGCGGGTGTAGCCGGCGAGGATGGCGTCGACCACTCCGTGGTCGACGATGTCACGGGCGCCGGAACCGTCCTCGGGCAGGCGGGCGGCACCCGAGCGGACGAGGTCGCCCACGTCGAAGAGCACGGTGCCGGTTCCGACGGTGTCCAGGTCGACAAGGCACAGGCCGGCGCCGGTGGTGTC
This sequence comes from uncultured Acidimicrobiales bacterium, assembly GCA_964479465.1. GTDB lineage: Bacteria > Actinomycetota > Acidimicrobiia > Acidimicrobiales > AC-14 > CADCTB01. The sequence goes on from CAYZMG010000024.1 coordinate 51,265, forward strand.
GTCGAAGAGGAGGTTCTCGGCCTTGGCGTCGTTGTGAACGGTGCGCTCGGGCAGCCGGCCGTCGGCCCGGGCCGCGGCCACCACCTGCGCCACGCCGGCCCGGGCCAGCACGGCGTCGACTTCGCCACGGCATTCGGCGACCCGGCCGGCGGTATCGGCCCCCGCCGCCGCGGCCAGGGCGCGGACGCGGCGCACGACGTCGTGGAACCGTGGGATGACTTCCGGCAGCGCGGGCGCGAGGTCGGTGAGGTCGGCGACGAGCGTGGCCGCAATGGCGGCCGCCTCCGAAGCCTGCGCCGGGCCGTCGAAGCGGGCGACGGTCCGGCATCCCTCGATGAAGTCGAGCGTACGCCACGGCGCGCCGACGGGGTCAAGAATGTAGGGGCGGCCGTCGGCCGCGGGCCGCAGGCGCACGGCCTGGCGGGCCCCCCGGCGGCGGGCCGCCAGGTGGCCGGTGACCCGGACGAAGTTGGCCATCAGCGTCTCGACGTCGGCGAACACCGAGGCGTTGAGCCGCTGGTGGACGACGCGCAGCTCGCCCTCGCCGGCCCGCCAGTAGGTGGCGAGGAAGGTCTGGTGAATGTGGCCCCGGCCGAGCGGACGCAGCTCGACGAGGCGGCCGTCGATCCCGAAGGCGGGGCCCAGGCCGGCCGCCGCCGGCTCGTCGACGCTCAGCGACTCCCGCGCCGCCGGGGACGACCGCCGGACGGTGGGCCCTGGGGGCGGTGGTCGGCCGGGCCCGCGTCAGCCGCGTCCAGGGCGGCGGCGTCGAGCGCACCGGTGGCCCGTACGACGACGACGTTGGGCACCACTGCCTCGGGCACGGTGGGGACCACCGCATCGGGCACAGTGGGCTCGACGATCACGGCCCGTGCCTCGACGGCCGGCGCCGGCCTCGTTTCGAGGACTGGCGGAGCGGCGTCGAGCTCTGCCGGGGCCGCGAAGGCCAGCTCGCTGGGCGCGGGCGGAGGTGCCAGGGCCGGCGTCGCCGGGGCGGCGACGTCGGGCTCGGGGGTCGGGGCGGCGAAGACCCTCCGTTCCCCCACCCAGTCGTCCCACGCCAGCTCCTCAACCTCGGGAAGGGGCGGCGGCTCGAACAGGCCGGCGGGGGCGCCGCCCTTGGGCGGCCGCGGCGGATGGATCCGGGCGCCGCCGAACCAGCCGTCGTCTCCGAACCACTGGGGGCCGTCGCTGTCCGGGCGGCCACCCCGGCCACCGCCACCGGGGCGGGGGCCGCGACCCGTGGGCACGAGGGCCAGACCGGCGCCGATGTTGCCGAACTTGTGGGTGGCGGCGATGAGCGTCATGCCCACGAGGAGCATGATGCCGGCCACGCGGGCGGGGGCGGCCAGGCTCCCGCCGGTCCGCACCAGGACCTTGGGGGGCGACTGGATCACGATGGGCGGCGGAGGCGGCTGGACCACCGGCGGCACGTTGACCGGCGTGATCGTCACCTTGGCCTGGGCCTGGGCGGTGACCGTGGTGCCATCGTCGTCGATGGCGATGACGATGACGGTGTCGGTCTGGGCGTCACCCGCCTTGCCCCGGAACTCCCCGTCGAAGGCACAGCTGTAGCTGCCTCCGTTGGGCGCCAGCCGAATACCGACGGCGCAACTGCCCCGCCCGTTGAGGTCGCCGTAGATGTCGTCGACGATGGAGGTGATGGTGATGGGCTCGAAGCTGGTGTTGGTGACGACCACGGTGAACCGGAAGATACCGCCCGGCTCGGGCCGGCTGAGGGGGTCGGCCGACTTCACGATGCGGATGCTCGGCGGGACGTCGGTGATGGTGACAGTCGCCCGGGAGATTGACACGACCTCTTGACCGCGGTCGTCACGGGCGGTGGTGGTGATGGTGTCGGTCTGGGTGGCGCCGGCGTTGCCGAAGAAGTTGCCGGCGAAGGAACAGGTGTAGGTCTGGCCGGTGAGGAGGCGCGCCCCGATGGCACAGGTGCCCCTGCCGTGGAGGTTGCCGTAGATGTCGTCGACGATCGCGGTGATCGTGACCGCCTCAGGACCGGTGTTGGTGACCGAGTAGTTGAAGGTGAAGGTGCCACCGGGCTCGGGCAGGCTGGTCGGGCTCGGCGTCTTGGTGGTGCTGATGGTCGGCACCGGCGTGATGGTGACGACGGCGTCGTCGCTGGCCGTCACCGTGGTGCCCTGATCATCGGTGGCGGTGACCGTGACCACGTCGGTCTGGGCGGCGCCGGCCGGTCCGGGAGGATGTCCCGAAGCTTGTTGAAGTTCGGTGACGGCCCTTCGTTCTCAGAC
>CAYZMG010000025.1:0-10369 GCA_964479465.1 uncultured Acidimicrobiales bacterium
GTCGGCGAGCTGGGCCAGCGCCTCGACGCGCGGCCCCGGGCCGGCGTCTTCGGACATGTCCAAGGCGGCGCGCAGCTGTTCCTCGGCCTGCTCCCACCGCCCCTTGGCCACCAGCACACCGCCGTAGTGGGTTCGGCAACGGGCGTAGAGGAAGGGGCAGCCGTAGGAGCTCATGAACTCCTCGGCCACCCGGCACCACTGGGTGGCCCGGTCCAGGTCACCCACGAGGTGGCAGGCGGCGAGCATGTTGCACATGGCGAAGACCACGGTGTCGAGCCGCCCGTACTCACCGCCGAGCGTGCCCGCCAAGGCCTCATCCAGCATGGCCAGGCCCTCCTCGGCCCGGCCCTCGGCCACTAGGGCGACGCCCAGGTCGCTCAGGGCCAGGAGCTCGAGGTCGATGTCGCCCGTCTCCTGCGCCAGCTCCAGGGCCCGCGTTGTATCGGCGCGCGCTCGCTCGGCGTCGCCGGACATGTAGCCCTGCATCAACCACAGCCAGCCCTGGAGCGGGTTGGGGTCCAGGCGGCGGGTGAGGCGTTCGGCTCGGGCCAGCCAGCCCCGGGCGGCGACATCGTTGCCGAGATTCACCAGGTAGCTGATGCTGAGATCGACAGCCACCCGGCCGGCACGGACGGCGTCACCGCCCTGGCGGAAGAGCACCCACGCCCGTTCCCGGTATTGCACGCTGGCCCGGGCATCGCAGAGCCACCAGTGGACCTGGGCCAGACCCTCGAGCGCTTCGGCGGTCTCCTGCTGTGCCAGGGATGCCTCGAAGGCGACGCGGGCGTCCTGCCACCGTCCGCCCCGGAGAGCGGCCGACGCCTGCTTGAGATGTTCTTCGGACCGCACGCCCCTCCATGATGCCCGCCCGGAATCGGACCGCCAATGGGGCAACTGCCCGATGCTTGTTCAGGTCCGATGCCGCAGCCTGGCGGCAGCTGTCCGATAAAAGGAGACGAAATGACCCGGACGGAGACCTTCCAGCTCTCGCTGGCCGCCGCCGAGGCCTACCAATCCAAGTTCGTGCCCGCTCTGTTCGGCGAGTGGGCGCCGCTGGTCATCGAGGCCGCCGGCGTCACGACGGGCCAAGAGGTCCTCGACGTGGCCAGCGGGACGGGGGTGGTGGCCCGAGCGGCGGGCGAGCGCGTCGGGGCTACGGGGCGCGTGGTGGCGGTCGACATCAACGAGGCCATGCTGACCGTCGCTCGCCGCCTGAGCCCGGACGTCGACTGGCGGACCGCCGATGCCGGCGACCTTCCGTTCCCGGACTCCTCCTTCGACGCTGTGCTCTGCCAGGCCGCGCTGATGTTCTTTCCCGACCGAGCGGGCGCCTTGCGAGAGATGAGCCGGGTGGTCAGGGACACCGGGGCGGTGGCGGTGCAGGTGTGGGCGAGCCTCGACTCCCAGCCCGCCTACGGGCCCTTCGTCGAGGTCGCCGCGCGTCATGCGGGCCCTGAGGCCGTGGACCTGCTCGGCTCCTACTGGACGATGGGAGACGTGGGCCACCTCAGCGAGCTGTTCGCCGTGGCAGGAATGAGGGTGACCGCCACGACAAGGCACGTCGGCACGGCGCGGTTCGCCTCGATCGATGAGTTTGTGAAGATCGAAGTCGAAAGCACCCCGCTCGTCGATCGCATCGGCGATGACACCTACGCGGCGATCCTTGCCGACGCCCGCCACGCACTTGCCGAGTTCGAGACTCCCGAGGGGAACGCGGAGGTTCCCATCGTGGGCCACATCGTCACCGGTCGAACATAGGGGTTCCGGGAAGCGTTCCGCGCCCACCCCCTGTTATACGGGCAGGCCGGCGCTCGCCGAGACGCCGTGGATAGGAGATGCTCTCGCCCATCCAGCCCCTCGGTGCGCCGGTGATCGGCGGATCCCTATGCCCGCGGACAATGCGCCGTCTTTGGATGGCACCACTGGCACACGACCGTGCGGACCTCTGTCCCCGTTCCGCGCCGGTCCGGTCAGCGCTCCTGAACGACTGGCCCTGCCTGGTCGGCGGCGAAGGCCCGGGCGTGGATCCCGTACAGCTCGGCGTATAGGCCCTCGGCCCGGCAGAGGTCCTCGTGCGTGCCCTGCTCGACGACCCTCCCAGCACCGAGAACCACGATCAGGTCGGCCATCCGGACGGTCGAGAAGCGGTGGGAGACCAGCAGTGTGACCGCGCCCCGCTCCCTCGCTGCCTCACGGGCAGCGACGGCGTAGCGCTCGAAAAGGACGTGCTCGGCGTGGGCGTCGAGGCCGGAGGTGGGCTCGTCAAGCACGAGCAGCAGGGGCCGGGGCGGCATGGACGCCCGAGCGACGGCGACCTTCTGCCACTGATCGGTGGAGAGCTCGACGCCGCCCCACTGCTGGCCGAGCTGGGCGTCAAGGGGTGCCATGGCGTGGCCCTCCACGCGCCGCAGCGCGTCTCCGACTCGCTCGACGTCGTCGATGCCCGCCAGGTCGCCGACTCCCACCGACTCGCGCAGCAGGTACTCGACCCGGGCGAATCTTGGAAGCCGGCGGTCACGTGCTCGCGCCACCGCCCGGGGGAGAACGACGACAGCTCGACTCCGTCCACTGTGATGCCGCCGGCGGTCGGCTCGTAGAACCGGCACAGCAGTTTGACCAGCGTGGTCTTGCCCGCGCCGTTCTCGCCGACGAGGGCCACCGTCGCCCCTGCGGGCAGGTCGAGGGTGATGCCCTCCAGCACGTCGCGATCGGTACCGGGGTATCGGAAGGTCACGTTCACGAGGGCGATCCCGATCCCGAGACGCGCCGGGACCTGCTCCAGAGGGCGGTCGGCGTCAACTGGCTGGCCCGCGGCGTAGCGGTGCAACCACTGAAGGCGATGGGCGGCCCGGTTGGCGTCGAGCGACTGTGTGAGCACCGCCACTGTCTGGCCCACCTGGCCGTTCACCTGTGACACCAGGGTGACGACCATGGCCACATCGCCCGCCGTCGCCTGCCCGTCGAGGGCCCGCCCAACCGTGAGGGCAACGGCACCCACATAGCCGGCGGCGAATGTGAGCCAGCCTCCGACACGGACCAGCGAGGCCCGTGCCTGGGCCCGCTCCGTCACCTTGTGGATCTCCTCCCACAGCTGGCTGACCCGGGCCGTGATCTCCTCGCCCAGCCCGAGCACCCGCACCTCCCCCGCGGTGGGCCCGATCGAGACCTTGAGGAGGTTGTCGGCCAGGCGGCCGCGGGCAGCCACGGCTTCGTCGGCGGCCTCGGTGATCCGCCGGGCCCGAGCTCCGGCCGCGACCGACGGGAGTGCGAACACCGCCACCAAGGCCAACCGCCAATCCACGGTCGCCAGTACCAGAGCGGTGCTGGCCACCCGAAGGACCAGGTTGGCCAGGTCCGACAGCGTCCGCAGCATGCCCGACAGCAGCCGGGCGCTGCGGCGCAGGAGGGCGACCCGGTCGAGGTAGTCGGGGCGCTCGTGGTGCTCGATGCCGGGCGGTGCCGCCATGAGAGCCATCAGCTCTGTTGACAGCGCCCGGCCAGCCGACTCGTGTAGGTCGGCAAGGAGCAGGCTGGCCCAGGTGGCCGCCCCTCCCGAGGCCGTCCACACCACCGCCAGGGCCAGGCTGGCGGCGACGGCGGTGGAGCGCTGCCCGGCCACCACCGCGTCGATGACGACCTTGATCAACACGGCGACAAGGCTGGCGGTCACGCCGGTGGCGACGCTGATGGCCATCACAGCCCCAGCCCGCCGTCGGTCGGCGAACACGATGCGACCGATCAGCCACAGCCTCTCCCACCGGTCGCTCACTTGTCGCTCACGGGGGCTGTGAACCGGGCCGACTGCAGGCCATAGAAGGTGGCGTAACGGCCGCCGAGGGCCATCAGCTCCTGGTGGCTCCCCAGCTCAGCGACCCGGCCCCGGTCGAGGACGCAGATGCGCGCCGCCCGCCGCACTGTGGAGAACCGGTGGGAGATCAGCAGTGTCGTGCACCCCGCCGTCAGCTCCAGGAAGCGGTCGAATAGCTCCGCCTCGGCCCGCACGTCGAGATGGCCGTCGGCTCGTCGAGCACGAGCACCTTGGCGCCGGCCTCTACCGCCAGCATGGCCCGGGCCAGTGCCACCCGCTGCCACTCGCCGCCCGAAAGTTCGGTGCCTCCCGGCTGCTGGCGTGACAGCGGCGTCGCCCACCCCATGGGAAGACGCTCGATGACCTCCTGCGCGCCGGCGCGACGGGCTGCCCGCTCCAGCGCCTCACCGTCGGCGCCGAGGCGCAGGGCGCCGAAGCCGACGTTGTCGGCCGCGGGGAGTTCGAAGCGGGCGAAGTCCTGGAAGATCACCGCCAGCTGCCGCCGCCACGCCCCGGGGTCGAGCGTGGCCAGGTCGGTGCCGTCGACTGTGATACGCCCGCTGGCAGGCTCGTAGAGGCGGGCGAGCAGTTTGATCAGGGTCGTCTTGCCGGCGCCGTTGGCCCCGACGATGGCCAATGACGAGCCGGCCGGGACCTCCAGGTCGAGGCGGTCTAGGACCGCCTCGTCCTGGCCCGGGTAGGAGAACCTGACGGCCTGGAAGCGGATCGAGCTCTCAGGCAGGCCAACGGTTGGACGTGTGCCAGTTGGCTCGGAGTGGGCCACGGCAGCGCTGTTGCCTCGATTTCCTCGACGGCATCGAGGGAGATGACTCCCTGGTCGACGCGCAGGTCGTCGGAGCTGAGGAAGGCGAGGCTTCCCAGACGGAGCGATCCCCACAGGGCGGCGGTGAGGGCGCCCTCGCCGATCCGCCCGTCCAGGGCCAAGGCCCCCAGGTGAACGAAAACGACGGACTGCACCACGACGAGGAGGGCGTGGGCCCGGGCGGTGCGGGCCCGCACGTCGGCGCGGACCCTGCCCATCTCCGCCGTCACCTCGTCCCACTGGCGACCGTAACGCTCGATGAGCCAGTCGCCCTCAGCCGTGCAGACTGTTCACCGTTCTAACCCTTCGATCGCTCCGGCGCCCTGGCCTGCTCCGGCCACTCCGGCAGTGGTCAGGAAGCGGGCGCCAAGGGCTGTCGCCGGGTGCTCGGCGCAGGCGGCAAGGACGGCCTGGCGGAGCGCACGCAGATCGGTCGTGGCCACCGCAGCAAGCATCGCTCGCGAGGACAGGGCGCGGGCCCCCAGAGCGCCGGCGGCTCGGGCGGCCGTAACGATCCGGTCGGTTCCAACCGGCTCCCGCTGCCCGAGGGCGGCGGCGTGGGAGGCATCGAGCAGCGCGCCCAGTCGCTCGGGGACGTCTCCGGCCGGCGAGCCGCTGTTCGTCGAGGCCAGGAGCCGGAAGCCTTCGCCGGCCAGCGCGTCCTCGGCGGCGACCGGTTCCCACGCTGTCGGGTCCGGGGAGCCAGGGGCGACCCTCAGCGTCACCAGCATGAGGCGGAAGCCGTGCCGGGCCGGATCGAGCCGTACCTGAGGTAGGGACCCGTCGCCCGGCTCGTCCGGGCGGGCCAGGGCGGCGAAGCCCTCGGCCGCGGAGAGGCACACCTGGTGATCCGCTGCGCTCCCCGACGCCTCGTCGAGGGCGGACGCCAGCTCGGCGGGCGTCGGTGCCGACCGCGAGTGGACGGCGGACAGGGCGCTGACGGCGCGGGCGGCGGCGGCGCGGACGGAAGCGTCGACCCCGAGCCCGACACCGGTGGGCAGATCGGTTGCCCGCAAGAGGTCGAAGCCGCAATCGACGTGTCCCCGTCGCGCCAGCGTACGCAGGACACCGGCGATGCTGGCCACCTCCTTCGGCGCATCGGCGTCGGCGCCATCGTCATCCAGCGACAGCTCGGTGGTCTCGTCCCCGGAACCGAGCAGGTGGACCCTTAGCGTGCGGTCCTTCCGGGCGCGGGCGGCGACCATCGCCCGCCAGTGGGTAGCGAGGATCAGCGAGGGCCCGCCCGCCCGCCCACCGAGCAGGAGCAGGGCGCTCGGGGCGTGCCACACCCCGGCCGCGTCGGCGTCGAAGGCCCGGTTGAAACAGAGGTCGACCAGCCGGGCGCGCAGGTAGAGCTGGTCGTCGACGTGGGCGTCGCCGCGGACAGCCCCGAGCATCGCCGCTGGGGTGGGGGCGGGGCTCACGGCGCGCCCGCCTCCTTCCGGGCCACGAGCCGGTAGGCGGTGGTCTTGCCCCGACGGCGCAGCGGGATGGCGACCAGGGGGTCCATCACCGCGGCGATGATCCCCAGCGGGACGGCCACGATCAGCCCGAGGCCGCGGACGAGCTGGCGTCCCAGCCCGGGCGCCGACGGCCGCCACGGAGTGTTCGGGTCCGAGGTCAGGCGGTGCAGCATCAGGTAGACGGCTGCGATGAGGTCCGGTGGGACCGCGCCCATGTCTCGCTTCTCGCCGAGGACGGTCAGCCCCCGCTCGGTCAGCGCCTGCTTCATGTTGGCGATCGGAACCAGGTGTTGGTGCTGGGGTTGCAGCCAGGGCATCCAGAAGCGCCCGAGCACCCGGCCCAGCGGCCATTCCGGGTCCGGCACCTCGACCAGCAGGTGACCGCCGGGCTTCAGCACCGAGGCGGCGGCATCGAGCTCCACCGCCGGATCCGGAGTGTGCTCGAGGTAGTGGAACATGCTCACGACGTCGTACTGCCCGGCGAGCTCGGGGGCGAGCTCCGGGAACAGGCCCCGGTAGCCCCGACGGACCCAGCCTCGACGGGCGGCGTCGTCGATGCCGTCGGTCATGTCGAGACCGTCGAATGCCGTCGCCGGCCAGTCCGACGACGCGGCCAGGCAGAAGTGCCCGTGCCCGGTGCCGACGTCCAGCCAGGACGCGGGGAGCCGGGCATGCCCGCGCAGGGTCTCGGCCCGGCCGAGGTAGATCTTCCCCTGGGCCCCGAACGCCGACTCCAGCTGGGCCTCGCCGGCGCCGTCGTAGAAGTCCCGGTAGTAGAAGTCGAGCCCTGCGGCGTTCAACGGCGGGTTCTGGAAGACGTGGCCGCACGCGGCGCAGCGGTCGAGCCGGAACCGGCCGGGCTTGCCCTGGTGCAGGTCCGGCGTGGTGAGGAGCGTGCCCAGGCGCTCGCTCCCGCACCACGGGCACCAGCGGCGGCGGGGATCGAAGAAGCGGTCGATCCCGGCGGCGATATCGGCGGCATAGCGAACCCGGCCCTCGTCGATCCGAGCCTGCTTGTGGGCCTTCTCCGCTTCGGAGACGGGGCCCGGCCGGCCCCACGCCGACCGGGCCCACTGGATGGGGTCACGGGCGATTCGCAACACGGACGAGAGGGGAAGGTCCCGTGGCCGCAGCTGGGTGCCGAGGAAGATCAGGTAGGGCTGCAGGCTGAAAGCCACCAGCGAGATGACACCCCATGCGGGGTTGGCCCACGCGCCGACGGCCAGCAGGGCGTAGCCGAACAGCGGCCCGGGGAGCGACAGCGAGGCCGGGATGCTGAGTGCCAGCCGGCGGGCCCGCGGTGAGCCGGTTTCGCCGGCCCGCAGGCCTGGAACGGTCACGAGGTCCATGGTGTGGGGGGCGAACTTCTTCAGGGTGACGGTGTCGGCCAGGACGGCGGCCGGGTCGATGCCCTCCGCCGGCTTGATCTCGGCCCGCCGCATCGTCTCGTGGGCGACGACGACCGCCTGCCCGGCGCCCCGCCCCACCTCCAGAGGAGCGCGGCGGGCCGCGGGCGGGTCGACCATACGGAGCAGGCCGAGGGCGGCGTCGAAGCCCAGATCCTCCGGGACGACGTCGAGAACCTGCAGGCCGTTGGCAGCGGCGTAGGAGGTCAGGACCCCCCGGGTGGCGGCGGGGAGCACGACGCCGTCAGCGACGAGCCAGTCCCATCGCTGCTCGGTCTGGCTCTCGGCCGGCTGCCCGGTGTCCCCCGCCTGGGGCAGGGCCTTGAGCTGGCCCGCCCGGCCGTGGAGGCGGAGGCCGTTGAGGATCAGCGTCACCGTCGCCAGTGGCGGCAGCCATGCCACCGGGTTGGCGAGGTTGAACCCGAGCCCGCTCAAACCAGCTTCTCCAGCTCGTCGGCCGCAGCGGAGGCCCCACCGGCGGCCCGCAATCCGGCGCCGATCCGCCCGGCGGCAGCGGCGAAGGCCTCCTCCGTCAGCACCGAGTGCATGGCCGCGGCGAGGTCGCCGGCCCGGGCCCGACCGAAGCGCACCCGCACCCCCGCCCCCAGCGCCTCGATCCGCTCGGCGACCAGCGGCTGGTCGTCCCGGATGGGCGCGACGACCATCGGCTTACCCGCCATCAGCGCCTCGGACACCGTGCCCAGGCCCCCGTGGGTCACGACAGCGTCGACCTGGTCGACCAGCGCCAGTTGCGGGACCCGCTCCACCATCAGGACGTGGTCCGGCAGATCGCCCAGCGCGGCGCGTGACGCGGGAGGGGCGACCAGGATCAGCTGAAGCGACGCTCGCTGTCTGGCCACGGCCTCGATCAGCACCCGGTAGAACCGGTCGCCCGCGCCACCGTTGTGCGTGCCCAGTGACACCAGCACCCGCTGCCGGCGCCCCCCGGTGCCGGCGTTGTCGAGCCACTCCCAAAGGAAGCCGGGCGGGGCCGGTCGCTCGCCGATCGCCGGCCCGACGAACACGGGGCTGCACGGGACGTCGACCGGTCCGGCCAGCGCCGGAGTGGTGTAGACGAGAACGAGCTGGTCGGAGAAGCGCAGGTCGCCCCGGTCTGCTTCGGCGGCGTCGACCCCGCTCGACACGGCGAACTCCCGCAGCTGATCGGCCACCCAAGCCTCGACCGCCGGCATGCCGGCGTATGGCCGGGTCAGCTCCGAGAACGTGGTGGCCGAGGTCGCCCAGGGAAGGCCGCGTCGTTGCGCCACGGCCGCCCCGGCGATCGCCTGCTGGTCGGCGATGAGCGCGTCCGGGGCAAAGGCATCGACTGCGGCCTCGACCCCGTCGCGCATCGCCCGGCCGATCGGCAGGAGCACGTCCTGCCACAACGATTTCAGGGCGGCGAAGCCGCGCAGCCCGAGCCACCGGTCGTGCATGGCAGCCAGATCCGCCGCCTTCATGCCCGCACCGGCCGGGAGGAGGTCGCAGCCGTCGGGCAGGAGGGCGGCGACCGCCTCCCGGTGCCCGGCCCAGGCGACGGTGTGGCCGCGGCGCTCGAGCTCCCGGCCCACCGCCAGCGTCGGGTTGAGATGACCGGTCAGCGGCGGCACGACGAAGAGGTACCGGCTCACGGCGCGGCCCACTCCAACGCAGCGTCGCTGCACTCGGCCAGCCACTCGATCAGCAGCTCCAGCACCTTGGGCGTGGCGTCGCGAAGGACGGAGTGCCCGACGTCGGAGAAGACCTCCAGGCGGCACTGCGGCATCGACTCGTGGAGCATGGCCAGCGACGAGGCAAGGTCGGTGTGCTCCCCGTACATCGCCATCGTCGGGATCTTGAGCCCGGCCAGTTCTGCGGCCGTGAACCGGGGGGCGGCGGCGATGTCCTCGATCATCGTCGTGGCGTTGAGGAAGGCGTTGGTCGTCTTGAGCGCCCGCAGCTTGCGAAGCGCGCCAGGTCGGACCTCGTCATCGCTCGGCAAGGCCAGCGTTTCGGAGCACAGGGCGATCGCGGTCAGGGCGTCGGCCACGTCGTCGACCCAGCTGCCGCCGTCGTCGGTGTCGGCGCAGTGAGGCTCGATGAGCGTCAGGCCGGTCAGCCGTTCCGGGTAGCGCAGGCCGGCCCGAAGGGCGACGGAGGCGCCGTAGCTGTGGCCCACGAGGTGCACTTGGCCTCCGATGCCGAGCGCGTCGACCACGCCGAAGAGATCCTCGACCGAGTCGTCAAGGGTATAGCCGCCGGGGGTCTGCTCGCTCCGGCCGTGGCCACGCAGGTCGTACAGCGTGGCATCGGCGCCGGCCTGGGCCACCGGGTTGGCCAGGCTGTAATAGAGGCTGGACAGGTTGTCGATGAACAGCCCGTGGACGAACACCACGTTGGGGTGGTGCGACGCGAGCGGTCTGGGCCCCACGGCCCCGTCGGCCCGAAGCAGGCGTTGGACATGGAACGTCATGCCGCGGGCGACGACCTCAGCCACCCTGCGCACCTGTGGCCGGGTTGACCTTGCCAACGCCACCGGGATCCGGAGCGTCACCGGTGTCACCCAGCGATCGCGTGATGTACTCGGCCACCGCGCCGACGGTCAGGGCGAGGATCTCGTCAATGGTGAGCCCCGCGAGGAAGCTCGTGAAGTCCAGCCGTTCCCCGTAGCGCTGTCGCAGGCGCTCGGCAAGGGCGACGAACTCGATGCTCTCCAGCTCGAGATCGCGGCTGAAGGTGGTCCCCTGCGTGACCTCGATGTCGAGTAGGAACTCGTCGCCGATGATGGCCACCAGGCATTCTGTGATGGCGGCCACCGCGTCGGATGTGTCGATGTTGGAAACGTTTACCTCCTCCTGACGGTCCGCCGGGATTGCGGCGGGCCGCCGGG
>CAYZMG010000025.1:10410-25465 GCA_964479465.1 uncultured Acidimicrobiales bacterium
ATGGTCGCCGGCACTATCGCCAAGGACGCGGGTCTGCACCCGCTGGAGGTCGCCTTGCCGCCTGTCCGCGGGGGTGGCGACCAGCAGGGCGGGTCCGTCGATGGCCCGGATCTCGAAGTCCTGGGGGCGGCCGGCCAGCCCAGTCCCGACGGCTTTGCCGGCGGCTTCCTTCGCCGTCCAAAACCGGGTCATCCAGAGCGGGTCCAGCTCGCCCCCGGTCGGCGACAGCCCGCGGAGCAGCTCGAGCTCGGCCTCGGTGAAGGCGATGGCCCGGACGGAGTCCGCCGCCGCCGCCACTGCGGCGACGGACTCGACGTCAATGCCGACCCCGGCTGACCCCGCAGGGCGCACGAGGGCGACGCCCATGCCGGTGGTGTGGGCCAGGGATACCGAGAGCCGCTCGGCGCCTCGTGCCGGGTGCCGACGAATCCACGGCCGGCCGCTGGCGTCGTTGCCCACGCGGAACTCGGCCGGCCACAGCGGCCCGCTCCCGTGCTGCCACAGCCAGGCGCGGGCGGCGTCCTTGGCCGCGATGCGGCCGAGCAGCCAGGCCCGCTGCGCCCGCTGGTTGTGGGTTTCGAACTCGGCCCGCTCGGCACTCGACAGGTAGCGGCGCATCGTGTGCTCCATGGAGGCCCGGTCCGGCCACCGATCGGTCACGAGGCACCAGCCGCCGGGCTGGTACTCGCCGACGCTTGTCTCGGAGGGCCGGGTGTGCACCGCGGGCCAGGTGACGTCGTCGGTGGCGAAGCGCCGGCAGGTCCAGCCCTCGACCCGAGCCCACACGTCGCCCCGGGTGGTGGCCAGTTCAAAGTCGACGTGCAGCCACTCACTGGTGAACGAGCGCACCTCGACGGCGCAGGCCAGCTGGTCGCCCGGACGGGGATGGGGCCCGAAGAAGCGCACGGCGTCGATGGCGACCGGGAAGGCCAGACGGTCGGTCCCTGCCGAGGCCTGGGCCCAGTGTCCCGCCAGCTGGCCGGCGCCGTCGAGCAGCGCGCCGGGGGCCGAGAGGGTGGTCAGCGTTCCCCGGATCCCGTTGTCGCCAAAGGCATCGATGGCCACGACGCCCTGAAAGCCGGGGCCGTGGAACATCCAGCCCTCCTCGTACAGCGAGCGCCCATCGGCGAGTGGAGCGCGTTGGCCGTGCAGCCGATGGCGGCCCGCGCCGGGGCGAGGCGGGCGGGGGTGGGCGGGCGCGAGCTCGACGGTGCCCTCGGCGAACGGGCCGATCGTGACCCGGATCCGGCCGTCGGCGAGGGGAGCCGCCTCGATGGTCACCGTGACCGGCGGGGCGACGGCCAGCCAGCGGTGGGCGCGAACGTCGGTGACGGCGACGACGACCCGGCCGGGGGCGGCGGCGACGGCGGCTTCGCCCATGATCTCGACGAGGGTCGTCATGGGGACGACCGGGAGGGCGTCGGCGTCGTCGGGCCAGTCCGGCGCCTGCCGGAAGAGGCAGTGGTCACGGAGCTCGGGCATGGTGTCGAGGGAGAAGATCCGGGTCCCCGCCCGGGGGGCGACCGACTCGGTGCGGGCTCGCCACGCGGCCATCACCGCCGCCATCGCGGCGTCGGCCTCGACGACCGCGGCTTCATAGGCGGCCAGGACGGCGTCGACGGCGGGGGCCGGCGCTGCCGGTTCCGGGACGGCCGATGTCTGGTCACGAGAGCGAGGCACGCTGTCGAAGAGAGCGGACGCAGGCACCGGGTTCGTCAGCTCATCCGACGGCGTGACGCCCTCGACCCACAGTGCGGAAAGCACCCTGGCGAGCTGAGGGAGCGCCGGCCGGGCCGGGACCTGGGCGGCGATGGCCAGGTGCTCGTCGGGGCCGAGCGTGTCCTGGACGAAGCCGGTGAGGCTTCCCGCCCCGACCTGGACGAAGGCCCGGACCCCGTCGGCGTAGAGCGTCTCGACGAGCTCGCGGAAGCGGACCGGCCGGAGGAGGTGGGCCCGCACAAGATCCCGTAGCGCGGCGGGGTCCTCGGGGTAGGGGCCCACGGAGGTCGCCGACCACACCGGCCGCAGCGGTCGGCCGGGGTTGAGGGCGGCCAGGCCTTCCCGCCCCGCATCCAGGCACGGCGCGAGCAGCGGGGTGTGGAATCCCGAGCGGAAGGCCATCATCTGGCCGAGCACGCCCAGCTTCTTCAGCCGGTCCAGCGCTGCCTCGACCAGGTCCGGGTGACCGCAGACCACGCACTGGTGCGGGCAGTTGTCGTGCGACAGGTAGACACCGTCGATTCCCTCGATGGCGGCACGCGCCGCGTCGACCCCGCAGCCGAGGGCGGCGTAGGCGACCTCCGGGAAGGTGGCGGCACCGGTCCGCACCGGTGCGAACAGCCGGTCGATGTCGTCGAGCCCGCACATCCCGGAGACGATCATCGCCGTCCACTCGCCGAGGCTGTGGCCGGCGTACAGGTCGGGATGGACACCCAGCTTGCTCAGGGCAGAGGCGAGGACCCGGTTGCCGGTCACGATGTCGACGGCCTGGTTGACGATCACCTCGTCGGCCGCATGCGGCGCCCGCAACCGGCTCGACGACGGACGGTCGACCCCGGCGAAATCGGCGACGTCATCGACGGGACCCGCCGGCTCCGGCTCGAAGCCCGGGAAGACGAACGCCAGGCGGCCGCCGGTGCGCCCTTCTCCGGTTCCAGTCCCGCCCCCGAGCAGCGGAGCAGCGGTGAACCACATGTCGTTCCGACCGCGCCAGGGCGAGCCCCGGTCGATCACTTTGCGGGCCAGGGCGACGCGGGCCGGCGTGGGGTCGACGATCGCCAGCCGCCATGGCCCCTGGCGTGACGCGCCGGCGAGGTCGGGTGCCGCGTAGCCGCCGGGCAGCGCCGCATCGAGCGCCATCCGCAGCCCCTGGGGCGAGTCGGACGCGACGTGGATGGTGCCGGTACCAGCGATCGTCGAGGCCGCAGCGTCGAGCCCACCCAGGGTGCGGGGCGAGGTCACGAGGTCGGCAGGTCGGAGGCCGGCGTGGCGAAGGCGTCGAGCGCCCCGGCTACGTACACCACTTGGTGGTCGCTCGGGTCTCCCCACGCCAGCTCGCCGAACAGGGCGGAGACGCCGTGCTCCGGAGCGATCATGGCTACCCCTCGCCGGGCGAAGTCCCGCTCGAGCTCGGGCGACACCATACCGCCGGCGGTGGCGGCCCACGGCCCCCAGTCGATCGAGACGATCCGGTCCGCCACGATGGGCGTGATCCCGCCACCCTCGGCCGTTCCGGCGTCCTCGGCGGCGGCGACGAGATCGCCTGCGGGGACGGTGGCGCCGGCGCGGCTGCGGACGGCGGTGCGCTCCCCTTCGAGGGCCCAAGTGTGGGCGAGGGTGTCGAGGGCATCGTTGGCGGCGGAGTAGTCGACCTGGCCGGGGTTGCCAAAAACCCCCGCGATGCTGCCGAACATCACGAGGAAGCGGAGGGCCCGGCCGCTCAGCGCAGCGGCGAGCGCACGCGCCCCGTCGACCTTCGGGGAGAACACCCGGGCGAAGTCCTCCGGCGTCTTGTCGGCGATTCGGCCGTCGTGGAGCACCCCAGCGCCGTGAATGACGCCGTCGAGGCGACCCCACCGCTCGAAGATGCTCTCAACGACCTTGTCGAGCTGGGCGGTGTCGGTGATGTCCGCCGAGTGGTAGCGGACCGGTGACCCCATTCCCGCCACCGCAGCGAGGGTCGCCCGCAGCTCCCGGCTGGCCAGAATCCGGCGGACTTCGCCCTCGACTCGGGCCGGCCCGTCGATGCCCCGGCGTGCGCGGCTGCGCTGGTCCAGGAGAACCCGCCGGAGGGCAAGGGCGTCGGTGGCCGCAGCGATGGCCGGCGGCTCGTCGGCGTCGGGCATTGCTGATCGGCCGAGCAGTTCGATGCGGCACCCGCAAGCCTCGGCCAGAGCGACGGCACAGGCGGCGGTGATCCCGCGGCCGCCGCCGGTCAGAAGCACCACCGACTCGGGGCCGAGGCCGAGGGCCTCGACGGCGGCAAGGATCGCCTCGCCGGAGTCGGAGGGGTGCGATCCGGTGATCGCCGAGGGCATCGCCGTGAGGAGCGATCGGCCACTGATGCTGTGGCCGACGACCGGCGACGCGTGCCGGGCGCCGGCCGCGCTGACCAATTCACCGAGCAGCCAGCCGGCGATGCGCTCTGGCTCGACCCGGGTATCGACGTCGACCGCCCGCACCCCGACCTCCGGGTACTCCAGGGCGATGGTCCTGGCCAGGCCCCACGCGCCCAGTCCCGGCGTCGCGTCGGCGGCGGTTCCGACGTCACGTGCGAACCGGCCGCCCGATCCGGTGGCTACGAGCAGCGTTCGGGCCCCGCCGACGAGAGCGGCCCGGAGGGGTGCGAAGGCCGCTGGGAGGACGGGCGTGTCGCTTGGCCGCAGTGCCCCGAGGTGGATCACGCCGTCGGTCCGGGCGCAGGCGCCCTCCAAGTCGTGGTGCACGCCGAGGAGGAGGGCATCGGCGTCGTGGTGACGTAGTGCCGAGGCAACCGCGGCACCGACACCTCCTTCGTCGTCGACCACGACGATCCGTCGCCCGGCCAGGCGGGAGAGGTCCTCGTGCGCTCCCGCAGGCTCGGTGACAACGTCGATCCGGTAACGCCGGGGCGGGCCGACGACGACCGGTGCGGGGCGGCCGGCGTCCACCTCCGTCCGGTCGGCGGCGGCGGGCGGGCGCCCGGGCTCGCCGGCAGCCGGGCGCGCCGTACGGACGCCGTCGTGCTCCAGCATCCATCCGACCATTGCGCCGATGGTCTTGAGCCGGGCCAGGGCCTCGACCGCTCCCTCGGGGGGCGGGCTGCCGGCGGCGCGGAGATGGCCGGTCAGCTCGAGGATGATCTCGGTCCTCTTGATCGAGTCGATGGAGAGGTCGGCCTCGAGGTCGAGCCCGGCGCCGAGCATCTCGGGCGGGTAGCCGGTGCGGCGGGCGACGATGCCGAGGATCGCTTCGGTGAGACCTGCCTCCGTCATCACCGGCTGCGGCCCGGCGACCGCCGGTGCGGGGGTTTCCCGGCGCGCCGGAATTGGTTGCGGGGCCTCAGCCGGGGCCAGCGCGACCGGTTGCCCGCCGCCTGCGCTGAGGTAGGAGAGCATGACGTCCCGCTGGGCGGCGACGATCTCCCGGGTGGCCTGGAGGTAGGTAAGGACGGCGGCGTCGGCCGTCCCGGCCGCACGGGTCTCGCCGTTGGTGGGAAGGATCACCGGCGGTCCCCCGGCCGCGGACGGGCTGCCCGACGGGATTGCGGCGAAGTCGGCGCTCGGGCGCAGCCCGCCGGCGAGCACCTCGCCTGCGGCCGTGCGGGTCATGTGGCCGTCGATCACCCACCCCGGAGGCGCGGGGACCGCGTCCGGCGTCACGGCGCGGACCGACCGACCGGTGAACAGGGGGGCGATGTCCATCCCGACGCCGGCGACCGCCATCTCGGCGAGGGCGGTGAGGAACCGCGTGAGGCCGGGCTCGCCGCTGACGTCACAGGCGACGGCGGTGTTCGGCCGGTCGCCGAGGATCTTGCCAATCAGGCCAGTCAGCACTCGTCCGGGCCCGCACTCGACGAACACCCGGGCGCCGGCGGCGTACATCGCCTCGATCTGCTCGACGAACCGGACGGGTTCGGCGACCTGCCGGGCCAGGAGCGTGCGGATGCTGGCGAGGTCGTCCCCGTCGTGCTCAGCGGCGGTGGTGTTCGACCACACCGGGTAGGCCGGCGACCCGAGCGGGCACGCCTCGAGGGTCGCGGCGAAGGCCGGCGCAGCAGCGGCGACGACGGGCGAGTGGAAGGCGCAGGCGACGGGGATGGAGCGACCGGCGATGCCTGCCGCGGCGAGGCCGCCCAGTGCCACCTCGACGGCGGCCGTGGGGCCGGAGATCACCGTCTGGTCGGGGGCGTTCACGTTGGCGATGACGACGTTCTCGGCGGCCGGGATGGCGGCGAGAGCGCCCCGAACGGTCGGCTCGTCGGCCCCGATCGCAGCCATCGCGCCCGGGTCGTCGCCGGCGGCGGCAAGGATCGCCGCCGCTCGGGCCTCGGCCAGGCCGAGTAGGTCGCCGGCCGGAATGGCACCGGCAGCCGCCAGCGCCACCAGCTCACCGACGCTGTGGCCGCCTGCCAGGTCGGGCTCGACGCCGAGCCACGTGAGCAGGTCGTAAACCGCCAGGCCCCCGATGCCCATCACGGGCTGGGCGGCGGCGGTGTCGGTGATCGCCTGGCGCTGCGCCTCCCGGGCCGCCGGGCTGAACGCGCACGGCGGGAACATCAGCGGGGCGTAGCGGGCGGCCGCACCCCGCAGGTGGCGATGCAGGCGGGGGAAGGCGACAAAGAGGTCGTTGAGCATGCCCGGCCGCTGGCTGCCCTGGCCGGGGAACAGGAAGGCGACCTTGCCGGTATCGGCGCCACCGCGCCGGAAGACCCCGGGGCCGCTCCCGGTGGCCGCCGCCAGCTTGCCGGCCAGGTCGTCCAGGTCCGTGGCGACGAAGGCCAGGTGGACGGGCTGAGACTGCGGGGCAGCTTCTGCGCTCTCGGCCAACGAGCGCCACGACCTGACGTCGTGGAGTCGGGCGTTGTACGCGGCGAGGTCGCACAACCGCC
Organism: uncultured Acidimicrobiales bacterium; assembly: GCA_964479465.1. Classification (GTDB taxonomy): domain Bacteria; phylum Actinomycetota; class Acidimicrobiia; order Acidimicrobiales; family AC-14; genus CADCTB01. The sequence goes on from CAYZMG010000025.1 coordinate 17,000, forward strand.
AGGGCCGCCCGGCGGCGTCGTTGGCCGCCACCGTGCCGGCGAGGCGCCCTGCGGCGGCTCGGGCATCGCCGAGGTCGGTGCCGCGCACGAGGAACAGCTCGGCGGGCCACTCGTCCTGGCTGTGCGCCGGTTCCGGCGCCCCGCCGTAGCCGCTCAGGACGGCGTGGAAGTTCGTGCCGCCGAACCCGAAGGCGCTCACGCCGGCGTGGCGCTCCTCCGGCGCTGCGGGCCACGGGCGGGCCTGCTGGTCGAAGAAGAACGGGCTGGTCTCGGCCTGCCAGCCGGGATTGGGCTCGGCGATCGGTCCGGTGGGCGGTCGCACGCCGGCGCGCAGGGCGGCGGCGACCTTGACCACGCCGGCGAGCCCCGCCGCGCACTTGGTGTGGCCGATCTGCGACTTCACGGAGCCCAGAGCGCACGAGGCCGGCGCCGCTCCCGCCTCGATGAAGAGGTCGCTTAGGACCGAGAGCTCGGTGCGGTCGCCCACCACCGTGCCGGTGCCGTGGGCCTCGATCAGCCCGACCTCGGCCGGGTCGACGCCTGCGGAGGCGTAGGCCCGTTCCAGCGCCCGGCGCTGACCCTCGGGCCGGGGTGCGGTCAGCCCGAGCGACCTCCCGTCACTGGACCCTGCGACGGCGTCGATCACCGCGTAGATCCGATCCCCGTCGCGCTCGGCGTCGGCGAGGCGCTTCAGCACCACACAGGCCACGCCTTCGCCGAGGGCGATGCCGTCGGCCGCGGCGTCGAAGGTGCGGCACCGTCCCGTCGGCGACAGGGCGTGGGCGGAGGCGAACATCAGGTAGTCGTAGATGCCGTTGTGCAGGTCGGCCCCCCCGCAGAGGACGAGGTCGCTCGATCCGGCGGCCAGCTCCTTGCAGGCGGCGTCGAGGGCGGCCAGCGAGGAGGCACAGGCGGCGTCGACGGTGAAGTTGACCCCGCCCAGGTCCAGCCGATTGGCGATGCGCCCGGCGATGACGTTGGCCAGCACGCCGGCGAAGGAGTCCTCGGTGAGCGCCGGGAGATGTGCGTCGAGCGCAGGCGGCAGCGGGCCGAAGTAGGACGGGAACAGGGCGCGGAAGGAGTACGCCAGCCCGAGGTCCGTCCCACCCTCGGCCCCGAATACCACCGATGCCCGCCCCCGGTCGAATGGGCGCTGCGCGTAGCCGGCGTCGGCGAGGGCACGGGCCGCCACATCGAGGGCCAGGAGCTGGACCGGTTCGACCGCGGCGAGCGAGGACGGCGGGATCCCGTAGGCCAGGCTGTCGAAGGGGATCGGCGGGATGAAGCCGCCCCACTTCGATGGGGTGGCGTCCCGCCCGCCGCGTTCTATCCCCCCTTGCCCACCGAAGGAGGGGGCGCCGGCATCCGGGTCCCAGTAGCGCTCGGCTTCCCAGCGCGAGGAGGGGACCTCGGTGACCGCGTCGACACCGGCGAGGATGTTGGCCCAATAGCGGGCGAACCCGTCGGCTTGCGGCATCACGCAGGACATGCCGACGATGGCCACGTCGAGCGGGCGGCCCGGTCGCTCCTCCTCGGTGGCGCCGGCATCGCGCCCGGCAACGGTCTCCTCGAGGAAACGCATGGCGCCCTCGGTGACCTGGCCGTGCAGGGTGGCCAGAGTCGTCGTCGCCGACCGGGCGGTCGCCGCCTGGCCGAGCATGTACGTGCCGTGCCGGCGTTGCTCCTCGGGAGGAACGTGCACCAGGGTGTCCCCGTCTCGGCGCACGCCTTTGCTGGCGATGCGCAGCCGGCCGAGGTTGAGCCGCTCGAGCTCCGACCACAGCTCCTGCGCCGAGGCGCCGGCGGCCATCAAGCTGTCGCGTGCCCCCGTGAAGTCAGCGACGTAGGGGGTGTCGGCACACCGCGTGACGTGGCCGGGCGAGGTCTCCAGCAGCACGGTCTCGGTGCACTCGATGGCGACCTCCTGGAACCCGGGCAGGATGGCGCCCGAGCTGACCGCCTCCTCGGTGAACAGGTACGCCGTGCCCATCAGCACCCCGATCGACGCGCCGTGGTCGGCCAGTGGTGCGGCGAGGGCGGCGACCATCGCGGCCGACCGCTCGTCGTGGATGCCCCCGGCGAACAGGACGTCGAGGCCGGAGAAGAAGTCGGGTCCGGCCTGCGGCGTCCCACCGAAGGCAAGCAGCCGCTCGACTTGGCTCTCCCAGAGCGGGAAGCTGGCCCGGGGGCCGATGTGGCCGCCGCACTCCGAGCCCTCGAAGACGAAGCGGCGCCCGCCCGAAGCGAGGAACTGGTCGAGCAGGCCGGGCGAAGGGACGTGGAGGAACGTGGCGATGCCGGCCGCCTCGAGCCCGGCGGCCTGGTCCGGGCGCCCGCCGGCGATCAGGGCGTAGGGCGGCTGCGCGGCGGCGACGGCGGCCAACTGCGCCTCGCGCAGGTCCGGAGGTACGAAGCCGAGTATCCCGACCCCCCAGGCCCGGGAGCCGAGCATCGGCTTGGCCTGCGCCAGTAGCTCCGCGACCTCGTCCCCGCTCATCTGGGCCAGAGCGAGGAAGGGAAGCGCCCCGGCCTCGGCGACCGCGGCGGCGAAGGTGCCCCCGTCGCTGACCCGGGTCATCGGGCCCTGGGCGACGGGGAAGGCGAAGCCGGGGTGCGGCGAACCGTCCGGCCTCCGCCCGATACCCCCGCCCGGTGCGAGGGGCTTCGTCTTCACCGCGGCCGCCAGGTGGTCGCCGATCGCCGCTCGGACCGCCTGGATGACGCCACCGGCGGTGCGGTAGCGCTCGGCGAGGGGGCGGGCGAAGGCGGCGTCCTGGCCGGCCGGGAGCCAGCGCGGCGGGTGCCCGGGCCGCGGGCCGAGGACGGGGCCGACCGACAACGCCATGTCCTCCGCACACGCTGGTACCGGCCCGCCCGTGAGGTCCGGGCGGGTGAACACCCGGTGCCCGGCGACGACCGCCGTCTCGCTTCCGTCCATTCCCTTCAGGGCGGCGACGGTGTCTGGTGGGAGGGCCTCCGCGCCTTCGACGGTGAGGGCCAGCTGGACGTCCAGCACCACGCCCGTTGCTCCCCCGGCGACGGCGGCCGCCGCGGCATGCAGCCCCATGCCCCCAGCGGCCCATACGGGCAGAGCCAGGGACGTCTCGGCCGCCAGGCGTTGCAGCAGAATGAAGGTCGACAGCTCGCCCACCCGCCCGCCGGCCTCGGAACCCCGGGCTATCAGCCCGTCGACCGGACCGGTTGTCCCGGCCGCCGCGGCGGTGGCTTCGGCGACCGAGACGACCTCGACCAGAACCCGGCGGGACTTGCTCCGCCAAGGCTCCTTGTCCGCCCCGGCCATCAGGATGACGGTGCCAACCGCGTCCGGCAGGTCATCGGCGGTCACCGGGCATCCGACCGGGACCCGGACCCCGAAGCCGCCCCGGCACCAGCGGGCCGCCTCCGCGAGCGCGGTGAGAGCCGCAGGCCGGTCGCGGCCGAGGTCGACGATGCCCAGCGCATCCGCCCGGCTGGCGGCGACGGCGAGCCGGGCATTGGGGAATTCGAACGGACTGACGGCAAGGACGATGTCCCGCGCGGCAGGCGACAGTGGTCCCCGGAGATCGCTGGCCCCGTCGCTCGTCATACCCCTCCTTTCCGCCTTGGATACTTCACCAGCCCTGATCTGCTGGCGGGGCGCCTCCCCGAGAAGCGCGCTCCGAAACCTGCGTCGAGTGCGCAGGACCCAGCCGAGAGGGCATTTCCGGCCCGACGCTACACGGGTGGCCGAACGGGCGGGGCGGACGGAGGGCGCCCGTCGCGTCCCAACCGCGTCCTTTCAGCTGGATGAACTCGCGCATGCGGTGGGACGTCCGTGTCCCCCACGACTGGATCTCGGCCCTGCACCAGGATGGGGTTGCGGCGAGGAGGTGAGCCGAGGCGAAGCGTTGACATCGGCCTCAAGCCACGAGACTGAACCGCATTGCGGGGGTTTGGTCAGCCACCGGGTTCGGTGACCACGGACAGTGAGCGTACTTGCGCTGGAGCTTCACCATGAGGATGGCCCGTACCCCAGGAACGGACCAGCGCACGCCGACGTCGGTGCGGCGGTTCATCTCCCGCATGACGCGCGCTCCAGCACGCCGGTGCCGCTTGTCGCCGAAGAGGAGACGGCCGGCGGCCGGGTGGGTGAGGAAGGTGAAGACCTCGCCTTCGGCGGCCCCGCAGGCGCTCGGCCGCAGCCCAAGCCCCGCAGCCCTCGGCGTCGTCGATGACGAGCGCATAGGCCGCTTTGGCCGCGCCGAGATCGTGGTCGGCGTACGCGGCACAGAGCAAGGCCTCGAGCTGGGAGCGGAAGCTGTCGGACAGGTCGGGGCTGGCCCGGTAGCGATAGCGGGCGGCCCGGTAGACGCCCCGGGCCATGTGCCACAGGCAGCGCTGCACGGGCACGCCGGCGAAGCGTTCGGCGGCCAGGGCCGACAGCTCCTCCTCGCCATCGACGAGGACCAGGCCCGGGTGCCAGCCCGGCCAATAGCTCGCTCATGACGTCCCAACCCTCGCCCACCGCGGCCCCCAGCAGGCGGGCCTCGACGCAGACCCGCTTGCCCTCCCGGCGCCGGGCCACCAGCCCGATGGCCAGGTGCAACGCCACGCCGCCCTTGGTCTGCCCGGCCCGCTCCCCGGTCCCGTCGAGCAGCAGGATCGGCACCTCGGTGACCTCGGGGCCGATGCGCTCGGGGGCCGTGGCGATCACGTCGCGGCGGATGGACCGGGTCAACACCGAAGGCCCGGCCAGCTCCGCCAGCAGCCTCGACGCCTTGGCGTAGGCCTCCTCCACCGCCAGGGATGCGGCCAGCTCGCTGAGGCGCTCCGTGCGGCGCTGGTGGGGGGCCAGGCCGAGAAGCTCGGCCGCGGGGGCGAAGCGCCGCCCACAGCCGCCACAGCCAAGCTGCTGGGAGCGGAACGCCACCTGCCCGCAGGCGGTCATGACCTTGCGGGGCTTGGGCCGAAAGCCCCGGCGGCGGAAGCCCTGCCGGCGGCCACAGCCGGTGCACGCCCACGGCGCCTCCAGCTGCTCGTCGTCGGGCAGCGGAAGCCCGAACCCTCCCACCACGGCATCGACGAGGTCGGCGATCATCGACTCGATGGCGTCGGCCACCAGCTGCGCCGGCGCCGAGCGCCCAAAGGCCATGGCCGCCTCTTCCAAACTCTCCCAGCCCGACGATCGCGTCGAGCTCGATCCTCGCGCTGCGTGTACGTTCCACCTTCGGCACGGGGCTCCTTCGTGTCTCACCAGGACGGTTGGAGCCTCGTGCCTACCAGGCCCGAACTACATACGTGTCATTCGTTCGCCTCGCTACCGAACATTTCCTCTTGACATTGGAGCTTCCCCGAGATCACCCCAGCGAAGCTGAGTGGCATGCTTCCAGGGGGTGCTGCTCGTCGATGCCGCCAACGTCGTCGGGTCGCGTCCGACCGGCTGGTGGCGGGACCGGGCCAAGGCGGCCAATCAGCTCGTCGCCGACATCCGCTCCCTACCGCGAACTCCAGGCTCAGCCCCCCGTTGTGGTGGTACTCGAGGGCGTCGCGCTCCGGGGCTTCGAGGAGGGCGTGGTCGATGGCGTCGAGGTCGTCCACGCCTCGGGACACGGCGACGACACGATCGTCGCGGTCGCGCAAGCCGCAGCGGGGCCAGTGACGCTCGTCTCAGCCGACCGAGCGCTCGCGGAGCGCTGTCGGGCCGTGGGCACAGAGGTTGTCGGACCCGGCTGGCTACTAGACCGGATCATGTGCCGAACGGCCCGCCACGCTCGGCAGGCGACACCCGAGGCCTGGCGGCCCAGGCGGTGCCCGCAGTAGCCGACTAGAAGGACGTGCTCGGCGTGACCGGCCGCGCCGCGCGGCGCGAGGCGGTCTAGTGCGCCGGGCCCTGGCCTTCCTGACGGCCCTGGGCGGCGCCGCGGCCCCGTCGCCATCGGCGCTCTGGCCTGGTTCCCGGTGATCGGCGCCGGGATCGGCCTGACCCTGGGTGGCGTGTGGTGGATGGCCGACCGGCTGTGGGCCGCTCCCGTCGCCGCTGCGATCGTGGTGGCCGCCGACCTGGCGTTGACGGGCATGCTGCACTTCGACGGCCTGGTCGACTCGGCCGACGGGCTGCTGCCACCTCTGGCCGACCCGGCACGGCAACTCGAGGTCGTGGCCGACACCGCGTTGAGGGCGCCTTCGGTGTGTGGGCGCGGCGGTGGTAGTGCTGATTCTACGCAGGTGGCGCTGGCGGCACTGGCCTCATCGGCCCTGCTCCTCGGTGCTCTGTGGTGTGCCTCCCCTCCTGGCCATGGCTGTCGCCGTGGAACGGGTTCGCCCGCCCGCCCGGCCGGCGGCTTGGCGTCGGCCTTTCTCGTCGGCGGCCGTCCGTCGCCGCCCGTTGCCGGAATCCTTCAGGGCGCGGTGCTCGCCGGGCTCGGCGGAGGCGATGCCGCGCTGGGTGTCGCGGTACTCGCCGTCACGGCCGCCGCCGTCATCGGGTCACCGAAGGAGAGTCGTTCCGCATGAAGGACGCCCGATCGAAGGGAGGACGCCCGGGGCCGAAGACGGTCTGATCACACCCCGAGGGGTGGGGACTTCTGGTGGCCACCACCGGGGACTTTCACTTGGCCATTGACAATCCCGACCCAACCGAACCCGAGACCGAACTTCCACGAAAGGAGCTGCCGATCGACCTTCCCGCCAACTGAATACCAACTCGCCGACTCGTCACTCAGCGTGACCGCCGTGACGAGAGGTATTGGAACGCGCCTCTTTGTAGGGCCAAGTCAGAGCCTCGCGGTGGGGTCGTTCTGGTTGACAAAAACCACACGATCCGGTGGCGACCTTCGACAGAAGCATGTACACTCCAAATTGGCGACGTATGGCTCTCGGCGTGAGGTTCGAGTTACCGGGTTTCCAAGTCCGTCTGGGCGAGGTTAGGTTCGGATGTTGCCGCAAGTAATGCTTGCTCTTGCTCATACCATCTCAAGACATATACAACGCAAGGAGCACAGGACAATGGACAACCATGACTTTAGTGTCGAAGAGCTTGACAGCCAGCACTCCGCCATACTGCCGGGCCGCCAGCTGCTAGTCGCCGTGTCGTTGTTGGGGATCCCCCTGGTGGGCCTGGACGGCGTGAACGTGAACGTCGACACCAAGGGCCCGAACTGGCTCGGTTCGGTCGGCCAGGTATAGCCAGCCCAGGTATAGCCAGCACTGTCTCTCCCGGGAGCGGCGGTTCGCCGCCGAGCCCGGGGGGACGTCATCCTCCGAGCACGGCACAGTCCATGACGGCCATTCTCACTGAACCCTCGGGTACGCACGCTCTGGCGATCCCCTGCCTGGCCCAGGGGACCGAGCTTCTGGGCGTGTACAAGGATTCGGGCTGCGTGGAGCCGCCGTCTATCATCCGTCGGGCCGACGGGCGGATGTTGGAGGTTTCCCCGCTCCTGCATCGCCTGGCCGCCAGCCTCGACGGCGAGCGGGACCTGGAGGCCGTCGCATCCCGTCTGAGCCAGGAGCTGGGACGACCGATCAGCGCCGCTAGTGTCGAGTACCTCATCGACACCAAGCTGCGCCCGCTCGGGCTGGTGGCCGAGTCGGCCACCGCCGACTCACCGCATTCAAGACATGCGCTGCTCGGCCTGACGCTGCACGCCGGCGTCCTGCCGGCGCGCGCTGTTCGGGCCGTGACAACGGTGTTGCGCCCGTTGTTCCTGCCGGCGGTCGTCGCCGGGGCCTTGGTCGCCCTGGTGGGCGTGGACGTGTGGCTCGTTCTGGGCGGCGGCATAGCGCCCGGTGTCGACCGCCTCGTCTCCGAGCCCGCGCTTGTCCTGGTGGCAGTGGCGCTCACATTGGTGGCCGGCGGTTTCCATGAGCTCGGCCACGCCACCGCCAGCCGCTACGGGGGGGCCGAGCCGGGGGTCATCGGCGCCGGCGTCTACCTGATCTGGCCCGTCTTTTACAACGATCTGAACGACTCCCACCGGTTGGACCGGCGAGGGCGCCTACGCTGCGATCTCGGCGGGGTGTACTTCAACGTCGTCTTCATCCTGGTGCTGGCCGGCGTGTACGGGGTGACCGGCTTCGAACCCCTGATCGTGGTGGTCGCCGTGCAGCACCTGGCCATTCTCCAGCAGTTCCTGCCCTTCGTCCGCCTGGACGGCTACTACGTCGTGAGTGACCTGGCCGGGATCCCCGACCTCTTCGGGCGGATCAAGCCCATCCTCTCCAGCCTGGTTCCGGGACGCACCCCAGCGAAGGCCGTGACCGCTCTCAAGCCCAGGTCCCGCGCCATCGTCACCGCGTGGGTCCTGACCACCGTTCCCCTGTTGGCGGCCTCCATGGTGTTCCTGGCCGTCCACGTCCCTTCCCTCCTGGCCAAGACCGCTCGGTTGATTGGCCTCCAGTCCGAAGCGCTGGTCGCTGCCGGGCGAATTGGTGCGGTGCAGGGGGCGGCGCTGAGCGGCCTACACCTTGTGCTGCTCGCCGTGCCTG
>CAYZMG010000025.1:25475-52384 GCA_964479465.1 uncultured Acidimicrobiales bacterium
AGCGGCCTGCCGTCGAGTACGATTCCTGGGTGCTGCTCGCCGTGCCTGTGGTCGGCATCACCGTGACGATGGCGCGGGTCGTGGGCCGGGGCCGCCAAGCCCAGGTCCATCGTCGCATGGGAAGGCTCGTCCTGCGCTTCGGGGCACCCCGGTCGATGACCTAGCGCAAGAGCGAAGCAGGGATCACGTCAGCGAGAATGAGGGGCGGGGATGGCATCAAAGCGGGTCGAGAAATTCGCCATTCGCAAGCGGGCAGACGCAGTGATCAGAGATCGCAGGAGAATCGAGCGACTGGACGACAGGCTTCGTGGGCACTACCCCTCCTCCGCTAAGGACGAGGCCGAGTTTCGGCAGGTCCGATCTTCAACGCGAACGGGCGACACGGGAGAGCCCTGGCCATGGTCACCGACGTAGGAGCACTGCGGATAGCCGACGGGCGGTGCCCATAGACATGCCCGTCGACCCCCCGAGCGGGCATCCTTCGGGCCCCCTGGGCAGGCGCTGCCGGCGTCGCTGCCACTCCCTGGTCTGGGTGGTGCCGGCGACTGCGGCGGTGCTCTCCTGCATTGTCGCCGGCGCCCTGGCATTCGTCGCCATCCCCCGCGAGAAGCATCTCGTCGACCGCTCGCAGTCACAGCTCGCCGACGCGTCGCAGATCGAGCTCCTGGTCGTCGGACAGGCCAACGATGAGCGCGGGTTCCTACTCACAGGCGACCGTGGGTTCCTCGCCGAGTTCGAATCCAAGGGCCATGAGATCGCCATGCGCGCCGCCCGCCTGGTCTCGGAGTTCTCGGGGGACCACCGCGCCAAACTCGACGAAAGTCTGGCCAGATATCGCGTGTTCCTGGACGATCACGACCGCGCCGTGGCGCTCTACGACGCCGGTCGAACCGAGGAGGCGACGCAGCTGTCGACGGGCGAGGCCCGGAAGGCCCGGAAGGACGCCCAGGCCCTCCTGGCCCGGGACCGCGCCCTTACCGTCGCCGCCTTCGACGCTGAGCAGAGGAGCAACCAGCGCCGGGAGTTAGCGCTCACCGGGATCCTGCTGGCACTGAGCATCGCCCCGGGATACGCCGCCGTCGTCATCGGTCGGAGCCGGGCCCGGTTGGCCGACGCCGAGGCGCGCAACGAGGAGGGCCAGCGCCTGGCCGAGGCGCAACGCATCGCCCACATGGGCGCCTGGGAGCTTGACCTCACGACGAACAAGGTCACCTGGACCTCGGAGCTGGCCACCATCTTCGGGATGGAGTCAGCGGGCCCAGGCCCGCATGAACAGTCGGCGTTGCTGTTGTTGGTCCATGCTGAGGACCGGGCGAAGGCAGATGCCGCTGTCGAAGCCACCGTCAGTCGGGGCGTACCGCTCGATCACGACCTCCGGATCGTGCGGGCCGATGACGACATTCGCTGGGTCCACTTCACCGCCGAGCTGCGGCGATCGGGCGAGGCTGCGACCCTGGTTGGGGCGGCGATCGACGTCACCGACCGGCACCGGGCCCAGGAGCTGGCCGCGGCGCGCGACGCGGCGATCGAGGCCTCGGCGGCCAAGTCGGACTTCCTGGCGGTGATGAGCCACGAGATCCGTACGCCGATGAACGGTGTGATCGGCCTCACCGGTCTCCTGCTCGACACCGAGCTCACCGAGATCCAACGCCGCCACGCCCGGGGGGTACGGGCCTCGGCGGAGGCGCTGCTGGGGATCATCAACGACATCCTCGACTTCACCAAGATCGAGGCCGGCAAGCTAGACCTTGAGGCGGTGGATTTCGACGTGGCCCAGGCCCTCGAGGACGTCGCCGAGCTGGTGGCCGAGTCGGCCCGGGCCAAGGATCTGGAGCTCGTCGTCCACTGCCATCCTGAGGTCCCACCCGCACTCCGGGGCGACGTCGGCCGGCTGCGCCAGATCCTGTTGAACTTCGCGACCAACGCGGTCAAGTTCACCGAAGCGGGCGAGGTGGCGATCTTCGCCCGCCTCGACGGCCGGCCCAACCCCGAGACCGTCGTCGTCCGCCTGGAGGTGTGCGACACCGGCATCGGTGTCGACCCGGCGGCGGCCGAGCGCATCTTTGAACCCTTCTCTCAAGCGGACGCCTCGACCACCCGCCGCTATGGCGGCACGGGGCTGGGCCTGGCCATCTGCGGGCGCCTAGCCGAAGCTCTGGGCGGAACGGTCGGCGTGGACAGCATTCCCGGCCGAGGAGCCACCTTCTGGCTGCGCGTGCCCCTCGCCCCGCCGCGGGGACCAGTGGTCGCGCCTCAGGTTCCAGACGGTTCTCTCGCCGGCCTGCGGGTACTCGTCGTCGATGACAATCAGACGAACCGTGTGGTGCTCGGCTCCCAGCTTCTGGCCTGGGACATCACCGCCGACCTTGCCAGTGGCGCGGTCGAGGCACTGGCCCTCTTGCAGGAGGCAGCCGCCGGCCCCGCCCCCTACCAGGTCGCCTTGGTCGACCTGGCCATGCCCGACACCGACGGCTTCGAACTGGCCCGGCTCATCGGCGCCCACCCCACCCTCGGCCCCGTACGCCTGCTCCTGCTGACCTCGGTGCCCGTCGAGGCCGACACCGCGGCCCAGGCCGGGTTCGTGGGCCGCCTGCACAAGCCCATGCGTCTCGGGGCCCTCCACGACGCTCTGGTGCAGGCCGTGTCGGCCGGATCCGCCCCTGCCTCCCACGCTCGAGTACCGGCGCCGGCGCCGCAGGTTCCGCCCGGCTCTCGGGGCACGCTCCTGATCGTCGACGACCAAGCCATCAACCAGGAGGTGGCTCGCGGGATCGCCGCCCGCCTGGGCTACGGGGCCGACGTAGTCGGCGACGGTGTCGAGGCTGTCGAGGCCATGGCCCGCCGTCACTACGACGCCGTGTTGATGGACTGCCTCATGCCGAGGATGGACGGCTACCAGGCCACGGCTGAGATCAGGCGCCGGGAGGCGGGGGACCGGCACACGCCCATCATCGCCATGACGGCTTCCACTCTGCCCGAGGACCGGGAGAACTGCCTCGCCGCCGGCATGGACGATTTCATCACCAAGCCGGCGAGGGTCCGTGACATCGAAGCCATCCTGGGCCGCTGGCTCGGACCGGCCGCAACCGATGAAGCCGAGGACCGACAGCTCGACGCCGTCCGGTTGGCCGAGCTCCGCAGCCTGGCCGCAGGAAGCGGCGACCCGACCTTGCTCAGCGATCTCGTCGAGCAGTACCTCGCCGAGTCCGCCCCCCAGCTGGCGGGCATGCGGGCGGCCCTGGCTCGGGGGGACGGCGTGGCGGCGCGTGAACTGGCCGACAGCCTGAGCGACGCCTCGGCCACCATGGGCGCCGCCGGGGTGGCCGAGGCCTGCCGCGAAATCGAGACCGCTACCGCCGCCGATCCAGCCGGCGAGGCGCGGTTGGAGCGGATCACCAGCGAGTTGGAGTGGGCCTCGGTCGCTTTGCGGGCCGAGCTCTCCTTGGGAGTCCACTATCACGTCAGCGGGTCCGTGTAGCCGACGGTGGTCGATCGACAACGATGCCTGGCCGCGGTGCGGCTTACATGGCTGAAGCGGCCCGGCGGGGAGAGCATCCCGGCCTCGTTGGATACGAGCGTGACGCCCCCAGGAGAGGATGGCCGTCGCGAACGACGGTCTCTGCGCGGCTGGGGCCATGGACCGCAGCACTGGCCGCTGCGGGGTTCTCCCCAGCACCCGGCCCGTGCCCACGGGCATGCATCGACGCAGTGCGGATCTTTGTGGGGGAGATGGCCTCCGCCGGCCGCTATCCGAGCGCTCGCGAATACCAGCGCATGGCGTCCATCCGGCAGTGGCCTGCGATCGCGGCGGTGAAGGCTCAGCTCGGTTCCTGGTCGCAAGCCCTGACTGATTCCGGCTTCGGTCGGGCGCGGAAGCCGGGGCAGCCATACGTCACCCGTAAGGACTGCATGGACGCCGTCAGGGCCTACATTTCGGAGGCGAGCGAAGACGGGCTATACCCGGGCACCATCGGCTATGACGCCCTGGTCAGGGCCCGAGGATGGCCAAACCGCCAAAGCACGGTCATCCCGAAGCTGGGTTCCTGGGGAGCGGCTCTCGCCGCGGCCGGTTTCACGGCCCGATACCATCGGCGCCCGACGGTGAGCCGCACGGACGCACTGGCCGCGGTGAAGGCCTACGCCGTTGAGAGAGCCGCTGCCGGCCTGACTCCGACCTCGGCGGGCTACATGAAGCTCGCCAAGAGCCGGGCTTGGCCGTCATACAGCACCGCATTGGCACGTCTTGGTTCCTGGGGGGCGGCCATGAACGAGGTCGCCCGGAATGTCTTCGCGGCTTCAGAGTGAAGAACACGGCCAAGGTGGTGACGGCGCAGCGAGACGGCGCGCCGGCTGAGACAGGGTTACACAAGGAAAGGTGACCCGTCCGAAGTCCAAACCGGTGCCGTGATGGTAGCCGGGACGCCTGGCTTCTGGTCCGTCGTGAGGCTCACCGCGGGTCGACCCCAACGGCCAGGTCCACTTCGTCCAGCTCGACGACGACGACGACCCGCTGCCGACGAGTTGCTCGCCACCGTCGCCTGATCGGCATGACCGCACAGCGGGTCGGCGACGCCCGCGGGTCCGGCGACGCCGCTATCCCAGACCGACCAGCTGAAGCTCGTCCGACTCCGGCGCTCGTAACGACGCCGATGCTGCCCATGCCGGCACGCCGGAGTTCGGCCACCAGCTCGGCGGGCGAGTCTCCCCTACCAACTGCTCGGAGGTCGTTGGTGTCCAGGTCCACCGAAGGAGTGCCGCCGGTACGCTTGTGGCAAGACTGATGTCGACGAGCCCTACCGATTTCGCCCTCACGGCCACGGCGACGGGTTGCTCAAGCTGGGGTCGAGCACATGCGAAGCAACAGTCGTATGCTGACGCGCAGCGCAATCAGAAAGGGGTGCCCGTGGCTTGGACCATGAAGGTGAGCCTCCTCGAATCGTGCAGCTGTGCGGCCCTGTGCCCGTGCGTGCTCGGGCCGGCCAAGCCGGACCAGGAGTGGTGCTCGGGCGTCTTCGGCATGGAGGTCGTCGAGGGGGACTCCGACGGAGTCGATCTCTCGGGGGCAAAACTCGTGATGCACTTCGAGCTTCCCGGCGACTTCCTGGGCGGGATCGACAAGGCCAAGCTGTACGTCGACCCAGCCGTCACCGAGGCCCAGCGCGCCGAGATCGACGCCATCTTCCACGGCGAGAAGGGTGGCCTGTGGGGCGGCATGCGCGAGCAGATCGGGCAATGGCTCCCGTCGACCATCGCCACCATCAGCTTCGGCCCTGCGGATGCTCCCGGCCTTACCGTCGATGGTTTCGGTCAGGTCGTCCTCCAGCCGATCAGGGCTGAGGAGGGGGGATCGCCGACGCGCATTGTCGGGGCACCGCTCCTCCACGCCTTCAACATGGAGTCGGAGGACCTGGCCTTCGCCCACGGCACGAGCTTCTCCGATCCCGACCTGCGCTCCTGGGAAAGCCTGGGCCAGGGTGGCGTCGTCGCCGACGTGGTGGTGTGGGCGGGCTGAGGCCGACCGCCGCCGCAACCGTTCCTCCGGCGGTCGCCCGGCAACGCAACGCCATCCTCATCACCCTGCTCGGCCTCGCGGGCGCGGGATGGATCGTCTTTCTGAACGAGGCCAACCAGCCGACCGGCATGGCCATGCACATGGATATGGGTATGGCCATGGACATAGACATGGACCGGGCCCTGGGTCCCGATCTGACCATGGGCCGGTCGTGGCCCCTGTTCTTGGCCATGTGGGTGGCCATGATGGTGGCCATGATGTTCCCGGCCGCCGCGCCCATGGTCGTGATGTACGGCCGCATGCGCCGCAGCGACCCGGCATCGGTGGCGCTGTTCACCGGCTCCTACATCGTCTTGTGGTTCGCCTTCGGTGTCCTGGCCTATCTGCTGAGCGCCATGGTGGAATCGGCGGCGTCCGGCTCGGAGTGGGTAGCGACGAACTGGGGGCGGGTCGGGGGCGTCCTGCTCATCCTCGCCGGCCTCTACCAGCTCTCGCCCTTGAAAGACATCTGCCTGCGGCAGTGCCGGAGCCCGCTCTCGTTCGTCATGACCCGATGGCGGAACGGACGCGGGGGCGCCGTCCGCATGGGCGTGGCTCACGGCCTCTACTGCATGGGTTGCTGCTGGCTCCTGTTCCTCATCCTCATTCCACTGGGTGTCATGAACGTGGCGGCGATGGTCGCCGTCGCGCTCGTGGTGTTCGCCGAAAAGGTCCTACCCCACGGCCGAGGCGTGGGTATCGCCGCCGCCGTCGTGTTGATCGCCCTCGGCGGCGCGGTGTCGGCACACCCGTCGTTCCTGCCAACAGTGGCGTAGTCCAGGCGCCGCTCGTCTGGCGGCGGCTGGCTGGATGCACGTCGAGACGTTTTCTCCGAAGACCCACTGGAAGCCGTGGGGGAACAAGGCGGGCTCGGTGCCTGGTCGGACCGGATCGGGCGCTAGAGGCGCTGATTGTTGCAGCCAAGGTCGTCCAGGGCGCAGCCCTCGCTCTCATCGGCGGTCACCACCGGGTTCGCGGCGTGGGCGGTGGGCGCGGTGCTGATCACGGTGGGCTCCGCGCTCGGGTATCCGACCCTGATCGCCGCGGTCGGTGACGTGGCCCATCCCATCTGGCGGGCAACGGTGGCGGGCGTCTACCGCCTCTGCAGCGCGTTCGACCTCTGCGCCGCAGTCATGGCGGTGGCTGTCCTGAGTCTTGTATCGGGCTCGTCGTCGCGGCTCAGATAGAAGCGACGACGCCACTATCCGGATCCGCCCAACTGGGCGGCGAGACGCTGGTCCGAATCACATGATCAAACCTTCGAGACCCGAGTAGAACACCCTCCATGCCGCCGCGGCGTCGGCGGATGTTCTCGCCGCGACCAACGCGGGCGCCGTCGTCGGCTCGGCCTGCGGTGACGTGCGCAGGATCGGGACGCCGCTATCGAGATGTCCCAGTTCTTTCGCCTACGCGATGCGACGGCTGGGTCTTCCCGCGTGTCGGCGTCGACCGCCAGCTGCTCCGCAGTCCTCCGCCGGCCGGGCTGGGAAGGTGTACCGACCGACCTCGCCCCACCGACGTCGACCACATCGACGGTCACGCCTGCGGGCGTCGGACCTTCCTGGGCGTCGAGTACCGGCTGGTAGTGGATCCGCGCGAGCGGAAGCCGCTCCGAAGGTCACCGGCAGCCGACAAACAATCGGCGCACAACCCGCGACCGCGCGCATCCGCTGAGTGCCGCCATCGGTGTTCGCGCCCACACCGTCACCGTCACCGGCCCATGACGGACGCCGAACGCCGAAACGAGCGAGAGCCAAATCGCACAACGCCTGCGCACGATCGAGCAAGTTCATCCCCACCTGGTGGTACACCTCAACGCTGAACCCGCAGAGAGCCGCTGCGGGCAAGGACCACTCGCCGCGAGCAGTTTGTGATCGCGTCTGGCAGCATGTGAGCCGCCGCCGAGCGGCGGCGGCAGACCAGCAGGGAGGGACCATGGCCGGAGTGGAAACCCGTGACTTCACGGCGCCGGACGAGACTCGGACCCCGGCGAAGACGACGGTGGAGCTGGTGAACATCGCCGGCGG
The DNA here is from genome assembly GCA_964479465.1 of uncultured Acidimicrobiales bacterium. Lineage (GTDB taxonomy): Bacteria > Actinomycetota > Acidimicrobiia > Acidimicrobiales > AC-14 > CADCTB01. The sequence goes on from CAYZMG010000025.1 coordinate 33,054, forward strand.
TCAGATCGGGCGCTACACGTTCCAACCCGGTTGGCGCTGGTCTGAGTGCATCAAGCCGGTCGTCGGCACGGACAGCTGCCAGGTCGAGCACATCGGCTACGTAGTGTCCGGCAGCCTGCACGTCACCCATGAAGACGGTTCCGAAGGTGACGCAAAGCCCGGCGATGTGTACCGGATCGCGCCGGGCCACGATGCTTGGGTGGTCGGCGATGAAGCGGCGATCTTTGTCGAATTCCAGGGTGCCGCGAACTACGCCAAGGGCTGAGTTCGTCGCTGGGCGGGGGTCACCGCGGGGAGATTTGTCGGTGAATGACACCGGCTTGACCTCGGGTCACCCCGGCCCGCGTACAGTCGTCGACACCAGCTTGTACCTGACCATCCTGGGACTGCCCGCCCCTCGGCATCGACACCGTCATCGGCGAGACACCACGGCGCCATCAAGTCTCGGCCCGCAAATCTGGGCCCGCGGCTGAAAGAGTGGAGGAATGGTCGACGATGCCGGGCGAGGCCGGTTGGCGGAGTTGACGGTCGCGCTTTCATTGGCATCGGATCTCGGTACTGGGCAGCCGATGGAGCACGGGCTGCGGACGTGCTGGCTGTCGCTGGCCGCGGCGGAGGCGCTCGGGTTGGACCCGGCGACGCGATCGGCCGTGTACTACGTGGCGCTTCTGCGGTTTATCGGCTGCACGTCGGACGCATCGGAGACGGCCGTGCTCGCCGGTGGTGACGACGTGGCGTTCAACGCAGTGATGGATCGGCGCTCGGGCCCATCTGCCGGTCACGGCGGTCTCCCATGGCGGCTGGGACAACCACACCTTCCGCCTCGGTGAGGAGCTGCTGGCACGCCTGCCGAGCGCCGGCGCCTACGTCGCCCAGGTCGAGAAGGAGCACCGTTGGCTTCCGGTCCTGGCTCGCCACGTTCCCCTGCCCATCCCCGAGCCCGTGGCGATGGGATCGCCCGACGAAGGGTTCCCGCACCCCTGGTCGATCTACCGGTGGATCGACGGCAATCAAGCGGGCGGTGCGCAGATTCCGAATGTGACTGAGCTCGCCGGCGACCTCGCCGGGTTCCTGGGCGCGCTGTACGCCATCGACGCGAGCGACGGACCGATCCCCGGCAAGCACAACTTCTTCCGGGGCGGGTCGCTCGACACCTACGACGCCGAGGTGCGGGCGTCGCTCGGCTTGCTGGCCGGTGAGGTCGACGCGAAGGCCGCCGCCGCGACCTGGGATGCCGCTCTCACCGGCTCATGGGACGATCCGCCCGTCTGGGTGCATGGCGACGTGGCCCCCTCCAACCTGCTCATCCTCGACGGGCGTCTCCGGGCCGTGATCGACTTCGGCTGCACGGCCGTCGGCGACCCGGCCTGTGACCTGGTGATCGCCTGGACCTACTTCGAAGGAGAGAGCCGGGAGGTGTTCCGACGGAGCCTGCCCTTCGACGATGCGACCTGGGCCCGTGGGCGGGGGTGGGCACTGTGGAAGAGCCTGATCACCCTGGTCGAGGATCGGCAGGCACCGGCGGGCGCAGCTCATCGCTTCGGGTGGCGCAGCAGCTCCCGGGCAATCATCGATGCCGTTGTGGCCGAGCATCGCAGCGCGAGGTGACCCGCCGGAGCGCGAGCGTGTCCGGGTGGAGCTGAGACCGCGGACGTACGACGATATCGATGCGTGCGAGCTGCTGGCCCGCGAGGTCCACGACGTCGACGGGTACCCGCCACGGTTCGCCGACGACCTGCGTGGCTTCGTGTCCGCGGTAGGTGCTCTCGCCGCCTGGGTTGCTGCGTCGGACGGCGCCATCGTCGGACACGTGGCGCTGCAGCCGACGAGCTCTCCGGCGGTCATGGCACTGGCCGGCGAGGTCACCGGCCGGGCGCCAGAGCGCCTCGGCGTCGTCGCCCGGCTGCTGGTCGCTCCCGCCCATCGCAGGAAGGGGCTCGGCGGCACCCTCCTCGGTGTGGCGGCCCAGGCCGCGCACGACCGGGGTCGGTGGCCGATTCTCGACGTGGCCGCCCACTTCCACGCCGCCATCGGTCTGTACGAGCGGTCCGGCTGGGTCCGCGCCGGCCGCCTGGACGTCCCCTTCCGAGACGCCGAGCCGTTGGCCGAGTACGTCTACATCGGCCCCACCCCGGGGCAAGAGCAGCTCTGAACTCCTAGGCTCGGAGTCGTGGCGGGGCGGGACGTCCTGGGAGCGCTGGTGTTCCAGATCGAGTACTGGTGGGTTGCGGGCTTCCGCCCCCGCCTGAACGGGCTGACCGACGAGGAGTACCTGTGGGAGCCGGTCGCCGGCTGCTGGACCCTCCACCCGACGGACGACGGCCAGGTTCTTTACGATCACGCCTGGCCGCCGCCGCGGCCCAGCCCGTTCACGACCATCGCTTGGCGCCTGTGCCACATCGGCGTCGGCTGCCTGGCCAACCGGACATCTCGCCTGTTCCCCGAGACGGCGCCGGCGCCACTGACGACTCGCATGTGGGAGGGGCCCGTCCCGTTCCCCTTGACCGCCGACGGCGCCCTCGCCTTTCTCGACGACTGGTGGGATGCCTGGCGCAGCGGTCTTCTCGCCGCCGGCGAGGATGCCCTGTGGGCGCCGATCGGCGATCGGGAGTGGGACATCCGGTCGATGCGGTTGGGCCGGTCCGACCCCGCCATCGGCCTGATCCTGCACGTGCATCGGGAGGTCATGCACCACGGTGCCGAGGTGTGCCTGCTCCGGGACCTCTACCGGCACGAGCGCTCCGTCTCGTGACCACCAGCGCGGAGGCGTGGGCTGAAGTCCGAGACTTCGCGCTGGGGCTTCCGGCCGCGGAGGAGGACTTTCCCTGGGGTGAGACCGTGATCAAGGTCCGCCGCAAGCCCGGGATCCCGCCGTGGCGCAAGGATGGCGTGCATGGCCCGATGTTCCTCTGGATGGGCCAGCGGGACGCCGCCACTCCATCGGTGTGCGTGAAGCTGACCCGGGCCCACGAGGAGGCCGTGGCCGTCGCCGGCGCCACGCCGACCACGATCAGCGGCCTCGGCCAGTGGGGCTGGCTGACGGTTCGCCTGAGCGAGGTCGACGCCGGCCTCGTCTCCGACTGGGTCGAGGAGAGCTACCGCAACGTGGCGCCGAGGCGATTCGTGGCCGAGCTCGACGCCCGCTTGCCTACTCGCCGGGAAGGAACAGACAGAGCGGGTGACCGGCGGGGTCCAACATGATCCGGACGCGATCGCGGCGGCGGTCCGGTGGCTGCCACGGCGCCTCGGTGCCGCCGGCCTTCAGCGCAATGGCGACCGCAGCTTCGAGGTCGTCGACCTGGACCTCGAAATGGAGCATTTTCGCCTGCTCGCCCGGTGCCTCGGGCCAGGTCGGCGGCTGGTACCAGGCCTCGCCCTGGATGTTCAGGTGCACGCCGCCGGCGGGGTCGAAGAGCTGAGCCCAGCTCGGCGGCGCGAACTCGCCCATCTCGAAGCCGAGCAGGCGTTCGTAGAAGCGGGCGACCGGTCCAGCGTCCACGCAGTCGATGGCGACGCCGACCCATCGGATTCCTGCTGTGTGCATGCCGGAAGTCTTCCTCGTGTGCCGGATCAGGCGCTGAGGGCCTCGCTCAGGAGTTGGCGGTTGCGCAGGATCCACGAAGCGCTTCGGGTCCGCCATGTGATCGCCCACAGCACCGGGAAGCCGTCTCCGGCAATAGCCACGCCGGACTCCGGTGTCACCCGGGCATCGACGGCCTCCTGACGGGCGGCATGCACCGCGAACTCGGCGATCCGGTCGACGAAGGACCCGCGCCGATCGGAGTCGAGCCCGTAGGCATCGACGAGGAGCCTGAGTTGGGCGGCCCGTGCGGCCGGGGAGGGCAGACGGTTGCGCTCGGCGACATCGTCGTCGTGGAGCTGGACGTTCAGCCAGGCGACCTGGGCCAGCTCCCACACGGCGTCGACCGGCCCGGCGTTGTCCCAGTCGATGAAGGCCACCGGCAGGCCGTCGCGGGCCAAGACGTTCCAGGGGCCGAGGTCGCCATGACCGATCACCGGGTCATCACCGGGAAGGGAACGACCGAACCACGGCTTCCACAGTGCGCCGTCGACCCGGAACGTCGCCGTGGCCCGGTGCAGGTCCCCCAACAGCCCTCCGATCTGGACCAGTGCCTCGTCGCTCCATGCCGCAGGCTGCGGGCTTCGGCCCTCGATGTAGCGGAGGGTCTCTCTGCCGTCGGGGGCGAACCCCGTGCCGACGACTCTCGGCGCGGCCTCGAAGCCGGCGGCCTCGAGGTGGCGGAGCAGGGCCAGCACCGTGGCGCTCTGGGGGCCCGGCGACCGGTACACGACCTCGCCGGAGAGATGCACGTCGGTCTGCCATCCGCCAAGGAGCCGGTCTTCGGTCACTCGGCCACCGATCCCGTCGATGGTGCCGCCCTCAGTCGCGCCCACTTCATGCGCGGGCACGATGCCCCAAACGCCGGCGTCGCCGAGCACGGCGAGTCGGTCCGTGTTCGCCAGAGGAGCTCGGCTTGCATTTCGATGTCGACCGTCCGAGTGACGAGTGCACCGCCGGTTCATCGGGCGGTCAAGTGTGAGCCCAGGGCGACAAGGGCGGCCTCAGCCCGATCGAGCGCTCTGCCGACCTCGGCGGAAGGCCGGAACTCGACGACCCATGCCAGGTATTGGACCGGGATCTGGACCTCCGCCCATCGATATCCGAGCTGCACCGCCCAAGGGTCCAGTGCCGCCCCGGTGGCGTGTCGCCACGCGTCGGAGTACGCGGTGAAACCAGGCGAGTCCATGCTGGCGACGTTGGCCAGGTCGAGTATCGGCGAGCCGACACGAGCGCTGCCCCAGTCCACGAGCACGCCCTCGCCGTCGGCCACCAGGATGTTCCCCAGGTGGACGTCGCCATGCAGCAGAGAACGTGGAAGGACCTCCAGGACCTCGGCTATTCGCCGGTCGTCGGCCATCCTCTCGAGGACCGACCGTGCCCGGTCGAGCTGAGGACTGGGGGAGCGCGCGGCCTGGCGGACCACGGCGCCAAGTGAATATGAGAGGCAGATGTCGCGCCACCACCCGGCGTCGACGACGGGGATCCCCGCCAGGTCGGTACAGGTGTGCGCGTAGGCGGCGTGGAGAATGGCGAGGGCCTGGAAGACGGCCTTGGGAACGAGGGCATTGGTGACCGTCGTCCCGGCATAGAACGGCATGATCATCCATGGGCCCCGCTCGGCGGTGCCCCGGGCGAGCAGGCGCGGAATGGCGCCGGCGCTGGTCCTGACTGCCTGGGCCGCTTCGAGACCGAGTATCTCGTGCGGCCGGGTCCATTTCCGGACGACCGCTACCGTCCGTGGTCCATCGCCCTCAGCGGCGACGCTGATGTCGATTCGTTCGATCCGAGCGGCCACGGTCCCGCCGCTCATCGGCTCCTGTCGTACGCCGGAGATGCGTTCGCCTTTCGCTTGTGCGAGGGCCCAGGCGACCACCGACGCCGGCAACCCCGGGCTCACCCCGCGGTCCCGACGTGCCGAGACGCGTCAACGGCCCACGGTCGCTCGAAGGACCGCCATGTTTCCTCTTCGTCGAAGAACAGGAGCGACCAGACAGCATCCTTTCCCATCTGGCGCTGGGCCTCGAAGCGGTGGTTGCCGTCGGCGACGAGGAGAGCGTCGGTGTGGCAGGCGTCAACGATGACGGGAGGGACATCCCAGCCCCGCCTCAGGCTCCGCTCGATACCCGCCAATCGGGGCTCCCAGTCCTCAGGAGCTCGGGGGTACGGCATGCCCGGCTCGGGCCCTACAATCCGGCTGAGCTCCACCACGGGTACTGCGACCGGTCCGATCCACCATCGCCGGCGGCGCCGCAGCCCTCGGGCCATGGGCACGTTCCGGCCGGCACCGCTGAGGTACTCGTGAACCCAGCCTTCGATCCTGCCGAGGCCTGCCGCCTCATTGGCGGCCGCCAGCGTGGCATCGTCGCGCCATCGCACCGGCGTCGAGATCACAGAACGGACCCACCGGGCCACGGACCGTACGGTCTCCTCGACCGCCGCCTGGCTTGTATCGACACCCTGGCCAATGTGCTCCCGCAGCCAGACCCCCCACTCCGTCTGTTCTGCGATCGCCCGCTCGCGATTCGCGTCCCCGCCATGGAGGCCGGGCCTCAAGGCGCTCCCGCCTTACGACGTCGGAGCAGTCCAAGAGGAAGAAGTGCATCGAGGCGATCCATCCCGCCTTCGGGAGCTGCTCGAAGTGGAAGGGTGCAAGCGGACCCAGCAGCACCGTCGGCAGACCACCAGACGCCAACCCCTCGGCCACCGACAGCCACGCGGAACGGAGGGCGCCCCAGTTGAGAGCAGCGCCTTCGGCCTGCATGCCTAAGGCGTCGATGAGCCAGTCGATGTCGAAGACCGCCGCCTCGCCGGCTAGCTCCCGGGCCAATGGCGAAAAGAGGGTCGTCTTGCCGGCGCCGGACGCACCGGTCACCACCATAAGGGGCTCGGTCGCTGCAGGGTCGCGCCTGCCGCATTCCGGGCAGATGGCAGAGGCCTGTGTCGGCTCCATCGGGGTCAGGTCGGGGCACGACTGGCAGTAGTGCATCGTGCTCCAGCCTGACCGACTGCCCGGTCCCCTGCCGAGTATTCGGACATGGACACATCTCACTCTGCTGATCGAGCGCCCCATATGACGCGTCCCAATACAGCAGCGGTCGGAGGCCCCGGGGGCGCTCGAAGGTGCCGTTGGTCACCAGCGGGTTACGTAGTCTCACCTCGAAGCAGCGTTCCCGGTCGGTGGAGCAGTGCAGCGGCCAACCCTGTGGCGGCCACGGCGGGCCCTGGCCGGGTCAGGTCTGTCGCGAATTCGAGTGGTCCGCGCCCATTAGATGGATGATGGCCGACAATCGTGCCGTAGGTCTGACCGCGCCGTGGCAGGCGGTTCGCCGGCAGCGCCCCTCGGTGGCCGGTGGTGCTGACCCCGCATCGAACCGTCATCCCGCCGCCGCCGAGTCCGCTGAGAGTCCGCATTGCATCGCCCTTCATGGGGCTACAGTGCGCTACATCGTGGAGGAGAAATGCGCCCTGACCTGCGATAACGCGGAAAGCCCCTGGTCAGGCGACCGTCGATATCTACTTTGCAAGCAGAAGGCCGTGGGTTCGAGTCCCACCGTCTCCACCACATAAAAGTGCTGGTCAGGGGCATGTACGCCTCACGTACGCCGTACGGCAGGGTTGACGGGAGTCCGCACAGAGTCCACATCGGCCAGCCGGAGAGACCCGGTGACCCCCTACCGAGTGTGACTCCGATCAGCGGCCAGCCTGATTTGGGATCCGGCAGTCATCCCGTTGGTCTGTCGGAGAACGGTCTGCCCCTAAAACCCAACGGTGGTGATGTTTTCGGAGGTCTTGAGCCCGCGCAGTCCCCCGGGTGCGGCGTTCGGGGTCTGGCGAGCTCCTACTCTCCGCGTCGTCCGGGGCGGCCTGGCGGCGCCTCTGGAATTCCCTCCGCCGGTGAGCTTGTTGCGGCCCAGGCCTTTCTGGCTACAGACGGTGGAGCTTGCGCGCGCCCTCGGATGCGGCTGGAAACGGCGTTAGGGCTGATCGATCTCGATGCTGAACAAGATGATCGACCCGTCGGCATGCAGCTGGCCCACGATGACCGCAGCGGCGACAAGGCTTCCAGTCGTCACGAGGTATCGATAATCCGTTCGGCCTTCGTACATGGCCGGCAGGTCGTCGAAGGAGGTGGCGAATGAGTCAGCTATGGATGGCAGGTCGATGAGGAGGAAGTCGCTGCTGGAGGGCTCGCCGCTGTCACCGCGGGTCTCGCCGAGCTGCGCGTCGAGTTCGGCGAAGAACTGGGGGTCGACTCGGACTGGCCTGCGTTGTGTCAACGCTTCGCGTCGGCGCCCTCGGTCGCAGCGATCCGGGCGTCCGCCTTGCGTCGCGCTCGGGCGAGGAGGTCCGGGGAGACAGCCGCGGGGTCTGTGACGAAGCCCGCTCGTACTGCCGCATCACGCTCGTCGGGCGACAGCGCTTCAAGCTCGGCCGCCGTTCGGACTCGATCACCGCTCACGTACTCATGGTACTCCGGGGCTGATTAGAGGATCGGTCAACGCCGCGCACCGGGACGGCCACCCCGCCCCAGGACGTGCGCGTCCCAGTACCCTCTTGCTCGGCTGCCGGGGCTCTGCTGCGCCGCAGCGCGATAACGACGGGCTACGCACGCGGCCGCCCACCGACTTGCCGGCGAGGCCGGCCCTGGCCGGCGCGCCCGGGAACGGCATCATTGCAGCGCCGGATAACGCCCCGGTGGTCGGCGCGGGGGCCAGCAGAGCGCTCCCGTCGGTAGGGTCCAGCATGGCCGCTGACAAGCGCCGACGGGTCCAGCCGGGAGGGCGCCGGCCCTCAGATGAGCGTCCCTTGCCGCCGGCGGACGGCGGCGCCAACCCGGGCCTCGCTGCGCTCGAAGAGATTCAGAGACTCCTCGACGCCCCGCTGGCCGACCTGATGGAAACGCCGGAGGAACGGGCCGAGGCGGAGGAGCTCACCCGCCAGGCCGCCGCCGCCCCGGCCATGGCCCGCCTGCGTGAGGTTGTGGCCTTCGTCGGCAAGGGGCGCCCAGCCACACAGGCGGGCAACCTGAAGGCGCCCGACGCGGTGGCTCTCTCCCGGCGGCTGGACACCGGCGAAGAGGTGCCAGACGAGCTGCGATCGATGGACGACATCCCGGAGACGGCCCATGCCTTCCGCTGGGCGGCGGCGGCGGGATTCCTGGCCCGACGTGGCGCCAGGATCGTGGCCGGTCCCGTGGCCCGTGACCTGGAGCAGGACCCCCCGGCCGCCTGGATCAAGGCCACGATCACCCTGCTGGAGACCGGCGTGCTCGATGGCTTCCGCCAAGGGTGGCGCAAGTCCTACGTCGAGCTCCTTGACGCCGGTGCTGGCGGTCTGCTGGTGGCCATGGCCGAGGCCGGCGGTGCGGTTCCGCTCACCGAGATCGACGAGGGCGCCTGGGAGCAGGTGGCTGCGGCCTACGGCTACGAACCCGACGACGCCACCGAGCGCTCCCACGTGGTCGGCTTGGTCCGCGCCATGATGGACCAGTTCTCCGACTGCGGCCTCATCGCCCGACACGATGGTGAGGTGGTCCTCACCGGCCTGGGCGACGCGCTGGCCGCCATGGTCGCCTTCAGCGACGACTACGACGAGGAGGACGACCTCGACCTGGTGGACACCGACGCCCAGTCTCTTTTGCTGGTGTGCGTGGAGATGGAGCCCTCCGAGGCCAGCGCCCACCTGTTTGCCTGGTGCGCCGATCGTCCTGGCGACGAGGCTGCCGACGAGCTGTGTGAGGCGATGCTCGATGACGAGGACCCCGACGTCTGGGATCTCGGCTTCGAGGCGCTGGGCATGCTCGATCGGGACGCGGCCGAGCCGGCCGTGCGCCGGCTGAGGTCGCGTCCTGGCCTGCGTCAGCGGGCCACGGCGTGGCTAGGCGCCCGGGCGCCGAAGCCACCGCCGCTGCGGTAGCCCGGACCTCCGGCCGTCGGGGGCGGGGATGCACGCGACCCGTGCCGTCGTGGCTTCAGCTGTCGGGGCCACCCCCGTAGAGGTAGGACAGGCCTACGGCGACGGAGTGCTCGCACACGGCACCTCCTTGGCGTCGGGGCAGTCGCATTCCCCGGCCAGACGGCCGACCCGGTGGTGGACCATGGCCAGGTACGTCCTGCCGTCGGTGACGGTGGCGCACAGGCTATTCCCGTCGACGACGGTAGCGTCGGTGTCGACCGCCGTGCGAGTTGTCCACGACTTCAGCGAAAACCCCGCCGACGACCGGATCGGAGACCCACTGGGGTTGGGATGCTCGTCGTCGGCGCAGCGGCTCTCTGTGGCGAATCGCTCGCACGACCGGCAGACCCTCATCGCTAGGCGCTGAGGCTCGATGTGGACCCGGAGCACGGCGAAGGGCTCCAGGCCGACCTGCGCGCACCAGGCGAACCATGCCCGCAGGTCACTGGCATAGCCGGAGCGGGTGTTGCCTGAGTAGCGGGCCAGGAACCCGCCGACGGCGAGGCGGGCCTCGTCGAACAGCTGTGGCGGGGTTGAGACGAGTTGGGCAGATGCTGGTTCGAATTCCATGGGAAACCTCCTTGTTGGTGGAGGTCCAGCGCGCTCCTCGGCCCGGCGCTATGCAAGGGCCATTTCCTCCCGTGCCGGGGGGCCGCGTGGACGCGCCGCGAGTGCGCACCCGGGCGGGCCGCAGCCGCTCAGGTCGCTCCCATCCGGCAAGGCCCGGGTCGTACTGTGTCGGCGTGGCCTGCGAGGACTGCGGCGAGCCGGACGCCGACGCCGTGCTCGGTGGCGTAGAGGTCTGTGACCGCTGCTTCGACCGGCGAATGTCCGCTCATACCGGCCTGCCCCGCCTGCCCGACCAGCCCCCGCCCATCGCCATCTCCGGCCCGGACGGCAGGCGGCATCACCTCCTCCGCTACCGGGTGTGGCGGGCGGGGGTGGGCATCGAGGTCCAGCTCGACGAGACCGGTGTCCCTGTGGGCGAGGGCTACCGCTTCGCCGTGCTCGGCGATAACGACGCCGATGTCGACATGCTGGTGGCCGAGGTGCGGTCCATGGCCGAGACCGAGATCGCCCGGCAGTACCTGGAGCGGACCACGGATCGGCACCGGTGGATGCTGGGTGACGCGGACGAGGTGGCCGGGCGGTTCGCGTGGAGCGACGGCAGGGGCAACGAGGAGCCCTACAACGTGGTCGTCGACGGCCGGACGATTACCTGGGAGGAGCTGGCCAGGGCCCTGGAGTCCTATGACGGCTGGGGCTTCCGGCTGGTAATCGAGGACCGCGTCCGCGACGTCCGCTCCGACGCCGAGGTCATCGAGCTGTACGGCCCCGAGCCCGGAACCGGATCGGACGATGCCTGAGCGCCGGCCGAGCCTGGAGGAGCGGGTGGTCCGTGTGGCCGAGGCGGCCATGGCGGAGCACAGCGTCGTCAGCCCGGTCGATGTGCTCATCGGACTGGGCTGGCTGACCCCCCAGGCCGTCGATGCCTGGCGCCAGGGTCGGGTCGACGACCTGGAGCGGCTGGCCCAGGTCAACCTGCACAAGCTGTCGTCGGCCATGGCCCTGCTGCGGCACTGGGCCACCGAGCGAGGCCTGCGCCCGAGCGAGACGGCGTACGTGGCCCGAACCCGCGACCGGCGACCCCTACGGTTCAGCCGAAGTGGCGACCTGTCCATCGAGGCGGCTTACCGGATCCATTGGATCTCCCCCGAGCTGTCCGAGGCCAAGCAGCGCCGGCTCACCGAGCGCCAGAGCAAGGCCCCCGACCTGGTTGTCATCTCGGCCTTGGGCGACTGGACGTGCACGGCGTGCGCCCAGACCGGGGACCTTCTGATCATGGAGGGGCCGGGCCCACTGTGCCTGGGCTGCGCCGACCTGGACCACCTGGTCTTCCTGGCCGCCGGGGACGCGGCCTTGACCCGGCGGGCCAGGAAGGCGAGCGGGCTGTCGGCCGTCGTCGTCCGCTTCAGCCGGTCACGACGCCGCTACGAGCGCCAGGGCATTCTGGTCGAGGAGCAGGCGCTGGAACAGGCCGAGCAGGAGTGCCTTGCCGACGAGGACGCGCGCCAGCGCCGCCGCCGGCGAGAAGAGGCGCGCCGGTCCGAGCACGACGTCGAGTTCCAGGCCGACTTCGCCCAGGCCATCACCGAGCTGTTCCCCGGGTGCCCACCCGAGCGGGCCGAGGAGATCGCCGGCCACGCCGGCGCCCGCCGCAGTGGTCGTGTCGGCCGTAGCGCGGCCGGACGAGCCCTCGACCCCGACGCCGTCACCCTTGCCGTCGTCGCGTCCGTGCGCCATGTCGACACCCCGTATGACCGGCTGCTCATGTCCGGCGTCTCCCGGGCCGACGCCCGCGGCCAGGTCGCCGACCAGGTCAGGGCCGTCGTCGACTCCTGGAGATTCGCCATGGTGCGGTGACGCCCCGGCCAGGCCGACCAGCACGAAAATGCCGCGATTGCGCCGGTTGCGCTCGAATTCGGACCTTGAGAATCGCTCGGCCACCGGCATTGTCGCGTGGGTCTTCACCGGCAGCACCGGCGACGTTATGGGCGCCCCGTGCACCGAGGATGTGCCGAGCGGAGAGCCCGGCCAGGCCGTGTAGACCGTGACCCACGGCCGGCGTAAGGGGGCAGTGTCAGAAGCCGAAGTCATCGGTGTTCCGGGACACCCGACGGGATGTCCATCCTGCTCGAACTCGGCGCGCCCAACGCGCCATCGGCCAGGATCGCCAAGTGGTCTGCAACGGCTACGGGTCCAGCCGCAGCGCACCACCGCACGGTGCCGCGGTAGGGTCTCGTGTCGTGGCGGAGCGCGACGGCCTTGCGGGGGAGTGGCTACGCGTCGAAGCAAAGCCGTCCACCATGTCGCACCGAAGGCAGATCAGATCGTTTGTCCTCAACCTGCTAGCGGAATTCGTCCCGGTACTGGTCAAATGGCCACCAGTGGACGTTGTCCTGATTGATATGCCCACTAGCCGCATTCTGAAGACATGGCACGAGGGCGGCGAAGACGCGTTCATCCTGGTTTCCGTGCTGAACGAGGAGCTTGCTGACATGCCATATGGGGAGTTCGTGGACAAGTGGGACATCTGCTCGACGTCATGACGCGGGAAGGCGCCGTCAAAGCAAGCGCTGCGCGCGAGCCACGCGCGCTACCGAATTGCTCGACCGCACTGCAACCCACTCACTCTGTTGACAATGTGATCTGAAGCTCCTATGTCAAGAGGCGGGTTCGCGAACCTGAACCGACGGCGTTCGGCGACCTCCACATGACAACGCGTTGGGGCCGCACAGGCAGCTCAGCGCGACCACGGCAGGGCGAAAGGCGAAGGGGATGGCGCCAGGAAAATGGGATTCGGCAGGTTCCGGCTGTCTGTGGGCCGGGGGCGCCATCCCCTTCGGCTCCATTGTCCGCTGGCCATGCTCCGGGCCCTCAAGAGGCTGCGCCGTGAGGGCCAGCCCGCGAGCGGGGCCCCGGCCCTCACGACGGTCCTCTTGACCGCCCTGGTCGGCGCTGCCGGGGAACAAAGGCGGCCGAGCCGGCGGGTGACGGGGCCGCTTCGCTCCTGGTCCTGCCCTCGGTCCTCGCGCCGGTCAGAACCCCTCACGCTGCCGCCTCGAGCGGGGTCGCTGCCGCTGCCGCCGCGGCGACGTCTCGCATCATCTGCTTCCACACGACCTTGCTCAGGTGGCGCTTGAGGATGCGCATGGCCTCCTTCTTGGTGTGGCCGCGGCGGGCGTCGTCGAAGAGCTTCTGGGCACGGGGATCGCAGCGTCGCTGGGTCACGGCCATGCGGTGAAGGACGGCGTTCACCCGTCGGTTGCCGCCACGGTTGAGGCGGTGGCGGACGGGTTCGCCCGGTCCTTCGCCCGAGGACGCCGGCAGCGGGGCGGTGCCGTTGAAGCGGGCGAAGCCGCCCTCGGTGAAGCGCCGGGGGTCGCCCACCTCCACGAGCAGCTCGGCCGCCGAGCGCGTCGAGAGGCCGCAGAGCTCCTCGAGGGTGGAGCCGGCCCTGGCCACCAGGGCGTTGAGCTTGGCCGTCACCACCTTCTCCTTGGCGTCGAGCTCGGCGATGGCGGCGGTGTGGTCGTCGAGGAGCTGAATGCGCAGCGTGGTGGGCGCATCCCAGGCGGCGTCGCGGTCACGGCGGGCCAGCTGCTCCAGGCGAGGCCGGACCGCCTTGGTGGAGGGAAGGTCGGCTCGGATGGCCTCAGGGAGGGCGACGAGGAGGGACTCGGCCTCGTTGAGCAGGTGCTGGCCGCTCTTGAGCAGCGACCGCCGGGCGTTGTGCCACAACGACAGCAGCTCCGTCGTCTCGTCCGGCCCGGCGTCGCCAGGGGCTCGCTTGAACGCCACCGGCATTTCGGGGTCGGCCAGGGTCTCCCGGGCGATGCGCTGGGCGTCGAGGGCGTCGGTCTTGCCCTGTCGGCGCTGGCGGGCCCGCTCGGCCGTGCGGGTGGCGCAGCAGTCGCGCACATCGTGGCCCTGGCCGACGAGATAGGTGGCGGTGTGGCGGCCGAGGCCCGAGGCGCCCTCGACGCCCCAGCGGGCCACCGGCCCGAACGACAGCGCCCACGCCTCCATGGCCCGGTGCCCGGCGCCGGAGACCTTGAAGTGCTCGACGGCGAGCACCCCGCCCCGTTCGTCGACGACCGCCGCGCTGAGCGACACCTTGTGCGGGTCGACGCCGACCATATGGCCGGCGGCTGGCGCCGCCGTCGTCTTGTCCTTCTTCGCCGCCGGCGCTCGCTTGGCCACTGCCATCTTCCTGTCGTCGTAGGGTTGGGGTGGGCCGGCCGACAAAATCCCGGTTGAGGACAACAAGACCGAGCGATGCTCCTATCAGGTCAGGCCAGTCCCGAAGGCACGAACCGGGGTCGACACTTCAGAGGAAAGACACCCCTCCTTGGGGCTGCACCCGCTGGGGGTCAAAATCTGAGATGAGTCAGACCTCGGTTCGGCCTTCGACCGTAGGGGCTGCCGTCGCACCCCGCCGGTGGGGCCAGTAGAACACCGGGATCTGAACGCCGAAAACGCTGGCGTCCGACGGCCGGAACGGGAAAGGCTGCGCCCGTGCTAACCGAAGCAGAGATCGGACAGTTTGTCGCCGACGGATTCGTGGCGATCCGCGACGCAGTACCCAAGCATGTCGCCGCCGCGTGCGTCGACGTCGCCTGGGCAGAGCTGGGCGAGCTCGGAATAGAGCGTGAGGACCGGGCGACGTGGACGAGGCCGCTGGTGTGGATTCCTTGCCCGGAGGGCGGCCCCTTCGTCGAGGCAGGGACGTCGCCGGTGCTGTGGGATGCCTACGACCAGCTGATCGGACCTGACCGGTGGCCTCGGCGGCAGGGCGTGGGTGGCCACATCCCCGTGCGGTTTCCCGCCGAGGTGGACCCCGGATACGCGGGATGGCATTTCGACAGCGGCGCGCCCCGGGGAGACAAGACGTGGGCCAGCGTGCACTCGCCCACCCGGGCCCTGCTGTCGCTGTTCCTGTTCACCGATGTGGGCGAGGACGACTCGCCCACCCTCCTTCTGCGAGGTAGTCACCTCGATGTGGCTGCGGTACTCGGAGGGGCGGGGGACGAAGGATTGGAGTGGGCCTCGCTCGAGTCGCTGCTGCCGCCGGCCGCGTTCGAGCGGGAGATCGTGCCGGCCACAGGAGCGGCCGGCGACGTCTACCTCTGTCACCCTTTCCTGGTGCACCGGGCGTCGTGGCCCCACCGCGGCCGGACCCCACGGATCATCGCCCAACCGAGCGTCTGGCTGAAGAAGCGGTATGCGCTCGTCGACCCGGAGGCAGCCCTCCCTGTAGAGCAGGCGATCCTGCGCGGCCTCGGCCGCCCGTTGAGCACAAGGATGGCGGAATGAGCGACTACGTCGCCGTGAACCGGGCGAACTGGGACAGTCGGGTACCCCACCACGTCGCCGCGTACGGGCTGGAGCTCTTCCGGGATGACCCTGAGCACCTGTCGGGCGTGGTGCGGTTCGACAGGTCGCGGCTGGGCAGTGTCGAGGGGCTCGATGTGGTGCACCTTCAGTGCCACATCGGGACGGACACCGTGTCTTTGGCCCGGCTCGGGGCGCGGTCGGTGACGGGACTCGACTTCTCGGCTCCGGCTCTGGTCGCCGCGGCGGAGCTAGGGGCGACGGCCGGCGTCAAGGTCGACTTCGTCGAGAGCGAGCTCTACGCAGCGGTCGGGGCGCTGGGGGCCGGTCGGTTCGACCTGGTGTACACCGGGATCGGCGCGCTGTGCTGGCTCCCCGATGTCCGGCGATGGGCCGAGGTGGTGGCGGCGCTGCTTCGCCCCGGTGGTCGGCTGTTCATGCGGGAGGGGCACCCGGTGCTGTGGGCGCTCGACAATCCCCGGCCTGACGGTCTCTTGGTGCTTGCCTATCCGTACTTCGAGACCGAAGGCGTCCCGTTCAGCGAGCCGGTGAGCTATGTCGAGCATGCCGGCCACCTTGAGTCGCCGGAGATCGTCCACTTCAACCACGGGCTCGCCGAGATCATCACCGCCGTGATGGACGCCGGTCTACGGCTGGTGGCCGTCGAGGAACACGATTCGGTTCCGTGGAATCCATTGGGCGCCGCCATGGAGGAGATCGGCGGTGGCGAGTACCGGCTTCGTGAGGCGCCGGAAAGGCTACCGGTGACGTACACGCTCCAAGCCGTCAAGCCGGCGTGATGCGCTTCGGCCGTTCGCGCACGCCACCGCGAGCTGAATAGGTCCGAGCTGTCCTCCCGTCGAGGCGCAGGGCGGCCCGCCAGCCGGCGTTCCGGGTCACGCCTACCCGGGCTGCCCGAACGCTATGGGCCACACTCTGGTTCGCAGGCCGTGGTGAGATGGACCGCGATAACCGTCAATCTGGCGCGTGCGCGTCAGGTTCCTCGGCGACGATCATGAGCCCCGCCCGGCCTGGTGCGCGGGTTCGGAAGGGAGCACGACACATGCCGGAGCAGGTCTACACGCTTGGCGCTTGGCGGGTCAGGGACGGGAAGCAGGGCGAGTTCGTCGAGGCCTGGAAGGCGCTCGGCGGGTACTTCAGGAGCCTGCCGCAGCCGCCCGGCGAGGGAACGCTGGTGCAGAGCGTCGATGACCCCCAGCAGTTCTACTCGTTCGGCCCCTGGCGGACGCTCGACGACATCCAGGCGATGAGGAGCCGGCCCGAGACGCCGGGCGAGATCGGGAAGTTGATGGAGTTGTGCGAGGAGGGCCGCCCGGGGACCTTCCGGGTTGTCGCCACTGCCTGATCCACCGCTCGCAGGTTCGGTGGCGCGACCCCGTCGCAGCACCGTGTTCGGTCGCGGCCACGGCGTGCTGGGGATCGGAGCTGCGAGACTGGCCGGGGCATCAGTGAGCCGCCGAGGAGAGGCCGATGACATCGGACGACGAATCTTCGATGTTCCGCGTGCGGTCACCCGACGGCACCGACATCGCGTGCTGGCAGACGGGTAGCGGGCCGCCACTGGTCCTCGTGCACGGAACGCCAGCCGACCACACCAGATGGCGTCCGCTGTTGCCGTCTCTGGAGCCGCACTTCACCGTCTGTGCGGTCGACCGGCGGGGTCGAGGCGCGAGCACCGACTCGGCGAACTATGCGCTCGAGCGGGAGTTCGAAGACGTCGCCGCTGTCGTGGACGCGGTGGCCGCCAGGACCGACAGCGCGGTCAGCGTGTACGGCCACTCCCATGGTGGGTTCGTCGTGTTCGGCGCCGCCACGATCACCTCGAACATCGACAAGCTTGTCCTCTACGAGGGATGGCCGGTCCCAGATCTTTCAGAGCGATTTCCGAGTCGCTGGTCATCGGCCGGATGACGGCGAGGCGGGACTCGTGGCAGACCAGAGCAACGGCTGCCGTCCTCTTCACCACCAGCGCGGGCCGGGCGCCGCAACGAGGTAATGAGCACGCGGTTGGCCTGGTGGCGGCGGCGGCGAGACTGCGGGCTCCGTGAGCGGGAGGGATGGTGGTGGGCCACGACATCGTCGAGGTAGGCCAGCCCCCAGCCGGCGTCGGCCACGTCAAGGGCCAGCAGCTCATCCTCTGCCGCGATGCCCAGGACATGGTGGAACCCCCCACCGCCAGTAGGCATCCCGGCGGACGACCGCTCCGCAGGTCCCCCTGTCCTGGTCGACACCTATGCGAGCCCCTGGGTCGCCTCCCGGCGCCCGATGGACGCCCCCGCGGCGGTTGCCCAGTGGATCCAATCTCATCCGGCTGCGGCCGGGCGACGAAGCCGAGCTGCTGAGGTCGCTGGCCGACGCTGGCGTGGTGGACCTCTCCGAGCTGACGGTGAGGTTGGGTCGCAGCCGGCGGCCCGAGCTCCTTCTCGGCGGTGTAAAGGCCGCCCGGCCGTGGGTAGGTGCGCCTCGTGGCGAAGTACGAGGTGAACGACGACGGGGTGGCCCACGCCCGCGAGCTCATCGACGACGGCAAGGTCGATTCCGAGACCGAGTGGTCCCAGGCTGCGCCCTCCACCGACGAGGAGAACAAGGAGATCGACAAAGAGGGCTACGACGGGTACGGCCGGTGGCACATCGCGATCGACACGGAGGCGTCGGAGGAGACCCAGAGCCGATACGGCTTTCCGTACGGCGACTTTTCCAAGGTGAACCGGGCTGCGCTCATCCACGCCAAGCAGCGAGCTGCCCAGAACGATCACGACGAGATCGTTGAAGGCCGCCGACGGGCTGCTCCAACGCGTCGACAGCCGAGCGACCGGGGGTTAGGTCCTCTGCCGGACGAGGTCCTCCAAGCGGTCCGCGCCGGGCGACAACCCCGAGCGCCTGGCCACCGAGGCCAGCTTCGCCGCCCTCTGCGGTGCTTCGCCCATCGATGTTTCATCCGGGCGCAATAAGCGCCACCGACTCAACCGCGGCGGCGATCGCCAGGCCAACTGCGCACTCTTCACCGTCGTTCTCACCCGCCTCACCTGGGACGAACGAACCTGCGTCTACATGGCGAGGAGGACGGCGGAAGGCAAGTCGAAAAGAGAGGTCATCCGCTGTCTCAAGCGATACGTCGCCCGTGAGCTCTACCGGGAGACGCAAGATCTCAATCCAGCTCCAAGCCGAGTCATTGCCAGCCGCGGTTTCTCAAGATGCTGCTTGACAATCCACAGGAGCTTCGACGTAGAGGCGGTCGACGAGATCGGCAGGTGCATTCGTCCCCGAGTCCGGATCGCTCCGTCGGCGCTGGAGAACACGAGCAACCAGCCAGCCAGCAGAGAGGACGATCCACACGGCGAGCACGGCGAGACGATGGCGACGCCCGCCACGGAGAGCCATGTGTGTGATGGGCGCCGACGGTGGACGGCTCGCGCCGCTGACCAGAGCCATCCGGCGAGCCGACCGGTGACGGGGCCGGCGCCGCTGCCGGCGGCGACGGTCGTCCAGGCCACGTCGATGAGCGCGACCGCCACGAGAAGCACGCCGGCGGAAAGGATCAGGACGGACACGGCGTGCCTCTCTTCGAGGTCAGCCGCGGTGGCGGCGTGCCGTCACCGGCTCCGTGTCCATCCGTTGCTGCTCTCACCGGCGGGGCAGACCTCGTGATCAACAGTTCTCGCGCACGTTGTCGTTGGTGAACTTTGGTGCGGCTCGGGCTTCGGCCTCGGCGCGAGTGGTGGCCTCGCCGTTCTCGGCGATGTCGTCGATCAGCCAGTCCATCTCTGCGATCTCTTCTCGCTGGGCCTTGATGATCTCGTTCGCCAGCTCGCAGACGCGCAGGTCGTCGATGTCGGCATGCTCGCTGGTCAAGATGGCGATCGAGTGATGCGGGATC
>CAYZMG010000026.1:0-20527 GCA_964479465.1 uncultured Acidimicrobiales bacterium
GGGGGGCTGGGCGCCCTTCTGGAGCCAGGCGACGGCCTTGTCATTGTCGACCTTGATCAGCGAGGGCTCCTGGCGGGGGTCGTACGTCCCGAAGATCTCGATGAACCGGCCGTCGCGAGGCGACCGCCCGTCGGCGGCGACGAGCCGGTAGGTCGGCTGCTTCTTCTTACCCATCCGCATCAGGCGGAGCTTGACGGCCACTTGCTGTCCTCTTTCCTGTTATCCGAAACTCGGTACTCGGGGACGGCCCTTGCCGCCGCCCTTGCCGAACATCCGCATCATCTTTTGCATGTCCTTGAACTGCTTGAGCAGCTGGTTGACCTCGTTGGTGGTGGTTCCGCTGCCCTGAGCCACCCGGAGGCGGCGCGAGCCGTTCATGATCTGGGGTTCCCGCCGCTCCTCGGGGGTCATGGAGCGGATGATCGCCTCGATCCGACCGATCTCCTTCTCGTCGATCTCGGCGTTCTTCAATTCCTTCGGGATTCCGGGCAGCATACCGACCAGGTTCTGGATCGGCCCCATCTTCTTCACCTGCTGCATCTGCTCGAGGAAATCCTCGAGGGTGAAGTTGCCCTTCTGGAGCTTCTCGGCCGCTTTCGCCGCCTCGTCCTGGTCGTAGGCCTGCTCGGCCTTCTCGATGAGGGTGAGAACGTCGCCCATGCCCAGGATCCGCCCGGCCATGCGGTCGGGGTGGAAGGCCTCGAAGTCGCCGAGCTTCTCCCCCACGGAGGCGAAGGCGATGGGCCGGCCGATGACCTCCTTGACCGAGAGCGCGGCACCGCCCCGCGAGTCGCCGTCGAGCTTGGAGAGGATCACGCCGTCGATCTGCAGCGACGCATGGAACGATTCGGCCACGTTGACCGCGTCCTGACCGGTCATGGCGTCGACGACGAGGAAGGTGTAGTTCGGCGAGACAGCGGCGGAGATGCGGCGGGCCTCGTCCATGAGCTCTTCGTCGACGTGGAGGCGGCCGGCGGTGTCGACGATCACCACGTCCTTGCCCAGCCGGCGGGCCTCTTCGAGGCCGGCGTGGGCCACCGCTTCGGGATCGGTGGGCTCGGAGAAGACCGGGACGCCGGCCTGGCCGCCCAGGACCCGCAGCTGCTCGACAGCGGCCGGGCGCTGGAGGTCGCAGCCGACCAGGAGGGGGTTGCGGCCCTGGGACCGGAACCATTTGGCCAGCTTCCCGCAGGCGGTGGTCTTGCCGGAGCCCTGGAGGCCGGCGAGCATGACGACCGTCGGGGGCTTCGAGGCGTAGGTGATCTTGAGGTTCTCGCCGCCCAGAGCGTTGACCAGCTCCTGGTGGACGATCTTGATGACCTGCTGGGCCGGGCTGAGGCTGGCGTGCAGCTCGGCGCCGACGCACTGCTCCTTGATCCGCCCGACGAGGTTCTTGACGACCTTGAAGTTGACGTCGGCCTCGAGCAGGGCGACCCGGATCTCCCGCAGGACCTCGTCGACCTCGGCCTCGCCCATGCGCCCGCGACCGCGCATGCGCTTGAAGATCCCCTCGAAGCGGTCAGAAAGGTTGTCGAACATGGCTACCCCAGGCTACCGGACGCCGCCCTCCTGACCGTTTTGGCTGCAGTGACGGTCGTAAGCGACCGTCAGTGCAGCCAGATCGGAGGGGGGTCAGGCGAACAGGGCGTCGATGAACTCGTCCGGGTCGAAGGGGATGAGGTCTTCGGCGGTCTCCCCGAGCCCGACGAGCTTGATCGGGATGCCCAGGTCGTTCTGGATGGCCAGGACGATGCCGCCCTTGGCCGTGCCGTCGAGCTTGGTGAGGACCACTCCGGTGACCTCGACCGCCTCGGTGAACTGCTTGGCCTGGACCAGGCCGTTCTGGCCGGTGGTGGCGTCGATCACCAGCAACACCTCGGTGACCTTGCCCGGGGGCTTGTCGGCCACCCGCCGGACCTTCTTCAGCTCCTCCATGAGGTTGACCTTGGTGTGGAGGCGGCCGGCGGTATCGGCGAGGACGAGGTCGGTGTGGCGGGCTGCCGCCCGCTCCACGGCGTCGAAGACCACGGCTCCGGGGTCGCCGCCCTCGTTGCCCCGGACCAGGGTCGCCCCCACCCGTTTCGACCACAGCTCCAGCTGCTCGGCGGCGGCGGCGCGGAAGGTGTCGCCGGCGGCCATGATCACCGTGCGTCCCTCCCCCACCTGCTGGTGGCCGACCTTGCCGATCGTGGTGGTCTTGCCCACGCCGTTGACGCCGACGAACAGCCAGACGTTCGGCATGCCGGGCTCGATGCGCAGGGTGCGGTCGGCGATGGACAGGCGCTTCTTGAGGTTGTCCTTGAGGGCTTCGACCAGCAGCTCGGAGGTCTGGATGTTCTCGGCCTTGACCTGGGCCCGGAGCTGGTCGAGCAGGGCGGTGGTGGCGGTGATGCCGACGTCGGCCCGGATCAGGGCCTCCTCCAGCTCTTCCCAGGTCTCGTCGTCGATCTTGGTGCGGGAGCGGACGGAGCCCAGGTAGCCGGCCAGCAAGCCGCGGGCCTTGCCCAGGCGGTCGCGGAAGCGGGGTTTGACGGCAGTGGGGGCCGCCTCCTCCGGCTCAGCCTCGGGGACGGGGACTTCGCGGGCGCCGGCCAGGACGGCCTCGGCCTCGGCCACCACCTCGGCGGCCTGGCGGGCCAGTTCCTCTTCAGAGGGGATGCTCGGCCGCTTTGCCTTTTCCTTCTTGGGGGCCGGCGGCGCACCAGAGGCCGTGGGCGGCGGCAGCGGTGCCGCAGGAGGCGGCTCCAGCTCGGCGTTGCGCCGGCGGGGCCGGGCCGCGATGAAGGCGGCAACCAGGCCGCTGACCACGAGGACGGCCAGCAGTCCCAGCACGATCTCCATTGGCTCAGGCTACCGGTCCTGGCAAGGCCCCCGGAGGGCAGAAGTCAGCTGCCGGCGGCGAGGAGCGCAGCGACGTCGATCGAGAAGCCGGGAAGGTGTCCGGTGGTGAGCTCGGTGCCCGCCTCGAGCAGCGTCGGGGTCGGGTAGGTCTGCCCGTCGAGGCGGTATACCTCCACCCGCTCACCCTCGGGATCGACGATCCAATACTCCGCCACGCCGAACTGGGCGTAGAGCCGGCGCTTCCGCACCCGGTCGTGCCTCGCCTCGGACAGCACCTCGACGGCCAGGGTCGGTGGCCCCTGGAGGTTGGCCGCGGTGATCCTGCCGGTGTCGGCGTCGGCGACGAACACGATGTCGGGCTGCACGACGTTCGTCGGCGACAGGATGGCGTCATAGGGCGCGACGAACACCCGGCCGCCGCCGTGGCGCTCGACATGATCGCCGATCCGCCGGAAGAGCAGACCCACGATGTCCTGATGGCGGGTGTTCGGCGCCGGGGTCACGAAGACCTCCCCATCGACGATCTCGTAGCGCTTCCCGTCGTCGGGGAAGTCGAGGTAGTCCTCGTAGGTCCACGGGGTGGCGGGCCGAACCGACATCGCCACCTCAGACTACCGGTTGGCCGCCACTCGCTCGCTGACGACCCGCGACGACCCACCGGGCTGCATGGTGACTCCGTAGAGGCAGTCGGCGGCCTCCATGGTCCGCTTCTGGTGGGTGACGACCAGCAGCTGGGCCTCCTGGCGGAACTCGCCCAGCAGGTCGAGGAAGCGGGAGAGGTTGACGTCGTCCAGCGCGGCCTCGACCTCGTCGAGCAGGTAGAAGGGCGACGGGCGGCTGCGGAAGACGGCGAAGAGGAACGCCAGGGCGACCAGGGACCGCTCGCCGCCCGACAGCAGCGACAGCTTGCGGACGTTCTTCCCCGCCGGCCGGGCCTCGACCTCGATTCCCGCCGCCAGCAGGTTGTCGGGGTCGGTGAGGCGCAGGCGACCCTGCCCACCGGGGAAGAGGGTCTCAAAGAGGCGGACGAAGTGGTCGGCGACGTCGGCGTATGCCGCGGCCAGCAGCTGGGCCATCTCCGTCTCGACCGCCCGGATGACCTTGGTCAGCTCCCGCCGGGTGCCTTTCACGTCCTCCAGCTGGGCGGCCAGGAAGGAGTGGCGCTCCTGCAGGGCTGCCAGCTCCTCCAGGGCCAGGGGGTTGACCGGGCCCATCAGGCGCAGCTCCCGCTCCAACTCCCGCACCCGGCTGGCCGGGCTCGTCCCGTCCTTCAGCTCCGGGCACTCGGCGGCGATGGCGGCGTCGGGCTCGCAGTCCAGTTCCCGGCGCAGGCTCTCGACCGCCGCCTCCTGGCGCATGCGCGACTCGGCTTCGTCCAGCTCGGCCCGGCGGAACCGCTCCCGAACCTCCTCCAGCCGGCGCTCAGCGCCGTGGCGCCGGCGGCGCAGCTCCTCCAGCCGCCCCGACGCGGTGGCCAGCGCCTTGGCCTGGCGGTCCCGGCGGGCCCGCACGTCGACCAGCTCGGCTTCGAGCACGGCGACGCGATCGGCGACCAGGGCGGCGAGGCGCCCGGTACGGGTGGTCAGCAGCTCGATCTGCTGGCGCCGGACGCCGGCGGCCTCCCGCTCGGCCCCATGGCGGGCCAGCCGGTCCTCGACCTCGCTGAGGCGCCGGCCGAGGTAGGCCTTGCGGTCACCCAGGGCGGTGGCCCGCGAGTCGAGGCCCGTGCGCTGGCTGCGCAGGGCCGAGATGCGCTCCTGGACCGCGGAGCGAGCAGCCGCCAGGCGGGCGGCCTCCTCGGCGCCGGCGGCCTCCTCGGCCTCCAGCACGGGCAGCAGGTCGGCCAGTTCGGTGATGCGGGCCTCTTCGTGCGCCAGCCGGCGGGCCAGCTGTTCGACGTGGGAACGCACGCCCTCGGCCTCGGCCATCGTCTCCCGCCGGCGGGTCTGGGCCCGGTCGAGGTCGGACCTGGCCGTGCGGGCGGCCCGGACAGCCACGTCGCGCCGCTGCGCCGCTTCGTTGGCCGCGGCGATCGCTCCCTCGGCCTCGCCGGAGACCTCGATCAGGCGGGCGCCGGAGGCCGCCGCCGCCACCACGGCCTCCTCGGAGCGGGCGCGGGCCTCGTCGAGGGCGGCGCGGGTGGCGGCCGTGCCCGTGTTGCCCCGCCGCCATGCGGTGGCGCCGAAGCGGTCGCCGGCCCGGGTCAGGGCGATGACGTCGGGGTGGGCCACGCTGACGTCGAGGGCCTCGGCCCAATCGCCGGCGACGACGACAGCGCCGGCCAAGAGCACGTCGAGCGCCCGCTCCACCCCGGGGTGCGACGAGCGGACGTGGGCCCGCAGCGGCTCGCCGGGGCAGCCGGCCGGGAGGGCCGGCGCAGGCTTTGACGGCGCCCCGAGTGCGAGCACGCCGGCGTCGTCGAGGCCGGCCAGCACCTGGCGGGCGGCGTCCACCCCGTCGACCACCACGGAGTGGGCCAGCTCGGCGGCCGCCGCGTTCCAGGCGTCCTCCCAGCCCTTGTCGACCTCGACCAGCCCGGCCAGGGGACCGAGCACGCCGGCCTCCCCGGTCAGACGGCCGGCGCCGGCGGAGCCCGCGGAGGCGGCCAGGGCCATGGCCAGCGCCTCGGCCCGGGCGGTCCACACCCTCTCGGCCGACGCCGTCTCCCGGGCCTCGGCCCGAGCGGCCTCATGCCGGGCGACGGCTTCGGTGCGCGCCGCCTCGGCAAGCTGGGCCTCGGCGACTGCGGCCCGCTCCTCGATGGTGATCCCGTCGACCTCGGCCCGCCGGCCCGTGGCCTGGACGTCGAACTCGGCGGCCTGCGCCTCCAGGGCGACGAGGCGCGCCTCCAGGCGGGCCATCTCGGCCCGGCCCCGCTCGGCGCCGGCCTGGACCGCTCCCAGTTCGCCACGGGCCTCCGCCGCCCGGTTGGTGCGGGGCTCCGGGCCGGCGAGCGCATCAAGCTCCCCGGCGACGGCGGCCTCGGCCTCGGCCAGCTCGGCCCGCAGGGGGGCCAGCTCCTCGGCTTCGGTGGTGACATCGACCAGTTCGGCGCTCAGGCGGGCCGCCTCGGACTCCAGCGCCGAGACCAGATTGGCGTCGACCGCCGTGTCCCGGTCACGCCCGAGCGACCGCTGGCGCTCGGCCAGCACGGCGGCGAGGCCTCGGGCCCGCTCCCGCAGGGCCTCCAGCCGGCCGGCGGCGTCGCCCAGCCCGGTGCCGCCGGCGGAGGCGACCCACGCCTCGGCGGCGGACACGGAGGAATCCAGGCCCCGCAGCTCGGTGCGGATGGACGCCTCGTCGGCGGCCAGGCGGGTTCGCGCGGTCGCCGCCGCCTGCTGGCGGGCGGCCAGGGCGGCCAGCTCGCGGCCAGCCAGGTGCAGGCGCAGAGCCCGCAGCTCAGCGGCCAGGGCGTCGTGGCGGCGGGCGGCGTCGGCCTGGCGCTCCAGGGGCTTGAGCTGGCGGCCCACCTCCCGGTTCAGGTCGGCCAGGCGCACGAGGTTGGCCTCTGTGGCCTCCAGCCGGCGCTCGGCCTTCTCCTTGCGCCGGCGGAACTTCAGGATGCCGGCCGCCTCCTCGATGATGAGCCGGCGGTCCTCGGGGCGGGCGTCGAGGACGGTGTCCAGGTTGCCCTGGGACACGATCACGTGCTGCTGGCGGCCGACCCCGGTGTCCGAAAGCAGCTCCTGGACGTCGAGCAGGCGGCACGGCGCCCCGTTGATGGCGTACTCGCTCTCCCCCGAGGTCCGGAAGAGCGTGCGGGTGATCGTGACCTCGCTCAGGCCGATGGGCAGCAGGCCGGCGGTGTTGTCGATGGTGAGGGTGACCTCGGCCCGGCCCAGCGCCGAGCGCCGGCCGGTGCCGGCGAAGATCACGTCGTCCATCCGGGTGGAGCGCATGGAGCGGGGCCCCTGGGCGCCCAGCACCCACGCCACGGCATCGACGATGTTCGACTTGCCGCTCCCGTTGGGGCCGACGACCGCGGTCAGGCCCGGCTCGAGCTCAAGAGTCGTGGGGTCGGCGAAGGACTTGAACCCCTTGAGCGTCAGCGACCGGAGAAACATGTAATTACGAATCTACCGGGCGGCGGCGGCCGGCGGCGGATTTGCGCCGTTTTCACCTCGTTCTGGCTGCACTGGCGTGCGTATACGACCGTCACTGCAGCCGAAACGGTAGGTACGGCGACCGGCGGACGCCGCCGGCGGGATCGTCGCCCAGGTAGAAGGACACCTCCAGGCTGCGCTCGACGGCGTCGTAGAGGCTGTGCCAGAGGGTGCGCGACGGAGAAGCCGGATCCTCCCGGTGCACGCAGGCGTGCGCTGACTTGATGTCCTCCGGCGACATCCCCGAGCGGGCGGCCAGCGCGGCGGTCAGCCGGCGGGCCCGGGCGTAGGTGGCCGACGGGCCGTCGCCGGCGGGCAAGTCGTCAAGCGACGGGCGGCCGTGAAGGAGGTGGTTGGTGGCCACCTGGACCTCCCCGCCCCCCTCGACCAGGTGCTCGCGGTTGGCGGTGCGCTCCCAGACGAAGGAGTCGCCGCCGGCGTCGGCCACCAGGAAGTGGCACGGGAGGAACATCCAGTGCTGCTTGGCGCCCAGCAGCGTCTCCCGGGCCTCGGCGGTCGTGGCGCAGGTCTCCAGCACGAAGCGCAGCAGCTGGATCTCGTTGAGCCCGACCGCCGGCGCCAGGGTGGCGTCGGCGTCGACGGGCTCGTCTATGGCCAGCAGGGCGACGACCAGCCCCTCGGAGTTGACCCCGTCGATGCAGCCCCCCAGGAGCTCGTAGGCGCAGAGGAAGAGGCACGACGGGCCGCCGTCGGACGGATGGGTCTCGACCACGTAGGGCCGGGCTGTCATGGGCAGCTCCCCCGGCTGGGCATCGCCGCCCAGGATCTCCGTGAGCGTGCCGGTAGGGAAGTCGTAGTTGCGGCTCAGCGTGGCGTGCCCCGACGCTGTCGACGCCGGCGGCAGCCAGGCCACCGAACAGCCCGGTGCCCCGCCCAGGTAGGCGAGCAGCCCCAGCTCCACCGAATCGTCGTCGACCGCCCCGCCGTGCACGTCGGCCACGCCCCGCATGCGCTGGAAGTGCGCCGGCCACTCGCTGCGGTACCAGCGCCGGCGGGCCCGGGTGACGAGAGGGTCGCCGCCGACCGCCGGCGCCACCCCGTGGCGCTCCTGGGCCATCGCCGCCAGCTGGGCGCCGATCTCCCGGTTCGTCCCCCTCAGAACGAGGTGGCCGACCTCCATGTAGTCGCCCGGCCCGCCGGCGACGACGTTCAGATGGCTATACCTGACATTGGGGACACAAGAACGAGGAGCGTCCGTTGAACTTCACCCGGGCGATCGTGCTCCGGCACCGCCGGCAGGCGTCGCCCTCGCGGTCATAGACCTTGTGCATGTTCTGGTACTCGCCGGTGTTCCCGAACAGGTCGCGGTACTGCTCGTCGGAAAGCGACGACCCCCGGTGCTTGATGGCCTCCTGGAGCGTCTCCACCATGGCCCGGTACAACCGTCGGACCTCCTGGGACGACAGGGTCTCCGACGAGCGGTCGTAGCGCAGACCGGCGACGAAGAGGATCTCGTCGCTGTAGATGTTCCCGATGCCGGCGCAGAACTTCTGGTCCATGAGCAGGGCCTTGAGCTTGGCCTTCCGGGCCACCAGCAGCTCGCCGAACTTGGTCCAGCTCATCATGTCCTCGACCGGGTCGAAGCCGAGATGGGCGAGCTCAGGCACCACGTCGGGCAGCTCCTCGGGCGTGGTCACGAAGAGCTCGCCGAAGGTGCGGGGATCGATGAAACGGAGCTGGCCGCCCTGGGTGAAGGTGATGACCACGTGGGTGTGCTTGGTGAGGGGGTCGCGCGTCTCGTTGCGGGCCCGCAGGAACTGGCCGCTCATGCCCAGGTGGGCCACCAGGATGTCGCCGCCCTCAAGGCGCATGAGCAGGTACTTGCCCCTGCGCTCGACGCCGGTGATCTTGTGGCCCTCCAGCTTGGCGATGAAGTGCTTCTTGTTGGGATGGCGGCGGATCGACCGCATCCCGGTGACGTCGACCAGCTTGATCCGCTTGCCCACGACCTCCTTGTCCAGGTCGCGGCGGATGGTTTCGACCTCGGGCAGCTCAGGCATCGTCCTCTTCAGCGGTGGGGGGTGAATCGTTCTCGGGGGGAAGCTCGGTGGTGGGCAGGCCGGCGCCGGCCAGGTGGGCCCATGCCATGCGGGCGGCAGCCTGCTCGGCCTGCTTCTTCGAGCGGCCTTCGCCCCGCCCCACGACCTCGCCCTTGATCGAGACGGTGGCGACGAAGAGCTTGGCGTGGTCCGGGCCCTCGGAGTCGTGGTGGTAGCGAGGAAGCTCGTCGTAGACCCGGGCGCACAGCTCCTGGAGGCGGGTCTTGTAGTCGTGGCCGCCCGGCCCGGCGGCCCCCTCGATGATGCGCTCCCCGAGCAGGCGCATGACGAGCTCTTCGGCCGCCTCCCAGCCTCCGTCGATGTAGACGGCGCCGATGACGGCCTCCATGGCGTCGGAGAGGATGGAGGGCTTCTCCCGGCCCCCAGAAGCGTCCTCGCCCTTGCCCAGGAGCAGGTCGGAACCGAGGTCGACCTCGGCGGCGACCTCGGCGAGGGCCTCGGCGTTGACCACCGAGGCCCGGACCTGGGCCAGCTGACCCTCGGGGAGGTCGGGGTAGGTGCGGTAGAGATAGTCGGTCACGACCAGCCCAAGGACGGCGTCGCCCAGGAACTCCAGCCGCTCGTTGGAGAGATTGCCGGGCACCTCCGCGCACCAGGAACGGTGGGCCATGGCCCGCGCCAGCAACTCGCGGTCGCCGAAAGGCCGCCCCAACCGCTCAATCAAGCCCTCCGGGTCGGGTGGGTGGCTCAGTTGGACGACGCCCCGCCGACGCGCCCCAGCACGTAGTCGACGGCGTCCCGCACGGTCTTCAGATCCTCGAGGTCCTCATCCTGGATGCGAAATTCGCCGACCCGTTCCCCTAGCTCCCTTTCGAGGTCTTCGACGAGCTGGATCATGGCCAGGGAGTCGGCGCCGAGGTCGTTGGTGAACGACGCGCCCTCCGCAATGCTGGACGGGTCGATCTCGAGGATGTCCGCAAGGCGATCGCGGACCAGCTGGAGAACCTCTGGGCGCTCCAGCGGGCCCTGCTCGACGTCAGTTTCGGCAGGCACAGGCCGCAAACGCTCCTCACTTCACGGGAAATCGGAAAGGAAATCACCGAAGAGTGTACCGGCGCCCGACCTTGTGCGCTTGTGAACGGGGTTACCCGGGGGAGACGGCCTTCCGGATGCTCCCTACCAGGTCCCCCGCCACCATCTCGGCGGCCAGGCCGACCGCGTTCATGATGGCTCGGGCCGACGAAGACCCGTGGCTGATGATGCAGATCCCGTCGACGCCGAGGAGGGCGGCGCCGCCGTAGGTGTCGGGGTCAAGCTCGACCTGGAGCGGCAGGAGGGCGGGCAGGAGCACCTTGGCCGCGGCCCGGGTTTCCTCGGTGGACATCATGGCCCCGAGGAGGGCGCCGACCACGACCCGCAACGCGCCCTCCAGGGTCTTCAGGACGACGTTGCCGGTGAATCCGTCGGTGACGACGACGTCCGCAGCGTCGGTGAGGAGGTCCCTACCCTCCACGTTGCCCACGAACCGCCCGGTCGACAGGGCGCCGTCGGCGGCCATGAGGAGGTGGGCGGCCTTGACCAGATCATTTCCCTTGCTCTTCTCCTCGCCGATCGACAGCAGGCCCACCGTCGGCTCGTTCTTCCCCAGACGCAGGACGGCGTAGGCGGTGCCCATCTGGGCGAACTGAAGCAGCCACGGCGGGGTGCACTCGGCGTTGGCGCCGCTGTCGAGGAGGACGGTGGGGCTGGAGCCGGGCACCGGCAGCATGGTGGCGATGGCAGGGCGGGCCACCCCGCTGATCCGGCCCATCCGCAGGAGGGCGCTGGCCATGGCCGCTCCGGTGTTGCCGGCGCTGACCATGGCGGAGGCCCGCCCGTCGCGCACGGCCTCGGCGGCCCGCACCATGGAGGCGTCTTTTTTCTGCCGCACACCCAGCATGGCGTCGTCGGCCATGTCGATGACCTCGCTCGCGGCCCAAACCTCCAGGTCACCCGGATCCTCGATGGCCTCGGGCTGCCCAACGAGCACGACAGGCACCCCGAACCGCTCCGCGGCCTCCCGCGCCCCGGCGACGATCTCGCCCGGCCCCTTGTCCCCGCCCATGACGTCGACAGCGATAGGCAAAATCACTTCAGAAGCGGCACCAGTCATGGCGCCAGAATCGCCGGTGGCCGCAGGACGCCGCCAGAGGCGGCCCCATCGGCTACCGGCAAGAAAGGCACGGCGAAGGGTGACCGGCTCCGCCGGTCACCCGTAGCGCAGCTGCCTCGCCGAGCAACCTCCGGTTGCGAAGGCGACTAGTCAACCTCGATGGCCTGGCGGCCGCCGTACCAGCCGCAGTTGCCGCAGACCACGTGGGGCAGCTTGGCCTGCCGGCACTGGGGGCACATGCTGCGGGGCGGGCTGCCCAGGCGCCACGCCGACGCGCGCCGGCTGCGGCTCTTGGCCTTGGACGTCTTCTTCTTCGGGACAGCCATAAGGCGACGATCTTACTCGTCGGCGGTGAGATGGAGCACATCCAGGGCCGCCCATCGCGGATCGACCTCCGCCGGTGGGCAGTCGCAGTCGCCCTGGTTCAGGTCGGCGCCACAGGTGGGGCACAACCCCCGGCAGTCCTCGCGGCACAACGGAGCGAGAGGGAGGTCGAGGACCAGCGCCTCCCGGGCCAGCAGCTCCAGGTCGATGAAGTCGTGACCGAGCCGGTAGGTCTCGCCCTCCCGGGGGTTGGACTCGAACATCTCCTGGACGTCGGCGTTCAAGGTCCCCTGGACCGGCTGGAGGCAGCGCCGGCACGGTCCCTCCCACGCCCCTACGACGGTGCCGGTGGCCAGCAACCCGTCCGACACCCACTCGAGAAGGACGTCAACAACGACGGGATCCTCGGTGCGCAGCGTCGAGTCGACGACGACAACCGGCCCCGGCAGGCGCCCTTCGACCCGCTCCCTACGTCGGGCCCCCGGCCGGGTGACGAGGTCGGCGACATTGACGACGAACGGCTTCATGGAACATCACCATTGATCCTGGTCGAAGAACACCTCGCCGGTGTCCGGCTCGGCGTTGGCTGCGAT
Source organism: uncultured Acidimicrobiales bacterium (assembly GCA_964479465.1). Classification (GTDB taxonomy): domain Bacteria; phylum Actinomycetota; class Acidimicrobiia; order Acidimicrobiales; family AC-14; genus CADCTB01. Next base: position 12,035 of record CAYZMG010000026.1, read on the forward strand.
CTGGTCGCTGTTGTCGGCCTCCGGCAGGGGCGCCACCCGCAGCTTCTGGCGGCCGCCGACAACGGTCTTCGTGATGCGCTCGAGCACGATCTCGAAGCTGGCCAGCTTCTGGTCGACGTAGTCCTCGGCCTCGTGTTTGAGCTTGCGAGCCTCGTCGTTGGCCTCCTCCAGCGTGCGGTTCGCCACCCGCTGGGCCTCCCGCACGAGCTCGGTGCGCTGGACGATGCGCTCGGCCCGCTCCCGCGCCGCGTTGAGGATCTCGTCGCCCTCCCGCTGGACCTTGGCCAGGTACTCCTGGCGCTCCTTGAGCAGCCAGCGGGCCTGGCGCATCTCCTCGGGGAGGCGGGCGATGGCCTCCTCCAGCATCTCCACGACCTCGTCCTTCTCCAGCCGGACGGTGGAGGACAGGGGCATCTTGGGCGCGGAGTTGACCAGATCCAGGACCCGTCGGAGCAGGACCTCGGTGTCCATGGCCTCGCCGTGGCGGTCTGGGGCAATCACTGGTTGAAGCGCTCCTTCAGCCTCTGGGCGACGGGGGCAGGCACCATCGACGATACGTCGCCGCCGAAGCGCGCGACCTCCCGAACGAGGCTGGAGGAGAGAAACGAGTGCTCGGGCGCGGTCGGGAAGAACACCGTCGCGATCCCCGACATCCGCTCGTTCATCTGGGCCATCTGCAGCTCGACGTCGAAGTCGGTGACGGCCCGGAGCCCCTTCACGATGGCCTGGACCCCGTTGGCCATGGCGAAATCGACCAACAGGCCGTCGAAGGAGCCGATCTCGACGTTGGCGAGATGAGCAGTCACCTCGGCGAGCATCGCCTGGCGCTCCTCCAGGCTGAACAGGGGCGTCGCCTTCCTGGGGTTCCCGACCGCGGCCACCAGCACGTCGTCGAACAAGCGGGCTGTGCGCTCGATCACGTCGAGGTGACCAAAGGTCACGGGGTCGAACGAACCGGGTATCAGCGCTTTCGGCAACTACTCCCCTTCGACACGCCGTGCCAACGTGACCACGGTATCGCCGTAGCGCTTCGAACGGAGGGGATGCCACTCCGGCGGGAGCGTGAGATGGGCCCGGGCCTCGACGGCCACGATGTGCGCCGGGACCACAGCCAGAAGCGCGGGCCACTCGTCCCATGCGTAGGGCGGGTCGGCGAACGCGATGTCGAAAGTACGGGGGTCGACGTGACCCTGGCACTGGGCGAGGTAGCCCAGGACGTCAGCCTGGACCACCCGCGACCGGTCAGCCAGGCCCGTCGCCTGCAGATTCTCCTTGATGGCCGCCACCGCCCGGGCGTCGGCGTCGACGAAGGTGGCCGACGCCGCGCCCCGTGACAGCGCCTCGATCCCGAGCGCGCCCGTGCCGGCGAACAGGTCGAGCACGCCGGCGCCGACCACCACGTCGAGACTGCCCAGCGAGTTGAACAGAGCTTCGCGAACCCGCTCGCTGGTGGGGCGGACCTTGCGGCCGGCGGGTACCTGCAACCGTCGCCCGCCGGCGATGCCTGCGACCACCCTCATGACCGCCACGGTAGCCGGGGAGTCGCGTGTAACTTCTCGCCGGGGGTTCCTGATATGCACCGACTTCTCGCGCTCGTCCTCTCATTCGCGGCAGTCCTCGCCGGAGGGTGGGTCGTCGTGGTCACCGGCCCGGCCACCGCGCAGGCGCCCGCCGACGATCCCGGTCGCGGCCTCATCTACGACGGGCTCCGGAAAGCCCCGATCGACAGCTTCTGCGCCGGTGCGTTCGAGGCCGTGATCGATGGCCGCGTGACCCCGTCCATGAAGCAGCTTCTGTGCACCCACGGCCCCGATCCTGCGCCCGAGGGTGTCGATATCCGCGAGAACCGGGGCCCTGACCCCGCGGCTGAGCACACCGCCCCGGCGGGCGGAACGGCGTCCGAGATCGGGTCGGTGCCCTGCTATGGGAACGGCACCGACGGCTACCGGGTGCAGCTGATGTACGCCCGCGCCACGACCCGTGCCGACCGCTACTCCACCTACGAGGCCTCGTTCCGGTTATGGGCCGCCCGGCTGGACCAGATCGTGAACAGCAGCGCGGCACAAACGGGTGGCACACGGCACGTCCGTTTCGTCACCGACTCCTCCTGCAACCCGGTCATCACCCGGGTGACCCTCAGCTCGGCGGCGATGTCGAACTTCTCAACCATGGTCACCGAGCTCCACCGAGCCGGCTACAGCCGGCCCGACCGCAAGTATCTGGTGTGGACCGACACGAACCGCTACTGCGGCATTGCCGAGCTGTACGTCGACGACTCCCATGACCCGACGCCTGGGCGCAACTACAACAACGGCAATCCTTGGATCCAAGGGTCTGTCGGCCGAGTCGACAACGGGTGCTGGGGCCTCACGAACGCGGTCGAGGCCCACGAGCTCCTGCACCTCCTCGGTGGTGTGCAGACCTCCGCTCCAAACGCCACGCCGGGTTTCCACTGCCTCGACGAGTCGGACCGCCTCTGCTACGCCGACGGTTCGACGTCGTCCCCTGTGCGTTACGTCTGCCCGGCCGCGAAGGAGGCACTGTACGACTGCAACAACGACGACTACTTCAGTACCGCACCAGCGCCCGGCAGCTATCTGGCCACCCACTGGAACACCGCCAACAGCGCGTTCCTGAGCGCCCAGGCGCCGGCGAACGGGCCGACGACGACCACGACGACCACGACGACCACGACGACCACTTCACCACCGACGACCACCACCACTCCCCCACCGACCACCACCACCACGCTCCCGCCCCCGACGACGACCACCACAGCGGGGCCTCCGATCCCCACGACCACGACCGCGCCTCCACAGACGACAACCACCCAGGTTCCGACCGGCGGCGTCCCCTCGGCGCCCCAGGTGCTCAGCGCCCGGCAGCCCACCGTCGGCGGGGGAATCGCTCTGTCGTGGGCGGCCCCGGTGACCGGCCCGGTCACCGGATACCGCATCTACCGCGGCACGTCGCCTCACTCGCAGACCCTGCTGACCACGGTGGGCAACGTGCTGGGCTACCAGGACGTCACCGCCGCCCCGACCCTGTACTACTACCGGGTCACGGCCTACAACGCGGCCGGCGAGGGCCCGTCGTCATCATTGACCGGCATGATCGGCAAGACGGCGGCGCCGGCCGGCGCGGTCCGCCAGGACAACCAGCGTTTCACTATTCCGAGCACCCAGCTGCGGCCTCCGTGGAGCATTCGCTGGGCATAGGGGTCCGCCCGGCTCCGACATGAGGTCGGCACGGCGGCCTCCCCAGATTGCCATCGACACGTGTTCGCGCCGGCTCCGTGCCCTCGGCGGCCTCGACGCCTCCGACGCGGTCGAGCCGGAGATCACCTGGCACGGCCCCGCCCGCCTCCCGCCCGAGCACCCGGGGAGTGAGGCGTCCGTGCAGGCCCTCACCGGCCTCATGGAGGTGCACGGAAGAGACCAGGGCACCCCCCGGCGGCTCGGGCTCGAGGTCGCCTCCGTCGCCGCAGGGATCCTGGGGGCGCAGGGCGCCCTCGCCGCCGCCGTCGCCCGTCGGCGCGGCCATACGGTGCCGGTCGTGCGCACGTCCGTCGTCCAGGCCGGGCTGCTCCTGCTCTCGCACTACTTCGTCGTTGCGACCGGTCTCGGCGATGCCCTCCCCGGGCCACCCCTGCCCGCGCCCGGCCCCCCGTTCCGCAGCGCCGACGGCCGGTGGTTCGAGATCGAGACCCTCGACGGGGAGTCGTGGAAGGCGTTCTGGACCGGCCTCGGAGCGCCCACGACCGAGCTGGGCTGGGGCTGGACGGCCTTCCTCTGGCGCTACGAGCGGGCGACGTGCTCCCTCCCCGTCGGACTGCACGAGACGACGGCCAGGCACTCGCTGGCCGAGCTGCGCCGGATCGCCGGCGCGACCGGCGTGAGCCTGGCGCCGTTGCGCGGGTACGACGAGGTGCGGACGGACCCCGGTCTCCTCGCCGCCCATCCGACCGTGACGTCCCGTGGCAGTGGACCGGCCGTGCCAGGCTGCACGGCCGACTCCGGGCTGCCCCTCGCCGGCATCCGAGTGGTCGAGGCAACGAGCCGCATCCAGGGCCCGTTCGCCGGAATGCTCCTCCGCATGCTGGGCGCCGAGATCGTCAGGGTGCAGCCGCCCGAGGGTGACTACGGGCGGGCCCCGGTGACCCTGCACCGCGGCAAGGAGACCGTCCAGCTGGATCTCGGCCGGCCGGCCGGGCGGGCGGCGCTTGTCGAGCTCGTGCGAGGTGCCGACGCGTTCCTGCACAACTGGCGGCCCGGGAAGGCGGCTGAATGGGGTCTCGGGTTCGCCGAGCTGGCACAGTGCCAGCCGCACCTGGTCTACGCCGAGGTCTCGGGCTGGGGTGACCGTCCACCCGCCGGCAATCTGGTCGGGACCGACTTTCTCGTGCAGGCCCACACCGGGCTGGGACAAGGGCTGCATCCCGAAGACGAGTTGCCGTTCCCGTCGCGCATGATCCTGTGCGACCTGGTCGGCGCCCTGGTGGGCGCCGAGGGCGTCCTGGCCGGGCTCTACCGGCGGGAGCGCACGGGCGGCGCCTCAAGGGTGCGCTCCTCGCTCGTGGCCGGGGCGATGTCGCTACACGCCCACGTCCTCGAGGACATTGCGGGTGGGAAGGAATACGGCCGGCGGGACGGGCGCCCGCTCTGGGGGATCATCGACCGGCCTCTCCCCACCGCCGACGGCCTCGTGGCGATCAGCGTCGAGGACGACGAAGGATTCGGCCGGCTGTGCCGGCTCTGTGCCGTCGACCCGGCCGCCGCCCCCCGTCCCGAGATGGAGCACCGCGTCGCCGCCCGATTGGGCGAGGACACCGCCGGTAGGTGGGCGGAGCGGTTGGCCGGCGCCGGGATCCCGGCTGCCGTGGTGTGTGTCGATCTCGCCGATGTCCCTGCCGACCCCCGCCTGGCTGGCCTGTTCGAGCCGGTGGGCAACGGCGTGGCACCCCGCGCGCCCTGGTCGTTCACGTGACCGGGCAGCTGGCGCCCAGCCTGCACGCCGCCTGCCGGCGCTGGCCGGATCGGCCGGCCGTCACCTCAGCAGGCACGACGCTGACCTACGCCGAGCTCGGGCAGAAGGTCGCCCGGCTGGCCGCGGCCTACCGCCGCCTCGGCATCGGCCCGGGCGACCGTGTTCTGTGCCAGCTGCCGAACTCCCCTGCGCACCTGATCGCCATCAACGCGGCGTGGGCGGTCGGGGCCATCCACGTGGGGACCGACAACGACCTCACGGGGCGGGAGCTCGCATGGCTGGCCCAGCGCACAGAAGCCGCTGCGCTTCTGTTCAGGCCGTATCCCGACGCCGGGGATCCCGAGGCGCCGATCCGGGCCGTGGAGGCGGCCCATCCGGGCACCCGGGTGTTCGTCGATATGACCGAACTGCTCGCCGGCCCCGAGGAGCTCGAGGACTGGTCACCGCCGCACGGCGCCGGCGACACCTCCCACCTGCTGCTGACCTCGGGGACGACCGGCAACCCCAAGGGGGTCATGGAGACGCTGCCGGCCTGCTGGGCCAAGATGCAGTTCTTCGCCGACGCCTTCCGTCCAGGGACCGACGATGTCCACCTGCTCTACCTGCCCATGGCCCACGTCTTCGGCCTGCGCCTGGCGCTGCTGGCCCTGCTGAGCGGGGGGCGCCTCGTCGTCGCCGAACGGTTCTCCCCACGGGGCGCGCTCGACCTGATCACCGACGAGGAGGTCACCGTGCTCCCCGGCATGCCCGCGCACTTCACCCTGCTCCTCGACGCGCGGGACCCGCAGCGCCACCGCGTCGAGAGCCTCCGCTGGGCGATCTCGGCCGCGTCGAGCCTCCCCCGCGGCCTGGTCGACGGGATCTACCGCGAGCTCGGCGTCGACCTCCTTTACGTGTACGGGTGCAGCGAGAACTTCACCGTCCTCACCACCGACCCGAACGAGATCCGGCGAGGCTCGGTGGGCCGGATCGTTTTCAAAGGCCCGGAGGGTACGCCGCCCGACGGCAGGATCGCCGTCCTCGAGCCCGGCGGATCGACGCCGCTGCCGCCCGGCGAGGTGGGCGAGCTGGCCTATGGCGCCGCCCGCCCGGTGCGCTACTGGAAGGACGCTGACGCCGCCGTCGACGGGTGGTACCGGACGGGCGACCTCGGGCGCATCGACCCCGACGGCACCGTCTACGTGCTGGGCCGGCTGAAGGAGCTGGTGAACCGGGGCGGCCTGCATGTGTCTCCGACCGAGATCGAGACCGCGGCCCGGCTGCACCCCGGCGTGACCGACTGCGCGGTGGTGGGAACGCCCGACGAGGTCCTGGGCGAGGCGGTCTGCGCCTGCGTGGTGCCCTCGGACATCGGGCCGCCGGACCTGGCCGAGCTGCGCACGTTCCTGGGCGACGTCCTGGCCCGCCACAAGCTACCCGACGAGCTGGCCGTGGTCGACGCCATCCCCCGGACAAAGATCGGCAAGGTCGACCGGCCGGCCCTGCGCTCGGCGGTCACCGACAAGCCCCGCCAGCGGTGGCGGACGCGGTGACCGCGGTCCACGACTTCGGCGGGACCGGCCCGACCCTCGTCATGGCTCACGCCGCCGGCCTGCACGGCCTGGTCCTGGCCCCGCTCGCCCGGGAGCTGGCGGGCCGCCTCCACTGCGTGTCCTTCGACCACCGCGGCCACGGGGATACTCCCCTGCCGCCCGGGGAGGCGCTCGACTGGTACGGGCTGGCGGCCGACGTCCTGGCCGTGGTGGACCGGCTGGGGCTCGAGCGCCCGTACGGGTTCGGCCACTCCAGCGGTGGCACGGCCGTGCTCATGGCCGAGCAGGCCCGCCCTGGCACCTTCGCCGCCCTCTACTGCTACGAGCCGGTGCTGGTCGCCGCCGACCCGCCCCTCGGGCCCGATCGCGGCAGCTGGCTAGCCGAGCAGGCCCGGCTCCGCCGCGCCACGTTCCCGTCCCGAGAGGAGGCCCTGCGCCACTTCTCGGCCAGGCCCCCCTTCCACGCCCTCGACCCTCAGGTTCTCCGGGCGTACGTCGACCACGGCGTCGGGGACGACGGCCGGCTCAAGTGCCGGCCGGAGGACGAGGCCGCGGTCTATGAGACGGCCACCGCCCACGACGCCTACCTCCGGCTGCCCGACGTCGCCTGCCCCGTCATCGTGGCTTGCGGCTCGGCCACCGAGGCCCGCCCGCCGGCGGACGTGGCGGCGCGGCTGCGCGAGGGTCGTTTCGAGATCCTCGACGGCCTCGGGCACCTCGGGCCGCTCGAGCTTCCGGCCCGGGTGGCCTCCTCGATCCTGTGCTCACTCCCATGACGTCCGTCACCGAGCTCATCGACGAGGCCGCAGCCCGGGCCGGGCCATGGCCGGGCGAGGTGCCGTTCGTTCGTACGCTCGAGCTGCTGGTCGACTCATGCCAGCGCACGGCGACGCTCAACGCCACCGGCCGGGAGGTCCTCCACAAGGCCGCCGTCCGGCACCTGCGGAACCTGCGCTACGTGCAGGACCACGTCGCGTCCCACCCCGACGTGGCCCACCGACCCCTCGACCGGCCGCTGGTCGTCACCGGCCTGCCGAGGACCGGCACCACGCTCCTCCACAACCTCCTGGCCTGCGACCCCGCCCACCGGGTCCTGCGCTTCTGGGAGGCGCTGCACCCCGTCCCCCCGGCCGCCGGTGGCCCGCCGGCCGAGGCCCTCCAGGCCCAGGCCGGACGCTGGCTGGAGGGCTTCTACCGCCTGGTCCCCGGGTTCCGCGCCATCCACGGCGCCACACCGACCGGCCCCGAGGAGTGCGACGCCCTTCTCCAGAACACCTTCGCCAGCCAGCACTTCGACGACATGTTCGACGCCCCGGACTACTCGGCGTGGCTGGCCCGGGCCCCGCTGGCCGAGGAGTACCTCCATTACGCGCTCCAGCTCCGGGTGCTGTCGGGCGAGGAGCGCGCGCCGGCGTGGGCTCTCAAGTCGCCCAGCCACCTCGGCCACCTCGACGCCCTCCTCGCCGCCTTACCCGGGTGCACGGTGGTCGTCTGCCATCGGGACCCGCACCAGGCGGTGGCGTCCTACGCCAGCCTCGTGCACACGTTGCGCCGGGCGTACAGCGACGAGGTCTCGCCCGCGATGGTCGGCCGCCAGGCCCTGGACCGTGCTGCCGGGGCGGTCGACCGGGCCCTCGACGTGCGCGCCGCGGAACCCGGGGACGCATTCGTCGACGTCGCCTACCGGCAGCTGGTCGTCGACCCGATCGCGGCGGTGCGACCGATCTACGAGCAGCGGGGCCAGCCGCTCTCCGCCCGGGCGGAAGCCGCCATGCGCCGCTGGATCGCCGGCAACCCGCAGCACCGTCACGGCGCCCACCGCTACGACCTGGCCGGCTTCGGGCTCACCGGCGACGAGGTCGACGTGGCCTTCGCTCGCTACACGGCGCGGTTCGGCGCGCTGGGGGGTTCCCACGAGATGGCTACCGACGATGTAGGGCCCATGACCAGCCCTAACGCAGCCCGTAAAGGTGAC
>CAYZMG010000026.1:20537-31972 GCA_964479465.1 uncultured Acidimicrobiales bacterium
CCTGGGCGGAACGAGCGCCATCTCGTAACCGCGCCTACGCCCTGAACGGCACTGGTGGGCTACCCGGATCCAAGGAAGCTAGACGGTTTAGGGATAGCCGTTAGGGGGCGGTCCCGGAGGGCCTTCCCAGACGTGGATACTCCCCGTCCAGGTCCTTCGCCGGTACCCTGGTGATGTGGCCGACGCACCGAGGATGATCACCGCCGAGGAACTCGATGCGATGTCGCCGGACCAGCGCGCCCAGGTGGTGCGTGAGCACATCGTGACCGACCTCGACCACCTCCCGGCGGCCTTCCGCGAGCGAGTGGAGACGACGGCGGCCCGGTTGGCTGAGCAGTTCCGTCCCGTCACCGAGTGAGCGCCCGGCGACAGGTCCGCGTCGCCCCCTCGTTCTTCGATCGGCTCGATGAACTGCTCCCTGCGGAGCGCAGCCCAACCGGAGTCCCGTCGACAGCCGACTTTCTGCTCCACGAGATACCGCCGCTCATCGACCTGCTCGCACTCGACTACGAGGCGGTCACCCTGGCGGTCAAGGACGTGCCGGAGGTTCGGGTCCTGATTGCCGCCGGAGTGCTCGTCGCTCGGCTCGCGCTCTACGTCGTGCTCGCCGGCGACAATGCGGTCGAGATCATCTACCTCGAGATCGATCACGAGCGGTAGAGCCGATCCTCACGATCTGGCCTTGCCGCCCCAGAATCACCGAACGACTTGGGCCGAGCGGTCATCCCCGAACGCCGGCCGGTGGACACCCGGCTCACTCGCCTGAAGGGCCTCGCCAAACACTACTACGGCAGTAGTAGAGTATGAACATGCCACGTGGGAGACCCTCGCCGAAGCTGGCGATCACCGTTGACGCCGGTGTGCACGAGCAGGTCCTCGCCGCCGCCAGCGAGGAGGGCGTCAGCGTCTCGGCGTGGATGACCGAGGCGGCCCGCGGGGCGCTGCTCCTGCGAGACGGCCTGCGGGCGGTCTCGGAGTGGGAGCAGGAACATGGCCCCCTCACCGCAGATGAGCTGGATGCTGCTCGCCGGCGTGTTGCCAGTGATGTCGCCGCCGCTGCCCAGGCGCGACCGGCGTGAGCTTCGTCTACGACGCCGGCGTGTTCGTGGCCGCCGAGCGCAACGACCGTGACGTCTGGGCCGATCATCGGGCTCGTTTGGAGCTTGGGCTCATCCCGCGGACGACCGCACCTGTCGTCGCCCAGGTCAGCCGCTCTCCGCGGCAGGTACAGCTGCGGCGCATGCTGCGGGGCTGCGACATCGTCGGTTTCGCCCCGGATGACTCCCATGAAGTCGGCGCTCTCGTGGGCAAGGCCTCGACTCCCGATGTCATCGACGCCCATCTCGCTATCGTCGCCTCCAGGCGTCACGCCACGGTCCTCACTTCCGACATCGAGGATCTGCGACATCTCTCCGACCAGTTGCCGACACCCGTCCGGATCCAACGGATCTGATCTCGGAGAAGGCGACGCACCTCCGAGGCGGTGTCTCATGTGGACAGCCATCGATGGTGATGCCGGGTCGCCCTGAACAGCGGGACCGGGGGATGCCCCCGAGCCGATCGCGACCGAGGGTAGGTAGGGGCGGAAACGACGCACTAACCCTCCCACGCACCGGATCGAAGGACGAACCGGCGCAGCTTCCCGGTCGGCGTCCGGGGCAGCGCCGAGACGAGGACGACCGAGCGGGGCACCTTGAACGGTGCCAGCTCCTCCCGGGCCATCCCCAGCAGCTCGGCCTCGAGCCCGGGCCTCGCCCCGGGTGCGGGCACGACGAACGCCAGCAGGCGGGATGCACCCTCGGCATCGACGACCGCCGCCACCGCCGCCTCGGTCACCGCCGGGTGGCGGGCGAGCACCGCCTCGACCTCCAGGGGCGACACCGAGATGCCGCCCACCTGCTCGATGTCGTCGGACCGCCCTCGCAGATGCAGGAAGCCGTCCCCGTCGAGAAGGGCCCGGTCGCCGGTGCGGAGCCATTCGCCCCGCCGGCTGTCCGGCGGCGCCGGCCCGTCGCCCAGGTAGCCGAGCAGCAGCGTCGGCCCGGCGACCCACAGCGCCCCGACCTGCCCAGGCGCCAGGTCCTCTCCCCCGTCGTCGCAGACCCGCACCCGATAGGGCGGGAGGGCCCGGCCCACCGTGCCGTCCCGCCAGCAGGCAAGGGTATTGCTGGCGAACGTCTGCCCCACCTCGGTGGAGCCGAGCCCGTCGAGGATCGGGCAGCCCAGCAGGGCCCGCGACCGCTCGGCCAGGGCCACGCCGAGGGCCTCGCCGGCGGAGACCGCCACCCGCACCGTGGCGAACGCCTCCGGCCGCCCGCCGGCCACCAGATGGGCGTAGAAGGTGGGGACGGCGAAAAGCACGGTTACCCCGTGGCGCCGGACCACGCCGGCGATGTCGTCGGGGCGGGGGTGGGCGGCGTGCAGGACGGCCCGGCACCCGGCCATGAGGGGGAAGAACAGGGAGTTGCCCAGGCCGTAGGCGAAGTAGAGCTTGGAGACCGAGAGGAGCACGTCGGCCCGCCGCATCAGGATCGCCTGGCGGGCGAAGGCATCGAAGTAGACGGCTGGGTCGTGGTGGGCGTGCACGGCCGCCTTGGGGAGTCCCGTCGTGCCCGAGGTGTACTGGGCGTAGGCCGGGTCGCCGGGGCCGACGTCGGCCGGCGCCAGGGGCGGGCGGCCGCCGAGTGCCGCCTCCAGGTCGTCGCCCGTCACCACCGGCCGCCCGGCGAACCGCCCGGCCAGGTCCGCCGAGCCCACGACCAGCCGGGCGCCGGCGCCGGCGGCGGCCGCCTCGTGGTCGGCAGGGGTCAGTCGCGGGTTCACCGCCACGGCGACGGCCCCCAGCCGCAGCGCGGCCAGGAACGCCCAGACGAACTGGACGCCGTCGGGCAGAGCGAGCAGCACCCGGTCACCCCGTCCGATCCCCATGCCGTCGAGCACGGCCGCGGCCCGGGCCGCCCCGTCGTGGACATCGGCGTGGGTGAACACCCGCCCGTCGGCGAGGAACGCCGGGTCGCCGCCCCAGCCGCCCGCCGCGGCCCGAGCCTCGAGAGTGGCGGCCAGGTTCATCGGTCGGCGCGGCTGATGACCAGGCGGCCCCCGCACGGGCCCACCGGCCACCAGCCGCCGACGACCAGGCGGGCCCAGGCGTGGAACGGATCCGGCTCCGCCCCGGACAGCGCCGAGGCCACCGCACCGGTCAGCAGCCAGAGCCGGGCACCGGAGGCGACGTGGGCGTCGACGTCGGTGTCGTCGGCGGGGTCGAAGCGCGCGGTGGCCAGCAGGATGGCGACGTTAAGGGCAGCCTCCAGTTCGTCGCTCCGGCCTGCGGCGACGAGGGCGGTCCGGGCCGAATCCCGCCGGCGTTCGACCTCGGCCAGCCAGACCGGGTCGAGGTCGCGCCCGGCCTCCACCCCCGCCCGGAGCTCAACCACGTCGATCGGGAGCGCAACCGTCCCGACGGGCGTGGCCGGGGCCAAACTCTCCACGTCCACCGCTTCCGGCTCGGCCAGCCGGGCGAGAAGGCGCTCCACCCGGTCGCCGGCCGGCCCGAGGGCTTCGGCCAGGCCGGCGCGGCCGCCCGTGCCGTCGACAACGCCCAGCGGCCAGGTGGCGACCGGCGCCGCGGCCAGGGCGAGGGCGGGTGAGCCCCGGCCGGGCGACCGAGGGGCCCGGCCGGTGGCCACGTCGCGGCCCTCGCCGTCGACCGCGTGCCAGGGGCCGCTCAGCCGTTCCAGAGGGGATCCACCTCGGGGAACCGCAGGCCAAGCTCGCCCTCGACGAACTGCCGGGACCGGGCGGCCCAGTCGGCACGAGCCTCGTCGTTCGTGCGCTGCTTCACGCCCCAGAGCCGGAACGCCTCGTTGTTGGATGACACGCTCCGGCCGAAGAACGGCACCGTGAACCGGACCAGATCGTCGACCGCCCGCTGCACGGCCGGGTCACCGGCCCGCTCGCGAGTGTGGGCCTTGCCGAAGGCCACGTGGAAGTGCTCCTCGGGGAGCAGCTGGACGACCACGCCCCGCAGCGGCAGGTAGGACGTGGCCAGCAGCTCTTCCATGAGCACCACCTCGGCCAGGTCGACCAGGGCCTTCAGGACCACGAACTCCGTCCAGGAGGTGAGTTCGTAGTCGAAGACTGAGAGCGCCCGACCGGTCGACGCGTCCTCCAGCCCGAGCTCGGACGCCAGCCGCTGGAACTTCAGGTGGTGGCCGTACTCCTCCATGGCGATCCGGCAGGCCAGCCACTTCTCCTTGGGGCTTGGAGCGAGGGCGATGGCCGGCTCGTCGAAGGCGGTGGCCCCCGCCAGCTCGTTGCGGACGTGGCTGCTGATCACCTTGCCGACCGCGGTCACATACTCCGGCGCCAGGGCGTGGGCCGCGGCCGCGTCGGCCACCTCGCCGGTGAACGGGGTCACCGGACGACGGCGACCGGCGGGCCGCCGAAGAGGTCGAACTCCGACTCGAGCGGGACGAGGAACGGGTCGAGACCGGCGAGGCCCCGGGCCAGCGCCCCGGGCGTCCAGCCCGTCTGGTCGGTCAGGGTCACCGCTGGCCGAGGCTGCGACCACAGGGTCACCTCGGCGCCCCGGGCCCCGAAGACCTGCCCGGATACGCCACGCGCCTCGGGTGAGCACAGCAGGCCGACCAGCCCGACGACGTCGTCGGCCCGGGCGCCGGGCGCCACCCGCAGGTACTCGCGCAACTGCTCGGTGACTGGTGGGATGGTCTCGGTCATCCGGGTGAAGGCGAAGGGGGCGACGTAGTTGACGCAGACGTCACGGCCGGCCAGCTCGAGGGCGACGGCCCTTGTCAGCCCGAACAGCCCGGCCTTGGCGACGGCGTAGGCGGCCTGGCCGACGTTGCCGACCAGGCCGGCGGCGCCGCCCAGGTAGACGATCCGTCCGTACCCGCGCCGGCGCATGCCGCCTGCGAGGGCCCGGGTCAGCTCGACCGCGACCGACAGGTGTGAGCCCAGAACCTCGGCCCAGTCCTCGTCGCCGGCCTTGTGCACCATGGCGTCGCGCAGCGTGCCTGCCGCGTGCACCAGCACCGCCGGCGCGGCGCCGGCCCAGGCCTCGGCCTGCGCCACCACGGCCTCGGCGCCCGGCCGGGTCCGGGCGTCGGCGTCGACGGCGAGCGCCCGCCCGCCCGCGGCCCGGATCTCCTCGGCCACCGCCTCCGCCACCGTGGGGTCCGGCCGGCACCCCTGGACATCGACGCCGGTGTCGTTGACGCAGACGGCATGGCCCTGGCCGGCGAGGGCCAGGGCGACGGCGCGGCCGATGCCGCGGCCTCCGCCAGTAACGATGCTGGTCATGCCTGGTGCTCCACCCCACGACCGTAGATCGGGTCGGTACCATCCGGGCGGTGGACGTGTGGGTGGCGCCGCTGGCCGTGCCGGAGCCGCAGCGCGCCCGCCTCGTCGCCAGCCTGAGCGACGCCGAGCGACAGCGCGCCGTCCGCTACCGGTTCGCAGACGGAGCCCGGCGGTTCTCGCTCGGCCGGGCCTGGCTCCGCCACGTCCTCGGTGCCGAGCTGGGCGTACCGCCGGCGGCGGTCGACCTGCCCGACAAGCCGGGCAAGCCTCGCCTGGGCACCTCGACCGGACCCTGCTTCAGCCTGGCCCGGTCGGCGGACCTTGCGGTGGTGGCGGTGGCTCCCTTCGAGGTCGGCATCGACGTGGAGCACCTCGACCAGGCGGTCGACGGGGCGGCTGCGCTGGCCTGCACCGGCGGCGAGGCGGCCGCCCTCCACCGCCTGCCTGCCGGCGAGCGGGTCGAGGCATTCCTACGCCTGTGGACGGCGAAGGAGGCGTACCTCAAGGCCACCGGCACCGGCCTCGCCGTGGCGCCCGCATCCGTCGAGGTCGGCGTGGGGGCCGGCCCGGTTGGGCCGGTGGGGCCCCCGGGCGAGGCCCCGTGGTGGGTGCGCGAGTTCCGGCCCCGGTCCAGGGTCGTGGGCGCCGTCTCGGCCGAGGTAACCGGTTTCGGGATCCGCCTCCGCGACGTGGCCGACCTGCGCTCCTGACCGGGGCGCGCCGCCGCGGGCTCTATCGCGGTTATGGTGCTACCAAGCGGTCGGGACGTGGGGATCCGGCTCCAGGCGCAGGAGGAAGATCGTGGCGACACGCCTACGGCGGCAGCATCGGAGGACGGTGGCGATGATGGCGGTGGTGACCGCCGCGCTGGTGCCGCTCTTCACCGGGACGGCCAACGCCGTCCAGTTCTGCAACACCACCCCCATCGTCTTCACCCCGCCGCCGCAACCCACGTTTGCGGTCCAGGCCCTCAATCCCTACCCGTCCAACATCACGGTCAGCGGGCTCACAGGCACGGTCACCGACGTGAACGTGCTCCTCCACGACCTCACGTACACCTTCCCCGCCGACCTCGACCTGCTCGTGGTGGCGCCGAACGGCACCGCGGTACTCGTGATGTCCGACGTCGGAGGGACCAACGACATCGCCAACGCAGTGACCGATGTCGACCTGGTCCTGGACGACGAGGCGGCGGCGCCCCTGCCGGCCAATACCCAACTGACTTCTGGCACCTACCAGCCGCTCGACGACGACAGCGACACGGGCAGCTTCGACGCCAGCGACAGCTTCCCCGCGCCCGCGCCCGCGCCGACCACGACCTCGCCCAACCTGTCGGCCTTCGACGGCATCGACCCCAACGGCACCTGGAGCCTGTACGTGGTGGACGACGAGCCGGGGCCGCCCGACGTGCAGGACTTCGGTGGCGGCTGGTGCGTCGACATCACCACGTCGAGCACCACCACGGTGACGACCACCCCCACCAGCTCGAGCTCCACGACCTCCAGCTCCACGACCTCCAGCTCGTCGACCAGCTCCACCACGTCCAGCTCGACCAGCACGACGATGGCCACCACCACCTCGAGCTCGACGAGCACGACGATGGCCACCACGACGACATCCACCTCCACCACGCTGCCGCCGACGACGACGACGTCCACCTCGACCACCACCACGCTGCCGCCGACGACCACGTCCACGTCGACCACGTCGACCACGGTGCCATCCGGCCTGACCTGTGACGGGCTCCCGGCCACGATCGTCGGCACCTCCGGGCCCGACCGCCTCGTCGGCACGCCCGGTCCCGACGTCATCGTCGGGCTGGGCGGCGACGACCTGATCCTCGGCATGGGCGGCGACGACGTCAT
The DNA here is from genome assembly GCA_964479465.1 of uncultured Acidimicrobiales bacterium. Classification (GTDB taxonomy): domain Bacteria; phylum Actinomycetota; class Acidimicrobiia; order Acidimicrobiales; family AC-14; genus CADCTB01. The sequence continues at coordinate 27,722 of CAYZMG010000026.1, forward strand.
CTGTGGCGGGCCCGGGAACGACTCGATCCATGGCGGCGACGGCAACGACCGGCTCTTCGGAGGAGACGGCACCGACCAGTGCATCGGTGGCCCAGGCGTGGACTTCGCGGCCACCTGCGAGGCCGTCTACGAGGTCCCGTAGCCGATGTGACCGGCGGCGACGATTGACCGACGTGCGCCGCCCATGAGGGTGCTGTGCACGTGCCTCCCGGGGCACGGGCACTTCAACCCCATGCTGGCTCTGGCCCAGGGCCTGGCTCGTGCCGGGCACGAGGTCGCCTTCGCCACCGCGGCCGACTTCTGCCCCCACGTCGAACGCACCGGCTTCCCCGCCTTCCCGGCGGGCATGGCCCTGGCCCGCCAGATGGAGGAGGCCCGCCGGCGCTACCCCGAACAGGATGCGCTGACGGCCATGGAGCGGTTCGAGCAGTTCGTCCCCAGGATGCTGGCGGGCGTGGCCGCCCCCGCCCGGGTCGCCGACCTGATCCCCCTCACCAAGACGTGGAAGCCCGACCTGCTGGTGCACGACGAGACCGAGTTCGCCGGCCCGGTCGCCGCGGCCACGGCCGGCATCCCCTGGGCCGACCAGAGCGTGGGCATCCTCCGGCCCCTGGCCATGGCCCGCCTGGCCGGGCAAACCCTCGCTCCGCTCTACGAGGAGCACACTGTCGACGTGGGCCCCTTCGGCGGCCTGTTCCGGTACCTCTACCTCGACGTGGCCCCGCCCGGCCTCCAGTCGGACGAGATCGGCGAGATCACGGTGGCCCACCAGGTGCAGAACGCCACCATCGAACCCGGCACCGAGGGCGAGGCCCTGCCGGCGTGGGTAGACGACCTGCCGGCGGACCGGCCGGTCGTCTACGTGAGCCTGGGCACGGTATTCAACGCTCGGGCTCGCGACGTGTTTGCCGCCGTCCTCGAGGCGCTGCGGGACGAGCCGGTGACGGCCATCCTCACCGTCGGCCACGACAACGACCCCGCCGACTTCGGCCCCCAGCCCGACCACATCCACGTCGAGCGCTTCATCCCGCAGTCCCTCCTGCTCCCGTTCTGCGACGCGGTGGTGAACCAGGGGGGCACGGCGATTCTCCCGATCCTCGCCCACGGCTTGCCCCTGCTCCTGCTCCCCCAGGGCGCCAACCAGTTCCACAACGCGGAGGCCTGCGTCGCGGCCGGCGTGGGCCGGCGGCTGCTGCCCGCCGAGGTGACCCCCGCGGCGGTGAAGGCGGCGGTGCGGGCCCTGCTCGACGACCGGCGCCTCCGCGACGCCGCCCGGCGCGTCCAAGCCGAGCTCTCGGCCATGCCCGGCCCCGATCGGGGGGTCGCCCTCCTCGAGCAACTGGCCGCCGAACGCCGTCCCATCCGGGTCCCATGACCTTCAATCCCGAGCTGGCACCACGGGTCCTCACCGAGGTGCCGGGCCCTCGCTCGCAGGAGCTCTGGGCGCGCGACGCGTCGTTGCACGCGACGAACTCCTCGCCGCCGGCCCAGTGGCTGCGCCTGGTGCTCAAGGACGGCCGGGGCGCCGTGGTCCGTGATGTCGACGACAACCTGTTCGTCGACTTCTCCTCGGGCGCGGTGGTGGCGAACCTCGGCCACGCGCCGCCGGCGGTGGCTCATGCCGTCGCCGAGGAGTCGCAGCGGCTCCTCCACTACTTCGACTTCGCCACCCCCGCCCGGGTCAGGTTCTTCGAGGCCCTGGCCGCGACGCTGCCGCCGGAACTGCAGACCTTCCAGATGTACTCCACCGGCGCCGAGGCGGTCGAGGCCGCGCTCCGGCTGGCCAAGTCCTACACGGGGAACTACGAGTTCATCTCCTTTCACCAGGCCTGGCACGGCCGCACCCTCGGGGCCATGTCGCTGATGGGCGGCTTCCCGCTGAAGCGGGGCTACGGCCCGTTCGCCCCGGGCGTGTTCCACAGCCCCAACCCCAACTGCTACCGGTGCCCGCTGGAGCTGTCGCGGACCGACTGCGGGGTGGCGTGCGCGGCTCTCGTCGACCGGGTCTACGAGCAGGCCACCGAGCAGCGACTGGCCGCGGTGATCGTCGAACCGGTGCAAGGGGTGGGGGGCGTCATCCCCTTCCCGCCGGAGTTCCTCGCCCACCTCCGGGAGCTGTGCGACCGCACCGGCGCCCTCCTGATCTTCGACGAGATCCTCACCGGGGTCGGGCGGACCGGCCCCATGTGGGCCTTCGAGTCGTCGGGGGTCGTGCCCGACGTCCTTCTGGCCGGCAAGGGCCTGGCCGGCGGCTACCCGATCTCCCTCATCGCGTCCCGCCGGGACGTGCTCGACGCCGGCCCGTTCGGGCGGCCCGGCGCCGGCGCCTCCACCTTCGCCAGCGGCAACATGGCCTGCGCCGCGGGCGCTGCTGCCTTGGGCATGCTGGAGGACGGCTCGATCCTGGCCAACGGCCGGCGGGTCGGGGCGAGCATGCTGACCGCCCTGCGAGAGCTGGCCGGGCGCCACCGGGTCATCGGCGACGTCCGCGGCACCGGCATGCTGCTCGCCCTCGATCTGGTGAGCGATAGCGAGGCCAAGACGCCGGTGACGCCGGACACGGTCCGCCGGCTGGTGCTCGCCCTGGCCCGTCGGGGCGTGCTCGTCGCCGGCGCCGCACCCGTGCTCCGGATCACCCCGCCGCTCGTGATCGAGGAGGACATGGCCCTGGCCGGCGTGGCCCTCCTCGACGAGGCCCTGGCCGAGGTCACATCATGAGCTTCGACTCGGTGCACCACGTCGGTATCACCGTCGCCGACATGGATCGGGCGGTGGCGTTCTGGGAGCGGCTGTTGGGTCGGCCGTCGCGCGACCGGCGGGTCCTGCAGGGTCCGCAGCTCGGCACGATGGTCGGGTACCCCGGCGTCCACATCGAGCAGTGTTGGGTCGACCTGCCCGGCGGCCTCGCTCTCGAGCTGCTCCGCTACCTCGACCGTGACGACCCGCCCTACGACCCGGGCACCGCCCATCCGGGCAACGTCCACGTCTGCCTCCACGTCGGCGATATGGACGCGGCCCACGCCCACGCCGTGGCCTGCGGGGCCCGGGCCGTCAGCGAACGGCCCATCGACGTCCAGGCCGGCCCCCGGGCCGGCGCCCGCCTGGCCTACCTGCGGGATCCGGACGGCATCACCATCGAACTGGTCCAGGAACCTCCGAACCGGTGATGCTGGCCGACCTGTTGCGGGCGCGGGCGGCGGAGAACCCGGATGCGGTGGCCGTGCGGGTGGGCGGCGACGAGGCGCTGGCCTACCGGCAGTGGGAGCGGCGGTCGAACGCCGCTGCTTGGGGGCTGGTGGCGCGAGGCGTGGCGGCCGGCGACCGGGTGGCGCTCGCTTTCGCCAACGACCGACTGGCCGATTATGCGGTGGCCTACCTTGCGGTGCTCAAGGCCGGGGCGGCGGCCGTCCCCCTCGGGTCGCGGTTCTCCGGCGACGAGCTCGACCGGGTAGTGGCGCACGCCGGCGCCGCGCTGGTCGTTGGTCACGTCGACGACCTCGAAGCGGGGCAGCCGGAGGACCCGTGCCAGGTTCCCGTCGAGCCCGGGGACCTGGCCGAGATTCTCTACACGTCGGGCACGACGGGCCTGCCCAGGGGGGTGGCGTGCTCCCACGCCAACCTCATGGCCCACGACGTGCCGGCCGACGCGCCGGCAGAGCCGGTCTCGTTCCTCCACGCCTTCCCCATCGGCACCCAGGCGGCACAGGAAGCGCTGCGGGTGCCCCTGCGAATCGCCGGCCGCACGGCGATCGCCCTCCCCGCCTTCGACCCCGACGAGATGTGCGCCCTCGTGGAGCGTTACGGGGTCCGGCGGCTGCAGCTGGTGCCGGCGATGGCCCACCTCCTGCTGTCCTCGGGCGCCGGCGAGCGTCACGACCTCTCCTCGGTCCGGCGGGTGATCCTCTCCTCGGCCCCGGCGGCGCCCGCCCTGTTCCGGCGGCTGGCCGAGGCGTTCCCCCAGGCGTCGGTGTGGAATGCCTACGCCCTCACCGAGGCCGGCGGGGCCCGCACGCTCATGGAGTTCGACGAGCACCGCCCCACCGCGGTGGGCCGGCCCGTCGGCGCCACCGAGATCCGCATCGTGGACGGCGAGATCTGGCTGCGCCGGCGGGACACGCCGACCCGCTGGTACTACGGCGACCCGGCGGCCACCGCCGAGGCCTTCGGAGAGGGTTGGGTCCACACCGGCGACATCGGCCACGTCGACAAAGAGGGGTACCTCCACCTCACCGATCGCAAGAAGGACATCAT
>CAYZMG010000026.1:31982-51427 GCA_964479465.1 uncultured Acidimicrobiales bacterium
CATCACGGGAGGGTCGAACGTCTCGTCGCTGGAGGTGGAGAACGCCCTCTACGAGCATCCGGAGGTGGTCGACGCCGCGGTGGTCGGCGTGCCCCACCCGGTCCTCGGCGAGGACGTGGCCGCCGCCGTCGTCCTCCGCTCGCCCACCGCGGAGCGGGAGCTCCAGGACGTGGTGCGGGCCCGCCTGGCCGAGCACAAGGTGCCCCACCGGGTGGTGGTCGTCGACCGCCTGCCTCGCAACCAGTCCGGCAAAATCGCCAAGGTCGAGGTGCGGGCTCTCCTCGGAGCGCCGGCGCCGGCATCGACGTCCGCCGGGCCCACCAACCGGACCGAGGCCGTGGTGGCGTCGGTCTGGGAAGCGGTCCTCGGCCTGGCCGCGGTCGGTAGGGACGACGACTTCTTCGCCCTCGGAGGCCACTCGCTGGCCGCCACCCAGATCGCGGCGCGGCTGAACGACGCCTTTGGGATCGAGCTGCCGGCCGCAGCAGTGTTCGAGGCGCCGACGGTGGCCGAATTGGCTGCCGCCGTCACCGCAGCACGGGTTTGAGGGGAAGCTCCGAGAGCCGTCGCGACGGGTCGGCTGCCACCGCCTCGAACAGCTGCTCCAGGTCGCGGGCCAGGCGGTCGACCGTCGACGGCTCGTAGAAGTCACGCTTGTAGCGCCACCCGCCGGTGAGCCGGGCACCGTCGTCGAGCAGGGTGACGCTCAGCGGGTGCAGCTGGCCGCGGAAGAACAGCTCCTGGTCGTCCTCGGTGTGGAAGTACTGGAACTCGACGGGCAGGGCGGCGGCGAGCTCGATCCCCCCGGCCGGGAAGTTCGGCAGCAGCGCCCGCCGCACCCGCATGAAGGGAACGTCCTGGTTCTCGAACATGCCGAGCACGCGGTCGCGCTCCCGCACAACGAGCTCGGCGAACGGCGGGTCGCCCGAGAGATCGGTACGCAGCCGGCCGATCCCCGAGAACATCCCGACGACATCCTCCAGCTCGGCCCGGTTGCGCCCGCTGAGGGTCGTGCTCATCACCACGTCAGTCAGCGCTCCGTGCCGCCCGAGCAGCGCACCTACCGCGGCCGCGGCCACCGTGAACAGCGTGCTGCCGGTCGCCCGGGCCAGCACGTCGAGCCGGACCCGAGTCTCGGCAGGGACAGCGACCTCTCGCGACGAGATGCGCCTCGTCGGCGTCTCCGGCAGGTGGTCGAACGGCACGGCCGGGCCCATCGGCATGCCGGCGAGGGTTCCGAGCCACCAGTCGAGCTGGCGACGAATGACCGCGTCGGTGACGTGCGATCGCTGCCAGATGGCGAAGTCGGCGAACTGCACCGGCAGCGGGGGGAGCGACCGTCCCTCGTAGGCGGCCAGCAGCTCGTTCATGAAGATTGCGGCGCCGGTCCCGTCGGCGACAAGGTGGTCGAGCGTCACCGCCAGGCGGGCCCCGAAGAGCCCGACCCGGAACAACGGCGGCTTCCCGAGGTCGAACGGCTCGGCGTCCTGGGCCGCTATGAGACGTTGCACCTCGTCCGCGGGCACCGCGGCCACTGTCAGGTCGACGGGGGCGTCGTCGACGGCGACGGCGAACTGGTATTGCCGACCCCCCTCCAGGGCGAAGCCGGTGCGCAGGATCTCGTGGCGCTCGGTGAGATGAGCGAGCGCCTTCCGGAGAGCGCCGGCGTCGACCGGGCCGTCGAAGCGGTGCAGGGCAGTGATGTTGTAGAGCCCGGGTGGGTCGGCCGCCGCCTCCAGCGCGTACATCTGCTCCTGGGCCAGGGAGAGGGGGACGCGGGCCCCCGGCGCCCTCGCCCCTGCCGCCAGCGGTGGGCCGGCGGGGGCGCCGGCCGACTCCGCCTCCACCACCGCGGTGAGCCCGGCCACCGTGGGCGCCTCGAAGATCGCCCGCAGGGGTGTCTCGGTGGCGAACGTCTCCCGGACCTGGGCCACCACCTGGGTGGCGAGTAGCGAGTGGCCGCCCAGGTCGAAGAAGTCGTCGTCGGCGCCGATCGCCGTCGGGTCGAGGCCGAGCACTGTCGCCCAGATAGCGGCCATGCGGGCTTCCCCGGGCGATCGGGCGACGACCGCCGGCGCGGCGGCGCGCGAGGGGTCCGGCAGGGCATCCCGGTCGACCTTGCCGTTGGCCGTGAGGGGGAGGGCGTCGAGGGTGACGAAGGCGGCGGGAATGAGGTGGGCGGGCAGGCTCTGGGCGAGGAACTGGCGGAGCTCGGCGGCCACGACATTGCCCACGACGTACGCGACGAGTTGGTCGGGGCGGGCGACCACGGCCGCCGCGGAAACCGACGGGTGCCGCGCTACCGCCGCCTCCACCTCGCCCGGCTCGACTCGGAAGCCCCTGATCTTCACCTGGTCGTCGATCCGCCCGACATAGGCGAGGTCGCCGCTGTCGAGCTCGCGGACAAGGTCGCCCGTCCGGTACATGCGCTGGCCACCGGGGCCCTCGACGAAGCGCTGGGCGGTCAGCTCCGGCCGGTGCAGGTAGCCGCGGGCCACGCCGGCGCCTCCGATGAGGAGCTCGCCGTCGACCACGGCCAGGGTGGTGTTCGGTAGCGGCCGCCCCAGCGGCGGGTCGTCGTCGCCCGCGGCGTCTGTCGCCTCGTAGAAGGTCGACATGCAGGTGGTCTCCGTCGGCCCGTAGGCGTTGATCCACCGCGACCGGCCGCCGGTGCGCCGCCACCAGTCCCGCAGCACTGGCCCCCGGGGCTGCTCTCCGCCCACCACGACCAGGCGGATGGAGGCCGGGACCGGCTCGTCGAGGGCGTCGAGGTCACCCGCCCAGGCGTGCCAGTAGGCGGTGGGGAGGTTGAGCACGGTGATCCCGTGCTCGCCCAGCCAGTCCAGCCAGCCCCGCCCCAGCAGCGGGATGTCGTCCGGGCGGAAGACCACGGTGGCCCCCGCCACCCAGGTCGGGAACAGCTCCTCGATGCTGGCGTCGAAGCCGAGCGAGCAGAACTGGAGGGCCCGGTCCCCCGGCCCGAGGCCGTACAGCTCGGCGGTGGCCAGGTGGTGGTTGACCAGCCCCCGGTGGGTCAGCGCCACGCCCTTGGGCTCCCCCGTCGACCCGGACGTGTAAATCACGTAGCCGACGTTCTCCGGGCCGACGGCCCGCGGAGGGGCGGCCGGCGACGGCCCGACCTCGGCGACCGAGACCGCGGTCAGCACGCTCGACACCCCTGCGTCATCCACCATGAACGCCAGCCGCTCGGCCGGATACGAGGGATCGAGCGGCACGCACCCGCCCCCCGCCTTCAACACCGCATGCAGGGCGACGGCGAGCTCGACCGATCGGCTGATGCGGACGCCCACCAGCACCTCCGGTCCGACGCCCGACGCCTGGAGGCGGTGAGCGAGGCCGTTGGCCCGGGCGTCGAGCTCGGCGTAGGTCAGCGAGCGGCCGCCGGCCACCACTGCGGTGGCGTCGGGGTGCCGGGCGGCCGCCCGCTCCAGCAGGTCGGCCACCGTCACATCGCCGGCCTCCACTGCGCTCACCCTATGACTCGGGGCGTGCGGGCCGTCGGGCACCGCCGTTCACCGCGGCCTCGAGCACCGCCACATACCCGGCCGCCACCCGCGCCATGGTGGCCGGCTCGTACAGGTCCGTGGCGTAGACGAGGCTGCCGTCCAGCGACCCGTCGCCCGCCTCGGACACGAAGAGCTCGATGTCCAGCCGGGCGGTGACCCGTCCGCCGAACTCGGCCCCGCTGTAGCCGCCCACGTCCGTGCAGGCGACCGTTCCGCCCAGCTCGCCCGGGACGGCGACGTGATCCTGGAACTCGAACGCCACCTGGATGACCGGGCTGCGACTCAGGTCCCGCGGCGGCTTCAGGCGCTCCACGACCTTGTCGAAGGGGGCGTCCTGATGGTCGAACGCCTCCAGGACAGTCTGGCGCACGCGGTCCAACACCACCCCGAACGGCGGGTCGCCCGACAGGTCCGTGCGCAACGCGAGCGGGTTGACGAACAGACCGACGAGATCCTCGAGCTCCCGGCGGCCACGCCCCGCCGTCGTCGCCCCCACCACCACATCGGTGGCGCCGGTGATCCGGGCCAGCAGCACGTCGAACCCGGCCAGCAGCGTCATGTAGAGGGTCGCACCGCGCGAGCGTCCCAGCGCCCGCAGCCGGCCCGTCAGCCCGCTCGGGACGTTGAACCGCTCCAGGCCGCCGGTGTGCGACGGCAGCGTCGGGCGGGCGTGGTCGGGCGGGATCTCGAGGGCGGCCGGTGCGCCGGCCAGGCGGTCCTGCCAGGCGCGCAGATGCCGGTCGAGCACCTCGCCCGCCAACCACCGACGCTGCCAAGCCGCGTAGTCGGCGTACTGGACCGGCAGGGCGGGCAGCACCGCGCCGCCGTAGAGGGCGGCCAACTCCCGCCGCAGCACCGTCGTCGACCAGCCGTCGGCCACGATGTGGTGGACGGTGAGGAGCAGCACGTGCTGGTCGGGTGCCAGGCGCAGCAGGCGGGCGCGGAAGAGGGGGCCGCCGGCCAGGTCGAAGGGGCGCACCGCCTCCTCGCCGGCCCGCCGGCGGGCCTCGGCCTCGGCCGCCGTACCGAGCACGCTGAGGTCCTCCACGTCGAGGCGCACCGGCGACGGAGGCAGCACCCGCTGGTGCGGCCGTCCCTTCGTCGAAGGAAACGTCGTGCGCAGGGCCTCGTGGCGGGCCACGATGCCGGTCAGCGCCCGCTCCAGGGCATCGACGTCGAGGGCGCCGGCGAGCCGGTAGGCCGACGGCATGTTGTAGGAGCCGCGGCCCGGCGCGAGCTGGTCGAGGAACCAGAGGGGTTCCTGGGCGAACGCCAGGGGCAACTCGACGTCGCGGTCCACGGGCGCGAGCGGCGGCAGCGTGGTGCTCTGATCGCGGCGTTCGACCTCGCGCGCCAGGGCGGCCACGGTGGGCGCGTCGAACAACGCCCGCAGCGGCAGGTCGACGCCAAGCACGTCCCGCACCTTGGAGACGACCCGCACGGCGAGGAGCGAGTGACCGCCGAGGTCGAAGAAATCGTCGTCGACCCCGATCGCCTCGACGCTCAGGACGTCCGCCCAGATGGAGGCCAGCACCGCCTCGGTGGCCGTCCGGGGTGCTGCCGACGGCGTATGCGTGGGGCCGGCGGCCGGAGGGGGCAGGGCCGTGCGGTCGATCTTTCCGTTGGGTGTCAGGGGCAGCCGGTCGAGGACCACGAAGGCCGAGGGCACCATGTAGTCCGGCAGGGTGGTGCGCAGTGAAGCCCCCAGCTCGCCGGCGAGGGTGCGCGACGACTCCCGTCGCCGTCGGGCGGCGATGGGCTCGGTGCAGAGGCGCCGGCCGGCGCCGGTCGACGCGGGGAAGTCCACGACCCGCCGTTCGCCGCCGGCACCGGGAAGGAAGGCGGCATCGAACGCTCCCCGGGCGTCGCCCCGGGCCCAGCTGCACTCGACGGTGAGCCCCAGCTCGTCGCCGAGCGCCCACAGCTCCTCGGGGTCGACGGAACCCGGCGCCTTCTCGACCCGGGCGTTCGCGATCCCCAGCACGCCGATGGGGAGGCCGGCGCGAAGGTGGTCGCGCAGCGAGGCGACCGTCAGCCCGTCGGCCGCCCAGTCGAGCCAGCGAGGGATGTGGACCCGCACCGCCGGTTCCCCCTTGTGGAGCAGCACGTCGAAGCGGAAGCGGGTCAGCTCGTTGTGGTGCCGGCCCCGCTTGAGCAGGACCTCCACCCCGGCGGCGGCCCCGGCGAAGAAGGCGGGGTCGAGGATCAGCTCCCGCTCGTCGTCGGGCACCCGGCCCAGGGAGGCGCGGAACGCAGGGAGGAGGGGGAGGCTGCGGACGTCGCCCACCAGTACCGTCCCGCCCTCGCGCAGTCGCGACATCGCGTGCTCGAGGACCCGGCGGAGGTAGCCGGCGCTCGGAAAGGCCTGGACCACCGAGTTGGCCACCACCACGTCGAACGGCCCGCCGGGCAGGCCCGAGAAGTCGGCCGCCTCCCGGGGGAAGAGGCGCACGTTGGTGATCCCGGCGCCGGACAGGCGACGCTCGAGCACGGACAGGGTGGCGGCCGAAAGGTCGGTGCCGACGTAGGCCTCGCACTGCGGGGCGACCCGCCACAGCAGCAGACCCGTCCCGCAGCCCAGCTCCAGGACCCGCCGGGGCCGGAGGGCGAGGATGCGATCGACCGTCGCCTTTACCGCCTCCGCCATCTCCTCGGCGGGGATCGGCGCGCCGGTGTAGCTGCTGACCCAGCCCGAGGTGTCGAAGGTGGGGTCGGCGGCAGCGGCGGCGCCGCCCTGGGCGTCGTCGTAGACCTGCTGCCACTCGGCGACATGGACGCGCGCCAGCTCCCCGGCATCACCCTCGTCGGCGGACGGGACCACGTAGGCGACCAGCCGCTCGTCCCGGGCGACCACCACCGCGGCCCGGACCGCCGGGAGCGCCTCGAGCGCCGCCTCCACTTCCCCGCACTCGATTCTGAAGCCGCGAACCTTGACCTGGTGGTCCAGCCGGCCGAGGAACTCCAGCTCCCCGTCCGGCCGCCACCGGACCAGGTCGCCGGTCTTGTACAGGCGGGCGCCGGGCGCCGGCCGGAAAGGATCCGGGACGAAGCGCTCGGCGGTCAGGTCCGGCCGGCCGAGGTAGCCGAGGGCCAGCCCGGCACCGCCGATGTGCAGCTCGCCGGGTTCACCGCCCGCCACCGGCGCCTGCGCCTCGTCCAGCACGTACACGGTCGTGTTGGCGATCGGCCGGCCGATGCTCGGAGGCCGCCCCCGGGACCTGACCCGCGTCGCCGTCGACCAGATCGTCGTCTCGGTCGGCCCGTACAGGTTCCACAGCTCCACGCCGAGGTCGAGCAGCCGGTCGGCCAGAGCCACGGGCAGCGCCTCGCCGCCGCAGAGCGCCCTGAACCCGGGCCGGCCGGCCCAGCCCGCGTCGACGAGCATCCGCCAGGTGGCGGGCGTGGCCTGCATGCTTGTGGCCCCTGCGCCGTCAACCAGCGCGGCCAGGAGCGTGGGGTCGGACGCCTCGTCGCGGGAGGCCACCACCAGGTGGGCGCCGGTGACCAGGGGCAGCCAGAGCTCGAGGCCGGCGATGTCGAATGACAGAGTCGTCACCGCCACCAGCACGTCGGCGGGCCCCAGGCCCGGCTCCTGCGCCATCGACGTCAGGAAGTTGACCAGGGCACGGACGGGGATCTCCACCCCCTTCGGGCGGCCGGTCGAGCCCGAGGTGTAGATGACGTACGCCAGGTCGTCGGGGCCGGCGCCGGTGGGCGCGGCGTCGCCCGCCTCCCGCGACCCGTCGATACACACCACTCGGGCGCCCGACGCCGGCAGCGTCCCCGCGAGCGCCGACTGGGTGACGACCACCGGCGCCGCGCAGTCCCCCAGCATGAAGGCGAGGCGCTCAGCCGGGAAGTCGGGGTCGAGCGGCACATAGGCGCCGCCGGCCCGGGCGACGCCCAACAGGGTCACCACCATGTCGATCGACCGGTGCAGGTGGACCCCGACCAGCACGCCGGGTCGCACGCCCACCCCCGCCAGATGGCGGGCCAGGCGCGTGGCCCGCTCGTCGAGCTCGGCGTAGGTGACCGTCGTGGCGCCGAAGGTGACCGCCGGGGCGACCGGCCGGCGGGCGATCTGCCGGTCGATCAGCTCGGTGAGCACCACGGTCATTCCCGCATGGCCGCAGCCAGCATGGCCGGCGTCCGGCATCGCACGACCTGCTCCTCGGTGATGGCGAGGCCGGCCTCCCGGGCCTCCGCCAGCACCTGCAGGAACGAGAAGTCCTGCCAGTAGCTGGAGTCGGGGCCCACACCCGTGCCGCTGGTTGCGGCCCACATGGCGCCCAGCCGGACGGCGGTGGGATCGGGAGCCCGGTCGAGCGGCCGGCCGGCGGCGGCGGCCCGGGCCGGCCAGATGGCGCCGGGGAGCTCGGTCCACAGCGCGCCGCGGAGCTCGGCCAGGGACGGCGGCTCGCCGCCGAGGTCGGCGGTGAGGCAGGGCTCGCCGGCGACGTCGGCGACGGCTACGGCAGCGTCCGCCACACCCGGGCACCGGGCCAGCGCCTGCTCCAACCGGTGGCGGCGGGCCCGGAACCCGCGCCACGCCAGCACGTCGTCGTCCCAGTCGGTGGCCGCCACTCGGCCGACCGGCTGCGACGGGTCGGCGACGAGCTGGCCCAGCAACAACTCGAAGTCCTCCAGGAAACGTCGCACAGAAGGCCGGTCGAAGACGCCCCGCGCCACCAGCGCCATCGCGTCGGTCGTGTCGAGCAACGAGAGGATGAGGAACGTCCCGAGGTAGATGCCGTCGCCCCAGGCCGGCCCGGCGTCTTCGGGTCCGGCGCTGAAGTGACGCTCCGCCCGGGCGGCCCTGGGCACCTCGTAGGGACCGGTCACCAGCCCCGGCAGCGCCAGTCTCACCCGCTGCGGCGTCTCGCCCTGGAAGACCACCGCCACCTGCGGCACCACCCCGTGGGCGGCCGCCGCCGCGCCGATCCCCTCCTGAATGGCGGCGTCGAAGGCCAGGCCCTGATGCGAAAGGGAGCCGAGCAGGGAGGCCCGGGTGCGGGCCACCAGCTCGGCGAAGGTCGGCTCGCCACCGACGCGCAGCCGCAACGGCACCTTCTTGGTGAAACAGCCGACGAGCGGCTCGACGTCGCTCTGGTCGCGGTGGGCGACGACCGTCGCCAGGAGCAGGTCGTCCATGCCCGTGGCCCCGGCCACGAGCACCGAGAAGGCGGACAGCACGGTCATGAAGGGCGTGGCCCGCAACCTCGGGGCGGCGGCGCGCACGGCGGCGGCGAGCGACGGCGGGAGGTCGTGGCGCAGCGGCTCGCTCCCGCCGGGGACCGCCGGGCCGATGGGCAGCTGGACGGCAAGGGGCGCGCCGGCCAGCTCCTGCCGCCACCACGCCCGCTCCTCAGCGCCGGCGGTGCCCTCCATCCGGGCCCGCTGCCGCCGGCAGGCGCCGGCGAAGGTGATGGCCGGCTCGACCAGCGGCGACGGCGCACCGGTCAGGCGGGTGGCGTAGAGGGCGGAGAGCTCCCGGCGGAAGAGGTCGACCGACCAGTCATCGAAGACCGTGTGGTGGAGCCGGACCACGAGGAGGTGGTCGTCGGGGCCGAGCCGCACGAGGCGCGGCTCCCACAGCGGGCCGGTGGCCAGGTCGAACGGGCGGCCGGTGGCGTCGGCCAGGAGGGCGGCGACCTCGTCCTCGCCGGCCTCCACCACGGCCGGCGGGCGAGCGCTCTCTCCGCCCACGACCTGCCGGGGTCGCCCGTCGACCACTGCGAACGTGCTGCGCAACGGCTCGTGCCGGCGCTCCAGCTCGGACAGCGCCCACCCGAGGGCGGCCACGTCGAGCGGACCCTGGTAGCGGCGTACCAGGCAGGGCAGGTTGAAGCTGCCCGGGGAGAACTGCTCATGCCAGAGCATCCCCTCCTGGGAGGCCGCCACGGGCGCGGTGTCGCCCAGCGGCGGAGGGGTCAGGTCCGCGAGCACCGTGACGGCCGCATCAGGGAGGGCCGCCTCCAGCCCGGGCGGCGCCGGCCCGCTCAGCACCAGGTGGTGCACCGACGACAGGTTGTGGCGGCGGAGGGCGCCGGAGGCGAGGAGGGCGGCGCTCAGGGCGGGTGTGAGGCCGAGGGTGACCGCCCGCCGGCGCTCCACGAGCCCGCACAGCCGGTCCGGGTCGAACGGGGCGGCGGCGGCCATGCCGGTCACCCGCCCGCGCAGCAGGCCGCGCAGCGCAACCAGCCCCGCGAGCGACCCCGGCGCCCAGCAGTGGACCAGCTCGCCCGCAGGCAGCTCGTCGGCCTCTGTAGGGACGACTGGCCACGCCGGTGCCAGGGGCGCGAGCGGGTACACGATGGTCTCGCCGCGGGGGCCGGCGGCCAGGGGCGCGATGTCGTGCCCGGCGCCGACGACGTCCGGAGAAGCGGCCCAGATCGAGAGGCCGGGTGGGAGCAGGCGCTCCGGGCACAGCAGCCCGGCGGCCTGGGAATGGGAAAGCGCCCGGAGCAGGTCGGGCCGGGCCGCGCCCGGCGACAGCAGCACGGCCACGCCCCCCGCCTTCACCACGCCCAGGTACGCGACGGCGAAGTCGTCCCATGCCCGGATGTCGAACAGCAGGGCGACCCGTAGCGCCCGGCCGGCCAGGCCCCGGGCGACGGCGTTCGACCGTTCCTCCCAGCCGGCACCGGTCAGCACGACCTCGTCGGTTCGCCCGGGCATCGGAGGCAGCCTACGTAGGGTTGTGCCCATGCGGGTCCTCTGCACGTGTCTGCCGGGGTTCGGCCATTTCCACCCCATGGTTCCGGTGGCCCGGGCCCTTCGGGCCGCAGGGCACGAGGTCGCCTTCGCTACCGAGGCGCGGTTCTGTCCCCGGGTGGAGCAGGCCGGCTTCGCTGCCTTCCCGGCCGGACTCGGTCCCGGGGTGGTCGCCGGGCGAGCGCTGGCCGGCACCGGCACCGGGACGCTCACCGCCGAAGAGCTCGGCGCCCGCAAGCCACCCACAGCCTCGGGCCCGCATTGCCGCTGGACCTCCACCGCCGCGGCGCCGAGCTGGCCGCGCCGATGTGGCTCGAGCACGGGCTCGCGCCACCCCCGCTCGGCGGCATGTTCACCACCGCCTACCTCGATATCTGCCCACCTAGCCTCCAGACCGCCGACCTCAACGAGGTGGCGACCACCATCCACCCACTCCGGCCGGTGCCCTTCGACGCGGTGGCGGCGGAGACGCTGCCCGCGTGGGTCGCCGAGATGGGCGGCTGACCCACCATCTACGTCACGCTGGGGATCCTCGACAACGACGCGCCCGGCGTGCTCGAGGCGGCCGTCGCAGGGCTGCACGACGAGCCATTGAACGTCATCGTCACAGTCGGCCCCAGCCGTGACCCCGAGGAGCTGGGGGCCCAGCCGGCCAACGTACGGGTGGAGCGGTACCTCCCTCATTCGCTCCTGCTCCCTTCCTGCGACGCGGTCGTCGCCCACGGGGGCTCGGGCACCATGCTGGCCGCCCTCGCCCACGGGCTGCCTCTCGTCCTGCTCCCACAAGGCGCGAACCAGTTCTCGAACGCCGAGCGGTGCACCGCCGTCGGCGCGGCGATCCGCCTGCTGCCCCCCGAGGTCGAGCCGGCGGCGGTACGGACCGCAGTCCGGGCCGTGCTCGAGCAGCCCGGCTACCGGCGCCGGGCCCGCGAGGTGGCCGGAGCGATCGAACGGATGCCGGCGCCCCATGCGGTGGTGCCGCTGCTTGAGGCGGTGGCCGCTCAGAACGGGTAGGGCGCGATGTCGCCGCGGATCGTGACCCACTGCGTCTCGGTGAAGGCCTCGACGTTGGCATCGGCCCCGCCCAGGCGCGACCCCGTGCCCGAGACGCCCACGCCGCCAAACGGCGCGTGGGCCTCGTCGTTCACAGTCTGGTCGTTGACGTGGACGATGCCGGACGGGATGCGCTCGGCCAGGGCCAGGCCCTGCATGACATCCCGGGTCAGGATGCCGAGGGCAAGGCCGTACTCGCTGTCCGCAGCCAGGGCCGCGGCCTCGTCCAGCGTAGAGAACCGCGTGACCGGGGCGACGGGCCCGAACACCTCCGCGCTGTAGACCGGCAGAGCGGGTGTCACCCTGTCCAGCACTGTCGGCCGGTAGAAGAGGCCCTCGAAGTGCCCTCCGGCGGCCAGCCGGGCGCCGCCGTCGACGCTCGCCGTGACCAGGGCGTGGATGCGGTCGCGCCGACCCTCGTCGATGACCGGGCCGAGGGCCACCTGCTCGGTGGCCGGGTTGCCGACCGGGAGGTGCTCGGCTTTGGCCGCTAGCCGCTCGACGTACTCGTCGGCCACCTCCTGGTGGACGAGGTGGCGGCCGGCGGTCATGCAGATCTGGCCCTGGTGGAGGAACGACGCCCACGCGCCCGCCGCCGCCGCCCGCTCGACGTCGACGTCGCCGAGCACGACCAGCGCGCTGTTCCCACCAAGCTCGAGGTGGCAGCGCTTCAAATGCGACGCGGCCAGCTGGCCGACCCGACGCCCGGCATCGGTCGACCCGGTGAATGACACGACCCGCACGTGGGGATCGGCGACGACCGCCTCGCCGACCTTTGGGCCCCCGGGAAGCACGTGCAGGAGGCCGGGCGGTAGCCCCGCCTCCTCGAAAACGCAGGCGAGGGACACGCCGCCCGAAACCGCCGTCCGGGGGTCGGGCTTCAGGAGGACCGCGTTCCCCAGCGCCAGCGCAGGAGCAACCGAGCGGATGGCGAGGATCAACGGGAAGTTGAAGGGGGAGATCACGCCGACGACGCCGGCCGGCAGGCGACGCGACAGGCTGAGCCGCGGCGCAGACGAGGGGAGGAGCCGGCCGTACGGCGCCGAGGCCAGGGCGGCGGCCTCGTAGCACTCGTTCGCCGCACCGTGAGTCTCCACGCCGGCCTTCGGCGGGATCGACCCTGCCTCCCGCACGAGCCATTCGTGAACGTCGGCCGCCTGCGCCTGCCAGAGGTCGCCGGCCCGGCGCAGGACGCCGGCCCGATCCTCATACGAGCGGCGCGCCCAGTCCCGCTGGGCCTCGGCCGCCACCGCGCCGGCCCGGGCCACGTCGCCGGCGTTGGCCAGCCCCACGACGCCGAGCTCCGACCCCGTCGCCGGCTCCACGACCCGGCGCTCGCCGCCGCCGGGGACGAACCAGGTGCCGTCAAAGCACTTCCCCGCCCAGCGCCGGGGATCCAGCAGGGTCATGGCCCGCCTCCTACGAGTTGTGCGACGTGGCCCGGCGCCTCGTGCCGGGCCACCGATAGAGTGACATCCCACGCATGGCCGCGCACGGGTCGAGACTGGTTCTGCTGGGCACGGCGGGCGGGCCACTCCCATCCCCGGTCCGGTCGGGGATCGCGTCAGCGGTCGTAGCCGGCGACCGGACCTACCTCGTCGACTGCGGCAGCGGCGTGACCCGCCAGCTGCGCCGGGCCCGGCTCCTCGCCCGCCTCCACCGGGTGTTCCTGACCCACCTCCACTCGGACCACACCTGCGACTTCTTCAACCTCTTCCTGCTGGGCTGGCCGATCCTCCAGTGGAACCCGCCGGTCCACGTCTTCGGGCCCGGTCCGGCGGGCGGTCCCGGCGCCCTGCCACCCGATCCACGCGGTCGCCCCGTGCCGCTGCACCGGCCCGCCAATCCGACACCCGGCCTGAAGGACCTCACCAGGGCCCAGTTCGGCGCTCACGCCTACGACATCAACATCCGCATGCGCGAGGCCGGGCGCCAGGACCTGACCCGGCTTCTCGTCGACCACGAGATCGCCCTCCCCGATGCCATCGACGCCCGCGCCCCCGGCCGCGTGGCTCCGGACATGGACCCGATCCTGGTCGACGAGGACGACCGGGTCCGCGTCACCGCCGTGCTCGTGCGCCACGCTCCGGTCTTCCCGGCCTTCGCCTTCCGGTTCGACACCGACGCCGGCGCCATCGTCTTCTCGGGCGACACCGCCCCCTGCCCGAACCTCGTCCGCCTGGCCCGGGGCGCCGACATCCTCGTGCACGAGGTGTTCGACGACCGGGACGCCGAGTCGGAGGAGGCCAACCCCGACGACGAGGAGGCGTGGGAAGCGGCCCGCCGCCACCACCACATGGTGACTTCGCACACGCCGCTCAGCGAGGTCGGGCGGGTGGCGGCCGAGGCCGGCGTCAACCGGCTCGTGCTGACACACTTCATCCCCGGCGACGACGAACTGCGCGAGGACCACTGGGTCAAGGGGGTGACCGGCTTCGACGGCGAGGTCATCGTCGGGTCGGACCTGCTGGAGCTGCCGCTCTGACCGATCGGGTCCTCGTCCGTGACCTTGTCGGCCGCGCCGGGGCGGCGGTCCGCGTCTGCGGGTGGGCCACCGGTGGCCAGACCGTGCGCGACCACACGGGAGCCGTCGAGGTGGCGGGCGTGGATCTCGGCCACGTGGTCCCAGGCTCCGCCGTGGAGGTGCAGGGCACCGTGACCGACGACGGCCGCTTCCACGCGTCGGGTCTGCGGGTCCTGGGGCCGGCCGTCGACCCTCCGCCCATCGACGAGCGTTCGACACTGGAGGAGCGCCTGGCCTGGCGCTACGTCGACCTCCGCCGCCCCCGGAACCGCCTCGTCTTCGAGGTGCAGACAACCGTCGAGCAGGCCATGCGGGAATGGTGGGCGGCGCACGGCTTCCTCGAGCTGCACTCCCCCAAGCTCCGGGCGTTCCCGAACATGTCGGGCCGGGAGCTGTTCACCGTCGACTACTTCGACCGGGTCGCCTACCTGGCCCAGTCGCCGCAGTTCTACAAGCAGATGGCCATGGCCGCCGGGCTGGAGCGGGTGTTCGAGGTCGGTCCGGTGTTCCGCGCCAACCCGTACGTCACGCCACGGCACGACACCGAGTTCGTCAGCGTCGACGTGGAGATGGCGTGGATCGACTCCCACGACGACCTGATGGCCATGGAGGAGGAATGGCTCTGCTCGGTCGTGGCCGCCGTCGGCCGGGCCCACGGCGATGACATCGAGCGGCTGTTCGGCCGGCCCGTCCGCGTGCCTGAGCCGCCGTTCCCGAGAATCACCATGTCCGAGGCCCAGACGGTGCTGGCCGGGCTGGGTCACCGCTCGTCGGCCCCCGAGGGCGACATCGACGCCGGCGGCGAACGGCTGCTGGCACAACACGTCGCCGCCGACCAGGGCCACGAGCTGGTGTTCCTGACCGACTACCCGGAGGCCGTCCGGCCCTTCTACCACATGCGTCTGGAGGAGGGCTCGGAGCTGACGAGAAGCTTCGACCTCCTCTGGAACGGGCTGGAGGTCACCACCGGCGCCCAGCGCGAGCACCGGCACGACCGCCTCCTCGCCCAGGCGGCCCGCAACCCGTCCAGGGTCGACGTCATCCGCCCGTACCTGGACTTCTTCCGCCACGGCTGCCCACCCCACGGCGGGTTCGGGCTCGGCCTGACCCGCCTGCTCATGTGCCTGCTCGGGGTCGACGACGTGCGGGAGGTCACGTTCCTGCCCCGTGACCGCGACCGCCTGACGCCGTAGCTCTGCTCGGGACCCAAGCGGCCCTATTTGACCTCGATGAGGGTATCGATTTTCACCGGCTTGCGGACGCCGCTCTTCACGATGACCGTGCCGTTCCAGAAGCCGCCCATCTCGTACCGAATCGGCACGTCGTACACGCCCGGCTCGGTTTCCCGGGCCACGTCGCTGATGCCCATCCCCGACATGCCGCCCATGCCGCCCATGTCGGCCCGCATACAGACCTCGGCGCCGGTCACCGGCTGGCCGTCACGCGTCACCCTGAAGGAGTGGGTGGTCGGGTCGACGCTGAAGGGGGTCAGGAACTCCACCTGGTACGACGAGTCGCGCACGGCGTCCGCTTGGCACTCCCGGGCCGGCACCTGCCGGAAGTTGACCAGGGCGATGCCGAAGGACGCCACGGCCAGCACGGCCACCAGTGTGAGTCGCCAGATGCCTCGCATGTCGGTCCCTCAGCGATTGATCGCTGCCACTATTGTCGGAACGTACCAGACAGGGGGGCTGCGGCGCAGTGGTCATCTCCACGACGGGGCTCGTCAAGGTGTACCCGTCAGAGGGCCGGGAAGGGCAGGGCCTGACTGCGGTCGACGGCCTCGACCTGTCGGTGCAGCGGGGTGAGATCTTCGGCCTGCTCGGGCCGAACGGCGCCGGCAAGACGACGACCGTGGGCATGCTCACCACCCGCATCCTCCCCACGTCGGGCTCGGCCGAGGTAAACGGGGTGGACGTGGTGGCCGACCCTGCGCTCGCCAAGCGCTCCATCGGGGTCGTCCACCAGCTCAACACCCTCGACCGCAGCCTGAACACCTGGGAAAACCTCTACTTCCACGGTCGCTACTACGGCATGGCGGCCAAGCCGGCCCGCCAGGCGGCTGACGAGCTGCTGGAGCGCTTCCGCCTCGCGCACCGGGCGCGGTCAGAGGTGCGCACCCTCTCCGGAGGGATGGCCCGCCGGCTGATGGTGGCCCGGGCAATCCTCCACCGGCCGGCCGTGCTTTTCCTCGACGAGCCCACCGCCAGCCTCGACCCCCAGAGCCGTCTGGCCCTGTGGGAGGTTCTGACGGAGTTCCGCGACGAGGGGCAGACCATCCTCCTCACCACCCACTACATGGAGGAGGCCGAGGAGTTCTGCGACCGGGTGGCGATCATGGACCACGGGCGGATCCTTGCTCTCGACACGCCGGCCCAGCTCAAGCGGTCGGTCGCCTCGGATGACGGTTCGGCCTCGGCGGCCAAGGCGTGGTTGGGCCGGGTACTGGCCAAGGCCCGCACCGAGGGGAGCGGACTCGACCGGCACCCGGCCCTGGACGACCCCGGCCTGGAGGCCGCCCTCACCGAGCTCGTGGCCACGGCCGACCGCCTCGGCTTCGACCTCGACGAGGTCCGCCGCGGCGTCACCCTGGAGACCGTCTTCTTCAGCCTGACCGGCCGGGATCTGCGCGAATGACCGTCGCACCCGCGACGACCGCGGGCGCGGGCGACGCCCCGCCCGCAGCCGTCTCATCGCGGCGAGCGGGATGGGCCGCGTTCCGAGCCCTGCTCCTGCGCGACCTCACCGTGCTCGACAAGGACCTGAAGGAGTTCCTGCCGAACACGCTGATGCAGCCGGCCATGCTCGTGTTCGTCTTCACGTACGTGTTCCCCAGGATCGGGCAGGCCGTCGGCGGCAGCGGCAACGTGGGACGGTTCTCGACTTTGCTCCTGGGCGGGCTGGTGGCCCAGTCGATCGCCTTCACGGGACTGTTCCGGGTGGCCCTGCCCCTCGCCCGGGAGCTGGACATCACCAACGAGCTCGAGGATCGGATCCTGGCGCCCGCGTCGATCTCGTTGATCGCCATGGAGAAGATCGTGGCCGGGGCGCTGCAGGGCCTGTTCGCCGGCCTCGTCGTGTTCCCGATCGCCGCCTTCCTCCCCGCCACGCCGATCTATCTCCGGGCCCACTGGGGGACCCTGATCATCGTTACCGCCCTCTGCTGCTACATGTCGGCCGCTCTCGGACTGACCATCGGCACCCGGATTGACGCCCGCCTCGTCCCCATCCTCGTCGGCTTCATCGCCCTGCCCCTTGGTTTCTTCGGCGCCATCTTCTACACGTGGGACGCGCTCACCCCGATCGGGTGGCTGAAGGCGGCCGTCCTGGTCAATCCGGTGGTGTACATGAGCGAGGGTTTCCGGGCGTCGCTGTCGATCGGGGTCGTCCACATGTCGCTGCCTGCCATCTACGGGGCGCTCGTGGCCTTCTCGATCCTGTTCACCGTGCTAGGTATCAGGGGCTTCAGGAACCGCGTGCTGGGCTGACGTCGAGCACACCACTCACAGGAGGTGGCAATGAAGCGACGGATCGTCGGGTTGGCCCTCGTCTGGATGGCGGCCATGTTCCTCGCCGCTTGCGGCGACGACTCGCCCGATGTCGGCGAGGCGGCCTCCGCCGCCGAGGCGACGCGCACCATCGAGGTCACGATCACCCAGGCCAAGCAGTACCAGCCGGCGTCGATCACCGTCGCCCCGGGCGAGGTGGTCACCTTCAAGGTCACGAACGCCGCCAACCAGCTCCACGAGTTCATGGTGGGCGACAGCAAGGCCCACGACGAGCACGAGGAGGAGATGGCGGGCATGTCGATGGAGCACATGAAGATGGCCGACAAGCCCCATTACGTAGACCTCGACCCCGGCCAGACCAAGGAGCTGACGTGGAAGTTCCCGAACAAGGCGGGGGCCACCGTCATCTACGGCTCCCACGTGCCGGGCGACTACACCGGCGGCCTGCGGGGCACCATCACTGTCTCCGGCTGAGCGGCCCGGCCGCCCATACGGGCCGCCCGCTTCTATGCTCGGCGAGACATGTCGCGCTTTTCCGTCGCACTTTGCGTCACTCCGCCCGCGTGACCCTCGAACTCACCCGGTTCCAGCGGATCCTCCTTGGGACGGACGGCACGGTCACGGCCCTACTCGAGGCGTTCGCCGGCGAGCCCATGCAGCTAATGAAGCTTCACCAGGCATTCGACACGTCGAAGGAGGGTGACCCCGGGACGATCGAGCCCGGGGTGAAAGTGCTCCGGCGCCGGGTGCTTCTCAGCGGGCGCCATACGCGCCGAAGCCTCGTGTATGCCGAGGCGGTGGTGGTCATCGAGCGGGTGGACTCTGATGTCTTGGACGGGCTGGTCGGAACGGACAAGGCCATCGGCGTCCTGCTGGCCGAGAGCCGGACAGAGACCTTCCGCGAAATCCTGGGCGTCGACCGGGAGCCGGCGGGCGACCTTTCCGCCCGTTTCGGCATCGAGCCGACCGACGACGTGCTCTGGCGGACCTACCGGATCTTGTCCGGAGGACAAACGGCGATCGTCATCACCGAGAAGTTCCCCGCCGACGTCTTCCGGAACCTGCCAACCTGACATCGTTGTTTGGAGCAGCCGCCGTGTGGAAGACTCTGACAAACGGCGAAGTCGGCCAAGACGCGGGACACGAGGGAGCAACCATGGTCAGACGCACAGGCGCGCGAAAGCTGGCACTGATAGTTGCCGCCGTGGTGGGCGTGAGCACTCTGAACCTGTCGACGTCCACCGCCGACGTGACCGCGGTCGAGGGCGAGGCCTATGGCGTGTTCGCCAGTGTCAGCCTCTTCGGTGGGCCCGCCAACGTCGCGGGACCAATCGCTCCCGTGACACTCCCGGCGGGCGGCTCAGCCGTACCGATCACGGCCACGGCGCCGAACGGCAACGTCGTCTTCGGCCCGGCGACGATCTTTAGCTCGGGCCCGGTCAGCACCAGCACGCAGGGGACGACCGGACCCGGCGGGTCGGTGACCAGCTCGGCCACCCTTGCCCCCGTCAACACCTCTGATAGCGAGATCTTCACCGCCACCTCGATCTCGAGCACGTGCACCGCGTCGGAGACGGGCGTCACCGGCTCGACCACGGTGGCCAACGGAACGATAATCCTTCAGGATCCCAACCCGGATACTTCCGGCGAGGAAGGCGAGGACATCCGGAACATCCCGACCCTGCCCGAGCCCAACACGACCTATGAGGGCACGGTCGCCAACGTCAACGACAACTTCCGGGCAGTCTTCAACGAGCAGATCGTGAACCCCGACGGCTCCCTCACGGTCAACGCCTACCACCTGTACCTCCTCGGACCGACCGCCGTCGGTGAGGTGATCGTCGGGCACGTCGTGTGCGGTGTGACGGCCACCCCGACGAGCACCAGCACCTCGAGCCCGCCAACCAGCTCCACCTCGAGCTCGACCAGCTCCACCTCGAGCTCGACCAGCTCCACCTCGAGCACCACGAGCACGATGCCGACCACCACGTCGTCGACCACCACGAGCACGATGCCGACCACCACGTCGTCGACCACCACGAGCACGATGCCGACCACCACGTCGACGACCACCACGCTTCCGGCGACGACCACCACGCTTCCGGCGACGACCACCAC
>CAYZMG010000027.1:0-898 GCA_964479465.1 uncultured Acidimicrobiales bacterium
CGCGGCGAGCACGAACCCGGTGAGCGTCTCGCCGGTGAGGTCGGCGGCAGCCCGCAGCACGCGCTCCTGGCGGCCGCTGACCCGCATGTTGATCCGTCCCCGGCGCTCGGACTCGGCCTCGCTCATGAGCCCAATGTACACACCCAGTATGTACGTCCCGCGCCGGTCAGGGGCTGGGATGTTCCTGGCGTATCCACGAGGCGAGAAGAGGGTCGATGATCACGCCGTGCTCGTCGACGACGCTGCGCTGCTCGAGGACGACGCGAGCCGCGGTCGCCGAGCCTCCGCCCAACCCGAGCCGGCGGGCAGCCGCTCCGAACTGCGGCTCCCCCCAGGCCGAGAGGCGCAACGACCGGCGGTGGTTGCCGCCGATCCCGTTCCACACCGCCAGCAGCTCCGGGCGGGCGTAGGCCAGGGTGGCGGCGTACGCCTCCCGCCAGATGTCGTCGTCAGCCTGGCCACCCTCGGGCACCAGGTTCCAGAGATGATGGGCCAGGAGGTTGAGCCGCTGTGGATGCCCGGCTGCGGCATGGACAAGTGCCCCGAGCGCCGATCCCGCGCTCCGTCCCGTGGCATCGAACTGGTCGGCGACATAGTCCGTGGCGACGGGCTGCGGCAGCGGTCCGAGCTCGAAGCGCTCGGCCTGGCCGAACAGCGGGGCGGCGCGCTCGAAGAACAAGCCCCGCAGGATGCCCTGCTCGGACCCCGAGAAGAGGTAAGAGACACGATCACGGTGATGCTGGATCTGCGATCGCAACACTGCGTCGGCATGGGCCACGTCGGCGATGGCCTGGAACTCGTCGAGGACCATCAGCACGCGGGTACCCGTGCGGCTGGCAGCTTGGGCCGGAAGTGCGAGCAGCGTCTCGAGGGTGTGCGACGGCGGACTGTCCTCGGA
>CAYZMG010000027.1:908-27533 GCA_964479465.1 uncultured Acidimicrobiales bacterium
GTCCTCGGAACGGAACACGCCGCTGCCGATGTCGATGCCGAACCGGGTGCCGGCGGCGCGCAACCCCGCATCCGCCACGCCGGCGAGCGCCCGGCCGAGCGCGGTACGCACCTTGGCGTGGTTCAGGTCGGTAAAGGATGCGGCCAAGCGCCGGCTGATGTCGTCGATGCTGAGCACCCCTTGGAGGTCGCAGACCACGACAGCCAGCTCCTTGTCGGCCTGGCAGTCGTGGGCCAGGCGGCCGATCACGCTGGTCTTCCCGTAGCGCCGGGGCCCGTACAGCAGGCAGAACCGGCCGTGGGCGGCCCGGTCCCTGAGTGCCGAGAGTTCCTCGCTCCGGCCGGCGAGTTGCGCCGGCGGAACGGGGCCGTCGAACACGAACGGTGAGGTCTGAACCTGCATGGCTCCCAGGATACTCGCCGTGGCGTGGGTAGCACCCCCTTCTTGGCGAGGGTTCTGGCCCCTTCTGGAGGGACATCCCGGGCTTCGTGGTGATCCTCAGGGCTTGGCGGTGGACAGCCTTCCAGCCCGACTGGAAGGCTGTCCCGATGTTCCGTAGCCAGCCGGGCGGGTGGAACACGGCCCGGCAGGCCGCGTTCGCCCTGCTCCCTGTCGTGATCGGCGCCGCCGTGCTGGTCGCTGGGAACGACCGGCCGGCGCCGGGGATGTCGCGGTTGGAGGCGACCCAGTCGGTGGTGCCGGCGCCGGCGTTGGAGCCGGCGGAGGCGGTTGCGGCGCCGGCGCTGGCGGGGGCGGAGCCGGTGGCGGCCGGGGCGGAGACGCCGGTGGCGGCCCCGTCTGAGCCGGCGGCGTCGGTCAGCGCCGGCGGCCCCGGGCCGGCGCCGGGCGCCGGCACGGGCGCCGGCACGGGCGACGCCGGCACGGGCGACGACAGCAGCGACGACGCCGGCACGGGCGACGCCGGCGCCTCGGCCATCGTCGCCGGCGAGGTCGCCAGTCCGGCGAGCGGGAGCTCGCCGGCGGCGAGCGTGCCGGCGAGCGTGGCGACGACCACCGCCCCGTCGACCTCGTCGTCGACCACCACCCCCACGACCACAACCACCACAACGGCGCCGGCGCCGGAGCCGGGCGGTCGCGCCCGGGACGCCGAGGCCGAGGTCGTGCCCCTCACCAACGCCGACCGCGCCGCCGCCGGGCTGGGGGCGTTGTCCCGCAACGGCTGCCTCGACGCCGCCGCCGCCGGCTTCGCCGAGCAGATGGCCCGCAGCGGCGTGCTGGCCCACAATCCCGGGGCCGGCGGCGCCGTCAACGGCTGCCGGACGAACGCCACCTGGGGCGACAACGTGGGCATGTCGACCGCCTGCGACATCGCCTTCCTCGAGAGGGAGTGGATGGCCTCCCCCAGCCACCGCCGGAACATCCTGACCGGGGCCTTCACCCTCATCGGCGTGGGGGCGTGGACCGACGACGCCGGCACCTGCTGGGTGCAGGTCCTGTTCAGCTCCTGACGCTCACCAGGGCTCGTGGCGCCGCCGGCGCAGATGCCGGCGATGTTTCCCGCTCTCGCACGGCCGCGTCGCCACGAAGTAGCCCGCCGTTGCGACGAGTAGGACTACGACCATCACCGCCATTGCCGCTAAGTTCGCTCCGCCTCTCTGGGGGTGAGCCTATTTGCGATGTCAGATAGTCGCAACTTCTCTAAGAGACTCTCCGCCTGTATAAGTTACCGGCTTATACGGCCTGATACGGTGTTAGATCGACCCGATCGCCAATCCCTACCGTCCCGGTGCCGGCCGGCGGCCGCCCCTCCTCGCCGGCCGCCAGCAGATCCTCGACGCCTTCGACGTGCTCCGTCGCCGGGCCGAGGAGCACGGCGAGGGCGACCGGAGCTGGATCATCAGCGGGCTACGGGGCGTCGGCAAGACCGTGCTGCTCAACGAGCTACTCTCCCAAGTCAGCAGTCGCGGGTGGATCTCGGCCAAGGTGGAGGCTGGAGCCTCGCTCTCGCTCTCGCTCGCCCTTAGCCAGTCGCTCGTGCGGGGCCTGCGAACGGCGACAGGCCGCTACCCGGAGCCGCGGCTGCGCCGGCTGCTGGGCATCTTCAAGGCGTTCTCGGTCAAGGTCGACCCGTCTGGGAACGTGAGCCTGGGCATCGACGTCCAGCCCATCTCCGGGGTGGCCGACTCTGGCCGGCTCACCGATGACTTGGCTGCGTTGTTCGAGGCCCTCGGCGAGACCGCTCGGGACCTCGGTACCGGCGTGATCGTCCTGATCGACGAGTTGCAGGAGGCCACCCCCGAGGACATGGCCGCGCTCAACACGGCCGTGCACCTGACCGGCCAGGCCGAGGTGCCCCTTCCAATCGCCGTGGTCGGCGCCGGCCTACCGTCACTCCCCGCCCAGCTCGCCGAGGCCACCAGCTACGCCGAG
Source organism: uncultured Acidimicrobiales bacterium (assembly GCA_964479465.1). Lineage (GTDB taxonomy): Bacteria > Actinomycetota > Acidimicrobiia > Acidimicrobiales > AC-14 > CADCTB01. Next base: position 3,300 of record CAYZMG010000027.1, read on the forward strand.
CGGCTGTACGAGTTCCGCCCCATCGGGCTTCTCGACGACGTCGCAGCGCGAGAGGCCTTGACCGTGCCGGCGCGGGATCGGGGCGTGGACTGGAGCGACGACGGCCTAGCCGCGGCGACCACCACCGCCCGGGGCTACCCCTACTTCATCCAGGCCATCGGCAAGCAGGTCTGGGACGTCGCCGGCCGCAGCCCGATCACACTGGCCGACGTCGAGCTCGGCCTGGCCGAGGCCCGGCGCGAAGTCGACGACGGGCTCTACCGGTCGCGCTGGGAACGCGCCACCGCCGCCCAACGTGACCTGCTCCGAGTCCTGGCCACGCTGGGAGGCGACGGACCGGCGCCGGTGGGCGACATCGCCAGGTCGCTCGGCAAGCGGCGGACGTCGGACATCTCCGTCGCCCGCGAAGAGGTAATCGCCAAAGGCCTGGCGTACGCGCCGGAACGGGGTCTCCTGGCCTTCACGGTGCCAGGCATGCACGACTTCATCCTTCGTCAGCCCTGACCGCCGGCGTCCCGCCACGCCCGGTGGATCTCGGGGCGGAGCCGGCCCCGGTCGGGTACCTCGAGCCCGTTGGCCCGAGCCCAGGCCCGGACCTCGGCGGTGGAAGGGCGCCGGCTGCGGTGCGCCGGCGGCGGCGGCGTCCTCGCCGGCGCCGATGCGGGCCACGGCCAGGCCCTCGGCCTCCGCCCAGCTCAGGGCGGCGGCGGCGAGGTACCGGTAGGTCCACTGCTCGGCCAGGGGTGACGAGGCGGACCTGGTGGCCCCCGAACTTGTAGGCGTACTTCTCGTGGGCGTCGACCACGATCTCCAGCTCGACGATGCCGGCGGCGCGTGCGCCCGGCAGGCGGACGTCGGGCCGGGCCTGCTTGCGGGTGCGGGGTGACTGCCAGAACACCATCTGGCGGCCCCGGGCGTTGGTGAACACGATCTGGGAGCGCTGCTCGCGGCCCCGGTCGGCGACCTCAGGACGCGGAGGCTGTCTTCAGTCGCTCTCGAACCGGGAAACCGAAACCAGTGCCCAGCTCATCGGGCTCCAGCGGAGATGCGGTTGGGGCATCCGACGTCATTTCGAGCTCGATCGTGCCACTGTCCGTATCGAAGGCGCGAATGACGGCACGACTGGCCGCAAACAGGCGGCCTAAGTGCGTCGACAGCGGGTACGAATCGCCCAGCGGGCCCAACCCCAGATCGAGACTGAGGTTGCGGCTGCCGTCAGGCCCTGACGGGTCGAGCAGGCGACCGACCGTCACCCCAAACGTGATCGCCAAGCCGAAGAGCTCATCGATGGTGACGTTGCGTCCGTTTCCTTCGATGGCGCTGACAATGGAGCGACCCCAGCCGTGACCGAGCCCCGTCATCCTTACGGCCAGCTGGTCCTGCGTCATGCCCCGGAGCAAGCGGTAGCAGCGGACATTCTGAGCCAAGACCCGAGAAGGACGCCCGTTGCCCGCCATTGATGGGGCTGCCGACATGCAGTAACGACCTCGCTTCGGGCGAAGCTGGTCGCCCCGACCCCCCGAGTCAATCCTTCTGACCGGAGCCACCCTCTCCTTGGCCGCATCTTGACCAGCGGAGTACCGGCACATTTAGGCACATGGACCTCATGGCGTCAACTCTTCGTTCCATAAACGGTGCCTTCTTCCCGGACTATGTATTGGGCACAACCGGCTTCGCGTTCGCCGCTATAGGGCCCGCTGAGGTCACCGAAGCTCCACACCGCGGATGCGCGCCTAGCCGGGGCGCCGGGTCCTACCTGCCCGATCGTCGTCGTCCGCCGCTGAGCTGAACTTCTCAGAACAGGGTCGGCGGCGCCGGCACATCGGGGCGCGCCTTCGCCTTAGGCTGACGGGGCGGCTCGATGTTCGGGTCGGCGGCGGCGATCGCGTGCGCCGCCTCCGGTCCCTTCCGCTCGGCGACGAGGCCGATGCCCTGCCGGCGGACGGAGTGGTTCGGCCAGCGGACAGCCTTGTCGATCAGGAAGTCCTGGGTGGCCGTGGGAAGGCCGTCGATCACGTCGAGCAGGCCGGAGACCGTGGCGGCCGCGGCGCGAGCGTCCAGGTCGCCGGCTCGCTTGAAGACATCGGCCCAGCGCTCGGGCTGGGGGCCGACCAGGCGGCCGGCGGCCCACCGGCGCAAGGGCGGGAAGACCTCTCGGCGGGAGACCGTGGGCCGTTCGTCGTCGCCATCCTCCGCTTCCTCGATGAAATCCTGATCGGCTCCGTCGAGGGCGATCACAATCTCGTCACCGAACCACTCGTCGGGGACCTCCCAAAAGAGGGCGTCGCCGGCGGCCAGGAACGCCTCGGCCAGCAGGTCGAGCTCGCCGTCGTCGACCATGCCGGACTGCTCGATCCGGCGCATGAGGGGCCCGGCTCCGCCCCGCCACCGGACATCGGTGACCATCAGCATCGCTGTGACCGCGGTGCTCGCCGGGTCGACCTTGTCGTGCTTCACGAGCAGGACGTACGGCTCGAAGGCGTCGGCGGAACTCCGAATGGGCGGGTGCAGCACCAACACCCGGCGGAGGTCGTCGGACGTCGCCGCGGTCCACAGATCGAAGAACTCCGCTCCGACGTCTTCGGGGCCCGTCTCCACTTGGCACATTGCCTACCATGACGGCGTGGCAGGCGACGGCACCGTGCACCCGCCCGCCGAGGGGCTACGCGAGGTCGCGACGGAGATTCGCCGATGCCTGGGAATGTCGCCGCCCGACCGTCACGAAGCGCTGCGCTGGGTGGTGCAGTTCATGGACGACTTCGAGAGAGCGACTCCGGAGCGGCGAGCGGCCATGGTGGCCGTCGAGCCGGACCCGACAGGCGACGAGCGCTGGGACGCCATGCTGGCGGCGGCGGCCGAGCATCTCTGCTACCACCACGGCCTCCCCGTGCCCTCCTGGAGCGTCGATCCGACGCGATTCCTCGAGCGCTGGTGGTTCGTGTCCCCGTACCGATCGGTGCACGCGAGCGCCCTCGTGAGCACGCCGGCGGCGTTCGCCAACCGCGGCGTCTTCATACACGCCGCCTCCCTGGCCAGCGTGTAGCCGCCATGCTCGATCGCCCCGCGCTGCTGGTGCTTCTCGAGGCTCTCGCCGCGGAGCTGGATTCGATCGGCGTACGAGGAGAGATGTTCATCGTGGGTGGCGCGGCAATGGCGCTGGCATACAACACCCGGCGTGCGACCCGCGACATTGACGCCGTTTTCGAGCCGAAGGCGACGATCTATCAGGCCGCCGATCGAGTGGCGACGACGCATGGGGTGGACCCGAACTGGCTGAACGACGCGGTCAAGGGCTTTTTGCCCGGACCAGACGCCGGCTCGACGGTGCTGTTCGAACAGCCCGGCCTCGCCGTTCGTGTCGCCTCACCCCGCTACTTACTGGCAATGAAGGTGATGGCGGCGCGGGTCGAACGCGACGAGGACGACATCATCTTGCTGGCCGAGCTGTCCGGAACCACGACCGTCTCGGCGATCCTCGACCTCGTGCAGAACTCCTACCCACACGCGTCCATCCCGCCGCGGGTTCAGTACTTCCTGGAGGAGATCGTCGGCCGGGACGAAACCGGGTGAGCGTCGCCCTACCGCCGGCTCTCACAGCGCGTTCCAGCTCCGCCGCTTGAACAGCGCCTTGCGGGCCGCCTTGGCCACGACCTTCACCGGGTGGGTCTCCCCGAGGGCGGCCAGCACGAGCTCGGTGGCCGGCGACGGCGAGCGCCAGAGGCCTCCGATCAGCACGACCTGGCGCTCGTGGGCTCCGGCGAGGGCAACGGTGTCGCAGAGCTCGTCGATGCCCTGGGTGACGAGACGCTGGGCCAGCACGTCGACGAACCACGAGACGTCGTCGGGATCGAACAATGCCTCCCGCTCTTCGAGGCCGTGGTCGACGAGCCAGCACATGGCGAACCCCCGGCGCACGGGGAGGGAGGCGAGGGCGCGGACCTCGGGGCCGGCGATGTCGAGGTCGATCTCGCCCATGACGGCAAGGGCCAGATTGGCCAGCGCGGGGTCGTCGAGCGCGCGCACTGCGTCGGCCAGCTCGGCCGCCTGCTGGGTGGGGGTGCGCCGGCGGCGCCATGCCTCGAGCTCGGCGGCGAGGACGGCGAAATCGTCGCCGTCGGTACCGAGAAACAGCTCAGTGGCCGTGGCGTCGGTGAAGCGACCGCTTTCCGGGGCCTCGTAGCCGGCCTCGGTCAACAGCCGGCGGGCGGTGACCACGCCGGCGGCGGTGAGCTCGACGGTCCCGCCCTGGCGCCGGCGGCTGATGAACACGTCGTCGTCCTCGGGGGCGACGGCATCGAGGCGGCGGACCATGCCGGCGAGCTCGAGGGCGTCGACGAGGTCGGTGACGTCGTAGCTGACGCGGCGGGCGACATCCTCGTCGGTGGTGTGAGGGAAGTGGAAAGCCCCGAGCACAGCGTGGGCGGCTTCGGCGCACAGGTCCTCGATCGGGAACGGGCGCTGGCCGGCGTACGGCCCGACCAGGAGGCCGACGCTGAGATGGTCGAGCAGGTCGGTCACCTCCGGCCACGCCATCCAGCGGTCGGAGTCGCGCTGTGACGCCAGCGGGCCGGCGGCGAGGAGCCCGTCGACGGCCTTGTCGAAGAACGCCCCCGGATCCTTGGCGATGGCGAGGCCCTTCTTGGTGGCGAGAACCCGGCCATGGGCCACCCGGACGACGCCGGCCTTCCTGGCCCAGTTGAAGATCTGGCGCAGGCCGGTCAGCTCGCCCGCGCTGGTGGTCCTGAACGTGCGGGTGCCGTAGTTGGGGTCCATGACGTCGCCGGTGTCGAGGAGGTCGACCAGGGCCCGGGCGTCGGCCAGGGTGAAGTTGCCCTTCTGGGTGAGCTTGCGGCCGGCGCCGGCGAAGGTGGCCAATGCGGCGAACTTGGCCAGGATCGGCGCCGCGGCCCGGGAGGCGGCGACTTCGGCGTCGTCGGGCGGGACGACGGGGGGCAGGGTGGGCCGGCGGGGCGGCGCTTCGTTGAACTGGGTGATCCACCGCTCGATGTCGTCCGGGTCCGACATGTCGATGCCGTCGCCGGCGGCCGAGGCGAACAGGGACTTGGCCATCCCGAACTTCGAGCGGTCGCCCATGGCGTCTATGAAGCGGGGGGTGAGGTCGACCGTCGCCCGTATGAGGTCAGCGGCCGGCGACGAGCCGGGCCCCAGGAGCGCCTCGTCGTTCAGGAAGCCCAGCAAGGCGGCCAGGGCGAAGGGGATGGTCGCGCTCTCCTCCGGCGGAATGCTCAGCTTGCGAGGGCACCACTCCAGCAGGAACTCGCCAACATCCGCGGTGGTCCAGTGGCCGAGGTGGCCGCCGGCGTAGCCCCACTTCCAGTCGAGGGCGACGCCGGCTTCGCCGGCGGTGGCCGCGGCCTCGCCGGGCGCCGTGAGGCGGTGGTGGCCCTTGCGCAACCACTTCTCGAAGCGGGCGAGGAGGGCGGTCTTGGCCGCCTCGAACTGCTTGCCGTCGTCGGGGCCGAAGGTGAGGCTCATCGGATGGAAGCTTTTCAGGTCGAGGGCTTCCGTTCGCCCGCCGGCGCCGGCGGGCGGCCTAGGGCGCTTTCGCGATCTCGCTCAGGAACTCGTCGTTGCTCTTGGTGTGCTTGATCTTGTCCATGAGCAGCTCCAGGCCGGCGCCGGGCTCGAGGGCGTTGAGCACGCGGCGCAGCTTCCAGACCTGATGGAGCTGGCTGGGTGCGAACAGCAGCTCCTCGTGGCGGGTGGAGCTGGCGTTGACGTCGAGCGCTGGGTAAATCCGCCGCTCGGCCAACCGGCGGTCGAGCCGCAGCTCCATGTTCCCCGTGCCCTTGAACTCCTCGAAAATGACCTCGTCCATCTTGGAGCCGGTCTCGATGAGGGCGGTGGCCAGGATGGTCAGCGAGCCACCCTCCTCCAGGTTCCGGGCCGATCCGAAGAACTTCTTGGGCGGGTAGAGCGCGTCGGTGGCCAACCCGCCGGACATGATCCGCCCCGTCGTGGGCGCGGCCAGGTTGTAGGCCCGGGCCAGGCGGGTGATGCCGTCGAGCACGATCACCACGTCCTTGCCCATCTCGACGAGGCGCTTGGCCCGCTCGCTGGCCAGCTCGGCCACCTGGGTGTGCTCGTCGGAGGGCCGGTCGAAGGTGGAGGCGATGACCTCGCCCTTCACCGACCGGCGCATGTCGGTGACCTCTTCGGGTCGCTCGTCCACCAGGAGCACCATCAGGTGCACTTCGGGGTTGTTGACCTCGATCGAGTGGGCGATCTGCTTGAGGACGGTGGTCTTGCCCGCCTTGGGCGGCGACACGATCAGGCCGCGCTGGCCCTTGCCGATGGGCGACACCAGATCGCAGATGCGGGCCACCATGTTGGCGCCATCGCCGGGAACCTCCAAGCGGAGCTTCTCGTCGGGGAAGAGCGGGGTGAGGTCCTCGAAGCGGGGCCGCTGGCGGGCCTCGTCGGGCGTCATGCCGCTCACTGTGTCGATGCGCAGGAGGGCGGGGTACTTCTCACTGCTGCCCGCCGGCCGGCTGGCGCCCTTGATGGTGTCGCCCTTGCGGAGGCCGAAGCGGCGGACCTGGCTGAGCGACACGTACACGTCGTGCAGGCTGGCCAGGTACCCGTTGGTGCGCAGGAAGCCGAAGCCCTCCTCCCGCAGGTCGAGCAGGCCTTCCACCGGGATGGGCTCGCCCTGGAACTGCGGCTCGGGCTGGCCGCCGCTGCGCGGCTCGGCGATGTCGCGCTCGCCCCGCTCGCGCCCCCGCCGGCGCCGGCCCCGCCGGTTGGCCGGGTCGGCGTCGAAGGGCTGCTGGCCGCCGGGACGGTGGTCGGGCCGGGATGCACCGTCACGGGGTCGTTCCTCGGTGCGGCTGGCGCCGTCGGCCCGGGCGTTGCCTGTGTCCTGGCTCTCCGGCGCCGGCTCCGAGTCGGTCCGGACATCGACCGAAGCGCTGCCGTTGTTGGCCGGCGGCGCCTCGACGATGGCCTCCACGACGGCCGCGGGCGGCTGGGTGTCGGGTTCGGAGGCCGGCGCCGGCGCCGGCGCGTCGGCCTTGGCCTCGTTGACATCGACCGGCAACGAACCCTGCTCGGAGCCGTTGGCGGCGGCCGCTGCGGCTGCGGCTGCCGCGGCCTTGCTGACCCGCGACCGGCGGGGCTTGTCCTCGGCGGTCTCGATGCCGGCTTCGCGCAGGATCTGGTCGATGAGCGTCGACTTCGACGCCCGGGCCGACGGCTTCACGCCCATCGCCGCGGCGATGGTGGCCAGTTCGTCGCGCTCTTTGCGTTCGAGGACCGACCGCTCGAGCGGCGGCTGGGGAACGATGGTCACCGGGCTAGGGCCTCGGTCATTGCTTCGCCTCCAAAGGGCTGGGAAGTGTGCCTGCAGGCCCCGGGGGAAAGGGGCCGGCGGTGTCGGACGGAAAAGGAGCGGGGCTCCACCACCGGTGGCCAGGCCAGCTATCCGGCTTCATGGCGACCTGCCCGGGGGCGCCGCTACTGAGCCTGGGAACCGCCGGGGATTCAGCGCCATCAGCATACAGCCAATACACCGAGGTTGCGCTTAGGCGCTGTTGGCACCGTCCTCGCCGGCCTCGGGGACGGCGTCGAAGGCTTGACCGACCACGAGGTCGATGATCTGGGACAGCGTGGCGTCGAGGTTGTAGGAGGGGACGATGGAGACGCCGTGCTGGAGGGCCAGCGACTTCACGTACCGCTGCATCTTGCGGATGTTGTCGAAGAGCTCCAGATAGCGCTCCGACGGCCGGTTGCGGGCCTCGCGCGCCCGCTGGAGGAAGTGGCTGCGGTGCACGTCGACCTCGTCGACGGTGACGACCAGAGGCACGACCACCGCCTTGCCCTTGAACCGGCCGTAGTCGAGGAACCCGGGAACGAGGTGGGCGCCTTCGAGGATGAGATCGGTGCCCTCGTCGATGGCCCGCTGGATCAGGGCGTTGATGCCCACGCTCACCGCCGAGGTCTGCTCCCGGAAGCCGATGATCACCGGATCGGCACTGCGCGGCAGGGGGTTGCGCACGAGGTTGGCGGCGTCGAAGGACGACGTGTGGAGGGTGGGAAACAGTTCGGCGGTGAACATCGACCGCATGACTTCACGCACGGCGTCGGTGGGGATGACGCGGGTGATCCCGAGACGGCTGGCCAGCATGGTGGCGATGGTGGACTTGCCGACGCCCGTCGCCCCGCCGAGGAGGATCACCAGGGGAATGTCGACGCGCTGGACCATCTGCCACTTGGCGAAGGATTCGGCGTAGCGGTCTCCGACCTCCGTGCGCAGCACGTCGAGCGCCAGGTCGTTCAGCTGCTGGCGGGTGATCGACAGCGTCCCCGACTCCTCCAGGCGCTCCTCGATGACCTCGGCGACGGCGAAGGCCCGGGCCGGCGCCAGCCCGGTGGCCATGATGGCCGACGCCATGAGGCCCTTGGAATAGGGCAGCTCGTACTCGTTGTCGGAGACGACAATGTGGCGGGTCACCGCCCTCATCGCTGCAGCCCCTCCCTCACGGCACCTCTCTACCCCGTACGAAACCGCTTCTCGGCGAGCTCGGCCGCTTGCTTGACCAGCTTCTCGAATGTGCCGTCGCCGCCGATGGTAACGACTCGATTGTCACAGAAAACCACATCCCGGCCCTGTTCGAGGGCCGCCCTTGCCACCACGTCGACTCCCGCCGCCTTCAACTCGACGAGCACCACATCAGCGCCGGCGATGCGCTCCATGTCCAGCGCCAGTTGGGGGCGCCGGGCCAGGTTATGCGAGGTCCCCGTCACCGTCGCGCCGTGGGTGGTCTCGAGATGATCGACCAGGGTCTCGCCGGCCTTCTCGGGCGCGGTGGTGACGTAGAAGACCCGCCGGCCGGCGATGGAGGTGAGCGGTGTCGGTCGGAGGACCGTCTCGACGATCTTGGTGTCGGGCGCGAGGCGGCGGATCGTCTGCACCAGGGGGCCGGCGCCGTGCTCGGCCATGGTGACGACAATGAGGTCGGCGAGGAGGAGGCGGTAGGCGCCGAGATAGCCGCCGATCAGCTCCGGATCGGCGGTGGCGGGGGCGACGCAGAGGGTCACGTCGGCGTGGACCGGCGGCACGGCCGAGCCGCTGCCCTCGAGGACGATGAGGCCTTCGGGGCGGGCGTTGGCCAACTGGACGCCGGCGGCGAACGTGCTGTCGACAGGGGCGCCGGCCAGCCCGCCACCGCACCGGCGGGTGCCGATGGTGACGACGCCGGCGGTGAGCGCGTCCTCGAGGTGGTCGCTGGCCGCGTGGCGACCTTGTCCGGCGAGGGCGACCAGGCCCTCGACGGTGAGGTCGAACGTGGAGGGGTCGATCACCTCCGGCTCGGGCGGGCCACCCCGGCCCATGGCGACGATCACGGGCGGGGCATCGAGGGTGCGGGCCAGGTGGGCGGAGACCGCCGTCTTGCCCGTGCGCTTGCCTGTGCCGATCACGGCGATGGTCGCCTTGGTGGCGACGTGCGGGCGGGGCGGGGGTTCGAGCCGGAAGTCGGCCCCCTGGTAGGCCACGCCGGCCAGCAGGGCCTGCGCCGCCAGCCGCAACCGGAGGCGGGCGTCGACCACCGGCTCGTCGGAGAGGTCGTAGACGAGGTCGGGCTCGAAGCGGGTGAGGCCGGCGATGAGGGCTGCGACCGCCGTGGGCCCCTCCACCACGGGCACGCCGACTTCGAGGGCGCCGGCCAGCTTCTCGCCACCGCCGAGCAGGACGGCGCCGGCGACCTCGACCCCGGGAATCAGGGTGGCGAGGTGCTCGATGGCGGCCCGCACCACCGGCGGGTAGTGCTCGCCGTCGACGAGGACGAGGATCCGGACCGTTACGGGCCCTGGGTGATGAGGTGGTTCATGAGGGTGTGCCCCGGCACCGGCGGGCAGTGCGCGGTGGCGGCCTCGGTGTAGACGCCGCCGGCGCCGTCAACCTCGGAGTCGACCAGCATGTAGGGCACGGACTCCGAGGTGTGGGTGCGCAGGGCGAGGGGCGTGGCGTGGTCGGGCAGGAGGAGCAGGCGCCAGGGGCGGAAATCGTCCATGTCCAGCGCTTCGATCAGGGGTCGCAGGATGCGGCGGTCCCAATTCTCCAGGGCCTTGACCTTCTCCTCCACGTTGCCGGCGTGGCCCGCTTCATCGCTGGCCTCGACGTGGATGACGAACAGGTCGTCGCCGGCGGCCAGGCTCTGGAGGCAGGCGTCACGCTTGGCCTCGTAGTCGGTGTCGTACCAGCCGGTGATGCCGGCGACCTCGGCCCGGCGGATGCCGGTGAGGGCGCCCAGGCCGCGCACCAGGTCGACGGCGCTGACCATGCCGGCCTGGAGGCCGTAGGTGTCCTTGAACGACGGCAGGCGGGGCTGGCGGCCCTGGCCCCAGAGCCAGACCTGATTGGCGTCCACAGTCTCGAAGCGCTCGACGACCGCCCGGGAGGCGTCCATCAGCTCTCGCAGCCTGGGCGCCGCCGCGCCGGTGGGCCAGACCGCCGGCTTGCCCGTGAGGTCATGCGGCGGGGTGCAGTAGGCGTCGGCCCAGTCGGCCGGCGTGACGAGGATGTGGCGGTACTGCACGCCGGCGTGGAACTCGACGCCGGCGCCACCGAGCTCCTCCTGGAGGGCGGCGATGACCTCGGCCGCGGCCTCGGTGGTGGGGTGGCCGCCGGCGAAGTCGTCCATGGTGCCGCCGGCGCCGACCGTGACCAGATTGCAGCGGTAGGCGACCTGATCGTCGTCGAGCTGGAGGCCCATGGCCGCGGCCTCGATGGGCGCCCGGCCTGTGTGGTAGCGGGCGGGGTCGTAGCCGAGGATCGACATGTTGCCGACGTCGCTGCCCGGCGGGAACCCCTCGGGGATGGTGGCCGCCCGCCCGACTTCGGCCCGGCGGGCAAGGGCGGCGAACATCGGGAGGTGGGCGGCCTCGAGGGGCGTCTTGCCGCCGAGCTCCTCGAGGGGCTCATCCGCGGCCCCGTCCGGCACGCAGACGATGTACTTCATACCCACTCCGAACTGGCTGCACTGACGGTCGTATCCGACCGTAGCTGCAGCCAGAACGAGGGGGTGGGGATCACAGGCCCAGTTCCGCTCGCACCGACGCCAGGTCGGCGTCGACGGGCGAGGGGACGGCGATCTCGGCGATGGCGCGGTCGGGATCCTTCAGGCCGTGGCCGGTCAGGGTGCAGACCACCGTGCGGGTGCCCTCGGGGACGCCCACCTTGAGCAGGCCGGCGACCGACGCCGCCGACGCCGGCTCGCAGAAGACGGCCTCGGTGCCGGCCAGGAGCCGGTAGGCGGCGAGGATCTCGGCGTCGGAGACGGCGTGGATGCCGCCGCCCGACTCGCTGGCCGCGGACTCGGCGCCCCGCCACGAGGCCGGGTTGCCGATGCGGATGGCGGTGGCGATGGTGTCGGGGTTCTCGACGGGGTGGCCGAGGACGATCGGCGCCGCCCCCTCGGCCTGGAAGCCGAGCATGGCCGGCAGCTTGGTCGACCGGCCGGCGTCCTGGTAGCGGCGGTAGCCCATCCAGTAGGCGGTGATGTTGCCGGCGTTGCCGACGGGGATGCAGTGGACGTCGGGGGCGTCGCCCAGCACGTCGACCACCTCGAAGGCCCCGGTCTGCTGGCCCTGGATGCGGTAGGGGTTGACCGAGTTGACGATCGTGACGGGCTCACGGTCGCCCAGTTCGCGCACCAGATCGAGGGCGTTGTCGAAGTTGCCCCGGATCTGGAGGACGCGGGCGCCGTGGACCAGGGCCTGGGCCAGCTTGCCCAGGGCGATGTAGCCCTCGGGGATGAGCACCACGCACGTCAGGCCGGCCCGGGTGGAGTAGGCCGCCGCCGAGGCCGAGGTGTTGCCGGTGGAGGCGCACACGACCGCCTTGGCCCCCTCCTCGACCGCCTTGGAGATGGCCAGGGTCATGCCCCGGTCCTTGAACGAACCGGTCGGATTGGCGCCCTCGACCTTCAGCCAGACATCGGCACCGACCCGCTCGGAGATCCGGGGGGCGTGGACGAGCGGCGTGGCGCCCTCCTGGAGGGTGATCACCGGCGTGTTCTCATCGACGGGGAGGAACTCGCGGTACTCCTCGATCAGCCCCCGCCAACCGGCCTTGCTCACTGCTCCCCGCCGATCACCCGGAGAAGGGTGCCGACCCGGTCGACGCTGTCGAGCTCCCGGAGTTCGGCCACCGTGGCCTGCATGTCCCGCTCGCGGGCGGTGTGGGTGACCAGCACCAGTCGAGCCTCCTGGCCCATCCCGGTCTGGAGAACCTGCACGATCGAGACCAGGTGGCGGGCAAAGGCGGCGGCCACCTGCTCCAGGACGCCCGGGCGGTCGGCGACGTCGAGCGACAGGTAGTACTGCGAGCGGACCTCGTCCATGGGACGGAGGCGGGCCGACGCCAGCCCGGGGACGCCGGCCGATGTGCCCTGGCGCCGGTTGGCGGCGGCGTCGATCACGTCGCCCAGGGCGGCGCTGGCCGTCGGCCGCCCGCCGGCGCCCCGCCCGTAGAACATCAGCTCGCCGGCGGCGGCGCCCTCGACGAACACGGCGTTGAACGACTCGCGCACCGACGCGAGCGGGTGGGCGATCGGGACCATGGTCGGGTGCACCCGCACCGCCACCTCGCCGCCCACGTCGTCGATCACGGCCAGGAGCTTGACGACGTACCCCAGGCGCTCGGCCATGGCGATGTCGTCGGCGGTCACGGCGGAGATGCCCTCGCAGTAGACGTCGCCGGCCACCACCCGGACCCCGAAGGCCAGGCTGGCGATGATCGACGCCTTGGCCGCGGCGTCGTGGCCCTCGACGTCGGCGGTGGGATCCCGCTCGGCGTACCCCAGGGCCTGGGCCTCGGCCAGCGCCTCGGCGAAGGACTGCCCCGACTCGGTCATGCGGGTGAGGATGAAGTTGGTCGTGCCGTTGACGATGCCGAGCACCCGCGTGATCCGGTCGCCGGCGAGGGACTCCCGCAGCGGCCGCATCAGCGGGATGGCGCCGGCGACGGCCGCTTCGAAGAGCAGGTCGACGCCGGCCTTGGCCGCGGCGTCGAACAGCTCGGCGCCGCACGCCGCCATCAGTTCCTTGTTGGCGGTGACGACCGGCTTGCCGGCCTTCAGCGCGGCGAGGACCAGGTCCTTCGCCGGCTGGAGGCCCCCGATGACCTCGACGATCAGGTCGATCTCGGGGTCGACCACCACGCCGGCAGCGTCGTCGGTGAAGCCGGTGAAACCCTCGCGGGCCTTGGTCACATCACGGACGGCGACCCGGGCCACCTCCAGGCGCAGGCCGGTGCGGGCGGCGATGGTGTCGCCGTTCTCGCCGATCAGGGCGACCACGGCCGCGCCGACGTTGCCGTACCCCAGCACGCCGATGCGCACGGTCGAGTTCCCGTCCATGCGCCCACCGTACAACCACCCTCCCCTCCGATTTGGCTGCAGTTACGGTCGGATACGACCGTCAGTGCAGCCAGAACGCCTCAGGTGTCGAGCCGGAGCAGGTCGTCCAGCGTCTCGCGGCGGACGACGACCCGGGCCTCGCCGCCGGCGACGAACACCACCGGTGGGCGCGGGACCTTGTTGTAGTTCGATGCCATGGAGTGGCCGTAGGCGCCGGTGACCGGGGTGCAGAGGATGTCGCCGATGGCGAGGTCGGCGGGCACATGGGCGTCGCGCACCACGATGTCGCCCGACTCGCAGTGCTTGCCGACGACGGTGACGGTGCGTGGCCGCTCCGCCAGCGTGGCCCGGGGCAGGAACGCCTCGTAGCCGCTCCCGTAGAGCACGGGGCGGGGGTTGTCGCTCATGCCGCCGTCGACGGAGACATAGGTGCGGACGCCGGCGATCTCCTTGATGGTGCCCACCCGGTACAGGGTGAGGCCGGCGGCGGCAGCGATGGCGCGGCCTGGCTCGACGGTGATCCGGGCCCCGATGCCGGCTGCCGAGCAGGCGGCGTGCAGCACCGCGGCCCACTCGGTGATCGTGGGCGCCGCCTCCCCCTCGACGTAGGGCACGCCGAGGCCGCCCCCCAGGCACAGCTCCTCGACGCCCAGCGGCTCCACGAACCCGGCAAGGATCTCGATGGCCTTCTCGAAGGACCGCAGCAGGAAGATCTGGCTCCCGATGTGGGCATGCACACCCACGAGGTCGAAGGCGGGGTGGACCTGGCAGTGCTCGACGGCCCGGCCGGCGTCTCCCGACGCCACGCCGAGCCCGAACTTGGAGTCGGTCTGGCCGGTCATCACGTACTCATGGGTGTGGGCCTCCACCCCCGGCGTGACCCGCACCATCACCCGGGTCGGCTCCCCCGACACCGAGTGCAGGGCCTCCAGCCGGACCAGCTCGTCGAAGGAGTCGACGACCACCCGTATGCCGAGCTCATGGGCCCGCCGCAGCTCGTCGACCGACTTGTTGTTGCCGTGCAGCACGATCCGCTCAGGAGGCACGCCGGCGGCCAGGGCCACATGCAGCTCGCCCCCGGTGGCGACGTCGACCCGCATGCCCTCCTCGTGGACGAGGCGGGCCATTGCCATGCACAGGAAGGCCTTGGACCCATACGCCACGCCGTCGCCGAAGGCGGCCACCGCCTCCCGGCACCGGGCCCGCAGGTGGTCCTCGTCGTAGACGAAGACCGGCGTGCCGTACTCGGTGGCCAGCGCCAACACGTCGACCCCGCCCACCGTCAGCCGCCCGTCCTGGCCCACATGGGCGGAGTCGGGCAGGACGTGACGAGGGAGAGGGTGGATCACATCGAGTCGGGCGCGCTGACCCCGAGCAGGTCGAGCCCGATGGCCAGCCCGATCCGGGTCGACTCCACCAGCCACAACCGGGCCTGGGTCTGGGTGTGGGTGACGCCCTCGCCCATGACGTAGCAGTCGTGGTAGAAGCCGTGGAACCGCCCGGCCAGCTCCCGGACCCAGGTGGCCACCTTGTGCGGGGCCCGGGTGCGGCAGGCGTCGGCCACCACCTCGGGCAGCTCCGCCAAGCTGCGCAGCAGGTCCAGCTCCCGGGGGTGCTCCAACCCCGACAGGTCGACGATCTCCAGCGGGTAACGCTGGACGCCCTTCTCCGCCGCCACCCGAGAGATCGAGGCGATCCGGGCGTGGGCGTACTGGACGTAGAAGACCGGGTTGTCCATCGACTTGGACACGACGGCGTCGAGGTCGAAGGTCTGCTTGGTGTCGATGGACTGGAGCAGGAACGTCAGCCGGGCCACGTCGGGGCCGACCTCGTCGACCACCTCGGCCAGCTCGACGTAGTTGCCGCTGCGCTTGCCCATGCGGACGACATCGCCGCCCTTGAGGATGGTGACCAGCTGGCCCAGCACGATCTCGAGCTCGTCGGGGTCGTGGCCAAGGGCCTGGACGCCGGCCTTCAGCCGGGCGACGTGGCCGTGGTGATCCGCGCCCCAGATGTCGATCAGCCGGGTGAAGCCCCGGGTGAACTTGTCGCGGTGGTAGGCGATGTCGCCCAGCAGGTAGGTGGGCTCGCCGCCGGTCTTGAGGAGAACCTCGTCCTTGGCCAGGCCCAGGTCGGTGGTGCGCAGCCAGGTAGCGCCGTCGGCCTCGAAGACCATGCCCGACGCCCGCAGGTCGGCCAGGGCGGCCTCGATGGCGCCGGAGTCGACCATGGACTGCTCGCTGAACCAGGTGTCGAACTCCACGCCCAGAGACCCCAGGGCGCCGGCGATGTCGGCCACTGCCCGCTGGCGGGCCCAGGCGACCGGGTCGGCGTCGTCGGGCATCTCGGCGGCCCAGTCGGCGATGTACCCGCCCTTGTAGCCGTCCTCCGGCGTGGGCTCTCCGGCCTTGGCCGCGGCCAGCGAAGCGCCGAGCAGGCCCACCTGCAGGCCCCGGTCGTTGACGTAGTACTCCCGGTGGATGTCGTAGCCGCACCGCTGGAGGATCCGGCACAGGGCGTCGCCGTAGACGGCCCACCGGCCGGCGCCGACGTGGAGGGGCCCGGTGGGGTTGGCGCTGACGAACTCGACGTTGACCCTCTCGCCGTGGCCGATGTCGTGGCGGGCATAACCGGCGACGCCGGCCTCGACCACCTCGGTCAGGCAGTCGTGCAGCCAGCGGTCGTGGAGCTTGAAGTTGATGAAGCCGGGGCCGGCGACGTTCATCGTCGCCACGTAGGCCGGCGGGTCGGCGCCCATCCGGGCCACGAGGGCGTCGGCCAGCTCGCGAGGGTTGCGCCCGGTGGCCTTGGCCGCGGCAAGGGCGACGCTGGAGGACCAGTCGCCCAGTTCCGGCCGGTTGGAGCGCTCCACGGGGATGCGCTCGGGCACCGGGTCGACGCCGAGCGCCACCAGCGCGCCGCGCAGGGAGGAGGTGAGGATGTCCTGGATCATCGGCATAGGTGTGGGGTTAGCTTCGGGGCCGGGCCATGACGGCGTTGAGCCGGTCGATCAGCTCCAGCGGGTCGAATGGCTTGGTGATGTAGTCGTCGGCGCCCAGGTCGAGGCCCTGCCTGACCTCGGTCTTCTGCGCCTTGGCCGACAGCAGGATCACCGGCAGGTCCTCGGTGGAGGGGTCGCCCTTGAGGTCGGTCAGCAGCTGGAGGCCGTCCCGCTTGGGCATCATGATGTCGGAGATCACGATGTCGGGCCGCTCGGCCTTGGCCCGCCGGAAGCCCTCCTCGCCGTCGGCGGCGCAGATGACGTTCAGCCCTTCGATCTCGAAATTGACCCGTAGCAGCTCGAGGATGACCGGATCGTCGTCGATCACCAGCACGGTCAGCTTGCGCACCCCGAGATTCTACCGGCGCTCGACACCTAGCCCCAGGCAGATACCATCAGAGGCGGAGCAGGCCCTCGTAGCTCAGGGGATAGAGCACCGCCCTCCGGAGGCGGGTGCGTAGGTTCGAATCCTACCGAGGGCGCTTCCGATGTCGTGTCATGACCGACGATCTCCCGGGAACCAGCCGCCGGCGGTCGACGTCTGACGCTCCATGGGAGCCCGCCGTCTCTGCGCCGCCCTGGTCCTCCTCGCCGCCGGCGCCTGCGGACAGGACGTCGAGCGGACGGCGCCGGCGCCCCTCGCGGCCCAGGAGGCAACCACGACGTCCGCGGTCCGTGCTGCGCGCACGCCGCCGACCTTCACGCCGGCTCCGGCCGTGCCCCAACCACCGCTGATCCTCCGAGCCGGAGGGATCGAGACCGAGGCCGTGCTCTGGTCGTCGTGCTGGAGCTCGGGCAACAGCAGCAGGTGCGCCGACGGCCGCCCGCCGGAGGTACCGCCCGACATCGGCAGCCCACCCGACATCGAGGTGGCCTTCGACACTCCGGGCTGGCGGTTCTCGGCCACGTTCACGCCCACCGCAGACGCGTGCGGTCGCCAGCAGTCCGTCGACCTGGCTGCCGTCGGGCCGACCACGCACCGGCTCCGCCCGTTCGGCCCCACCGGCGACTACACGGTCACCCTGCACGGCGACTCCACCGATTCGGCGACCAACAACGGCGACGTGGCGACGACCTTCCGCTGGCGGACGACCTCGGACGGGCCGAACGAGCCCCCCAGCTCGACCATGAGCCTCCTCCCCGCCCGCCCCGAGCTGAAGATCAGCCTCGGCGCCGAGTTCCGGGCACGAGGCCTCGGCGTCTCGACCCAACCCGGCGAGGTCGAGGCCCGCGCCGTCGTCACCGCCGCCAACGGCGCCTCGATGACGGTCACGTTCGGCGCCTACCCCGGCGGGCAGTGCGTCCCGGACGGGATGGTGTCCATGCGCTCGGACGGCGAGGACGGGCGCGCCGTCGCCGGCCTCGGGCCGGCGCCGTACCGCTACGCCGTGACCCTGGTCCTTCACGGGACGACCTACCAGGGAACGGGCTCCTGGCCGCAGGACGAGATCGACGACTGCAGCCCGTGCACCCGGCTGCGCTGGGACCTGCCGCTGCCGGCGCTCTGATCGACGGCTCCCGGGAGAGCGCTACGTGTAGTACTACAGCGCTACAATCTGGCCATGCCCCGCCCGACGTCGTTCCGCCTACCTGTGGACCTCCTCGACCGGCTTGAGTCCGAGAGCCACGTCAGCAACACGTCGGTGACCTCGCTCGTGGTCACGCTTCTCGACGAGGGCCTCAAGATCCGACAGTTCCCGGGCATCGTCTACCGGAGCGGCCCGGCAGGCCGGCGAGCAGGCCTCGTCGGAGGGCCCGACGTCTGGGAGATCGTGCGCGATCTCCGTCACACCGCCGGACAGGGAGTCGCACGCATTGCCCACCTCGCCGAGGAGACGGGACTCTCCGCTGCTCGCATCACCCTCGCCGCTGATTTCTACGCCGCGTTCCCCGACGAGATCGACGCACGGGTCGAGGCCGACGAGCAGGCAGCCGAACGGGTCCGAAGGCTTGTCGACAAGCGGGACCGCCTCTTGTCGTCGTGAGGTGGCTCATCGACGAGATGCTGCCGCCGGCGACCGCGGATGAGTTGAACGAGCGTGGCCATGAGGCACTCGGCGTGGCCGCCGCCGGGCTGGCAGCGACCGACGACGCCATCGTCTACGCGGCCGCCGTCGACCAGGACCGGGTGATGGTGACCGAGAACTTCGCCGACTTCAGCGTGGTCTTCACCCAGCGGCTCGCCGGCGAGCAGCCATGCGTCGCGCTGGTGTTCGTGGGCAAGAAGGACTACCCGCGAGGCGGCGCTCTCGCATCCCATCTCGCCGCCCACCTCCACCGTTGGGCGACCGACAACGCCGATCCGTATCCCGGTCCCCACTGGCCGTGATCCCCGGCCTCGACTGGCGCCAAGGCCGAGGTCGCTAATCGAAGAACATCTCGTAGCGGACCCGGCCGCCGGCGTCGAGCACCCGCACCGACTCCAGGTCGCCGGCGGGCAGATCCACCGGCCGGGCGAGGGTTCCGTGGCCCTGGTCCAGGCTGAAGGTGCCGACCTTGACCGGGGTGTCGTTGCCGGCGCGCAGCGCCTCCACGGAGTAGGAGTTGCTCGATCCGTCCATCCGGTCGAGGCTGACCACCAGCCAGGTGGGCCGGTCGCCGTAGACGACGGCCCGGCACCGCCAGCGGCCCTCGTTGTCCGCCGCCAGAGCGGTCCGGATCTCCGTCGGCCGTTCGGACTCCCCCGCCAGCCACGTGGCGCCGGCGGTCGACAGCCCGGCCACCAAGGCGGCCGCGGCGATCCCGACCAGCAGGCGCCGGCGGCGGGTCGGCCGCAGCTCTCGCGCAGTGGCGGCTCCGCCCATCCGGGCCAGCACCTTGGACTCGAACCCCGGCGGGGGCTCGATCACCGGCGCCAGCAGGAGCATGCGGTCGGCCAGCCCGGCCAGGTCCTCCACCATTGCCCGGCAGGCGGCGCAGCCGGCGAGGTGGTCGAGGGCGACGGCGCGCTCGGCACCGGCCACGGTGCCCAGGGCCAGCTCGGCGGCCAGCGCCTCCAGCTCGGCGCAGGTCACGGTTCGGTACTCCGGCGGGCCATGGAGGCCCGCACCTTCTGCATCCCGGTGCGGATCCGGGTCTTCGCCGTGCCCAGCGGGATCGACTCCAGCTCGCTGATCTCGACCGCCGTCCGCCCGCACAGCGCGGCCAGCAGGAGCGCCTGGCGCTGCTCGGCGGGCAACCCGTCCAGCGCCACCCGCAGCTCGCGCACGCCGGCGCTGATCTCGGCCGCCGCCTCGGGGCCGCTGGCCGCCGGCGTGCGCCAATCGAGATTGGCGAAGGTCTCCGGGTCGACGGGCTGGGCCCGGCGCAGGCGCATGGCGTCGATGGCCAGGCTACGGGTGATCACCAGCATCCACGTGTGTACCGACCCCCGGCGGGAGTCATACGCCTGGGCGTTGCGCCAGGCCCGCAGGAAGGCCTCCTGGGCCACGTCCTCGGCCAGGTCGGGATCGCCGACCATCGACCGGGCCAGCCCGTAGACCCGCCCCTGGTATCGGCGGATGAAGGCGGCGGCCGCGTCGGGGTCGCCCAGGGCAAAGCTGGCCAGGAGCGTGTCGTCGGACGCGGCGGACATCGTGTCGAAGGGTACGGCCCCGGCGCCTCCAAGGATTGTCGCAATCCATCCGCCGGTCCCGGCCGTAGGGATCATCGGCGACGAACGACACGGGAGGAACGATCATGCGAGCTCGCAGGCTCTCCGCGGTGGTGCTGACCGCAACCCTGGCCATGGGGATGGCCGCGTGTGGCGGCGACGACGACTCGACCACGTCGGCCGGCCAGACCGGCGGCACGACAGCCACCACCGCCGCGGCGGCGGCCACCACGGCGCCGGCGGCCCAGCCCACGGTGGCAACGGCCAGCACGTCGCTCGGCACCGTGCTCGTCGACGGCGCCGGCAAGACCCTCTACACCTGGGATCGCGACACCGGGCCGGCCAGCACCTGCACCGGCACCTGCGCCGCCACCTGGCCGCCCCTCGTCCTGCCCTCCGGCGTCACCACCCCGGTCGCCGGCCCCGGCGTGAGCCTTCTGACGTCCGCCCCCCGTCCCGACGACGCCACCAAGCTCCAGGTCAACTGGGACGGCAAGCCGCTCTACTACTACGCGGCAGACACCGCTCCCGGCGACGTCAAGGGAGACGGTGTGGGCGGCGTCTGGCACGTGGTCAAAATGGCGTACTAGGCCAACCTACGAACGCCCCGCTGTCGCTCGCTTGAGGTCGGCGACCCGGGCCCGCCGGACCGCCAGGCGCTGCTCGTGGCTGCGCTTGAGGACGGCGTGGAGCTCGTCGACCAGACCGTTGATGTCGAAGGGCTTGCCCAAGTACCCGTCGCATCCGAGCGACCAGCCTTTGAGGGTGTCCTCGGGAAGCCCCTTGACCGTGCAGAGGACGACGGGCAGATCTGCGGTCCGAGGGTCGGCCCGGACCCGAGTGAGGGTCTCCCAGCCGTCCACGTCGGGCATCTGGACGTCGAGCAGCACGATGTCGGGCAGGTCGCCGGCGGCCAGCTTGCGCAGCGCCTCGCTGCCACTGGAGGCCGCGCTGACGGTAAACCCTGCCATCGTCAGCACCAGATCGGCGAGCAGCCGGATGTCTGTCGCGTCGTCCACCACCAGCGCTTTCATGCATTCCCCCTCGACAACGCGCCCACCTGGCGCATGAAGTCCTTGATGCCCGACTGGTCGGCGGGGACGGCCGGGGCCTCCGGGACCTCGA
This sequence comes from uncultured Acidimicrobiales bacterium, assembly GCA_964479465.1. Taxonomy (GTDB): domain Bacteria; phylum Actinomycetota; class Acidimicrobiia; order Acidimicrobiales; family AC-14; genus CADCTB01. The sequence goes on from CAYZMG010000027.1 coordinate 24,400, forward strand.
CCTCCGGAAGGGTCACGGTGAAGGTGCTGCCGCGACCGACGGCGGTCTCGACCGCGATCACCCCGCCCATGGCGTCGACCAGGGAGGAGACGATGTAGAGCCCGATCCCCGTGCCGCCGAACCGGCGGACGTCGGTCGACTCGGCCTGCCAGAACTTGTCGAAGCAGCGCCGGGCCTGCTCTTCGTCCATCCCGATGCCGATGTCGCTCACCGAGACCTCCACGGCGCCCTCCTGCCGGCGGCCACGGATGACCACGGGCCCGCCGTCGGAGTACTTCACCGCGTTGTCGAGCAGATGGTCGACGACCGTCTGGAGGGCCAGAGGGTCGGCCATGGCCACCAGGGCCTCGTCGGCCACGAGGCGGACGATATGGCGGCCGGAGGCGTCCTGGAAGGCGGTGGAGCGCTCGATCACCAGGGCCCGGACATCGACGGGGTGGACGTCCACGTGCACCCGGCCGCTCTCGATCTTGCTGGACAGCAGGAGCCGGTCGACGATGGCGCTGAGCTCCGTCGCCCGCCGGCGGATGGCCTCGACGGCCTGGGCCCGGCGCTCGGGCGGCATGTCGGGATAGGCCAGGATCGTCTCGGCGAAGCCGGCGATCACGGTGACGGGTGTCTTGAGCTCATGGGAGGCGGTGGCCAGGAAGAGCGTCTTGGCCTCGTCGGCCTCCTTCAGCCGGGTGATGTCGCGCAGGGAGTGGACGACCTCGATGCCACCCTTCTCGTCCGCGACGGCGAAGGCGCTGGCCAGGAGGGGCTGGCGCCGACCTTCGGAGATCTCACGCCAGACCTCCCGGCCGGGACCGGGCTCGCCGCCCGGACCGTCATGGAGGAGCGGGCAGCCCTTGCTGCAGTCGAGGGGGCGCTCGCCTTCTCGCAACCCAAGGGCGCGGATGCAGGGCATCCCGACGACGAAGGGTCCCTCGGCCCCCATCAGCCGCTCGCCGGCCGGGTTGGTCTCCAGCACGATGCCGTCGCCGTCGGTCACCACGATCCCGTCGGCCACCCGGGCCAGGATGGTCTCCGCCTTCTGCCGGAAGTGACGGGAGGTCACCGCCGCGACCCGGTGGTTGCGGGCGATCCGGCCCACGATGAGGGTCAGGCCCACCATGGCCAGGGCGAAGACGGCGAGCAGGCCGGCGGGCTGGCGGTCGGCGGCGGGCACGATGCTCTGGGCAGTCATCGTCAGCGCGATGGAGTACCCCAGGAGGAACCACGACTGGCTGCCCCGCCACAGCCAGGCTGCGGCGCTGACGGCCAAGGCGTTGGCGAGCAGGAGGATGCCCCAGGCCCAGGGGGCCAGGCACTGGGCGGCGAACAGGACGGTCACGTCGCCGATGGGACCGCCGTAGAGCGCGAGCTGGAGACGCCGGCGCCGCCCAGGGTGAGACAGACCCGCGAGGAGAAGGAGGACGGTCCACGGCAGCCACAGAAGTCCGGTCAGGAGGAACAGGGTGCCCATGGGCCGGTCCCACCGGCCGGCACCCACCAGCCCGACGCCGGCGGCGAGGACGGCCACGGCCACACGTACCAGTGCCGCCGCCCGAATGGCGACGATGTCTGAGTCGCTGATAGTGGGCCGTGCGGGCCGGCTCACGGGGATGAGAGCTCGGGAATGGCGAACCACCGACCGGCGACCGCCATGCGATTGCGCCCCTCCGACTTGGCCTTGTAGAGCGCGGCGTCGGCCGCCAGGAGGTAGGACTCGGCGTCGCCCTCGGCGGCGGCCACTCCCACGCTGAGGGTCACGACCGTCTCGGGCCCCGGCCGACCGGGGTGGGGGATGGCGGCGTGCTCGACCGCCTTGCGGATGCGCTCGGCGGCCGCCGCGACCCGCCGCACCGGGGCGGGGAGGACGACGAGCAGCTCCTCGCCGCCGTACCGGTAGGCCATGTCCGCCTCGCGCAGCTCCTTGCGGATGACGGCGGCGACCTGGCGCAGCGCCTTGTCGCCGGCCAGGTGGCCGGCGGCGTCGTTGAGGGACTTGAAGTGGTCGATGTCGAAGAGGGCCACCCCGAAGGGCTCGTGGTAACGGTCCCGCCGGGAGCGGAAGATCTCCAGATCCTCGGCCATCTTGAGCCGGTTCCCGAGGCCGGTGAGGGGGTCCTGGCGGGCCGTTGCGGCCATCTCGACGTTCGAGCGCTCCAGGCCCCGTTGGCGCTCGGCCAGCCGGCGGTGAAGGTCGGTGACGCGCTCGGCCACCATCAGCCGCAGCTTGAGGTCGAACGGGCGGACCGGCTTCACCAGGCAGTCGTCGACGCCGGCGGCGATGCCGGCCAGGGCGTGCTCGCTGTCGTCGAGCGCGGTGACCAGCATGAAGTACACGTACTCGATGGCATCCCGGCCCCGGATGAGCCGGCACAGCTCCAGGCCGGACATCCCGGGCATCATCCAGTCGCTGACGACGACATCGACGTTGTTCGTCTCCACCAGGTGCAGGGCACCCTCGCCACTGTCGGTCGGCATGGCGACATGGCCCGTGCTGCTTACCGCCTTCGCCAGCACCAGCCTGACGAGTGGATCGTCGTCGACGACGACGACATTCATGCCCGGTCCTGGAACGTCACCAGCCAGGCGCGGACCCGCAGGAACTCGGCGTGCAGGGCACCGACCAGGCGCGTCACGCCGGCGTGATCCCCGGCCTGAGCTGCAACCCGGAGCTGGCGGCAGAGGTCGGCCATGCCCCGGGCCCCGAAGCTGGCCGCGCTGCCAGTCAGGGCGTGGGCCTGGTCGCTGACGGCGACGAGGTCGCCAGAGGTGGCCGCCCGGTCGAGGGTCTCGAGGCGGCCGGGGACGGCGGCCAAGAAGGCGCTCAGGAGCTCATCGAGAACGCTGAAACCCTGCCCATCGGTGATTGTGGCCAGCTGCTCGATGACCGTCTCGTCGACCACTGGGCGATCTTCATCCGACTCCTCCGCCTCACCGATGACCGGGCCGGACGACTCGTCCGGCTGGGCCACTGCCGTTCGGTCCTGTCTCATCGCTGACTCCCTCGTCGGCCTGACCTGTTCCCCTTGGAGGTATCGACAGTCTCGTCGCTTGGCTTGACCATCTTCATGGTCGTCGGAGACGACGCCTTCATGGTCGTCGGAGACGACGCCTTCATGGTCGTCGGAGACGACGCCTTCATG
>CAYZMG010000027.1:27633-50985 GCA_964479465.1 uncultured Acidimicrobiales bacterium
GTCGTCGGAGACGACGCATTCATCGTCGCCGATAAGGAGCCCATATGTGGGGGAGGATCGGCCGCTGGCCCCACGCGTAGACCCACGGCGCCCCAACCCTCGCCCAACTTCTACCCTGTAGTTGTGGCCGCACCGGAACTTCCCTCAGGCAAGGTGCTCGTCGTCGATGACGACGAGGCCATTCGGGTGCTCCTGACTCGGTACCTCGAGATGGAAGGCTTCTCCGTCGAACAGGTGCGCGACGGCGGGGCGGCACTGGCCGCCATCGCCGCCTCGAAGCCGGATCTCGTCCTGCTGGACCTCATGCTGCCCACCCAGGACGGCCTCGACATCCTCACCCGGCTCCGCCGCGACAGCGACGTCCCCGTCATCCTGCTCACCGCCCGGGGCAGCGAGGCCGACCGCATTCTCGGCCTCAAGCTCGGCGCCGACGACTACGTCGTCAAGCCCTTCTCCCCCGGCGAGGTGACGGCCCGGATCAACTCGGTGCTGCGACGCACCCGTACGACCTCGCCCCAGTCGGTCCTTCACTTCGAGGGGCTGTCGCTGGATCTCGGCACCCGTGAGGTCACCGCCGCCGACCAGGTCGTCGCCACCACGGCCCGGGAGTTCGACCTCTTGGCCTTCCTCGCCGCCTCCCCCCGCCAGGTCTTCTCCCGCCAGCAGCTCCTGGCCAATGTGTGGGACTCCTCCGAGGAGTGGCAGGACCCCGACACGGTCACCGAGCACATTCGGCGCATCCGCCGGCGCATCGAGCCCGACCCGGACCATCCCCGGTGGATCAAGACCGTGCGGGGGGTCGGCTACCGCTTCGATCCGTAGATCTCGGGTCGCAAGCAGAGCTTGCTCCCCGATCTAACAAGGTGCTGCGGGCGCCCGGCAGAGCCGGTCGCCCTCCGCCGTCTTTCCTTGCCGGCAGCCGAGAAGTGACCGCCTACGGCGGCGCGAGCGGCCGCCGGCGGACCCCTGCTACGAGCGGACGTCGGGCAGGGTGAACCGGAAGCAGCTCCCACCGCCGGGGTTGGCCTCGACCCAGATCCGCCCGCCGCGGCGCTCGATGATTCGTTTGCACATCGACAGGCCGATGCCTGTGCCCTTGAAGCGCTCCCGGGGATGGAGGCGCTCGAACATGGCGAAGATGCGGTTCTTCGAGTCGTCCTCCACCCCGATGCCGTTGTCGGCCACCGTCACTGTCCAGACCTCGGCGCCGCGCTCGGCGGAAACGTGGACCTCGGGGACCCGGCCCTCGGGCACGAACTTGACGGCGTTGGAGAGGAGGTTCCGGAGCAACTGGGCCAGCTGGGAGGGATCACCGGTCACCACCGGGAGCGGGCCGGCGGTCACGACGGCGCCCCGGCGGCTGATCTCAGGGTCGAGCTCCTCACAGCAGCCGGCAAACACCTCGGCCAGCTCGACGTCCTCCGATCCGGCCTCGTCGCTGTCGATGGCGCAATAGGTCAGGAGATCCTCGACGAGGGCGTTCATGCGGGTGGCGCCGCCGGCGATCCAACCGACGAACTCCCGGCCCTGGGGATCGAGCGCCGGCCCCAGAGCACGGTCCAGCAGGGCGGCGAAGCCCAAGATGGCCTGGAGTGGCGACTTCAGCTCGTGGGCGGCAAGGTAGGCGAAGTTGCTCAGCTCCCCGTTGGAGCGGGTCAGGTCGAGTAGCAACCGCTTCCGCTCGGTCACGTCGACCATCTGCACCACCAGGCCCTGCTCGACCGGTGAGCAGGCGATCAGCGCCCAGACGGTCCGGCTGTCGGGGCGGAGCAGGCGGGCCTCGGCCTGGTGGGTCGCCAACTCGCCGGCGCCGACGGCGCGCCGGCCGGCGGCGGCCTCGTCACGGTCGTCGGGGTGGGTGAGCTCGGCAATCGTCGAGGCGGCCAGCTCGTCGATGCGGTATCCGGTGAGCCGGCACCACGCGGCGTTGGCCCACTGCACACGGTCGTCGAGGCCGGCAAGGGCCGTGGCCAGTGGGGCCTCCTCGAACGCCTGGCGGAAGCGCTCCACCGCCGGCGGCTCGATCGGCGGCTGGGGCTGGGTGGACTTCCAGGTGTGCAGGAGGCTGGCCACGAGCTCGCGGGGACGCTGCTGCTTCTCGAGGAAGGCGGTGGCGCCGACCTCGACCGCCTTGGTGCCCATGCGGTCCGGGGCGTACCCGGACACGACGACGACCCGGGCGTCCGGGGCACGGATGCGGATCTGGGGGATGGCCTCCATGCCGCCGAGGACCGGCATGGCCAGGTCGAGGAGGACCATGTCGGGCTGGAGGGCAGCGGCCATCTCCACGGCCTGGGCGCCGTCGCCGGCCTCCCCGACGACCTCGAACGCCCTCGATGCCTCCAGTGTCCCGCGGAGGAGCGTGCGGACGCTGGCCGTGTCATCGGCAAGGAGGACGCGGATCGGCCTGGGCATGTGTCCCCTATCGGCAGGTGACCGGTCGCCCTGTACTCCCTGGTCAGAAGGGGTGGTGATTGGGCCGGCGTGGTAGGAAAGTCGGCATGCGACGTGTGCTCCTGGTCCCCCTCATGCTGGCTTGCCTTCTCGGAGGGCTGGTGGGTGCGCCCGGCGCGGCGGCGGCCCCGGCGCCGGCGGCCGGCGAGCGGTGGGCGCTGATCGTCGGCGTCGACCGGTTCCAGGGCAACACCCGGCCGAACTACGGGGCCGTGAACGACGCCGCCAACGTCCGCCAGGCCCTCCTTCAGAACGGCTGGGCCGACGACCACATCAAGGTCCTCACCGACGGGGGCGCCACCGCCGGGGCCATCCGCGCCGGCCTCCAGTGGCTGGTCGACCGCAGCAGCCCGAACGGGATGTCGGTCTTCCACTACTCGGGCCACGTCAAGCAGGTGGGCTCGACGGAGTACCTGTGGCCCCACGACAACGCGTTTATCCCCGACACCGAGTTGGCCGGCAAGCTCCGTCAGCTCAAGGGCCAGGCCTGGGTCGACATCTCCGGGTGCGAGGCGGCCGGCTTCGACGAGGGCATCTCCGCTCCCAACCGCTTGTTCACGGCCTCCTCACGGGCGAATGAGAAGTCCTACGAGATCCCCGACATGCGCACGTCCGTCTTCACCCTGCTCCTGGTCAAGCAGGGGCTGATCGACGGCGCGGCGGACGCCAACGGCGACCGCCGGGTGTCCATCCAGGAGGCGTTTGGCTACGCCGCCCACCGGGCGCCACTCGTGACCGCCGGCCAGCGCCAGGGCGCCCAACACCCGGTGATGGCCGGGTGGGACGGAACACCGCTCTACCTGGATGCAGTGGCCAGCCCGCCGGCGCCGCCGGCGCCCAAGGCCAAGACCTGCATTCTGTTTCTTTGCTTCTAATCCGGCGGCCGCAGGGCGCCGCCGAAGGCGGCCCGGTAACGGCTGCCGGCAAAGAAGACCGGCGGAGGGCGACCGGCTCCGCCGGTCGCCTGTAGCGCGACTAACTCGGTGAGGAAGCTTCGCTTCCGAACCGAAACTCGTCACCGCCGCCGCCGCCGCCCCGGACGATGTCCTGGAGTTCGCCGGCGGTAAGGGTCTCCTTCAGCACGAGGGTCTCGGCGATGGTGCGCAGATCGTGGGCGTTGTCGCCCAGGATGGTGCGGGCCGCCTGCTCGGCCTTCTCGAGGAGCTCGCGGACCTCCTTGCCCCCCTCGCCCTCGTCCTTGCCCCGCACGCCCTCGTCCATACGGCCGGCCAGCTCGAAGCGGCCGGTCATGGCCAGGCGCTCGACCATGCGGCGGGCCAGGCCGGCTGCGTGCTCGAGATCGTCCTCGGCCCGGGTGCTGGGCTGACCGAAGACCTGCATCTCGGCCGCCCGGCCGCCCATGAGGACGATGAGCTGGGCCATGAGCTCGCGCTTGGTAAGGACCTCACGGTCGTCGGTGGTCGACCACGGTGAGCGGCCGAAGGCGGCGCCCCGGTTGACGATCGACACCCGCGACGGCGGCTGGACGCCCCGGAGCAGCACCGAGAGCAGGGCGTGACCCGCCTCGTGCACGCCTATCAGCTCTTTCTCCTCGTCGGACATGAGCCGGGCGCTGCGGGTGCCGGCCAGGACGCGGGATACGGCCTCGTCGATGTCCTCGGGGGCGACACGGTCACGGTGGCGGCGAGCCGCCAGCAGGCAACCCTCGTTGACGATGTTGGCCAGCTCGGCGGGGGTCAGGCCGGCGGTGTGAGCCGCCACCTCGCCCCAGTCGACCCGGCGGGAGACGGGCTTGGCGCCGGCGTGCAGGCGGAGGATCTTCTCCCGACCGGTGCGGTCGGGGCGGTCGACCTGGATGCGACGGTCGAAGCGCCCGGGCCGCATCAGGGCGGTGTCGATCAGTTCCGGCCGGTTGGTGGCCCCGATGATCATGACGCCGGCGGAGCCCATGAAGCCGTCGAGCTCGACGAGGAGGGCGTTCAGGGTGTGGTCGAACTCACGCTCGCCGGTGGTGTCGGCGGCCCGGTGACGGCCGATGGCGTCGAGCTCGTCGATGAAGATGATGCAGGGTGCGCTGCGCTTGGCCGAATCGAAGAGCTGGCGGACGCGGGAGGCGCCGAGGCCGACGAACTTCTCCACGAAGCTGGTGGCCGACACGAAGAAGAAGGGCACACCGGTCTCGCCGGCGAGGGCCCGGGCCAGCAGCGTCTTGCCGCAGCCAGGCTGGCCGTAGAGGAGGACACCTTTGGGCATGTGGGCGCCCAGGCGCTCGAAGCGGTGGGGGTCGCGCAGGTAGTCGACCACCTCCCGCAGCTCGGAGATGGCCTCGTCGAGGCCGGCCACGTCGGCGAAGGTGACCGACTCCATCCGCGACTTGGGGTCGTTGCGGTCGACCTGCTCGACTTTGAAGGCCGTCTCACCGCCGCCCGCAGTGGCGACGGCGCGGCCGCTCTTGCGCCGGCCGGAGAACCGGCCTCCCGGTCGTGTCATTCGGAGAGTCACGATAGCCGTCCCAATGATGAGGATTGCGAATGCGATCACTTCCGGTCGCGTCAGGATGGAAAGTCGCAATTGCCTCTCCGAGATTCCGTGCCAGGACCGCTCCCGACGGGAGTAGTGGCTGACGAGGCCCTACAGGATCGCGCAGTGCAGGTGGGCATCGCCACTAGTGCTTTCGACCTACTCCCGCCAAAACTGAAGGGGCAGTTCACACTTGGTCGGCAGCGCGACACTGTGACCATGCCCGCGGCGCCCCCCGCCGCCCCGCCCTCGGGGCTGCTCCTCTTCATCCGCTACGCCTTCATGCCCAACAACCTGGGCTATTGCGGGGGGAACGAGAACGAGGTCCTGTTCGAGCACGCGGTCGAGGGCCGGCCCGATCCCCGGCTGGCTCCCCTGCTGGTCAAGTTCACCGGGGCGGTGCCCTACCTGCGCCCCATCGCCGACGACAACGGGATCGGCGACCCCTTCGATCCCCGGGTGGTCGAGGCGTACTGGATCGGCAACGAGCTGCTCGACGGGGTCGAGGCCGGCGACCTGTACCGGTCGCTCGAGGAGCGGTTCGGCAAGCACCTGCCGGCCAAGGTGCGCGATCAGGTCCTCCGCAAGCCGCCGGCCGGCGCCAAGCCGTTCCACCTGTTCCACGTGCTCGACGTCTACCGCCACTTGGAGGCGGACTCGGTGGGCATGGCGGCCATGGAGAGCTGCCGCATCAGCTGGGGCCAGGTCACAAACGTCGACGGCGCCAGCGTCACTGTCGACCGCCGGCCGCTGGTGCAGGTCGACGGCAAGCTGGCCCTCGGCGAGGCCCGGGCCGAGCGCGTCCTGCGGGCCTTCGAGGGCCGCGGCTTCGCCGACGACCTCGCCGCCGGCGACTGGGTGTCGGTCCACTGGGGCTGGATCTGCGAAAAGCTCGACCGGCGCCGGCTGGCCAACCTCCAGACCGCCAGCGCCGCGGCCCTGAAACTGGCCAACCAGACGATCTGAATCGTTCTGGCTGCAGCTACGTGCTTATACGCACGTCAGTGCAGCCAGTTCGGCAGCGGGTCAGAACGCAGTGGCGTCGATCGGAGCGGAGCCCCTGGGCCGGGGCGGACTGACCTGGATCACCGCCACCCGGGTGCCGACGTCGACCATGCCAAAGAGCTCGGCCTCGTTCTCCTCGGTCATGCGGATGCAGCCGTGCGATTCGCTGTAGCCGATGGACGCCCGATTGGCGGTGGCGTGGATGAGGATGGCGGGGGCATCGAGGCGCAGGGCCTTGGTGCCCAGCGGGTTGTTCGGGCCGGGGCCGATGACCTTGGGCAGGTTCCTGGCCCAGGCGCTGCCGGGGTTGTGCCAGGACGGGTTGACGATCTTCTGGGTGATGCGGTGCACGCCTTCAGGGGTGAGGTAGCCCTTGGCGCCGGTGGCGACCGGCCACTCCTTCACGATCCGGCCGTTCTCGTACAGGTACAGCTTGTTCTCGCCGGCCCGGACCAGGATCACCTTCGACAGCGTGGGGTCGGCCGGCGCCTTGATCGGGCGGGCCACCATCTTGACGGCGGAGTCGCCGAGGGTGACGCCGTCCACCACCGCCTTCTTGGAGGCCTCGACATCGATCTCCTTGCCCGCCTTCTCCGGGACCATCTTCACCCAACCGGTCGAGATGTCGATGTCGGCGTCCTTGGGGGCGGTCCCGATGATCTTGCCGGCGGCGGCCACGACCTCGTCGAGCTGGCCGGGGCCCCACGCCGGCTTGATCTCCACGTACGGCGCGCCGCCCGAGGAGAACAATTGGGACGAAACCCTGGAGGCGATGTTGCCCCTGGTTCGCACGCCCATGGCCTCGCGCACCGCCGCCGGCACGTCGACCCGGTAGCCCAGGTCCCACGGCGTCGCCTGGGTCTTGAAGGTGTCCACGGTGAGGGTCACGGGGCGGTGCAGCGGCGCCTCCACCTTTGCCTGCACCCGGGCGACCGCGGCGTCGAAGCGAAGGCCGCCGACGTCGACCCCCTGGATGAAGGCCCCTGACGGCAGGGTCCGCCGGGCCTCCCGGTCGATGGCGATGACCCCGAAGGTGCCCGCCAGCGCCAGCAGCAGCGTCACCGGGAGGACTACGGCGACCACGATCATCCGCCTACTCACGACCGAAACGCTATCCCAGGCCGGACGATGTACGGGAGCGGCCGGGAAGAAGGTCGCGGAGCATGTCCAGCTCTTCGACCCGTAGCGCCTTGGCCGCGATAAGGAAGGCGGTGCCGCCGGCGACGACGCCGGCCACCGACTGCACCAACGCCCGCTCGCCGCTCGGGCCCATGGCCGAGTTGACCGCGGCGACGGCGAGCAGCATGGCGCCGGCCGCCACGACCGAGGCGGCCGTGACCCGCCCCAGGGAGGCGAGTGTGCGGGCGAAGTCCAGCCGGCCGGCGTGCCGGCGCAGGAGGATGCCGGCCACAAGGGCGCCGCTGACGTAACAGAGGGAGTGGGCCAGGGCCAGGCCTTGGACCCGGAAGAACGGGAACAGGATGAGCGAGAAGACGGCGTAGACGACGTTGAGGACCACGTTGACGACCGTGGGGGTCTTGGCATCCTGGCGGGCGTAGAAGGCCCGCAGCAGGAGGAGGTAGAACGAGAACGGCACCAGCCCCAAGGCGAACATCTGGAGCACCTCGGCCACCAACCGGCTGCTGCCGGCCTCCATGACCCCGTGCTCGAGGAGGGTGGTGACGAGGGGCCGGGCCAGCACCAGGTACGCCGCCGTCGCCGGCAGCAGGACGACGCCCATCAGCCGCAGCCCGGTGCCCACCGACGCCCGGAAGCCGTCCTCGTCGCCGTCGACCGCCTGAGCCGACATGCGGGGGACGAGGGCGGTCATGATCGACACCGCGGCGATGCCGTAGGGCAGCTGGAAGAAGGCGAAGGCGATGAACATGGCCGTGGGACCGCCCTGGACACCGTTGGCCAGCACGAGCCCCACGCCGAAGCTGAGCTGGTTGGCCACCACGTAGCCCAGGGTCCACAGCGACAGCCGGGCCAGCTTTCTCACCGCCGGGTGGCGGAAGTCCGGCCGCCACCGCAACTTGCCGGGCAACCTCCGGACCGATGGCCAGTGGGCCAGCGCCATCACGGCCACGCCCCCGGTGGTGCCGACGGCCAGCAGCAGCTTCTGGGAGAGGGTCGTCCCGACGCCGACCTCGTCCGGCGTCCCCGAGACGACGGCGGCGAAGCCCAGGAAGGTGGCGATGACCACCAGGTTGTTGAGGATGGGCGCGAACATGGGTACGGCGAAGCGGTCGTGGGCGTTCAGCAAGCCGCCGGCGATCGCGGCGAAGCCGTAGAAGGCGATCTGGGGGGCGAAGAACCGCAGGAAGAACGTGGCCAGCTCCTGCTGCTGGGCCTGCTCGGCTCCCGACAGCCGGAAGGTGAAGAGGCGGATGATCCACGGTGCGAACACAACCGCGAGCACCGTGATGGCCAGCACGGCCACCGCGGAAGTGGTGACCAGGGCGGAGACCGAGTCCCAGCCGTCCTCGCGCTTCTTCTTGCGCAGCTCCTCTACCAGCACCGGGATGAACACCGAGGTCAGGACCCCGCCCAGGATCAGCTCGTAGATCACATTGGGCATGGTGTTGGCGATGTTGTAGGAGTCGGCGAGCCGGGACTCCGTCACGCCCAGCGCGAAGGCCATCGCCACCAGGCGGCCCAGCCCGGTGACTCGCGACAGCGTCGTCCCCACGGCCATGACGACCGCGGACCGGCCCAGGTTGGGGGGCAGGCTGTCGCCGGCCTCGGAGCGCTCGTCGGCCTGGTCCATCGGCGGCGAGGCTACCGGCGGTCGCTCACACCGCCGGCGACGCCCGGCCACACCAGCCGTTCAGGCGTCACGACCGGCGTGACTGTCCTGCGTAGGGGGTTTCCATCGAACAATTCGGCGCGCCGCGGGATGGCGAAGTGCGACGTAGTCTGTTCGAACTGCCATCGCCGTCGAACCGCACGGCGAGGTGGGCACTCCGTGCGGGTGTAGCTCAATGGTAGAGCCCCAGCCTTCCAAGCTGGTTACGCGGGTTCAATCCCCGTCACCCGCTCCAACCCCCGTCGGGGAGGGGGGATTTGAACCCCCGACCGCCTGCCCCCAAAGCAGGTGCGCTACCACTGCGCCACTCCCCGTTGCCCGTCAGCGTAAACGAGACCAGGCCTCTGCAACGAGAAGATGGAACCCGCCGACTACCAAATCTGGGTGGACGACCACCACATCAACGATGACGGCGACATCGTCGCCTTGGCGAGGCACGCCCGGACGGGTGTCGAGCCGGAGGTCGGCGAGAGTTACCTCGTCGGCGACGGCGACCAAACACCCTTCCGGGCGCAGGGTGATCGACCTCGGGGACGACGGCGTCGTCATCCTTCGCGCCCTCGACGACGCGGCGACCGCCGGCGGCGCGACCCCCAACTGCTGACTGCCAGACCCCGCTACTGCTGGGTGAGGACCAGCTTGACGCCCTCGGGTGTCTCCTCGACATCCAGCGCCGCGGCGGCGAGGGGCTCGACGACCTCGGGTGCGACGAAGATCCGTGTGCCTTCCTGCTCGGACACCTGGTCGTCCTCTGCCGGCACCTCGGCGAAGACGAGGCCGAGCGAGATGCCGCCGTTGGGCTGTGGCTCCCCGAACACGCGGAGGCCGAAGGTGTCAGGGATCCCCTGGGATTCCCGAGCTTGGGCGAGCTGAGTTGCCGCCGCGGAAGTCACTTGCAGCATGTTTTCCTCCATCTGTCGTCGGGCAATTCGTGAACTCCTACCCGCAGTTGCACTGCCGAAACCGCACGGGCACCGCCGACCTCTATCCCACCTTGGCCGGGCTCTCTACCCGCCGGCCCTCGCTCCCCCGGCCGGTTCGAGCACCGGCAACCCGGGATGAGATGAGGAGGACCACGCCGACTGCGAGCAGGCCGGCGACCCCGGCGAGGGCGATCTTGGCGGCGGCGGACGTCCCGCCTCCCACAGGGGCGAACTGCACGGACGAGACGAAGACGTCCTGGATGCCGCCGCCGACTCCGTCGCCACCGGCGATGGGGTCGGCGAACTCGACGTTGCCGTCCTCGCCCCGGGAGAAGCGGGTGTCGTCCCAGCCCACGATGGCGTAGGCGTCCACCGAGGCGATGCCCGGCGGCGAGTTCTGGTCGAAGTTGTTCCCCCAGACCCCGTAGCGGCGGTCGATCGTCTGGTCCGTGACCCGGATGTTCGGTGCCCAGGTGCCACCGTCGTCGGTCGAGTAGGTGTAGTACACGTCGTTCGCCCGGATGCCGGGGTCGTCCCGAGTGTCCCACCACGCCACGTCCAACCGGCCGTTGGACGCAACGGACAGGTTCGGGATGTACTTGCCCTTGAGCAGGCTGGGGTCGTCGTCGGGGAGAGCGACGCGGTCGGTCCACGTCTGGCCGCCGTCGGTCGAACGCATGTAATAGACGGTGGAGTAGGCGGCCACCTCCGGCCGGTCACTGCCGTCGGAGACGAGGTGCAGGGTGCCGCCGGGGCTCCATCTCACCTGAGGGATGACGAACGCGGAGCCGTTCCCGTAGTCGAAGGGGCGGACCTGGCTGACGGTCCACGTCGCGCCGCGGTCGGTGGACCTGGACAGGAAGATCCCCGCCGGCGGGCTGGGGCTGATGTTCGAGCTCGCCGACTTCCATGCGGCGTAGACGGTGCCCTCATCGTCGATGGTGATCGACGGGTTCCCGCTGCCGAAGTTGGCCGCCTGGTCCGGCAGGGCGGCGAGGGAGTTCGGCGCCGGCGCAGTCGTCGGCGAGGTCTGCGGCACGGTCGTGGTCGCCTGGATGGCTGGGCCCCTCGATCCGGCCTGCTCGAAGAAGTCGCCGACCACGGGCTGGGGCTCCGCGAAGGTGCGGCCGCCGTCGGTCGACACCGCGACCATGGCCATCGACGGCCGGCCGCTACCACTCGGCGTTCCCGTGTAGCCCCGCCGGTAGGTGGCGTAGACGATGTCCTCGCTGCCGGCGTTGCGGTCGACGACGATGTCGGTGACCGGGCGGTTGTTCTCGTTGACGCCACCCTGCTCGGTGGTCCGCGCATCGCGGACCATGTGGCTCGTCCAGCTGTCACCGAGGTCGGTGGAGCGGTGGAGCACGATGCTGACCTTGCTGCGGGTGTCCTGGGTGTCCCAGCCGACGGTCAGCATGTAGAGGGTGTCGTCCCGGCCCCAGGCCAGCGGTGCCTGGAAGGCGTTGCTGTTGTTGTGGAGGCAGTACGGGTACGACGCCAGCGCCGGCGGGTTGTCGAGGATCCTCCAGGTGTCGCCGCCGTCGGTCGACCGCATCAGCCTGCACTGCTTGGCGCGGAACTCGAGGCTGCCGGCGACGATGACCTCGGGGTCGTCGGGGTGCACCAGCAGCGAGGGACCCGAGTACGTGCGCTGCGGGTCGAGGTCGGTCTTGGTCACCTGCACGGGTATCGTGAGCGTCGGCGGATCGGCCGCCCCCGCCGCCCCCGCCCCGAGAAGCACGGCGCAGCACACCGCGAGCACCGCTGTCCGTCGATGAGACGCAAGTTTCATCCTGACCCCCCACTGGCAGGTTGGCGATTGAACGGCAATCGCGATGAAGCGTTGCACCGGTCGACGCCCGGGGCCAGGGTCGTCATCGACCTGTAACGCGATCGTCGGGTACGACTGTCGTCCCCGCTGACGGCCCGACGTGCCTCGGGCGGCGGCCATCCGCAATAGTGCGCCGGCATGCATTCCCGCCAGAGGACCGTCCTGTTCGTCGTGTTCGCCGTCACCGGCTTCTCGGCGCTGACCCTCCAGGTGGTCTGGCAGCGGGTCATCTCCCTGCACGCCGGCGTCGACCTCTTCTCCTTCACCACCGTCATCGCCGCCTTCCTGACCGGCCTGGGCCTCGGCAGCCTCCTGGGCGGGGTGGTGGCCGACCGGCTTGGCCCCCGCCGGTCCCTGCTGGCGTTCGCGGGTTCCAACGCCGGCATCGGAGTGTTCGCCTGGTTCAGCCTGTGGCTGTTCTACGACGTCTACCGCTCGGCGGTCCCCCACCTGGAAGGCACTCTCGCCGCCTTCGGCTTTCACTTCCTTCTCCTGATCGTGCCCACGACGCTCATGGGGTTGTCGCTGCCGCTGGTGTCGCGGGGTCTCGTGGAGCGGATCGAGGACGCCGGCCCCCTGGTCGGGCGCCTGTACGCGGTCAACACCCTTGGCGCCGGACTCGGCGCGATCACTTCGGGGTGGATCCTCATCGGATCCCTGGGGTTCGTCGGTGTCGTGCGTTTGGCCGGGACGCTCAACCTGCTCGCCGCGGTCGCCATCCTGACCCTGTGGCGCACGGCGGCGAAGGCCCCCGGCGAGGCGCCGGTCGTGACCCCGGCGCCGGCGGCGGCGTCCGCCGCCAGCGGCCGGTCGTGGCCCTGGTTCGGTGTCTACGGGCTCACCGGGGCGGTGGCATTGGGCCTGGAGCTGGTTTTCTTCCGCCTGGTGGACGCCCTGATGCGGTCGAACTCCTACACCTTCGGCCACGTGCTCGGCATCTACCTGCTCCTGTTCGGCGCCGGCGCCGGCCTCGCCTCCCGGTTCGTCGGTCGTACCCAGCGGCCCGACCGGTGGTTCCTCGGCATCCAGTTCTCCGTGGGCGTGCTGGCGCTCGTCGGCCCCCTCGCCCTGGTCGAGCTGCCCAAGCTGCTCGGCGTCTATGGCCCGTTCGAGAGCCACTTCGCCATCGACGGCTACAACGTCGGCGGCTACCGGTTCGACTCACCTCGGGAGATTCTCCGGGTCGGGTTCGTCCACTTACTCGGGCCGTTGCTGATCATGGGCGCGCCGGTGCTGGCCATGGGCGCCTCGTTCCCGTTCGTGCAGCGCCTGGTGGCCCAGCGGGTCGAAACTCTCGGCCGGCGGACCGGCCTGCTGCTGCTGGCCAACATCGCCGGCAACGTCACCGGCACGCTCCTCGTCGGCTTCGTGCTCATCGACGCCCTGGGCACGTCGGGCACACTCCGGCTGCTCGCCGCCCTGCTCATCCTTCCCGGGCTGGCCGCGGCGGCCATGGCACCCCGGGAGCGCCGGCCCGCGTACGCGGCCGGCGCCGTCGCCCTCCTGATGGGCCTGGTGGCGGTGTTCCCCTCGAACTTCCGGCTGTGGGCCTACTTCCACAGCGCGCCGGAGAACGAGTTCGTCCTTTCGGAGGACCGGGCCTGCGTGAACGCCCTCAAGAAGGTGGAGGGCGAGGACTTCCTCTTCATCAACGCCACGTCCCAGAACGGCTACCCCTTCGACGACTTCCACGTCCTGGTCGGCCTGCTCCCGGCGCTCATGCACCCCGAACCCGAGCGGGCCATGGCCGTCGGCCTGGGCATCGGCGCCACCCCCTACGGCATGTCGCGCGATCCCCGGCTCGGCCACCTCGACGTGGTCGAGATCTGCGGCGGGGAGATCGACCTCCTCGGTGTTCTGGCCGACCGGGGGGCGGTGGAGATGGAGCGGCTGTTCGGCGATCCGAGGGTCGACATCCATGTCGGGGACGGACGGAAGTTCCTTCTCTCCTCAGACGAGCGCTTCGACGTGCTGACCGTCGACGTGGTCCGGCCCCAGGCCGCGTTCAGCGGCAACCTCTACTCCGTCGAGTTCTACGAGCTCCTGCGCAGCCGCCTCGATGCCGATGGCCTCGTGTCGCAATGGCAGGCGACGCCTCGAGTCCTCAACAGCGCCACCGAGGTGTTCCCGCACGTCCTGCGCTTCACCGTCCCCAGCTACAACAGCTCGCAGTTCATGGTGGCCAGCCAGCGCCCCATCACCTTCGACCGGGCGGCCGTCCTCGAGCGCTTCCATGCCATGGAGCCGGCGAAGGTGTTCACGCCGGCCCAGGCCGCGTCGCTGCTGCAGTTCCTGACGACGGTCGAGCCCGGGGAGGTGTCGGTCGTCCGCCGCATCGGCGACGACGGCCTCAACCACGACCTGGCGCCCCGGGACGAGTACTTCCTCAACAACTCACCGACCGTCCAGATCCGGGGATGATCGGACGGGATGGAGCAGCCACCAGGCGAGGCTGAAGGCGGCAACGGCACCCGTCCCGATCACCACCCCCAGGGTGTTGCCCAGGATGTCGGTGAACTGGACGGTGCGGGACCGGGAGTAGACCCCCTGGGCCAGCTCCAGGGCAACGCTGGCGACGAGCACCGTGGCGCTGCCCATCACGAGGGAGGCCCATGACCACATGGCCAGGCCCACGAGCAGGGCGGCCACGGCCCAGATCGCCACATGGACGTCGAAGTCGGACTGGGGCACGCGGACACTGCTGCCCGGCAGGTCCACCCCCGTGGCGCCGGCGGCCCGCTGGACGCCGGCGTCGATCCGGGACGAGAGCCGGCGGAGCAGTCCCGGCGCCCGGTCGGACAGGAGGACCACCGCATTCGCGGCGAGGGCCCCCAGGCTGAGGAGGAGGGGGACGACCCGCCAGCCCCGGAAGGGCCGCCCGCCCGGCCCGAGCGGCGGGGGCCGCCAAAGAGACGAGGTCACGCCGCCCCGGCTTCTTCCTCCTCCTCGGGCTCCCGCTCCTTGCGCCTCACGAGGAAACTGGCCACTGAAAGCAGGACGATGACCACGGCCAGGACGCCGATCTCGGTCATGGCGTTGTCGAACGCCTGGTTGTCGGTCTTGTAGATCTCCTTGGACTCCAGCGTCAGCAGCACGATCTCCTTGATGGAGGCGATGATGCCCACGATCAGGAAGGGCTCGGCGACGAGCTTCTTCTCCTTCATGGTGGCCCGCACGCCGGCCAGCAGCTCCAGCAGGATGAAGACCAGGAGCAGGCCGTCCAGGGCGGTGGTGACGCCGGCCTCCACCCCCTTGCCGAGGTCGGAGACCAGGTGCCAGGCGACGGCGGCCAGCACCACGACCGCCCCGCCGGCGAGCACGACGCCGGCGAAGGAGTACACGACGTTCTCGGCGATCCGGAGGACGCGATCGGCCGGGTCGACGATGGGCTCGCGCTCTGGCACGGGGCCAAGCTACGCGCCAGACCTACAGTCGCCGGCGTTGTGACCGAGAATGAGCCAATGACTCCGGCGGCAGGGCCACTCTCAGCATCAGCGGTAGCGGCGGCGATCGTGGACAACGTGGCGTCGGTGGTGCTCGGCAAGCGCGACCAGATCGTGCTCGTGACCGCGGGGCTGCTGGCCGGCGGACACGTGCTGCTGGAGGACGTGCCCGGGGTGGGGAAGACGCTGCTGGCCAAGAGCCTGGCCGCCTCGGTGGGGGGCAACTCCGGGCGGGTGCAGGGCACCGCCGACCTGATGCCCGTCGACATCACCGGGGTCACCATCTACGACCGCTCCCGGGAGGAGTGGAACTTCCACCCCGGGCCGATCTTCCACAACGTGGTCCTGGTGGACGAGATCAACCGGGCCACGCCACGGGCCCAGTCCGCCCTCCTCGAGGCCATGGCCGAGGGCCAGGTCACCGTCGACGGCACCGCGCACGCGCTGCCGGCCCCCTTCTTTGTCATCGCCACCCAGAACCCCTACGGCGACGTCGGCACCTTTCCCCTCGTGGAGGGCCAGAGCGACCGCTTCGCCCTCGTCGTGACCATGGGCCTGCCAGGACGGGACGCCGAGCGGGCGGTCCTTCAGGGCGAGGGCGGCCCGCCGGCGCTCGACCACCTCAAGCCGGTGGTCGACGGGGCCGACGTGCTGGCCGCCATCGCCGAGGTCGACGGCACCTATCTGGCGCCGGCGGTCACCGACTACGTGCTCGACGTCGTCGAGGCCACCCGCGCCCACCCGGAACTGGACCACGGCGCCAGCCCCCGAGCCGCCCGCACGCTGGTCCAGGTGGCCAAGGCGTATGCAGTCGTCGGCGGCCGGGATTTCGTCGCCCCCGACGACGTCAAAGCCGTGAGCGTGGCCGTGCTGGCCCACCGCCTGGGCGCCGTGGCCCGCAGGGGCACCGACGCCACCCGCCGGCTGGTCACCGAGATCGTGGAGTCGGTGCCGGCGCCGACGGCCTGATGGATCCGCCCGGCGCCAGCTGGACCCGCCAGACCCGCGCCACGGCGGGCACCGCGGGGGCGCTCATCATCGCCGGTGCGGGTTGGACCGTGTGGCAGGACACCGGCTCCCGGCTGTTCGCCTTCGTGTGCTTCGCCGCCCTGGTGGCGATCATCGTCGACCTGGTGCTGGCCGTGGTCGCCACCCGGCGGGTGAAGGTGTCGGTCGCCGCCGGCCCAGTGAACGCCTACGCCGGCGACCGCGTCCCCTTCACCCTCTCCCTGGCCGGTCCAGGCCTGACCTTCTACGTCAAGTCGCTCGTCCAGGGCGGAGTGGAGGCGGTGACGCCTCCGGGATCCGGAGCCTTCGTGAGCTTCGTCGACCGCCGCCAGGTCGTGGCGTCCCTCGAAGTCGAGGTGATGGGCTCCGGTTTGTGCGGCCTGGTGACGTGCGCCCGGCGCAAGACCGTCCCACTGCCCGCCCCCCTCCACGTCGGGCCCCGTCCGCTGGCGCCGCCGCATGCCTTCCCGGAGCTGTTCGGGGCCTGGGGCGACGGCGCGCCGCGGCCGGCGGCGGTCGGCGACGTCGTCCGCGGCGTGCGGGACTACGTTCCCGGAGACCCCGTTCGGCGGGTGCACTGGCCCAGCTCGGCTCGCCGGGGTGATCTGGTGGTCAAGGAGGTCGAGGACCCGGCCGCCCCCCGGCTCGTCGTGGCCCTGGACCTCGGTGGCGGCGGCCTGGCCGGCGAGCTGGCCGCGGGGCGGGCCGCCTGGTACGCCCACGAGGCCCTGGGCCGGGGCTACGAGGTGGTGCTGGCGACCGTCGAGCCGGGCGGGGTGGTGACCGCCCGCGTCGGCCCCCCGACCGACGTCAACCAGCGCCTGGCCCGAGCCGACCGGGGCTCGCTCCGGCTGCCCCCCGGCGGCCCGGCGACGACGGCGGTGGTCATGGTGACGCCGCAGGGCGACACGTGGCCGGCGTAATCCAGCGCACGACCGGGCCGGCGTCAGAACCGGCCGAGCGCCAGATGGCCGCCGTGGCGTCTATCGCCGTCGCCGTGGCCACGTGGTGCGCGGCGGCGGCCGTCCTCCTGCCCTCCGGCGGATCGACCGTGCCGCTGCTCGTCCTGGGCGGGTTCCTGGCGGCCGGCGCCGGCGGCGGGATGCGCCGGCGGACGGTCCGGGTGCTACCGCCAGGGAAAGACGTGCTGGTCCTGACGGCGGTGACCTGTGCCGCCCTTCTCGGGCTCTACCTCCTGGACTGGCTGAGTCGCGACCAGATCGGCCAGATCGCCCGGCTCCTGCCGATCGCGGTGGCGGGGCTCAGCATCTTCTGGCCCGAGCCGAATGTGCTGCGCTTCTGCGTCCTGCTGGCACTGGGAACGCTGCTCGGCGCCGCGATCCCTTCGCGACCGGCGCTCGTGGTCGCCCTGGCGGCCATGGCCCTCGCCCTGGTGGCGACGAACCGGCTGACGGCCGCCGCCGCACCCCGCCTCGGCGGGGCGCCCCCGGTCCGTCCCCGCCGTTTGTCCGCCGAGGCGGCGGCGGTGCTGGTGATCGTGGGCCTCCTGGCCGCGCTGGCCGCGTCGCTGGTTCCACC
The DNA here is from genome assembly GCA_964479465.1 of uncultured Acidimicrobiales bacterium. Lineage (GTDB taxonomy): Bacteria > Actinomycetota > Acidimicrobiia > Acidimicrobiales > AC-14 > CADCTB01. The sequence continues at coordinate 45,127 of CAYZMG010000027.1, forward strand.
GCCGCCCAGCTCCGGCGGCGGTGGCGGTAGCAGCGACCGGCCGGGCCGGCTCCCCCAGCCCGCGGCGCCGCCGGTGCACTTCGACGACCGCCTCGACGTGGCCGGCGGCCGGGGGGAGCCGGGCGATGAGTACGTGCTGCTCGTGAGCGCCAGCGAGCCCGACGTGTGGCGGGCGTTGACGTATGACCGTTGGGACGGCGAGGTGTGGGCCCGCTCGCCCGATGAGCGTGCCTTCGTCGACTACGACGTGCGGCCCGGGATCGGCGACCCCGAAGGCGACTCGGGTTCCCCGGGTTTCTTCCAGGCCGTCACCGTCCTGGCCCGGTCGGCCTACGTGCTCCCAGCCGCACCCCGGCCCGCCACCGCGTCCGCCATGGCCACCGACCTCGAACAGGGCGCCGACGCCTCCGTGTATCCCATCCGGCCCATCCCCCGGGGCGGCCGCTACATCGCCATCAGCGACCGAACGCCGGCCTCGGCCGCCGACCTGCGCGCCCACGGCGACACGCCGGCCCGGATGCTGCCCCTCGAGGTGGGCGACTTCTACCTGCAACTGCCGAATGTCTCCCCCCGCATCCGCACCCTGGCCGCCGAGCTCGCCGCCCGCAAAGTCACGACCTTCGACAAGGCCCGCGCCGTCGAGGCCTGGATCGACGCCAACACCACCGTCACCGACGGCGCCGCTCCGGTCCCCGCCGGCGCCGACACCTTGGAGACGTTCCTGGAAGATCGTGCCGGCCCGCCCGAGCGGGCGGCGACGGCCATGGTCGTGATGCTGCGAGCCCTGGATGTGCCCGCCCGCCTGGCCGTCGGCTACCTGCCCGGCAGCCGCGACGGCCCCGACGAGCCGTTCACCGTCCGGGCCAGCGATGTCCACGCCTGGGTCGAGGTGTGGTTCCCGACCGTGGGCTGGCAGCGCTTCGACCCCACCGGCCGGGCCCCCGACCCCCGGGCCGCGTCGGAGTCGGTGTGGGACCGGTTGCTGCGCTTCCTCGAAAAGCTGTGGCCCGTGGTGGTGCTGCTGATCGTGGCCGGCGCCGGCTGGCTGGCCTGGCGGGTGGCGGCATGGCGCCGCCGGCGGGCCGCCCTCCCCTGGTCGACCCGGTACTTCGCCCGCGTCGAGCGGGCCGGGAGGGCGCGGGGCCGGCCGCGACGGCCCGAGGAGACGCCGCGCGAGTACACCCGCGGGCTGGCGGCGAGCGTCCTGCCCGACCCCCGGCTCGAGGAGGCCGGCGAGCTGGTCACCGTCGCCGCCTGGTCCCCGCACCAGCCGTCGACCGACGAGAAGGCCCGGGCCGAAGCCGTCCTCAAGGCGGCCAAGAAGGCGTCACCCGTACCCCTCCTCCGCCGGAGGCGGCCCCGGCCTACAATCGCCAAGCCGTGAAAACCATCGTCGAGCCCCTCGAGGGCAACAAGGTCAAACTCTCCATCGAGCTCGACGAGAGTGAGTTCGGATCGGCGATCGATGCCGCCTTCCGCAAGATCTCCCGGGAGGTGCGCATCCCCGGGTTCCGCCCCGGCAAAGCCCCACGCCGGCTGGTCGAGGCCCGCGTCGGCCTCGACGTAGCCCGCCAGGAGGCCATCCGCGACGCCCTGCCCGGCTACTACGAGCGGGCGCTGCGCGAGAACGACATCGAGCCCATCGCTGCGCCGGAGATCGACATCACCTCGGCCGACACCGACCCCACCATGGCGTTCGATGCCGTGGTCGAGATCATGCCGACGGTCTCGGTGGCCGGCTACGGCGGCCTGCGCGTCGTCCTGCCCAACCTCACCATCACCGAGGAGGAGGTCGACGTCCGGGTCGACCGCACCCGCGACCAGTTCGCCGAGCTGGTGCCCGTGGCGCGACCGGCCACCGACGGCGACAACGTCTCCATCGACCGCAAGGTCACCCAGGGCGAAGAGACCCTTGCCGCCGCCGACGACGAGCTCTACGAGGTCGGCAACGGCCGGTTCGGCCCCGAGATGGACGACCACCTCCGCGGCGCCAAGGCCGGCGACATCCTGAAGTTCGACGTGCACCATGAGCAGGTCGGCGAGGTGTCCTTCACCATCCTGGTCAAGGAGGTGCGGGAGAAGATCCTGCCCGAGCTCACCGACGAGTGGGCGTCGGAGGCATCGGAGTTCGACACTGTCGAGGAGATGCGGGCCAGGTACCGCCAGGAGCTCGAAGCCGTCCGCAAGCTCGAGGCGGCCATGCAGGTCCGCGACAAGGTCCTCGAAGCCCTGATCGAGCTGGTCGACGACGAGATCCCCGAGGCCCTCGTCGCCCCGGAGATGGAGCGCCGGCTGCGCAGCCTCTCCCACCGCCTCAGCCACCAGGGTGTCGACGTGGGCAATTTCCTCCAGAGCCTGGGCGAGTCTCAGGAAGCCTTCGTCGCCGAGCTGCGGACCGAGGCCACGAACGCGGTCAAGGCCGACCTCGGCCTGAAGGCCGTGGCCGAGGCCGAGGAGGTCGAGGTCACCGAGGAAGAGGTCGACCAGGAGATCGCCGACCTGGCCCGCCAGACCAAGAAGAACCCCAAGGCGGTGCGCAAGGAGCTCGAGAACGAAGACCAGCTGCCCGCGGTACGCTCGGGAATCAGGAAGACCAAGGCCTTGGAGTGGCTCATCGCCCACACCGAGTTCGTCGACGAGGAGGGGCAGGTCATCGACCGGTCGCAACTGACACCCGCCGCAGTCGACGCCAATTTCGGCGCCACTGCCGAGGCCGAGCCCGCCGCTGCCGAGGAGTCCGAGTGATCGACCCGCACAAGATGTACAACTACATCGTCCCTACGGTGATCGAGCAGACGAACCGCGGGGAACGGGCCTTCGACATCTACTCCCGGCTGCTCAAGGATCGCATCGTGTTCCTGGGCACGCCGATCGACGACACGGTGGCCAACCTGATCATGGCCCAGCTCCTGCACCTCGAGTCCGAGGACGCGGACAAGGACATCAACCTCTACATCAACTCGCCGGGCGGCGAGATCACCGGTCTCTTCGCCATCTATGACACGATGCAGTTCATCAAGCCGGAGATCGCCACCTACTGCATGGGCCAGGCCGCGTCGGCCGCCGCCGTGCTGCTGGCGGCCGGCACCAAGGGCAAGCGCCACTCACTTCCCCACGCCCGAATCCTGATCCACCAGCCCTACAGCGGCGCCGGCGGGCAGGCCTCCGACATCGAGATCCAGGCCAAGGAGATCACCCGCATGCGGGAGCTCCTGGAGCGGGTGCTGGCCCACCACACGGGTCAGACGATGGAAAAGATCCGCAAGGACACCGACCGCGACTTCATCATGAACGCCGACGAGGCCAAAGACTATGGCATCGTCGACGAAGTCATCCTGACCCGCGAGCTGGCCTCCGTGCCTCAGGTCGCGGGCGTGAGCTAGAGGGGCGAGAGGCTATGGCGAAGTTCGGGGACGGTGGGGAGCTCCTCAAGTGCTCCTTCTGCGGGAAGTCGCAGAAGCAGGTCAAGAAGCTGATCGCCGGTCCGGGTGTCTACATCTGCGACGAGTGCATCGACCTCTGCAACGAGATCATCGAGGAGGAGCTCTCGGAGACCTCCGAGGTCCGCTTCGACGAGCTGCCCAAGCCCCGTGAGATCTACGAGTTCCTGAACGACTACATCATCGGCCAGGACCAGGCCAAGAAGATCCTCTCCGTCGCCGTCTACAACCACTACAAGCGGGTCCAGGTGGGCAACCACTCCGACTCCGACGTGGAGCTGGCCAAGTCCAACATCCTGCTGCTCGGCCCGACGGGCTGCGGCAAGACGCTGCTGGCACAGACGCTGGCCCGCATGCTCAACGTGCCCTTCGCCATCGCCGACGCCACCGCCCTCACCGAGGCCGGCTACGTGGGCGAGGACGTCGAGAACATCCTGCTCAAGCTGATCCAGGCCGCCGACTACGACGTCAAGAAGGCCGAGACCGGCATCATCTACATCGACGAGATCGACAAGATCGCCCGCAAGAGCGAGAACCCGTCGATCACCCGCGACGTCTCCGGCGAGGGTGTGCAGCAGGCCCTGCTGAAGATCCTGGAGGGCACCACCGCCTCGGTGCCGCCCCAGGGGGGCCGCAAGCACCCCCACCAGGAGTTCATCCAGATCGACACCACGAACATCCTGTTCATCTGCGGTGGCGCGTTCGCCGGCCTGGAGAAGATCATCGAGGGCCGCATCGGCTCCAAGGGCGTCGGCTTCGGCGCCGACCTGCGCCGGCGTGACGAGCGCGACGTGGGCGCGGTGCTGTCGAAGGTCCTGCCCGAGGACCTGCTGAAGTTCGGCCTCATCCCCGAGTTCGTGGGCCGGCTGCCGGTCATCGGCGCCGTCTCCAACCTCGACCAGGAGGCGCTGGTGCGCATCCTGATGGAGCCGAAGAACGCCCTGGTCAAGCAGTACCACCGCATCTTCGAGCTCGACGACGTGGAGCTGGAGTTCAGCCCCGACGCCCTGGAGGCCATCTCCGAGCAGGCGCTTCTGCGGGGCACCGGCGCACGGGGCCTGCGGGCCATCCTCGAGGAGGTCCTGCTCAACGTGATGTACGACCTGCCGAGCCGCCAGGACATCGGCAAGTGCGTCATCGACCGGTCGGTCGTCATGCAGAAGGTGAACCCCACCCTCGTGCCCCGCACCGAGCCGTCCCGGCCGGCCAACCGCCCGAGGCGCGCCGCGTCCTAGCAGGACGCCCGGCAAACACCGCTTCGTAATACCCCGACCGGGGTCCGGGGTACGCTCGACCCATGGGCAAAGCGATCAAGTACACAGTGGTCGGTGCCGTCGTCGGCGCGGCCGCAGCGGCAGCCAAGGCACGGAGCGGTGAGTCCTCCGGCGACCTGCCGATGCAGGCGGCCAAAGGGGCCGGCGCCGGCGCCCTGGCCGGCGGCCTCCTCGGCTTCGGGTTCGAGCGCCGGGCGAAGCGCAAGCTCAAGAAGCGCATGAAGCTCGCCTCCATGGTCAGCGCCGGCGCCCTCGTGGAGGCGGCCCGCCAGGCCCGGCCCGCCATCGAGAAGCAGTCGCGCCGGGCTCGCAAGGTGGCCCTCAAGGCGGCGAAGGACGCGCAGCGCCGGGGCCGGCGCACGGCCAAGAAGGTCGGCCGCCGCGCCTCCGTCACCGCCGATCTTGCCCGCATCCAGGCTGACCATCTCATCGACGTGGGCCGCCACAAGCTCGCAAGCTAGTTGGCGCCCTCTCACGATCTGGCTGCACTCACGTGCGCATAAGCACGTCACTGCAGCCAGATCGCTCGGGCCACCCATGGAGTTAGCTGAAGCGCTCGACTATCTCGCGGGGCACGTCAATCTCGAGCGGGAGGTGGCGCCCCGGGCCGCAGCGCGCCGGCTCGACCGGGTGCGCCGGCTCATGGAGCTCATGGGCGACCCCCAGCGCGCCTACCCGGTCATCCACATCACCGGCACCAACGGGAAGGGTTCTGTGGCCCGGATGGTCACCGCCCTCCTCGTGGCCCGCGGCCTGCGGGCCGGGACCTATACCAGTCCTCACCTGGAGCGAATCAACGAGCGGATGGCCTGGAACGGTGAGCCGATCCCCGACGAGGATCTGGCCGAAGTCATCGGCGCCGTCGCCGAACTCGAGTCCCTGCTGGACTCACCGCCCACCCACTTCGAGATCCTGACCGCCGCCGCGTTCCGATGGTTCGCCGACGTCGCCGTTGACGTGGCGGTCGTCGAGGTGGGCCTGGGCGGCCGCTGGGACGCCACCAACGTGGCCGACGCCCAGGTCGCGGTGCTGACCAACGTCAGTCTCGACCACGCCGAGACCATCGGGCCGGCGCTCACCGACATCGACTCCGAGAAGGCGGGAATCGTGAACCCGGGCTCGGTGTTCGTGATGGCGGAGACCAA
>CAYZMG010000028.1:0-48954 GCA_964479465.1 uncultured Acidimicrobiales bacterium
ACGAACAGGCTGAGGTTGTGCCGGCGCGGAGCGGTGCTGGGCTCCTCCCAGCGGACTACGCCCGCGCCTCGGGGAGCTTCGGAAAGTCACTGATGATCTCGGGCCGGCTCGTTCACGAACGATAGGCATCCCGACGGTGGTCGATATCGAGGATGACGGGATCGTGCGCGAAACCTCACCCCAGCGCGCCAAGATGCCCTGGTGATCCTTAACCGCGCCGTGCCGCTGGTGGTCCGCCCACGGGTCGAGTCCGACATCGACGAATGCGTTCGCATTGCTGCGGCCGTCCAGGAGAACGACGGGTATCCAGGGCGCCGACCGCGGGACCTCGGAGCCTTCGTGCACTCCTCCGATGCAGTATCCGCCTGGGTTGCGGAATACGACGGCAGCATCGCCGGGCACGTTGCCGTGCACCGCGAGAGCCTGCGCGTCGTGATGGAGAGGGCAGCCGCGGTCCTGAACCGGGACGCAGACCAGTACCCGCCTGAGCGGCGAGCTCCTGGAAGCCACACCCAGTCGGAGTGAGCTTGCCAACCGTTCCCCTGGGCCCTGACATTGCCATGCCGCTCCTCGGCTTGGGCACCTGGCAGATGCGCGGTGGCGAGTGCCGGCGCGCTGTCCGGTACGCCATCGACGCCGGCTACCGCCACCTCGATACGGCGACCATGTACCGGAACGAGCGCGACATCGGGAGCGCGATTCGGGAGAGCGGCATCCCACGGGAGGAGCTCTTCATCACCACCAAGCTGGCGCCGGACGACGCCGGCCGCGAGCGGCAAACACTCGAGGCGAGCCTGCGGGCATTGGAAACGGACTACGTCGACCTGTGGCTCATTCACTGGCCGCCGAGCGCTCGAGCCGGCACGCGGACGTGGACGCAGTTCCTCGCGCTTCGCGACGAGGGAAAGACCCGGGCCGTCGGTGTCAGCAACTACAGCGTCGCCCAGATCGACGAGTTGACGCGGACGAGCGGCGAGACCCCCCAGGTGAACCAGATCCGCTGGGGCCCGTCGCTGTACGACGCCGGCGAGGTGACCGAGCACCGGCGCCGAGGGGTGGTCCTCGAGGGCTACAGCCCGTTCAAGACGACCGACCTGCGCCACCCGGTGCTGAGCGAGATCGCCGTACGGCACGGGGTGACGCCGGCCCAGGTCGTGATCCGGTGGCACATCGACCACGAAGTCGTCGTCATCCCCAAGTCGGCCTCGCCCGAGCGGATCGCGGCAAACTTCGACGTGTTCGGCTTCTCCCTCGACGAGGGCGAGCTTCGCCGTATTGACGCACTCTCGACGCCCGCGCGGTAAGGCGCCTACTGCTCCGCGGCGTAGATGGGGATCTGTCCACCAGAATCAGCGCTGCGGGACCGGTCGCTCACTTCGACGCCGGCATCCACGATGGCCCGCTCGACCCGGGCGCCGGCCCTGATGACCGCGTCGTGCAGGACGACCGACTCTTCGACGACGGCGCCGGCCTCGACCACCACGCCCGGCGACAGCACCGAACGCACGACCCGCCCGGCCACCCGGCACGCCGGCGACACCAACGACTGCTCCACCGCCGCCCCGGCCTCGACCAGCGCCGGCGGGCGGTGGCCGGCGCGGGTCATGATGCGCCAGTCGAGGTCGTCGAGGTCGATGCCCGCGCCGTCGAGCAGTTCCTGATGGGCCTGCCAGTAGCTCTCGGGCGTTCCGACGTCGCGCCAGTAGCCCTCCAGGGGGAACGAGTAGGCCCGGCCGGCGTCGACGAGGCGGGGTAGCAGGGCGTGGCCGAAGTCCTCCAACGGCTCCTCGCCCTCGGCCAGGGACTCCAGCGTCTCCAGCAGCGCCGGCGGGCGGTAGGCGAAGACCTCGGTGGTCACGACGTTCGACTGCGGGTCGTCCGGCTTGTAGGCGAACCCCGTCACCTTGTCGTCGGCGCCGACGGTGACCACGCCGAAGCGGCCGGCGTCCTCGTCGACCTCGGTCGTGACCATGGTCACATCGGCCTGGTGAGCAAAGTGGGCGTCGATGACGTCCCGGTAGTCAAGGGTGTAGACGGCGTCGGCGCTCAGGACCAGCACGACATCGGCGCCGAACCCGGCGATGAGCCGGTGGTGGCGCCACAGGGCGTCCGCGTTGCCCTCGGCGAAGCCCTCCTCTTCGCCGCCGGTGAAGGGCTGTAGGAGCGTCATCCCGCCGAAGGAGCGGTCGAGGTCCCAGGGGCGGCCGTTGGCCAGGTGGTCCTCGAGCGAGTGGGGCTGGTACTGCTGCAGCACCCAGACGTCGGTGATGCCGCTGTTGGCGCAGTTGCTGAGCGGGAAGTCGATCAGCCGGTAGAGGCCGGCGAACGGCAGCGCCGGCTTGGCCCGGTGCTCGGTGAGCGGGCCCATCCGGCTGCCGGCTCCCCCCGCCAGGACGACGGCCAGCGTCCGCGATCTGTTAGCCAGTGCGACCCGGCCGGCCGATGCGCTCCAACCGGCTGTGGTGGCGCTCCAGGGCGGCGTCGACGAGGTGCTCGATGAGGTCCGAGTAGCCGATGCCCGAGGCCTCCCACATCTTGGGGTACATCGAGATCGGCGTGAACCCGGGGATGGTGTTGACCTCGTTGACCAGCAGGCCGCGGCCGTTCTCCTCGTAGAAGAAGTCGACGCGGGCCATGCCGTCGACCCGCAGGGCGTGACCGGCGGCCAGCGCCAGGCCCTGGACCTCCTCGGTTACCTCACGAGGCAGGGGCGCCGGCACGAAGAGCTGGGCGGCGCCGTCGGTGTACTTGTCCTCGAAGTCGTAGAACTCGTGGCTGGGCTTGATCTCGCCGGGGACCGACGCCCGCAGCCGGCCGAAGCCCAGCAGGCCGCACTCGATCTCCCGGGCGGTGACCGCCTCCTCCAGCACGATCCACTCGTCGTAGGCGAGGGCGAGCTTGACCGCCGAGGCCAGCTCCTCGACGTCGCGGGCCTTGCTGATGGCGACGGACGATCCGAGGTTGGCCGGCTTCACGAACAGTGGGAACCCGAGCTCGGCGGCGGCCTCGTCCAGGGTGCCGTCGTCGACCTCGATGTCCCGCAGGGCCAGGTAGCGGACCTGGTCCATGCCGGCACTGGCCAGCACGTCCTTGGCCATGGCCTTGTCCATGCACAGCGCCGAGGACAGGACGCCGGCGCCGATGTAGGGGATGCCGGCCAGCTCCAGGAGGCCCTGGATGGTGCCATCCTCCCCCATGGGGCCGTGGACGAGCGGGAAGGCGAGAGACTCAGGAGTGAGGATCGACGGATCGACCCCCGGGCCCTCGGCGACGAGAGCGGTCGCGCCCGGCTGCCAGTCCGCCATGACCCATTGGCCGTCCTCGGCGATCCCCACCGGTACGACCTCGTACCGCTCGGGGTCGACGGCGGTGATGATATGGGCGGCGGTGATGCACGAGATCTCGTGCTCAGCCGAACGCCCGCCGAAAAGGATGACCAGGCGCACCGGGCGAGTCTAGGACGGGTGGGCGGATGGCATGGTAGGTGCCATGCGATTGCGGGCGACGGAGGTCGCCGATGCCACGGGCGGGACGCTGTCCGGGCCGGAGGTGACGGTCGACGGCGCCCGCATCGACTCCCGCCTGGTGCGGGGAGGGGAGCTCTTCGTCGCCCTCCGGGCCGAGCGGGACGGCCATGAGTACGTCGATGCCGCCATGGACGCCGGCGCCGGCGCCTGTCTGGTCGAAGAACCGGCGGGGCGGGGCACCAGCATCGTCGTCGAAGACACCTTCGTAGCCCTGACCCAGCTCGCCATCCGCATGCGGGACCGGCTGCCCGACCGGGTGGTGGGCATCACCGGGTCGGTGGGCAAGACGTCGACCAAGGATCTGCTGGCCGCCGCTCTGGGCCGGCGGTACAGGGTCAGCTCCAGCGCCAAGTCGTTCAACAACGAGCTGGGGGTTCCCCTGACGCTGCTCGACGCGCCCGACGACGCCGAAGCCGTGGTGGTCGAGATGGGCGCCCGGGGCCGGGGCCACGTGGCGTCGCTGTGCGCCGTCGCGCGCCCGCTCGTCGGCGTGGTCACCACTGTGGGCCTGTCCCACTCGGAGTTCTTCGGCTCGCTCGACGACGTCGCCGTGGCCAAGGCAGAGCTGGTGGAGGCCCTGCCGGCGCACGGGACAGCCGTCCTGAACGCCGATGTACCGCTCGTGGCCGCCATGGCCGTCCGCACCGACGCCCGGGTCCTCACCTTCGGCCTGACCGCCGGCGACGTGCGGGCCGAAGACGTCGGCCTCGATGACGATCTGCGGCCGGTGTTCCGGCTCCACACGCCCTGGGGCGACGCCGGCGTCGAGCTCCAGATCCGGGGACACCACCAGGTCGGCAATGCCCTCGCCGCGGCGGCCGCCGCCCTGGCCTGCGGCGCCGGCCTCGAGGAGGTTGCCTCCGGGTTGGGTGACGCCCAGGTGTCGCCGTGGCGGATGGAGCTGCACCGGACGCCGTCGGGGGCGCTGGTCCTCAACGACACCTACAACGCCAACCCCCTGTCCATGGAGGCCGCGCTGCGGGCCCTGGCCGAACTGCCGGCCCACCGGCGGGTGGCGGTGCTGGGGATCATGGCCGAGCTGGGCGACGTCGGCCCGTCCGAGCACGCCCGCATGGCCGCCCTGGCCGGAGCCCTCGGCATCCGGGTGATCGCAGTGGGCGCGCCCGACTACGGGACCGAGACCGTCGGCGACGCCGGCGAGGCGATGGCGCGGCTGGGACCGCTGGTCGCCGGCGACGCCGTCCTGGTCAAGGGCAGCCGAGCGGCGGGGCTGGAGAGCCTCGCCGGTACGCTCGCCGCGTCGTGAAGATCACATCCACATGAACATCTATACGCGAAAGGGCGACGACGGCACGACCGGTCTCCTCTACGGGGGCCGGGTGCGCAAGGACTCCCCGGCCATGACTGCCTGTGGCGACGTCGACGAGGCCCAGGCCGCCCTCGGCCTGGCCCGGGCCTCGGTCGACCGGGGCTCGGAGGCCGACGACCTGCTGATCGGCCTCCAGCGTGATCTGTGGGTGCTGATGGCGGAGGTGGCGTCCGCTCCCGAGCGCCGGGACCGGCTCAGGGCCGGCCAGACCCTTGTCACGCCCGAGATGGTGGCGAGCCTGGAACCGCTGATCGACGACCTCACGGGTCGCTTCGACGCTCCCACCGAGTTCGTCATCCCCGGCCAGACGCCGGCCGCCGCCGCCCTCGACCTGGCCCGCACCGTCGTGCGCCGGGCCGAGCGCAGCGCCCTCGCCATGGCCGCCGAGGGGTCGTCTGTCGTCCCCTACCTCAACCGCCTCTCCGACCTGCTGTGGACCATGGCCCGCTGGCAGGAGGGCGAAGCCCTGCCATCCCGCTCAGACCCGACCCAGGAGTAGCCCGATGCCGATCACCTTCACCCTCGCCGACGAGGTGCCGGCCGACGCCGGCGCCGTCGGTGCCCCGGTCTTCGCCGGCCGGGTCCTGCCCGCCGGCGCCGGCGCCGATATCGACGTGACGTTCCTGGCCGAGCGCGGCTTCGAGGGCAAGCCCGGGGAGGCACTGGCCGTGCCGTCGGGCCGGGGGACGTGGATCGCCCTGGGCGTGGGCGAGCCCGACAAGGTCACGGCCGAGACGCTGCGGCGGGCGGCGGCGGCCTTCGTGCGCTGCGCGTGGCGGGACGAGACGGGAGCGACGACGCTGCTGGCCGCCGCGCCCGCCGGCATGGACCTGGGGCTGGCCGCCCAGGCCATCGCCGAGGGCGCGACCCTCGCCGCCTACCGCTTCAGCCGGTACAAGGGGTCGCCCAAGCCGTCGAAGCTGGAGTCGCTGGCCGTCGTGGGCGCCGGCGAGCCGACGCAGCAGGGGCTCGACCGGGGCGCCCGGGTGGCGGCGGCGGTCGCCCTGGCCCGCGACATCGTCAACGAGCCGGCGCGGGCCATGACGCCCCGCAAGCTGGCCGACCTCGCCGCCGAGGTGGCCGAGGCGGAGGGTCTCACCTTGACGGTGCTGGACGAGCAGGCCATCGCCGCCGAGGGCCTGGGGGGGCTGGCCGGCGTGGCCCAGGGCTCCGACGAGCCGGCCCGGCTGATCCAGCTCGTCTATGACCCGTCCGGCGGCGCGGAGGCCTCCGTCGCCCTCGTGGGCAAGGGCATCACCTTCGACTCGGGGGGCCTGTCGATCAAGACGGCCGAGGGCATGGAGACGATGAAGACCGACAAGTCGGGGGCCGCCGCAGTGCTGGGTGCCATGTCGGTGATCGCCGCCCTCGGGCCGTCGGTCAGGGTGCTCGCCATCATCCCCGCCACCGAGAACATGCCGGGCGGCGCAGCCCTCAAGCCGGGTGACGTCCTCACCGCCCGCAACGGCAAGACCATCGAGGTTCTGAACACCGACGCCGAGGGCCGCCTGGTCCTCGCCGACGGGCTGTCGCTGGCGGTCGAGGCCGAGGTCGACGCCATCATCGACGTGGCCACCCTCACCGGCGCCTGCGTCGTGGCCCTCGGCCGCAAGATCGCCGGCCTCATGGGCAACCACGCGGGCTGGATCGACCAGGTGGGCCAGGCGGCGGCCCGCGCCGGTGAGGAGGTGTGGCCCCTCCCCCTGCCCGAGGACTACCGCAAGCAGATCGACTCCGACGTGGCCGACATCAAGAACATCGGCGCCGGCCGCTACGCCGGCGCCCTCACCGCCGGCCTCTTCCTGCGCGAGTTCGTGGGCGACATCCCGTGGGCCCACCTCGACATCGCCGGCCCCGCCCGCAGCGACGAGGACGAGGGCTACCTCCAGAAGGGCGGCACCGGCTTCGGCGTGCGCACCCTGGTCGAGGCGGTGATGGGCTTCCAGAAACCCTGACCGCCCGAGCCGTCACTCGCCATCGACGACCCTCGTCTCGGCGTCGATCCCGCCGGGCAGGCGGCCGCCGGCGATCTTGGCCACCCGCTCCAGGAACGACGTCCACATGTGGAACTGGACCTCCTTGGCCATGTGGAGCCGCTGGTACATGATCCGCGACAGCTCGTCGCCGCTGCGGGCCCAGGACTCGATGGTGAACCGGAGGCCGGCGTCGTCGGCTTCCGCCCGGAACTCGATCTGGCCCGCCTCCAGGTGCCCGTCGAGAGTGGCCAGGTGGAACGACGTCGGGGTGCGGCCCACGACTCGGACGGGGCCGTCCCAGGGCCCGGGCATGCGCACGAGATATTCGTCGCCGGCCCGCATCGTTCCCTTCTCGCCGTGCACCTTGATGAAGCGGGCGAACTCGGTGGGTGCGGCCCGGTTGAGGTCGGAGGCGAGCCGCTCCATCAGCTCCTGCGCCGGCAGGTCGGCGTCCACGACGAAGGCCGAGCCAGGAGGCGCGGGGCAACGCCGAGCGCCGAGCCCTGTTCGTGGGCCTGTGGCCGCCGATGTTCTGGCTCATCGGCGACTCGGTCGAGAAGCACGGGTAGCACGCCGGCGCGCATACCCGGCCGGCGGCTATCGCAACCTCAGAGCTCGGTGACCCGGCGCTCGGCGGCGCGTAGGAGCTCGGCGGCCTTGTCCACCGAATCCTCGGCGCGCGAAGCGGCGTCCTCGGCCAGCTCGGCGTCACGGGCGGCAGCCCGGAGCCGGCGCTGGGCGTCGACGAGCAGATCCTCGAGCCGGGCGATCTCCCTCTCGGCTTCCTCCACCGCCCGGCGGCCGGCGGCGACTTGCGCCACGGCTTCCTTGGCCTGCACCGTCCGCTCCTCCCACCGCCGGCGGGACTCGGCGACAGCCTCCTCGGCTTCTCGCCGTGCACGCTCGTCGACCTCCGGCTCCTCGGCCGGCGCCGGCTCGGACTTCGGACGGGACGAAGCCGGTGCCACCGTGAGGTCGAAGAGGCCGAAGCCCGAGGGCGGGTCGAGCTCGGTCGACAGCCGTCCGGCGAGCACGGCGGCGCCGGCCGCGGCATCGAGCGACGCCGCCTCCAGGGTGGCCGTCACGTCGCCGGCGTGGGCGCCGGCGGCGCCGCCCCGCCCCACCAGCAGCCGGTCGGCCCGTCCGGCCAGCCGGGCGACCGCGTCCCGCCGGGCCCGGCCGGCCTGGCGCATGTCGCCGGGATCGTCGCCGGCCAGGGCGCGGTCCTGGGCGTCGCGCAGGGCCTCGCCCAGCCGGACCAGCTCCTCCAGCTCCTCGCGATGTCGCCGGACCAGCTGGTTCACCGCCCACGCCGCCGGCGTGGGCCGTTTCAGCTTGGCCACCTCGGCGGCGGGAGCCTTGTCGCCCTCCTTCTTCAGCCGCTTGACCAGGTCGTTGCGGGCGGCCACGAAGTCGTTCGGGTCCAGCCCGTAGAGCGAGTCGATGCCCACCTCGGCCTCAGCCACCCGCCAGTTCTACTCCGCAGATGAGGGGAAGCCTACGAGCGATGGAACTTCGGGTAAGAAGCGACGGTGACATTCGACTTCGACTTCGACCCGGCGTACCAGGCCGTGGCCCTGCTGTTCGGGGTGACTCCGGGCCGAACCGGGGTCGAGCTGATCGACGGCCGGTTCGTCGCCCGCTACGGGTTTTGGACACTGGAGACGACGCTGGACAACATCGCCAGCTACGAGATCAGCGGGCCGTACCGGATCTGGACGACGATCGGTCCCGCCCATCTGTCGCTGGCCGACCAGGGCCTGACCTTCGCCAGCAACCGCCGGCGGGGCCTGTGCATCATGTTCAAGGAGCCCGTGCCCGGGCTCGAGCCGACCGGCCGCCTGCACCACCCCGGCCTGACCGTGACCGTCTCCGACGTCGATGGCCTGGCTCTGGCGCTAGGTTCGACCGGGACCAACTGAGAGGAGACATCCACCATGGGAACCGTCGCACGCGTGACCGAGATCAGCGCCGTCTCACCCAAGGGTTTCGAGGACGCCATCAAGGTCGGCATCGAACGGGCGAGCCAGACCCTGCGCAACATCACCTCCGCCTGGGTGAAGGAGCAGCAGGTCCAGATCAGCGACGGCGCCATCGTGAACTATCAGGTGAACCTCATGGTGACGTTCGTCCTCGACGACTGAGCCAGGCGAAGGTGGGCTGGGGCGGCGCCGGCACGGCGGCCCCCGGGTCCCGCCGGCGCCGCAGCTCCAGGCGCAGGCTCTCCTCGCCCTTGCGCATGGCCCACACGTGGTTGGCCGCGAACGCCGGCTTCAGCAGCCACCCCAGCCGGCGCAGAAGGGGCTTGCTGGCGTGGACCCGCCAGTCGTAGGTGATCACGACCTCGGGTCCGTCCTGGCGGAAGGTCCACACGCCGGTGCCCTCCAGGTCGCCCTCGGCGCTCAGGGCGAAGCCGGCGTCGGTCATCGGCTCGGTGATCCGCAGCCGCCACTGCAGCGTGTAGGGCAGCCATCCCTTCGTGTGGAGGTCGACAGCCCGGCCCACGCCGCCCAATCCACCCGGTTCCACTTCGGTGAGCTCCAGGTACACCGCCGGCCACCACCGCGTCAGCGAGGGGGCGTCACCGAGGACGTCCTTGACCTCCTCGATGGTGGCCGCCACCCGCCACTCGGTGACGAAGTGGTAGTCGTCGGTGGCCACGGATCAGAACGCTAAGTCAGGTCGACCTGGGAGTGGTCGCCGAGCATGAAGCGGTTGGCCCGGGGCCGGCGGGCGGAACGGGTCACCACGACCTGCTTGCCGATGAGGGAGTCCTCCACGCGGGGGATATCGACGATGCGGCTGTCCTCGAGGATCACCGAGTGTTCGATCTCCGAGCGCAGCACGACGCAGCGCTCGGCGATGGACGTGAACGGCCCTACGAAGCTGTGCTCGATCCGAGTGCCGGCGCCGATGATGGCCGGGCCACGGATGGTCGACGCCACCACCTCGGCGCCCGCGCAGATCACGACGCGGCCCTCGATGCGCGACTCGGTGTCGACGGTGCCCTCCACCCGCTGGTCCAGCGTCTCGAGGATCAGCCGGTTGCCCTCCAGCAGGGCGTCCAGCTTGCCGGTGTCGATCCACCACCCGTCCACCACCTGGTGGGCGACGCGGTAGCCGTTGTCGAGCAGCCACTGGATGGCGTCGGTGATCTCCAGCTCCCCGCGACCCGACGGCTCGATGGCCCGCACCGCCTCGTGGATGGTGGGCCCGAAGAGGTAGACGCCGACGAGGGCCAGGTCCGAGGGGGGATCGGCCGGCTTCTCGACCAGGCGCAGCACCTCGCCGTCCGGGCCGATCTCGGCCACGCCGAAGCGCTGGGGGTCCGGGACGCGGGCGAGGAGGATCTGGGCCACCGAATGGCTGCGCCCGTCGGCCTCGAAACGGTCCACGAACGCCTTGACACCCTGGCGCAGGAGGTTGTCGCCCAGGTACATGACGAAGTCGTCATCACCCAAAAAGTCATGGGCGATGAGCACACAGTGGGCCAGGCCGAGGGGCGCGTCCTGGGGGATGTAGGTGACCTTGAGCCCCCACGTCGACCCGTCGCCCACCGCGGCGCGGATCTCCTCCTCGGTGTCGCCCACCACCATGCCGACCTCGACGATGCCCGCCTCGGCCATCTGCTCCAGCCCGTAGAACAGGATCGGCTTGTTCGCCACCGGCACCAGCTGCTTTGCACTGGTGTGGGTGATCGGGCGCAGGCGGGTGCCGGCGCCGCCGGCGAGGATGAGGGCTTTCACGTCCTCGGGTCTAGCCGGTCAGGGCCGCTCCATCCACCTCGACAGCTCTTCACCGGTCAGGCGACCACGGGTCGCCAGCCGCCGGCGGCCGGCCAGAGCCTCCGGCAGCATGCGCACATACGCCCCGTAGGCCTGCATCCGCCGGCGCACCGTCTCGACCGATGGGGGCCGGCGGTGAACCAGGGGGACGAGGATGTCGCGCCGGGCATAGGACCCGGTGATGAGGGGGTGGCGGAGGACCTCACGCACCGCGAGGGCCGGCGGCGCGTTGCGGGTCAGGGTCAGCAGGCGGTTGCGCTCGTCGTAGTGCTGGAAGAGCCGGGAGCCCTCCACCGACGACGCCGAGTGCACGTGGCGCACGACCGACGGCGGCACGTAGAGGTAGCGCCACCCCTCGGCCCGGCCCCGCCACGACAGGTCGAAGTCCTCGTAGTAGAGGAAGTACCGGTCCTCGAACAGCCCGACGGTTTCCAGGTACTCCCGGGAGAGCAGGACGGCGGCGCCGCACCAAGCGAAGATCTCGTCGACCTCGTCGAACTGGCCCTCGTCGCGCTCCATGTAGCCGCGGTCGGCGCCGTGGCCGTCGGGCAGCACCACGGACCCGACGTTGTTCAGAACGTCGAACGGCTCCCCGTCGAGGGTCACCTCGTACCAGGCCGGCGCCGGCGTCACGTCGAGCTCGGTCCGATGCACACCAGAGGTGACCAGGACCGTGCGCCCAGTGCGGGCGGCCAGGCGCAGCTCGCAGTGGGGCTGATCGGCGGGCACCCGAAGGTGGGCCAGGCCGTTGGTCCACTGGAAGGCCCCCTCGCCGTTGGCGCCGTGCTCCAGCCCCCAGAAACCGGAGACGAGCTGCACGCGCTCCCACGCGTCATGCCCGTCAACCCGGACGCCGGACAGCTTGACCCCCAGGGGCCGCCGGTCGCCCACGCCGTGCTCATTTGTCTCCGAGCTGAGGTGCACGTCGACGAAGCGGTCGGAAAACAGGATCTTCGGGTTCGCCGCCCCCACCGACGAGTCGGCCTCCAGGGCGTCGACGAGGGGCGCCAGCCAGCCGGGCTCCACGTGGGCGTCGTTGTTGACCAGGGCGACGTAGTCGACGCCGGCGAGGTCGGTCAGGGCTAGGTTGCAACCACCGCCGAAGCCCAGGTTGGCGCCGGCGTCGATCACCGCCACGCCAGGGTGCTCGGCCCGGACTCGGGCGGCCACACCGTCGGTCGACCCGTTCTCCACGAGGACGATCTCGAGCGCCTCCGCCGGCCAATCGGTCCGTTGGAGCCCCGTGAGGCAGGAGATGGTCAGCTCGCCGCCGTTGTAGTTGACAACGACGACCCGCACCCGCGGAGTTCGCTCAGGAGTCGACAGGCTGGCTCTCCGGGATCGGGCGGGGTGCGTCGTGTGGCGGATCGGCCCGAAGGATGGCCAACTCCTCGGCGAGCAGGCGGGTGCGCGCGTCGAGCCGGGCCAGCTCCCAGGAGAAGTGGACCACGATGAGGAAAAGCACGGTGATGGCGCCGAGGAAGAACGTGCCCGGGGCGTAGGTGATCCCCATCCAGGACGACACGCGATCGAGGAGGCCGGGGAAGGCGGCCAGGATGGCGATGACGGCGCCGATCGACAGCCAGAGCAGGGCGTAGCGCGACGGGAGCTGGTTGCGCCGGACCATGCGCACGATGAAGAGCAGGCTGATCACCGTCAGCAGCAGGATGAACAGGTGCGCCGCAGTGCTCACGCGCTCCTCCCCCTCATGGCCCGCTCCCGCCGGCGGATCGGGGCCCGGCTGATCAGGGAGAGCAGCGCCCGGAGGTAGTGGTAGATCAGCCTGACGTTCTGGGTCGACGGGTTGCCGCCGGCCCGTACCCGCATGCTCACCGGCACCTCCACGACGCGGAAGCCGGCCTGGCAGGCCAGGAGCAGGGCTTCGACGGTGTCGCCCAGGTACTCATTGGGGTACTCGGCGGCATAGAAGTCCAACAGCGGGGCGGAGAAGGCACGGAAGCCTGACGAGGTGTCGGAGAAGCTGCGGCCGGACAGGATGCGCACAGCCAGGCGGAGCACGCCCATGGCCCCGCCGCGCAGCCGGCCGACGTCGTACTCCGCGCCGGGCTCGGGAGCGGCGAAACGGCTGCCGATGACGAGGTCGGCGCCCTCGTCGAGGGCGGCGAGCAGCGCCGGCACCTGGCTCGGGTCGTGCTGGCCGTCGGCGTCGAACTGGATGGCCCGCCCGTAGCCGTGGCTGACGGCGTACCGGAAGCCGGTCTGGAGGGCGCCGCCGACGCCGAGGTTGAACGCCAGGACGGCGACGGTCACCCCCTCGGCCCGGGCCACATCCGCCGTACGGTCGGTGGAGCCGTCGTCGACGACGAGCACGTCGAGCTGCGGGCAGGTGACGGCCAGTTCCTTCAGCACCGCGGAGAGCGCCTCTTGCTCGTTGAAGGCAGGGAGGATGACCAGGGTGCGCGCCGAGCGGGCCGGGGCTGCTGTCCGGGCTGCCACCACCCCGCTCAGCGCCCCGGTCACCGTGGCCGGTCGATCCGGAACAGGCCGAGGAAGAACGCCGCGAACCCCGTCTGGGCGCCGACCATCATCAGCGTCATGGCCAGCAGCGCCGGCCGCAGGGAGTTGATCGGGCCCAGCCCCTCGCGCAACCAGTGGATCAGAACGGCGACGTCGATGACGAAGCCGATCAGGAACAGGACGCCGCCGCCGATCAGCCCCCGCTCGAGGCTGTAGTTCCGCTCGAACCAGCGCTGGAGCCTGTCGGCCGCTTTCCCCTCCTCCCGCGGCAGGCAGGTGCGGGCGAAGACGCCGAAAAGGAGCGTCTGGTACCCGAGGATGGCCAGCAGGGCGAACAGCAGGCTGAAGTGGACGTCGAGGGCGTGGAAGCCCAGATTGAGCGGCCCGGGGAGCAGGAGGGCCTGGCCGACCAGGCCGAGCAGGAACATGGCGATGCCGGGGCCGGTGAACAGCCAGTTGGGGCTGAGCAGGAGCATGAAGCGCAGGTGGCGCCAGCCGTCGCGCATGGAGTTGAGCTTCGACTCGCCCTCGCGCGGGTGGTAGGTGATCGGCACCTCGGTGCCCCGCAGGCCGGCCTTGGCCGCATTGATGACGATCTCAGACGCCAGCTCCATGCCGGCGGACTGCAGGGCCATGCGCTGGTAGGCCTCGCTGGTGAAGGCCCGCATGCCGCTGTGGGCGTCGGAACTGTCGACCTTGAACAACCGGTTCAGCACCGCGGTCAGGACCGGGTTGCCGATGTAGCGGTGGGTCCACGGCATGGCGCCCTTGAGGATCTTGCCGGCGAAACGGGAGCCGAGGACGTAGTCGTAGTCGCCGTCGCGCAGCGGCTGGATGAGCCGGTCGAGCTGGGTGAAGTCGTAGCTGCCGTCCGAGTCGCCCATGATGATGTAGCGGCCCCGGGCCTCGGCGAAACCCTTGAGGTAGGCGTTGCCGTACCCCCGCTCGGGCTGACGGACCACCCGGGCGCCGGCCCTGGTGGCGATGGCGACCGAATCGTCGGTGGACCCGTTGTCGCTGATCACGACCTCGCCGGAGAGGCCCGTCTTGCGGATGCCCTCCCATGCCTTCTCAACACAGGTCCCCACGGAACCGGCCTCGTTGAGGCAGGGCATCACGACGGAGATGTCGGGAGCGGCCCGGGAGGGCTCGAGGGCGCTCATGTCGACCGCTCCAGTCGCACTCATCGGTTTTGAAGTTTAGGCGGGGTCGCGGCTGCGCCACGCGCTGGCGACCCTGCGGGCACGGCCGGCGGCCTTGCGGGCGGCCAGGAGCGGCCCGCCGTCGCGGAGGTGGTCGGCCGCCGTCTTCAGGTCATACGCCAGGCCCCGCCAGCGCTCCTTGACCTCGGACAGGTCATGTCTGAGACCGGAGGTGACAGCTGGCTCCAGCAGGTCGGGCGCCCGCTTCGGGTCCCGGCAGAACTCGACAAGGGGCGCCAGGACCTTGGGCCAGGTGAGCTCGGCGGCCATGGCGCCGGCGCCGGCAGCCATTGACGCCCGCAGGTCGTCGTCGTCCAGGATGCGGCCCAGAGCGACCTCCAAAGCGTCGATGTCGCCGGCGGGCACGGTGAGACCGAGGTGGCGGGATTCGATCAGGTCGGCCATGGCGTCGCCGGCCGTCGCGACCGTCGGGAGGGACGCCCAGAAGCAGTCGAGCACCCGCGTCCGGAACGAGTACGCCGTCTCCACGTGGTCGAGGTGGGTGCTGACGCCGATGTCGGCGTCGAGGAGGTAGTTCTGCCGGTCGTCGTACTCCACCCAGCCCTCGTTGAAGAAGGCGTGGGTGCCGGTGAGGCCGAGGCGGTCGGATAGCTCCCGGGCGGCGACGGCCATGCGCATCTCGGGGATGTCGGGGTTGGGGTGCTTCAACCCGAGGAAGAACAGACGCACGTCGAGCCGGCGCCGGCGGAGGCGGTCGACGGCCTGCAGCAGGGTGAGGGGATCGAACCAGTTATAGATGCCCCCGCCCCACAACAGGACTTTGTCGTTCGGGCCGATACCGGGCACGACGCCCTTGATCGCCGGCCGGGTGCGGGTCGGCGGCGCCTCGGGAACGCCGAAGGGCACGACGCTGATGAGCGACCGCAGCGTCTCATCCGCGTCGTAGGTGACCGGGTTGACCCGGCCCAGCGCCGACAACTGTCCGAGCCAGAAGTCCCGCTGCTTCTCCGAGGCGCACAGGAAGTAGTCGCCCCGAAGCAGCTGCTCGTTGAGCACGGCGGTGGCGGACTGGACAGCGACGATGCGGCCCCGCCAGCCCTCGTCCCGCCCCTGCTCCAGCTGCTCCAGGTGAAGCGGGTCGTACACGTCGGCCACCAGGATCTTCTCCGACTCCAACAGGAACGGCCGCTTGTGCACCAGCCAGCCCTGGAAGACGAGCACGTCGCACCACTGCTCGATCTCAGCCAGGCCGGCGTCGTCGACCGCCCGAACCGGGAACGGCGCGCCGGGCAGATCGGCGAGGGTGGTGGTGACGAGCTGCACCTCGTGCTCGACCGCCAGCGCCGACGCGATCTGCCACGCGCGGATCGCCGGCCCAGCCATGCGCGCGGTCAGCGTGTCGGGGGTGGCGACGGCGATCCTCATGTGAGCCGAGACTACGACCGGTGTGGGCTAGCGTTCGGAATCGGCGGTTCTCGGCATTCGGCCCAGCCTCGCTTCGGGTGGGCCCTTGTTCTGTTCATCACGGCGGTCCTGTTTTCCGGCTGCGCCGCCCGCCAACCTGCCGCCTCGGTGGGGCGGGCGCTTCCGCGGTCGCTGGGACCGCCACCGGTCATCGACGCCCATGACGGCAGTGTCGTGCAGGACGGCGGGACATTCTGGGTGTTCGGGACCGCCTACGACTGCGGCTTCGGCCTCCGTCAGGTCGGCACCCGATGGTGCGGCATCAAGGCGTACTCGTCCACCGACCTGGTCCAGTGGACGGGCCGGGGCTACGCGATCGCGCCGGACGATCTTTGGCAGCAGCGCTGCGCCCCGCCCCGCTTCGGGTGCTTCCGACCCCATGTGGCCCGAGTGCCGGCCACCGGGGAGTGGGTGCTCTGGGTCAACACCTACGACTCGCTCATCGGCTACCGGGTACTGGTCGCGCCATCGCCGGCGGGCCCCTGGCAGGAGGCTGCGGCGCCGGCCCTCGCCGTCGGGGGCCGGGGCAATCTGACCCGCGGTGACCAGGACGTCTTCGTCGACTCCGCGGGCCGGGGCTGGCTGGCCTACACGTTGATCGAGGCCGGGCTCCCGGCCGACATCGTCGTCGAGAGACTCAATCCGGAACTGACCTCCGGCACCGGCGAGGCCGTCGCCCTCGGCCTCGGCGTGGTCGAGGCGCCGTCGCTCTTCGAGCGCGACGGACGCTTCTTCCTGACCTACTCCGACCCTGCCTGCCCCTACTGCCCGGCGGGGACAGGCCTGGCCTCGGCGCCGTCGCCTCTCGGGCCTTGGACGATCGCCAGCACGCTGTCGGCCAGATCATGCGAGGGCCAGCCGGCCGAGGTCAGCCAGCTGCGCCTGGCCGACGGGCCGATCTGGCTCTACGTGTCCGACCGGTGGCAGAAGGGGAACCCCAACCAGGCGGGAGCGACGATTTGGTGGGAACCTCTCGCCTTCCGGTCCAACGGGCTCCCGGTCCCGCCGCGGTGCGTGCACCTCTCAGGGACCTGACCGACCTCCGGATTGGCGCAAGAGACCCTGGAAACCGCCGTCGAGGTCGGTGGCGCCCCGCAGGCCGAGCTGCTGGAGGGTGGCGGCCGCCAGGCTCGACGCGTACCCCTCGTTGCACACCACCACGATGGGCCGATCCGGATCGCCGGCGCCGGGGATCCGGTGCGGCGACGTCGGATCGAGCCGCCACTCCAGCACGTTGCGGTCGATCACGACTGCGCCCGGCAGCTCGCCGTCACGTGCTCGTTGCTCGACGGGGCGGATGTCGACCACCAGCGCGCCGGCCTCCAGCAGCGCCGGCAGCTCCGCCGGCGTCGGGCGGGGCGGCAGCCCGGCTCTGGCCTCGGCCAGCAGCTGGTCGATGCGAGCGGTCACAGCTCCTCGGCGAGCTTGGGCTCCATCTTCCAGAACACGAACACCCCAAGCGCCAGCGTCGCCAGTGACACGCCGACGAGATAGAGCGAGTCGAGGAGCGGGGGGAAGCGGAGGTCGTAGAGGCAGTCCCGGTAGGCCTCGACGAAGCGAACCATAGGGTTCAGCTTGTAGAGCGTGAAGAAGCCGGGACTGTCTTGCAGGGCGTCGCGCACCACTGAGATCGGGTAGACGATCGGCGTGGCGTAGAACCAGATCTGCAGGAGGATGCCGATGAGGTACTGCACGTCGCGGAAATAGACGTTGACGACGCTGAACATCAGCCCCAAGCCGACGACGAACATCGCCTGCACCAGCACCAGCCCCAGCGCCGGCACCAGCCATGGAACCACCATGTTGCCGGCGACGAGGAGGACGATGCCCAGCACGGCCATCTCCAGGAGGAACGACACCAACCACGAGGCGATGTTGGAGGCGACCAGGATCTCCCGTGGGAAGAACACCTTCTTGATGAGGTTCGAGTTGCTGATCAGGGCCCCCATCGCCCCGGAGATCCCGCTGGAGAGGAAGTTCCACGGGAGCAGCCCGCACAGCAGGAAGATGGCGAAGACGTGCAGACCGCTGGGATCGCCCGGTGAGACCTCCACCTTCAGGAAGAACCGGAACACCACGGTGAAGATGACCATGGTGGCCAGCGGGTTCAGGAGGGACCACGTCCAGCCGAGGATCGACCGCTTGTATTTGCCCCGGAGCTCCCGGAGCGTGAGGTTGAGGAAGAGCTCTTTGGACTGCGCCAGCTCCTGTAAGGAGCTCACTCCGACAGCCGGCGGCCGACGGCGACGCCGTAGCGGAGGAGCCGCTGCGACGCCCGCCGGGCCACCTCGACCGGACCGCCGGCCCGGAAGTACTCACGGGCCAGCGCCACGTCGTCGCGCAGTCTGGGCCGGTGGGACACCGCCGTCGCCAGCTCGGCCATGTTCTCATAGCCCACCGGCGCAGCCAGGTCCGCCGCCCGCCGCGGCGCCCGGCAGAACTCGACCAGCGGCGCCAGCACCCGGCTCCACGCATGGTTGGGCATGACTTCGCCCAGCTTGGCCCGGCACTCGGCATTGAGTCCCTCGTCGTCGAGAAGGCGGAACAGCGCATCCTCCAGGGCCTCGACATCGCCGGGCGGCACGGTGATCCCCAACCCCCGGCTCTCGATCAGATCGGCGAAGGTGTCGCCGCCGGTCGCCACGATGGGGAGCGACGTCCACAGGTAGTCGAGGATGCGCGTGCGGAACGAGTAGGCGGTCTCGACGTGGTCGAGGTGGGTGCTGACCCCGATGTCGGCTTCGAGCAGGTAGTTCTGGCGGTCCTCGTAGTCGACCCAGCCCTCGTTGAAGAAGACGTGCTTGTCGGTCAGCCCCAGCGAGTCGGACAGGGCGCGGGTCGCAACCGCCATGCGCATCTCGGGGACGTCGGGGTTGGGGTGCTTCAGGCCGAGGAAGAACAGCCGCACATCGGGCCGGCGCTGGCGCAGGCGGTCGACGGCGTGGAGCAGGGTGATCGGGTCGAACCAGTTGTAGATGCCACCGCCCCACAGGATCACCTTGTCATCCGCGCCGATGCCCGGGACGACACCCTTCAAGACCTGCCGGGTGTGGACCGGGGGTTGATCGGGCACGCCGAACGGAGCGACGGCGATGAGCGAGCCCATGGTCTCATCCGCGTCGTAGTTCTTGGGGTTGATCCGGCCCACGGCGGAGAGCTGGCCGAGCCAGAAGTCGCGCTGCTTCTCCGACGCGCACAGGAAGAAGTCGCCCCGGGTCAGCTGGTCGTTGAGGGCCGTCGTGCAGTCGCTCACGGTGCGCGCCCGCCCCTCGGCGCCCAGGTCCTTGGCCTGTTCCAGCTGCTCCAGGTGGAACGGGTTGTAGATGTCGGCGATGAGGATCTTGTCGCTGTCGACCAGCCAGCGGAACGTCGACAGGATCAGGCCCTGGAAGATGAAGATGTCGCACCAGCGCTCCAGCGCCCGCATCTCGGCCAGCCCCACGGAGCGGATGTTGAAGCGGGGATTGGTGATCGTGCAGCTGCCGGTGGTGACCAGCTCCACGTCGTGCTCTGCGGAGAGGGCGTCGGCCATGGCCCAGGCGCGGATGGCCGGGCCGGCCATGCGGACCGACAGCGTCTCCTGGGTGGTGACGACGATCCGGCGCCGGGTACTGAAGGCCCGCTCGATGCCGAACGCCTCGACGAGGACGCGGTGGGCGGCCTCGTAGCGCGGGTGGGCGTACGCCGGCTCCAGGGCCTGGCGGAACAGGGGCAGCAGCTCGGTGTCGGAGCGCCGGCGCTCGGACTGCAACCGCCGGCGGTCCTCGTCGAGGGACTCCAACTGGTCGGTGAGGGCGTCGATGGCGAGGACCGGCGCCAGGGCCTCGCGGGAGACGGTGACCGAGGGGTCCTCGCCGGCGCCGGCGGGCGGCTGGGACGCCAGGTCGAGGATGCCGTTGTCGGCGTCGCCTCGGGACAGGCCACGGCGCACGGCCAGCAGCAGCGCCGCCGGCAGGGCCTTGGCCAGGCGGTCTTCGCCCAGGTTCTTGTAGAGGCTGAAGAGGGCGTTGCGTTCGAGCAGGTAGTGCTCCCGCCACGGCCCGTAGCTCTTCATGGAGGCGTGGTGGCGGTGGTAGGCCACCGAGGTCGGGACGTAGCGGACGCGCCAGCCCAGCAGGTTCAGCCGCCAGCCCAGGTCGACATCCTCGTAGAACATGAAAAAGCGGTCGTCGAAGCCGTCGACGGCCCGGTAGACGCCGGCCCGCACGAACATGGCCGCCCCGGTGGCGAACAGGACGTCCTTCGGCTTCTCCCATTCGCCCGTGTCGGGCAGCTCGCACTCCCGCTTGTAGCCCATGCCGTACCAGGTGAGGGAGCCGTCGACGAAGTCGATCCTCTCGCCGTCCCAGTCGAGGACCTTGCTGGCCACGCAGGCCACGTCGGCCTGGGTGTCGAGCACCTCGACCGCGGCATTTACCCAACCGGCGGCGGGACGGGCGTCGTTGTTGATGAACGCCAGGTACTCGCCACTAGCTTCGGCGGCGCCCAGGTTGCAGCCGCCGGCGAACCCGCGGTTGACCTCGGAAGCGATCACCCGGGCGTTGGGCACCTCGGCCCGGATGCGCTCGGCGCTGCCGTCGCCGGAGGCGTTGTCGACCACAAGGAGCTCGAGGCGGTCGGCCGGCCAGTCGAGGTCGGCGAAGGATCGCAGGCAGGTGATGGTGTCCTCTGCGCCCCGATAGTTGACCAGGACGACCGACACCACCCCGGCCTTGATAGCCGGCGGCTTGTTCATGACTCCCCCATCATCCATGAGTCGATGCTTTCCGAGGACCACTGGCCGCCGAGGGCCACAAAGCCGCCGGACTCCCGGGGCGTGCCGTGCTCCACGTCGAAGCGCAGGCACCGGCGCAGATAGTCGTACTGGTGAGTGGTCGTGTAATCGACCACCGACGCCGAGAGATCGTAAGTTCCGGGCTGCAGCATCAGGCCGGGCACGCGAAGCTCGACGGTGCCCTCGCCGACGATCTCGTCCGGCACGAAGCCGGCGTCGCGGGTGTGGTGCGCCCACAGCCACGTGCCGTCGAGGGTCTCGATGGCGAGACCGAAGACCGGCTTGGACACCGGCTCGGCCGCCCGGTACCGGAGACGGATCGTCACTGCGTCTCCGGTGGCGGGATGGCTGGTCTCCCGGCCTGACGCGTCGACCATGTGGACCTCCTGCAGGCGAACCTCGCCGGAGCCCCACCGGCTCTCGGCCACCTCGGCGGTCACCTCTACCCGGTCCTCGTGGCCCTCGTCCACGTATTCGTCGACGATCTCCGCAGGGCGGCCCTCGGACACGACCCGGCCCTCCTGGAGCCAGGCCACCTTGTCGCACATGGTGCGCATGGCGTCGGCGGCGTGGCTGACGATCACCACGGTCTTGCCGGCCCGGCGGAAGTCGGCGAACTTCTCGTTGCAACGGCGCTGGAACACGGCATCGCCCACGGCGAGCACCTCGTCGACCAGCAGGATGTCGGGGTCGACGTTGATGGCGATGGAGAAGCCGAGCCGCACGTACATGCCCGAGGAGTAGTTCTTCACCGGCTGGTCGATGAAGCGCTCGAGGCCGGCGAAGGAGACGATCTCGTCGAAGCGGGCGGTGAGGTCGCGCTGGGAGAGCCCCAGGATGGAGCCGTTCAGGAAGACGTTCTCCCGTCCCGACAGCTCGGGGTGGAAGCCGGAGCCCAACTCCAGGAGGGCCGCCATCTTGCCCTTCGTCCGGATGCGGCCCTCGTCGGGCCGGAGGATGCGGGCGATGCATTTGAGAAGGGTGGACTTGCCGGACCCGTTCTCGCCCACCAGCCCGTAGGTCTTGCCGGCCTCGATCTCCAGCGACACGTCGCGCAGGGCCCAGAACTCCTCGTACTTGGCGCGCCCACCGCGCAACACCGCCGCCTTCAGCGTCTGGTTGCGCTCGTGGTAAAGGCGGAATCGCTTGCTGACCCCGTCGACGACGATGGCCGGCTCAGCCACGGAACAGGCTGGACCGGAGCCGGCGGAGGCCGCTGTAGAACTCGCGGGCCTGGTGCGTCCACCGCATGGTCCGGGTGTCGAGCACCTCCTCCAGGTGCCGGCGGAGGCCCTCGACCTCGGTCCGGACGCCGTCGAGCTCCTCCACCGTGCCCGCCAGCCTCGTCTCGAGGTCGGCGGCGCGCTTCTCGGCGTCCTCGGCCCGGGCCTGGCTCTCCTCGGCCCGCGCCCGGGCCGCGGCCAACTCGCCGGCGAGGGTATCGGCCCGGTCGCGCATGGCCTCGGCGTCGGCGCGTAGCTTGGCGATGGCGCTGTCGGCGTCGTCGGGGACCGCCCGCAGCACGAACTGGTAGGTGGCCGACTCAGGGTCGGCCCGCACGGCGTCGACGACCTCGGGGGCGAACTCGCCCTCGCTCACCGGCACGGGGGTGTCGAAGAAGCCCGCCGTCGTCCGCCGCACGTCGATGGGCACCATTCCCACCTCGCGGAACAGATCCTCGACCGAGGATCGGGTGAAGAACCGCACGTGGGTGCTGTCGAGAAGCCCGAGGTCCTGGTAGTCGAAACGGCCCGCCAGCAGGGCCAGGCGCACGCTGCCGTGGGCAATGTTGGGGATCGACGCCACCATGCTGCCCCGCTCCGCGAGCAGGGTCTTGGCGCGGCGCAGCACTGGGAGCGGGTCGCGCAGGTGCTCGAGGACGTCACCGAAGACGATGACGTCGAAGCGGTCGTCGCCGAACGCCTCGGCCAGGTCCATGGTCTCCAGATCGCCCACCACGAGGCGCTCGAGGTGGGGGCGGGCCTCCTCGGCCGACTCCTCGTCGAACTCCACTCCCGAGACGGTGCAGCCCCGCTCGGCCAGGGCGCGGGCCAGATAGCCCGTGGCACAGCCCACGTCGAGCACCCGCTTGGTGCCACCGACCATCTCGACCATCAGCGTGTGGCTGTTGTTGCGGTTCGAGAGGTCGACGTCAGTGTCGTACCGGGGGCCGTCCATCTGCTTCATCAAGCCTACCGGTTCGCCTCCGGCGCCAAGCCGGCATCGCGGCGGCGCCGCCGGCGGCGACCAGGGCGACGGCCGTGATGCCGGCGCCGGCGACGAACGTTCGGGGCAGGTAGTTCAGCGTGACCGTGTGCCGGCCCGCGGGAACGAAGACCCCGATGAGGGCGCCGTCGACCGGGACGATGGTGGCCGGTTCCCCGTCGACCTCGGCCCTCCAGCCGTCGGCCAGGTTCTGGGACACGACCAGGAGCGAGTCGGCCGCGCCCGTCACCTCGGCCCGGACGGTGTTGTCGGAGATGCGGGACGACAGCAGTTGGGGGGCGGATGCGCCGGGCGGAGCCGGCGGGCGCCCATCGCCGACGAACGGCGCCACGTCGGCGTCCTCGGGCGGGCGGGTGACGGCCCACGCCAGCAGCGAGGCCTGGTCCGGGAACGAGCGCCACCGGCTGTGCACGCTGACCAGCGGCCACGCCGAGGGCCGCTCGTAGATCCACGACTGCTCGGTCGACACCAGCCGGACGGCCTGGTCCGGATCCTCGATCAGGAGCTGGCGGGCGGCCCGGGGGCCGGTCAGGCCGATGTCGACGTTGCACGCCGGCCGGTCGGTGGTGGCCGTGAACCGGTAGGGGTCGCCGGCCTTGAGGCTCCGGGCCAGCACGGCGAAGCCGGACCAGCCGCCGAGGTCGAAGGCGGGTCGGGTCGTCTCCGCCACCACCCGGTCGCCGCTCAGGAGGGTGAGGGTGACGAAGGCGCCCCGGCAGGGCTTGGCGGTGGCCCGGAGCGGGACGTAGATGCCGTTCAGCGGGCCGGGCGCCACGCCGGCGGTGATCTCGGCCGGCAGGTCCTTGGCCGTCGCCCACCGGTCCCACGTGAGGTCGGCATCATCGGCCACCCGCCCGAAGGGCAGCTCCTCGGTCCCCTCGGCGAAGTAGCGCACGGCCAGGTGGTCGAGCAGGGGCGACGTGAGGTTCCACTCCTCCCGCCGCAGGTTGATCTTCAAGGCGTCCCGGGAGAAGGCCTGGGGGTTGAAGGCGCTGACCACCGCCTTGAACTCCTTGGCGTGCAGGGCCAGCCCCCGCAGGTCGGGCAGGCCCAGGGCCTGGCCGGAGTTCGGGTAGTAGGTGTACTCGGTGGCCGCGAAACGGTACCGGTCGTCGAGCAGCTCCCGCAGGGCCCGGTGGCCGTCCCGCTCGCCGTAGAAGTCGGCGATGGGCGCTTCGGGCGTGAAGTGACGGAGGGGCCAGCCGAGCTGGGCGAACAGCAGGGCGGCGAGGACGACGGTGGCGCCGAGCTGGGCTCGGGTCGACCTCCGCCGGACGGCGTTGAGGGCGACGAGCGCGGCGGTGCCGGCCAGGAGGAACGCCAGGGTGAAGTGCAGGGTCACGTGGCGCAGCAGGTTGGCGGCCGAGGCGGCGCGGAAGAAGTCGCCGACCGGGAGAAGAAAGGCGCCGGCCAGCACGGCGAGGGTGACCGCCGACGCGACGCGCAAAGGCGGCGTCGACCGCGCTCGGCGCGCCCACCAGGCGTCGAGGGCCAGAGCGGCCAGGACGGCGACGGCCAGGCTGATCAGGAACCGGGAGCGGCCGATCGGGTTGCGGGCGATCCCGGGCAACCGCTCGGCCACGGACAGGAGGGGCGTGCCGATGAAGTTGACCAGCACGCCCACTGCGGCCATGCCGCAGAAGAACAGCCACGCGTCGGCCCCCTCCCGGGTGAAGCCGATCCGGCCGAGGGCGGCGGCCAGGAGGCCGGCGGCCACGGCCACGGCGGCGATCATGCCGACGTGCGACACGCTCTCCACCGGGTTCAGGCCGCTCCACCAGGGGCCCGAAAGGGGCGGGCCGGTGGCGCTGAGGTCGAGCAGGCCGAAGATCTGGATCGACGGGATGTGCCCGCCGCCGGGGCCCACCCGGACGTCGAGCGTGCCCCGGTCGAGCACCTCGGAGACGAAGGGAACCAGCGTGACCGCCGAGAGGGCCACGCCCCACACCAGGCCGACCGCGGGCAGGACCGCCCGCCGGATCACGTCGCCCACGCCGCCGCCGGCCCGCACCGCCAGCCACGCCGCCCAGGCCGCGGTGGCGTACACGCAGAACACCCACCCGGACGGGAACCCCTCGGCCCACGCCCAGGCCACGAAGCCGCCGAGCACGGCGGCGCCCCGTAGGTCGCCACGACCATGGACCAGCCGGTGCACGGCCCAGAACAGCGCCGGCACCAGGAACACGGCATCGACGCGGTGGATGAAGACCAGATTCACCCCACTGAAGGTGTAGGCCACGCCGGCCAGCACCGCCGGCCCCGCCGCCGCACCCAGGCGCCGCACGAGCAGGTACATGAACGACTGGCAGAACAGCAGGGCCAGGAACACCTTCAGGCCGATGGCGTACCAGGCGGGCAGGAACAGGAACCCGACGCTGAAGGGCGACAGCAGGGCGTTGAGCGGCAACGTGCCGCTGGGGTGGCCGCCGGCCAGGTTGGGGTCCCACCGCTGGTAGGTCCCGCTTCGCAGCGCCTTGAAGAACGAGACCCGGCCGGCCAGGGCCTCGGCCTGGTCGGTCTGGACCGGCGACTCCACGTGCGGCGGCCGGGTCAGGGCGTCGCGGTAGGGCGACTCCACCTCCATCAGGTCCACGCCGGCATAGGTCCGCTGGCCCAGGATGGCCTGGGGCATGAGGAGGAAGGCGCAGGCGAGAAAGACTGCGCCCGGCAGCACGCCCCGCCGGAGGTTGTCGCGGGTCATGTCGGCGGCGATTCTTGCCGCTTCGAGGCTGGTCCAGGGGACGGGTAGCCTCCGGCCCGTGCGTCGGGGTCGCCCGGTGGTGTGGGCCGCCCTCAGCTATCTGCTGGTCGGGACGCTGGCGCTGTGGCCGTCGATCCGCCCCGGCCGGACACTCGTCCCGGCCGACAACCTGAACATCGTCACCCCGTACTCCGCGCTGCCCACCGCCCAGGAGCCCCACAACCTCCAGCTCTCCGACGCCGCGTTCCAGTTCTTCCCCTGGTTCGCGTTCATGGCCGA
Source organism: uncultured Acidimicrobiales bacterium (assembly GCA_964479465.1). GTDB lineage: Bacteria > Actinomycetota > Acidimicrobiia > Acidimicrobiales > AC-14 > CADCTB01. The sequence goes on from CAYZMG010000028.1 coordinate 25,704, forward strand.
GGGCATGCGCCACGGCGAGGTCCGCCAGTGGAACCCGACGCTGCTGGCCGGGGTGCCCGTCACGCCCAACGGCAACGTCAGCCCCTACTACCCGCTCTCGTGGCTGGGCGGCCTGATGTCGGCCTACGACGCCTATGACCTGTTCGTCCTGTTCCACCTGGTCATCGGGGCGCTGGGGATCTACGTCCTGAGCCGGACCTTCGACATACGACCCTTGGCGTCGTGGATCGGCGGGCTGCTGGCCTTCACCGCCGCCTTCTGGATCCACTGGTCGACCCATCTGGTCCACCTCGCCGGCATGGTGTGGATGCCGTGGCTGCTGGCCGCCGTCTGGTGGCTGGTGATCGGCCCGTCCCTGCGCCGGACGGCGGCGCTGGCCGGCGTCGTGGGCCTGTGGCTCCTCGGAGGCAGCCCGCAGTACCTGTACTACGGCGGCCTGGCCCTGCTGGCCTGGGTCGTCACCCTCCTGGCCGGCCGCCGGCTCCGGGGCGGGAAGCCCGTCCTGTGGCCGGCGGTCGCCTTCGCATCCGCCATGGTGCTCGGGGTGCTCGTGGCCGCCCCCGTGCTGCTGCCCACGCTCGCCGCCTCCGGCCGGGTCGTGCGCAGCCGCGAGACCGAGGCGCCCACCGGCCACATCCCCCGCCGCGAGGCCATCCGGGCCATCGTTCCCGACGCCACCGGCAACGCCGCCGACTACATCCTCTTCCTCCGCTCCAACGACGAGCTGCGCATGGACTCGCCGTTCCTCGGGGTGACGGCGCTGCTGCTGGCCGGCGCCGCCTTCGGCGGGGTGGGGCGCCGGGCCCGGGGCCGGCTGCTCCTGGCCGGAGGCAGCCTCGCCGCCATCGCCCTGGCTTACAGCGCCCTGCCCCACCAGGTCCTCTACGAGATCGTCCCCGGCTACGACCGGTTCCGCTCCAGCCCCCGCTGGCTGTTCCTGCTCCCCGCCTTCGCCCTCCCCCTGGCCGCCCTGGGCCTCCAGGACCTGCTGGCCGGCGCCCGCCGGGCCCGCCTCGCCCTGGTGGGAACGGCCGGCGCCGGCATCGTGGCCGTCGCCGGCTGGTTCGCCTACGAGCACGGCCAGCCGGACGCGCCCGTGGCCTACTTCCGCAACCGGGCACTTCTGGCCGTCGGCATGCTGGTGGTCGTAGCCGGCGCGGGGTGGGTGGCCCGCTCGCGGCCCCGACTGGCCCTCGCCGTGGTGGCCGTCGCCGCCCTCGGCGAGGTCGCCTTCCACACCCCTCGCTGGTACCCGAGCATCCGCCAGTCCACCGCCTACCCCGACACCACGGTGAGCGACATTATCCGCGCTCGCGGTGGCCGATTCATCACCGTCGGAAGCCGCCTGCCGTTCCCGCCCTTCGCCCCCGACCTCGCCATGGTCTACGGCGTCGCCGACGCCCACGGGCTCTCGGTGCTCTTCCCGAAGGATTACGACCGCTACTTACGCCTGATCGACGACTACGGCCTCTATGCCGAGGAGTTCAACCTGGCCCCATCGCTGGCCGACGGCGACCTGCTGGCGTCGCCCCTCCTCGACGTGCTCGACGTCCGGACGGTCCTGGCCGAGCGCAACATCCCCATCCCCGGGCGCTACCGCATCGCCGTGCCGCCGGAAACCGAACCCTGGGTCTACGAGCGCCCGACCATGGGCGGGGCCATGATCGTCGCCAACGCGTCGCCGGCGACGGAGGAGACCATGTGGGCCCAGGTGGCGGCCGCCGGCTGGGACCCCGCCGCCACCGCCGCGGTCCTCGGGCTCGACCGGCCGGTGACCGGCACGGGAGGCACCGCCACCCCCCTGCCCGCCCCCGCCGACCGGGAGCGCTGGGAGGTCGAGGCGCCCGCCGGCGGGTTCCTCCGGGTCGGGGCTCGGTGGGATCCGGGATGGTCGGCGACGGTCGACGGCCGGCCGGCGAAGGTCCTGCGGGCCGACGGCGTGTTCCGGGGGGTGTCGGTCCCGCCGGGGCGCCACACGGTGGCCTTCTCGTACCGGAACCCCGAGGAGATGCGGGGCCGGCTGGTGGCCGGCGCCGGCCTCGTCGTGCTCGCGGGCCTACTGGTGGCCGGGGAAAAATCCGCCCGCAGCGTCAACCGAAAGAGGGCCCGCAAACGTCTGAGCTGATAGGGCGGCTATGGTGACGGCGCCCGAAGGCGGCTCGGCAATCGCCTCGGTCCCCACATGCGGTAGGTGATCGCCGACCGACGGGGCCCTTGGCACGACAAGGAGAGATGCATGAGGAAGCGCAACGTGTGGACTGCGTTGGCAGCGGCGGCGATGGTGATGCAGCTGGTCGCTACGGCCGGCCCATCGGCAGCCCAGACCACCCCTGAGGTCGCGTTCACGTTCACCCCGACTTCCGGGCCGGCGGGGACCAAGATCAACATCACCGGCACCGGATGCCCCCACAGCGCCACCGCGCCGTTCGACGGAGTCGCATTCTTTACTCCCCAGGGCAGCCAGACCCCGATCACTGCGACCCAGGTGGAGTTCACCTCGACGGCGGAGGGCACCTACACCCCCCAGCTCGACACGGCAGGCCTGGAGCCGGGCGGGTACATCCCGTGGGTCCTCTGCGCCACGACGAGCAAGGGAGGGCCCGGGAGCCTCTTCACCGTCACCGTCCCGGTGATCCCCGGCTCGACCTACTTCCCGCTGAGCCCCGCCCGTGTACTCGACACCCGCACCGGCCTCGGGGTGGGCGGCGCCATCAACAAGATCGGCGCCGGCGGCCAGATCGACGTCAAGGTCACCGACCTGCTGGGCGTCCCGGCCACCAACGTCACGGCCGTGGCCCTCAACGTGGTCGCCACCGACGTCGCCGGCCCGGCCAGCTACCTCACCGTCTGGCCGGCCGGTCAGGCCCGCCCGCATGCCTCGAACCTCAACTACGTGCCCGGCGTCTCGGTGCCCAATCTGGTCATCGCCCGGGTGGGCATCGACGGCAAGGTGTCGCTGTACAACAACCTGGGCACGGTCAACGTGGCCGCCGACATCCAGGGGTACTTCCAGGGCGACACCACCGGTTCCACCTACATCCCCCTCGCTCCGGCCCGCATCCTCGACACCCGGATCGGCACCGGAGGCACCTCCGCTCCGGTCGGCCCCGGCGGCACCATCGAGCTGAAGGTCACCGACGCGGGCGGCGTGCCGGCGGCCGGCGGCACGGCGGTCGCCCTCAACGTCACCGCCACCAACGTGAGCGGTCTGGAGAGCTACCTCACGGTCTGGCCGTCGGGCAGCTCGCGGCCCCTGGCGTCGAACCTGAACTTCATCCAGGGCCAGACGGTGCCCAACCTGGTGATCGCCCGGGTCGGTGTCGACGGCAAGATCTCCATCTACAACAACGTCGGCAACGTCGATGTGGTAGCCGATACCCAGGGCTACTTCGCCGCTCCGGTGGCGGCCCCGCCGCTGCCCGGTTCGGTGTACTTCCCGTCCAACCCGGCTCGCATCCTCGACACCCGGACCGGCCTCGGCGTGCCCGGCGGGTTCCAGGGCCAGCTTGGCACTCAGAGCACCCTCGACCTGCAGGTCACCGGCCAGGGCGGCGTCCCGGCCAATGCCACGTCGGTGGTCCTCAACGTGACCGCGGCCGACTCCCCCGGCCCCGACAGCTACCTCACCGTCTACCCGACCGGCACCGCCCGGCCGCTGGCCTCGAACCTCAACTTCGTCGCCGGCCAGACGATCCCGAACCTGGTCATCGCCAAGATCGGCTCCGGCGGGAAGGTGACGATCTACAACAACCTCGGCTCCACCGTGGTGATCGCCGACGTGCAGGGCTGGTTCACGGCCTGAACAACCTGACGATACCGGCGGCGGCCCACTTCGGTCCGCCGCCGGTATCGTCCCTGCGGTGACCGAGGGCCACAGGCGTCCGAGCTGGGTGGCCCTGACCATCCACGTGCTCACGCTCGTGGGCGGCTTCTTCGTCCTCGTCTACTGCAACCGGGACCAGTGGTTCTTCGGCGACGAGTGGGACTTCCTCGCCCACCGGGGCCTCTCCGGCGCCGATTACAGCCTGTGGGAGCCCCACACCGCGCACTGGTCGACCATCCCCATCCTCATCTACCGGGCCCTCTACGGGCTGTGGGGGCTGCACACCTACGTCCCCTACGTCGTGGTGCTGGTGCTCCTCCACCTGGCGGTCGCCCACCTGCTCTGGCGCCTCCTGCTCCAGGCCGGCGTGGACCAGACCGTCGCCACCGCCCTGGCCGCCGTGTTCACGTTCCTGGGCTCCGGCTACGAGAACCTGCTGTGGGCCTTCCAGATCGGCTTCATCGGCTCCGTGGCCCTGGGCATGGCCGGCCTGCTGCTGGTGAACCACGAGGGCCGCTGGGGCCGGCGGGACGTCGCCGGCTGGGTGGTCTCGATCATTGGCCTGACGTTCTCGGGGATCAGCGTGACCATGGTCGCCGTCGCCGGCCTGACCGTGCTGATGAGGCGGGGCTGGCGCCACGCCGCCCTGACCGTGTCGGTTCCCGGTGTGATCTACGTGTGGTGGTTCGTCGTCACCGGCAACAAGAACGTAAGCGACGAGGACCGAACAGTCGAAGACGTTCTGGAGTACCCCGAGTACATCTGGAACGGGCTGCGCGCCGCGATCGAGGCGACGGTCGGGTTCCAGGGCGCCGGCGCAGTGATCCTCCTGGGGCTGGCCGGCTTCCTCCTGCACCGGGGCGGGCGGTCCAAGGGGCCGGCGGCGCCGGCGTTCGCCTGTGCCCTCGGCGCGCTCGTCCTCTACGCCATCATCGCCACCGGGCGGGCCGGCATGGGCATCGAGACGTCGGGCGTTTCCCGCTACACCTACATCGTGATCGCCCTGGCCGTGCCGGCCATGGGCCTGGCCCTCGCCGACCTGGTCAACCACGACGGGCTGGCCCGCGCCGGCCGGCGGGCCGCCGCCTGCGTGCTCCTCCTCCTCGTCGGTGTCCACAACGCCGGCACCCTGGTGGAGAAGTCCCGGGTGGAGAAGCGGCTCGAGCAGCGGCTGAAGGCCAGGATCCTCGCCGCCGCCCAGCTGGTGAACTCGCCGGCCGTCATCCTCGGCGGCAACCCCGAGCCCCAGTTCAGCCCCGACATCGTGGTCGAGGATCTGCGCCGGATGCACCGCGAGGGCAAGCTGCCCGAACCCGATCGCATCACCCCGGACGACCGGATCATCGTGGCGACCACGTTGCAGTACGCCGTCAACCCGGTGCCGCTCCCGACGCCCTTCGCCCCGGCGCTGGTCGACGGTCTGGTGGGGGCCGACGGCACCTACGACACCGCGGCGGGCTGCATCCGCCTGTTCCCGACCGGGCCGACGGTCGAGCTTCACCTGGTCGGAGGCGAGTCCATGTCGCTGCGGGTCACCACCCTGACCGGCGGCGAGCTGATCGGCTACCTGCGCCTGTTCACGCCGACGGTCCTCACCGGACCGCCCCATGTCGACAAGGTGCAGGCCGGCGACCCGGTCTATGTGAACGTCACCGCAACCGTGGACCAGGTGGTCCTGCGCGTCCCGCCCCAGGGGACGACGGAGGTCTGCGGCATCCGGTGAGAGCTGGTTGGTTTGACCCGCCATACGGGCGCGTGCCTAGGGTGGTCAGGTCATCCCAACTGAGCACCACCGGGCTCGCACCGCTTGAGGCCCAGGGTGCTTGCAGGTCCGGCGGAGTCCGCAGGCGGCCAGCACCGAAGGAGACAGCTCATCCACAAACGCTCCGGACACGTGGACGTTCGGGCTTGAAGCCACTGCGGGGTGCGTGGGCCGCGGTCTCCGACGTGTTCACCGGCGTCCCCGCCGACCCATCTCCCTCCCCGCCGGCACCTGCCACCGACGATGACGCCGGCGGGTTCGCCAACCGGCTCAGCGCGCACCTCGTGAAGCGCCCCGGTCGCCTGATGGTGGCGTGCCTGGCCACCGTGCTTGGGCCGGCGGCGGTCGTCCAGGCCGGCGCCATGCCCACCCCGCCGGTCCTCGACGTCCAACCGGCCGAGCCACCCGGCTCGCTCACCACGCCCGTGCCCGGCGAACGCGAGACATGGATACCCCTGGCCCGGGAGGCGGCGGCCACCTGCCCGGGCCTGCCTTCCTCGGTGCTCCTCGCCATCGGCCACCTGGAAAGCAGCCTGGGGCTCCAGACCTGGACCTCCTCGGCCGGCGCCATGGGACCGATGCAGTTCCTGCCCTCGACGTGGGCCGCCTACGGCGTCGACGGTGACGGCGACGGCTCGATCGACATCATGAACCCCGTCGATGCCGTGCACGGAGCGGCGCGCCTGCTGTGCGCCAACGGCGGCGGCGACCCCGAACGGCTGGCGTCCGCAGTGTGGAACTACAACCACTCCGACGACTACGTGCGCCACGTTCTGGCCCTCAGCCGCCTCGTCCCGGCGTAGCCGCCCTCGGTGGCACTGGCCCCTGACTTCGCCCTGCCGGACCACGAGGGCAACCTGTGGCGGCTGTCCGACCACCGTGGTCACCCGGTCGTCCTGGTGTTCCACCGGCACCTGGCCTGACTGCCCTGCCAGCAACACGCCGGCGCCGTGGGCGACCGGCTCGGCGACATGGGTGACGCTGTCGTCGTCCTGATCACCTTCACCCGCCAACGGAACCTCCGCGGCTACCGGGGCCGCTTCGGGCTGCCCTTCGCCGTTCTCACCGACGAGACGCGTGCCACCTACCGGGCCTACGGCCTCGGCCGCGGCCCGTGGTGGCGGGTGTGGGGGCCGACGACCGTCCGCGCCTACGGCCGGCTGATCCGGGCCGGCGCCCGCGCCGAGCGGCCGAAAGAGGACACGCTGCAGCTCGGCGGCGACTTCGTCGTCGGGCGCGACGGGCGCCTGCTTTACGCCTACCGCTCCAAGACCCCCGACGACCGCCCACCGGTCGACGACCTCATAGCCGCGGCAGTGGGAGCCTAGATCGTGCCGTCCTCGACGGCTTTCGCGATCCAGGGGATGACCTCGTCGAGGATTTCCTCCAGCGGGGTGGTGGCCTCGAAGCCGAGCACCTCGCGGGCCTTGTCGGTAGCCGGCACCCGCCGCTTCACGTCGTGTTCGAAGGGGTCGTCGGATATGTAGCGGAACGGTACGTCGGGGCCCTTGATCTTGCGCCAGATCAGCTCGGCCAGCTCCAGCACGGTGGTCGACGTCGCCGTCGACAGGTTGAAGTCCTCGTTGAGGGCGGCGGGGTGCTCCATGGTGGTGACGATGCCCTTCGCCAGGTCGCCGCCGTAGGTGTAGTGGCGGATCTGCGAGCCGTCGCCCAGGATGTGCAGCGGGTCCTGGTCCTTGAGCACCTTCTGCACCAGGTCGGGCACCACGTGGCTCATGGCCAGCTTCACGTTGCCCGACAGAACCTCCACCTCGCCCAGGGCCCGCCCCTCGCCGATGCCCACGCAGTTGAAGGGCCGGACGACAGTGAAGGGCAGCTGGTACTGGTCCCACGCCGCCTGGGCGAAGTACTCGACCGCCAGCTTCTGGAAGCCGTAGGACGACTTGGGCGGCGGCACTTCACGCTGCTGGCCCTCGTACGAGGGCCAGGAGTCGGCCGACTCGAAGACCATCGACGACGACATGTAAGTCACCTTCTGGAGCCGGCCGGCCCGGTGGGCGGCGATGGCCGCGTCGCAGCTGGCGGCGATGATCCGCTCGTTGGCCGCCAGCAGGTCATAGGCGTAGGCGTGGAAGTACGAGATCCCCCCGATAAGGGCGGCGCCGGCGATGAAGTGGTCACAGCCCGAGAGCAGCCCGGTCATGAGGCCGACGTCGCGGCAGTCGCCCTCCACGAGCTCGTAGTCAGGGTGGTTGTCGAAGGACTTGGCCACCTTGCCGTACTTGGAGAAGTTGTCGACCCCGACGACCGAGTGCCCCCGGGCCAGCAGCTCCTCGACGACATAGCCGCCGATGAACCCCTGCGCGCCACTGACCAGAACTCTCATGCTGCCGTTCTCGCTCATTTCAGCCTTCCGGTACGCCGGTTGAGCTCAGCCAGGTCCAGCTTGGGCCCGAAGGCCAGGAAGTACCAGCGGAGGTAGCGCGACAGCCAGGCCGCGACTTTGAAGTTGGACACGCCGGCCGTCCGGTCGAGCCAGATGGTGGGCAGCTCGGCCACGGGCCGGCGCAGGCGGCGGGCCTTGGCCACCAGCTCGATGCCCATCTCGAAGCCGGCGTCGGCCTGGATGCCGACGTCCTGGATGAACCCCTTGGAGTAGGCCTTGAACGAGTTGGTGGCGTCGTGGGTCCCAACCCGGGCGAACCAGTGGAGCGTGAGGCCGGCGAACTTGGACATGGCCCGCTTGAGCGTGGGGACGCCCACCTGCTGGCCCCCCCGGGAGTAGCGGGAGGCGGCGGCCACCACCACGCCGCGCTCGACGAGGCGGGCCAGGGCGTCGATCTGCTGTGGGTCGTCGCAGCCGTCGGCCATCGTCACGACGACCACCGGCGCCTGGGCCTGGTCGACGCCGTAGCGCATGGCGTCGGCGGGGCCGCGGCCGTAGGTGTTCAGCGTGGGGACGAGGCGTGACTCGTCGCGCGCGTACTTCTCGAGGTACGGGACGGTCGTGTCGTCCGGGGTGTCGTACACGACGAGGATCTCACACGGCAGCGTCACCGCCTCGAACACCCGGTCGAGGACGGCGAGGATGCCGTCGCCCTCGTTGTGGGCCGGAATGACAACGGAGACGCGGGGAGCGCTCACACCACCACGCCGTTGCCGTACAGGTCCCAGATGTCGACCACGGGCTGCCGGGGCTTCAGGCCGGCGTAGGCGGTGTGGGGAGACCCGATCACCAGCACGTCGGCCCGCTGCAGCACCTCGTCGAGCGGGACGAGGTCCGCATCGGTGACGACATGAGGGTCGGTGGTCAACACGCCGGCGGCCTTGAAGGCGAGGATGCGCTTGAGCTTGTAGCTCAGGCTGTCGCGAGGGTCGTCGGAGTCGGCCTTGAAGCCCATGCCGAGGATGCCGACGGTCATGGTCGCCAGGTCGAAGCGCTGCTCCAGCCGGTGCACCACGTACAGCGGCAGCCCCTCGTTCACCATCATCGCCGCGTGCCCGAGGGTGAAGTTGTTGTTGTTGAACGCCGCCAGCTGCATGGTGTCCTTGAGCAGGCACGGGCCGGCGGCGAACCCCGCTCCGGGCAGATCGGCCGCCCTCGGGTAGTCGTAGGCCATGGCACCCCGGATGCGCTCGAAGTCGAGGCCGAAGTCGTTGGCGATCATGAACAGCTGGTTGGCGATGGCGAAGCGGATGTAGCGCCAGGTGTTGGTGAACAGCTTCGCCAGCTCCGCCTCCTCCGGTGCCAGCGGCACCACCTCGGCGGTGAGTGTGTGGAACAGCTTGGCCGAGCGCTCCATGGCCCGGTCGGTGCGGGCCGCCACCAGCTGGGGCAGCTCGAACAGCTCGGTCATGGCCTTGCCCTCGGCGATGCGCTCGGGGCAGAAGGCGACGTCGACGTCTTTGCCCAGTTCGGCGACCAGGCGCTCGACCATGGCGGTGACACCCGGGTAGAGCGTGCTGCGCAGGACGAGGAGCTGGCCGTCCCGCAAGTGCTCGGCCACCGCGGCCACGGCCCTGGGCACCGCCGCCGGCTCCGGGTTGAGGTGCTCGTCGACCGGCGTGCCGACCACGATGACCACGTGCTCGGCCTCGGCGACGCATGCCGGATCAGTGGTGGCGTCGAGCGTGCGCCCCGCCACCCGGGCCATGACCTCCGGCGCCCCTGGCTCGTCGAACGGCAGCGAGCCGGCATCCACCCGCGCCACCGCGGCGGGGTTGATGTCGAACAGCGTCACTCGGAGGCCGCGATCAGCGAAAGCCAGCCCCAGAGGAAGCCCGACCCGTCCGCAGCCCCCGATGACGACGACGTCTCGGCTGAAGTCCTGGATGCCGCACGATAGCCTCCCCCGGTGGCCGGTTGGCAGGACGTCGTGGCGGCGGACCCGGATCTGGCGGCGCACGTGCGCCGGTGCTTCGCCATCCGCAAGCACGCCACCCTGGCCACGCTGCGACGGGACGGCTCGCCCCGGATCAGCGGCACGGAGGTCTCCTTCGACGACGACGGCGAGATCTACCTGGGCATGATGCCGGGGTCGATGAAGGCCCTCGACCTGCACCGCGACCCTCGCCTCGCCCTCCACTGCCCCACCGAGGACGCCCCGGAGGGCACCCCCGACGCGTGGATCGGCGACGCCAAGATCGCCGGCCTGGGGATCGAGGCGCCTGCTGAGGGTCACCACCGGTTCCGCATCGACGTCACCGAGGTGGTGGTCACCAATGTGGCCGGCGACCAGCTCGTCATCCGGTCGTGGCACCCGGACCGGGGCGTCGAGACGAGACAGCGGAGCTGAGCGCAGCGCCGGCGCCCGTGGTCGCCGCCCTCTGCGGCGGTGTCGGCGCAGCGCGGTTCCTGCGCGGGCTGGTCGAAGTGGTCGACCCCCGGCTGGTCGTGGCCGTGGTCAACACCGGCGACGACACCGTCCTCCACGGCCTCCACGTCAGCCCCGACCTCGACACGGTCGCCTACACCCTGGCCGGGGCCATCAGCCGGGAGCGGGGCTGGGGCCTGGAAGGCGAGACCTGGGCGGCCATGGAGGCCCTGGCCCGGTACCCGTCCCGGTTCTCGTGGTTCGGGCTGGGCGACCGCGACCTGGCCACGCATCTGTTCCGCACCCAGCGCCTGGGCGACGGCGCCCCCCTGTCGACCGTCACCGCCGAGATCGCCCTCGCGTGGGGCGTCGACGTCCGCGTCCTGCCGGTGACCGACGACCGGCTGGAGACCCGGATGGACGTCGAGGACGAGGGCGAGATCGGCTTCCAGGACTACTTCGTCCGCCGGCGGCACTCGGTCGCCGTCCGGGGCGTGCGGTTCGCCGGCGCCGAGACGGCAACGCCGGCCCCCGGCGTGATCGACGCCTTGGCCACGGCCGAGGTCGTCGTGATCTGCCCCTCGAACCCGATCGTCTCCATCGGGCCCCTTCTGGCCGTCGCCGGCGTGCGGGACGCCGTCGTGGCCCGGCGCGAGCGCGTCGTGGCGGTGTCGCCCATCGTGGCCGGCGCCGCCCTCAAGGGCCCGGCCGACCGCCTGCTGCGGGAGCTTGGCCACGAGGTGTCCGTGGTGGGCGTAGCCCGCCTCTACAGCCCGCTGGCCGCCACTCTGGTCATCGACGAGGCCGACGCCGTTCTGGCGCCGGCCGTCGAGGCCGAGGGCATGCGCTGCGTCGTCACCCCGACGGTCATGACCGGCCCGACCGAGGCCGCGGCCCTGGCCGCCGCCGTGGTGAAGGCCCCGTGAGGCTCGAGATCATCCCCGTCGAGGGCCTCCCCGAGGTCCGCCCCGGCGACCGCCTGGCCCCGATGCTGGCCGCGTGCGCCGCGCTGGCCGATGGCGACGTCGTCGTGGTGACCCAGAAGGTTGTGTCCAAAGCCGAGGGCCGCATGGTGGCCGTCGACCCGGACGACCCGGCCGCCTACGCCGCTGTCGTCGAGGACGAGTGCGTGCGGATCCTACGCCGGCGGGGCGACCTGGTCATCGCCGAGACCGCCGCCGGCTTCGTGTGCGCCAACGCCGGCGTCGACCGTTCCAACGTGCCCGACGGCTACGTCACGCTCCTCCCCCTCGACGCCGACCGCTCGGCCCGCCGCATCCGCGACGGCCTGCGGGCGGCGACGGGGTTGGAGGTGGCCGTGATCGTCTCCGACACCTTCGGCCGGCCCTGGCGCCGGGGGGTGACCGACGTGGCCATCGGCTGCGCCGGCATTGCCGCCGTCGTCGACCTGCGTGGGACCCCCGACGCCATGGGGCGGACGCTCGAGGTCACCGAGGTGGCGGTGGCCGACGAGCTGGCCGCGGCCGCCGAGCTGGTGATGGGCAAGTCCGCCGGCGTGGCCGCCGCCATCGTCCGGGGCGTCGAGCGGTCGTGGTTCCGGGACGCCTCGGTGCGCTCGGAGATCGTCCGCCCGCCGGCGGAGGACTTGTTCCGCTAACTGCCGTCGCTCGGTGTGAGCGTGTCGGCGGTGCCGGTCGGCCGCTCCTCGATCACCCACTCGGCCACAGTGCGCATCGACTCGCCGCTGCGCATGGCCAGGTCGCGCAGGCGGCCCAGAGCGTGCTCGCCCGTCTCCTCCTGGGTGGCCATGAGCACGCCCGTCGCCTGGTCGATGATGGCCCGGCTCTCGAGATCCTCCACCAGGCCCTCGACCATGTCGAGGGAGTACGCATACAGCGGGGAGGTGCCGATGGCCTGGCCGGCATACTCCGCCATCGGGCGAACCACCTCCGAGGTCCGGACATCGAATGCGTTCGCCTGCATGGAGTACATGTTCAGGGCGCCGACACAGCGCCCGTTGACGTCGAGTGGGGTCGACAGCACGCTCTGGACGCCTCGGTCGATAGCGCCGGGGGCGAAGCGGGTGAACTGAAGATCCTTCTCGAGGATGTCGATCCGGACGACGTCGCCTTCCCGCAGGGCGGACAGGCACGGCCCCTCTCCGGTCTGGTACTGCACCAGGTCGATCTCGATCGTCAGCCGGTCGGTCACGGCGACGCTCGTCGGCTCCCCATCGACGAGCAGGACGATGCCAGCGGCGTCGCAGCTGGGCACGGTCCGCTTCACGATGCCGACGACGGCCTCCAGCTGCGCCGGCAACGTCCGCTGCGTCTTCAGCAGCTTCGTCACCCGCGACAGTCGCTCGACGGTCTCGGGCGGGAGATCCTGCATCGCTGCCTCCAGAGACGGAGGGGCCCCAGCCTCCTGGTTGAAGCCGTGACCCCTCATTCTACGCGCCTCGCCCGCTCGAAGAGCCAGCCAGCCGCACCGACTTCCCACTCGGCGCCTGGATGAATGCGTCCTGTGATTAGACCGACGAAGGACCTGGGTAGTAGGCCCCGCATGTCGACGTCATTCCAGCCAGGACGGCGCCGCGGGATGAACGATCGCGTGGCGCTGGCCATCTCCCTTCTCTCCCTGCTCGTGCTGGCCCTCGCCGGCCCCGCCGCTCACGCGCAGACCAACTCGCCCGGCGGTGGCCAGCCCGCCGACTCGCCGCCCGGTCCCAGTCAGGGCGGCGTCAGCAACCAGGGCGGCACCAATATCGGCGGCGACGATCAGGTCGGGAACCGGACGACCCCGGGCCAGGGCGGGGCCACCGGCGGAGGCGCCGGCGCGCCGGAGGGAGACGATGGAGGCGGCGGCGGGTCCTCGATGATCGCCTTCGTGGTCGTGACAGTCCTCGTGCTCATCGGCGCCGGCATCTTCGTCTCCAGCCGCCAGCGCCGGTTGGAACGGGTTGAGGCCACCTAAGCGGCCGTCCGGAATGACAGCGGGCCGGCCTCCAACAAGGACCGAGGAGATGGGCCTCGGCGGCCTCGGGCTGCCCGGGTCACCGACCGGGCTCAGCTGCCCGGTCTGCGGCGGCGTTCTCGGCGAGCAGGCCGACGGTGACGAGCTCAAGCTGGAGTGCCGCATCGGTCACGTCGTCGTGCTGGACGCCCTCCTTGACCTCAAGGCGGCGGCCGTGGAGGACGCCCTCTGGGCGGCCGTTCGGGCCCTGGAGGAGAAGGCGGCATTGGAACGGCGGTTGTCCGAGCGGGCGGGGCAGCGGGAGGACGCCGAGGGGGCGGCCCTCCACGCTCGCGTGTCGCGTGCCGCCGAGCGACGGGCCGGCATCGTGCGCGACGTGCTCGTCGCCCATCAGTCCACCCCCGCGGAGGACTAGCGAGCTCGAGGAGCTTGGTGACGTGTGACCTGGGCCCACAGCAGCCGCTGCACATCCTTCGACCACATACCCGTCTCGCCGAACTGCACGCGTCGGGCGCCCTCCGGAAAAACGTGCCGAGTCAGCCTCGGCGCGCCGCGAACCAGCGCAGGACCTCGCCGGCGCCGGCCTCCATGGTCGTCCACGACTTCCAGCCCAGGTGGATCCCGGCCCGGCTCGGGTCGAGCGACGAGCGGGCCAGCTCCCCCGACCGGGCGGGTGCGTACGCCGCCGGGGCGTCGGAGCCGGCGGCCGCGGCCATGGTCGAGTACAGCTCGTTCACCGACGTCTCGACGCCGGTGCCGATGTTCATCAGCAGCCCGCTGCCCTTGTGGGCGGCGCGGGCGAAGGCGTCGACCACATCGTCGACGTAGACGAAGTCCCGGGTCTGGTTGCCGTCGCCGAAGATCGTGCACGGCTCCCCGGCCAGGAGGCGGCCGGCGAAGATGGCCACGACGCCGGCCTCGCCGTGGGGGTCCTGGCGGGGCCCGTAGATGTTGGCCAGCGCCAGGGCGGTGTACTCGATGCCGTACAGCTCGCGGTAGGCGGCCAGGTAGTCGCACGCCGCCTTCTTGGAGACCCCGTAGGGCGACAGCGGCCGCTGGGGATGGGACTCGGGCACGGGGAGCTTCTGCGGCTCCCCGTAGAGCGTGCCGCCGCTGGCGGCGAACACCACCTTGCGACTCCCCGCCGCCCGCGCCCCCTCGAGGACGTTGAGGGTGCCGATGATGTTGACCTCGGCGTCGAAGGCGGGGCGCTCGACGGAGACCCGAACGTCGGCCTGGGCGGCGAGGTGGAAGACGACCTCGGGCCGGCGGTGGGCCACCAGCTCGACGACCGCCGGCTCCCGGATGTCGAGGCGGTGGAACGTCAGCTCGTAGCCCGGTGTGGCCCGGGCCTCGGCCAGGTTGGCCAGCGAGCCCGTCGACAGGTCGTCCACCACGTCGACGTGGTGGCCCTCGGCCAGCAGGCGGTCGACCAGGGTGGAGCCGATGAAGCCGGCGCCGCCGGTGACCAGGGCCCTCACGAAACGTCCGGGGCGGGTAGCCGGGCACCGTCGAGCTGCACCCCGGGCTCGACCAGAAAGCCGTCGCCGATGACCGACAAGCCCGACACCTCAGCCCCCTCGCCCACCTCGGCCGCCCTCCCGATGATGGACCGGCTGACGACCGCCCCCTTGCCGATCTCCACGTCGGGCATCAGGACCGATTCGACGATGCGCGCCCCGGGGTGGATGCGGCAGCGGGCGCCGACGACCGAGTTGGACACCGAGGCGTCGGGGGCGACCCAGGCGCCGTCGCCGATCAAGGCCGGCGCCTCCACGCCGGCGCCGAAGTCGGCGTCGCCGACGGCCCACACGCCGCTTTCCCCCCGATGGGCTCCGGGCGCGGGCACGCCGGGATGGCGGCCGGCGACGAGGTCGAGCTGGGCCTGGAGGTACTGCAGAGGCGTGCCGGTGTCGGTCCAGTAGCCGTCGGACGGAAACCCGTAGACCGTGCCGGCGGCGGCCAGGAGGGGAAAGACCTGGCGCTCGATGGAGATCCGCTGGCCCTCGGGGATGTGGTCGAGGACCGACGGCTCCAGCACGTAGGTGCCGGCGTTGATGTAGCTCGGGCCCACGGTGCCCGGCGCCGGCTTCTCGACGAAGGCCTCGACCTTGCCCTCGCCGTCGATCGGCACCAGGCCGAACGCCGAGGGGTCCTCCACCATGGTCAGCGAGATGGTGGCCTCGGCCCCCCTCGCTTGGTGGAAGGCCACCATGGCCGTGATGTCAAGGTCGGTGAGGACGTCGCCGTTGACGACCAGAAACCGCTCGGAGACGCCGGCGTGGCGCGCCGCGAAGCCCACGGCGCCGGCGGTGTCCATCGGCTCGGGCTCCACTGCGTACGTCAGGCGGACGTTGCCGCACCGGCCGTCGGGGAACAACGCCTGGAACGCACCGTGCAGGTACCCGAGGGAGAGAACCGCCTCCTCCACCCCGTGGGTCTCGAGGTAGGCGAGCACGCGCTCGATCATCGGGACCTCGACGATCGGCAGCACCTGCTTGGGCACGGTCAGGGTGAGCGGGCGCAGGCGGGTGCCCGTGCCGCCCACCAGCACCACCGCGATCACGGGGCGGCGGTGGTGGTGGTGGAGGGCTCAATGGTCGTGGACGTCGATGTGGTCGTGGGCGCCACCGCCGTTGTTGTGGTGGCCCCGGGGATGTCGGTCAGGGAGTCCAGGTTCGTCTCCGACGGCGGCCTGGGGATGTCTTCGTTCGCCGGGCCGAAGGCGATGGTGATGAGCTGGCTGTCCTGGGGCCGGAAGTCGGAGGGGTTCCCCTCGACGATGCGGCCCGGGTCCGAGGGGTCGCGGGTGTCCCACACCTTCATGCGGACCACCCCGTCGGCGTTTCCGCACTTGTCGCCGTTGCGCTTGGTGTCCTGGCCCGGCAGCTCGATCCTGTCGGCGGAGACTTCGGCGTTGACGCTGTCGAAATAGATCCCGAGGGTGGCCCGCTTGCCCGCCGCGGACGCGCCGAACGGGTGGATGTGAACGACGTTGTCGCCGTGACCGTGGATGCCGAGGGGGTCCGAACCCTCGGGCAGGTTGGGGACGAATGACCCGCAGATGTAGAACCCGATGGCGGCGTGCCAGTGGTCGCCGGCCCGCCCGGCGCTGGCTGCGAACGGCCGGCTGTTGTCGGGCTGGCGCTGGTCGCGGCTGGAGACGATGCCGGCCGTGCCGAGGATCACGACGATGGCCATGACGGCCGGCCAGACCCATGAGGTCGTGCCCCGCCTCGTGCGACCGCCACCCGTGCGCGCTGCGCGCGCCACTTTCTTTGCTGAAGATGCCTTACCCATTTGGCCCCGACGCTACTAGGTGGTTCTGGCCCGCTCAGGTCGAGCACCCTCGAGCGCATGGTGGGCCCAGGCCGCCACGGTGCGCACAGCGAGGCCGGCGGCGACCACGGGGACGACGGCCCGGCGGGGGCCGGCGCTGGACTTGGAGACGAAGCGCAGGAGCGAGCGGTGGTGCTCGGCGATCATCCGGTAGGGCACCAACCGGCTCGACCCCCCGAGGGCGTGGACCACCCGCCCGGCCGGCTCGTAGCCGATCCGCCAGCCGGCCTGGCCCAGCCGCCAGCATAGGTCGACGTCCTCGACGTACATGAAGTAGCCCTCGTCGAAGCCGCCGACCATGTCGAAGGCCGTCCGGCGGACGAGCACGCACGCCCCGCTCACCCAGTCGACGCCGGCCGCCGGCTGGTCGTGGTCCCAGTCGAGCATGCGGTAGCGCCGGGTGGCGGGGTTCCGCGACCAGACCAGGCCGAGGAAGGCGTGGCCGAACGCCACCGTGAGGTCAGGGAAGCGCCGGACCGAGGGGTACAGGCTGCCATCGACGTTCTCGAGGCGGGGCCCGACGGCGGCCAGCCCTGGATCGCGCTCCAGCGCCTCCGACAGGGCCTTGACGGTGCCGGGCTCGACGACGGTGTCGGGATTGAGGATGAGCAGGTGGTCGCCGGTGGTCACGGCCACGCCGCGGTTGGCCGCCGAGCCGAACCCGAGGTTGGCGCCTGTCTCCACGACCCTTGCCTCCGGATCGACGCGCCGCACCACCTCGACCGAGGAGTCGGCGGAAGCGTTGTCGACCACCACCACGTCGGCGACGCCCTCGGATCGCAGGCTGCGGAGGCAGTCGGGCAGGTCGGCCGCCGAGTTGAAGCTCACGGCCACAGCGCTGACTTCGGTCATGGCCGGCCTACGCCGGACGTCAGTCATGCGATCACGCCAGCTTGCCCCACCGGTAGCGGACGAGGGTGGACAGCGCCCGCACACCGTCCTTCCAGGCGAACTTGCGTCCCTCGCCGGCCCGCCGGCCGGAGTAGGACACGGGAACCTCGTAGATGCGGTACCCGCGGCGGAGGATCTTGGCGGTGATCTCGGGCTCGAAGTCGAACCGGTCCGACTCGATGGTGATGTCGTCGAGGACCTTGCGACTGAACAGCTTGTAGCCGCACTCCATGTCCGAGAGGCTGGTGTTGTACAGGAGGTTGGTGGCCAGCGACAGCACCCGGTTGCCCACCCAGTCGGAAGCGGCCATGCTGCCGCCCTCGCCGTTGAACCGGCTGCCGTAGACCACGTCGGAGCGGCCCCGCAGGATGGGCCGCAGGAGGCGGGGCCAGTCCTCGGGGTCGTACTCCAGGTCGGCGTCCTGGATCAGGACGAGCTCGCCGCGCACGTGTTTGAGCCCGGTGCGGATGGCGGCGCCCTTGCCCATGTTGGTCGGATGGCGCACGACCATGACGGTGGAGTCCTCGAGAGCGTTGAGGATCTGCGACGTCCCGTCCGTGGAGCCGTCGTCGACCACGACGATCTCGAGATCGACGGGGAGCTCGACGCGCCGCATACGCCGGATCGCCTCGACCACGGTGTTCCGCTCGTCGAAGACGGGCACGATGACCGACAGCGTGCGACCCTCGGGGTCGCGCTCGTTTTCCCGCCGGCTACTACCGGCGGCAGGCAGATCAACCATTGCCGGTCACCTTGGCGAACCATTCGGTGGTCCGGGCCAGCCCCTCGTCGAGGGTGATCTCGGGCTCCCAGCCGAGCACCGACCGGGCCAGGGTGAGGTCGGGCTGGCGCTGCATCGGATCGTCGACCGGCCGGGGATCGAACCGCAGCTCCGAGGTCGAGTCGGTGAGGGCGAGCACCTTCTCGGCCAGCTCCAGCACGGTGAACTCATAGGGGTTGCCGATGTTGACGGGGCCGACGTAGTCGGAGTCGAGCAGGGCCAGCAGGCCCCGCACCTCGTCGGCGACGAAGCAGAAGCTCCGCGACTGCATCCCGTCGCCGTAGATCGTGATCGGCTTGCCGGCGAGGGCCTGGACGATGAAGTTCGACACCACCCGCCCGTCGTCGGGCCTCATCTGGGGGCCGTAGGTGTTGAAGATACGGACGATGCGGACGTCGACACCGTGGTGGCGGTGGTAAGCCATGGTGAGGGCTTCGGCGAAGCGCTTGGCCTCGTCGTAGACGCCCCGGGGGCCGATGGGGTTCACGTTGCCCCAGTAGGTCTCGGGCTGGGGGTGGACGAGAGGGTCCCCGTAGACCTCGCTGGTGGAGGCCAGGAAGTAGCGGGCGCCCTTGTCCTTGGCCAGGCCGAGGGTGTTCAGCGTGCCGCGGCTGCCGACCTTCAGGATCTGGATCGGGATGCGCTCGAAGTCGGCCGGCGAGGCCGGGCTGGCGAAGTGCAGGACGGCGTCGACGGGGCCGGGGACGTGGAGGAAGTTGCTCACGTCGGAGTACACGAAGGTGAACTCCCGGCGGCCGGAGAGATCGGCGAGGTTGTCGAGGTTGCCGGTGACGAGGTTGTCGACCGCAACGACCGTGTCGCCGCGCTCCAGCAGCTTCCGGCACAGGTGCGAGCCCAGGAAGCCGGCGCCTCCGGTGACGACGACCCGCTGCCCGCTCACCGACCGATCCCCTCGTAGGTGAAGCCCCGGCGGCGCAGGGCGGCGGGGTCGAGGAGGTTGCGGGCGTCGACCACGCGGGACGCCTCCATGGCGGCGGCAACCTTGGTGAAGTCGAGCCGGCGAAACTCGTCCCACTCGGTCAGCACGACCAGCACCGCCGCCCCCTCGCAGGCGCCGTAGGGATCCCCGACGACCTCGATGCCTTCCAGCCGCGAGTCGGTGGCCGCGGCGTTTACGGGCACCGCGGGGTCGTAGGCCCGGACCTCGGCACCCAGCGCCCGCAGGCGGTGCAGTACCTCGAGGGCCGGCGACTGGCGCAGGTCGTCGGTGCGGGCCTTGAACGTGAGGCCCCAGCCGGCGATGACCTTCCCCTCGACCGAGCCGCCGGCCATGCGCCGGACCTTGTCGACCACCCGGGCGAACTGGGCCTCGTTGACCTCGTCGACGCCCCGGAGCAAACCGAAGTCGTAGCCGGCGTCCTCGGCGATGCGGATGAGCGCCCGTATGTCCTTCGGGAAACACGAACCGCCGTAGCCAGGCCCGGGGCGCAGGAACTCGAAGCCGATGCGCTTGTCGTAGCCCATGCCCAGGAGGACGTCGCGAACATCGGCGCCGACCGCCTCGCACACGTTGGCCACGGCGTTGGCGAAGGTGACCTTGGCGGCGAGGAAGGCGTTCGAGGCGTACTTGATGGTCTCCGCCGACGCCGGATCGGTGACGATCACCGGGGCCCGCAGGGCGGTGAAAAGTCCGGCGACGCGTGCGGCGGCCACCTGGTCGTGCGAGCCGATGACGATGCGGTCGGGGTTGAGGCTGTCGTGCACGGCCGAGCCCTCGCGGAG
This sequence comes from uncultured Acidimicrobiales bacterium, assembly GCA_964479465.1. Classification (GTDB taxonomy): domain Bacteria; phylum Actinomycetota; class Acidimicrobiia; order Acidimicrobiales; family AC-14; genus CADCTB01. The sequence continues at coordinate 45,752 of CAYZMG010000028.1, forward strand.
GAACTCGGGGTTGGAGACCACGCTGACGTCGTCGCGCCCGAGCACCTCCTCGACCACCCGGGCCGAGCCCACCGGCACGGTGGACTTGTTCACGACGACGCACTCGGGGGCCAGCAGGGGGCCGATCTCGGCCGCCGCGGCGCGGATGTAGCTCAGGTCGGCGGAGCCGTCGTCGGACTGCGGGGTGGGCACACAGAGGTAGACGAACTCGGCGCCCTCCACGGCCGCCGCTGCGCCCAGCACGAAGGACAGGCGCCCGCTGTCGAGCCCCTCCCGCACCAGCTCGGGCATGCCCGCCTCGAGGATCGGGATGTCGGCCCGGGACAGCCGCTCTATCTTCTCGGCGACGACGTCGGCGCAGATGACCTTGTGGCCCAGGTGGGCGAAGCAGGCCGCGGTGGTGAGGCCCACGTAGCCGGCGCCGATCACGGCGATGTTGCTCACGCCCTCAGGTCCTTGACCAGGCGCTCGAGGGGCTCGTGGTAGTCGGGCAGGAGGGGGATTCCGGAGAGGCGGAGAGCGGCGTTGTCGAGGACGCTGTAGGACGGGCGGGGCGCCGGCCGGGCCGGCACCATCTCGGCGGTGGTGATGGGCGTGACCAGGCCGGTGTCGAGGCCGGCGGCAGCCACGATGTCGCGGGCGAAGCCGTACCAGGTGGTCGGGCCCTGGTTGGTGACGTGGAACGTGCCTGGCAGGCGGGCGACGGCGAGGTGGCGGATCATGCCGGCGAGATCCTCGGTGAACGACGGGCACCCGTGCTGGTCGTCGACGACCTTCAGGGGGTGACCGTCGACGGCCCGGCCGAGGATGGTCTTGACGAAGTTCCGGCCCTGGCGGCCGCACACCCAGGAGGTTCGGACGATGGTGTCGTCGGCTCCGAGGGCCGACTCGCCGCCCAGCTTGGACCGGCCGTAGACCGACAGCGGGTTGGTGGCGTCCCACTCGTGGTACGGGCGGGTGCCCTTGCCGTCGAAGACGTAGTCGGTGGAGACGTAGAGCACCCGGGCGCCGGCCATGCGGGCGCCTTCGGCGATGTGGCGGGTGCCCAGGGCGTTGACACGGAAGGCCTGGTCCGGGTCGGTCTCGCACCCATCGACGTTCGTCCAGGCGCCGGCGTGGATCACCGTGTCGGGCGCGGCAGCGACCAGCGTCTGGAGCACGGCATCGCGGTCGGAGACGTCGAGGGCGGCGCGATTGCACGCCACCACCTCGTCGCCGGCGGCGGTGCACAGGCCGACGACGTCATGGCCCAGCTGCCCGCCGGCGCCGGTGACCAGAACCCGCATCAGCCCTGGCCCGCGGTGCCGGCCTGTCCCTCCCACGCCGTCTCCTCCACCGGCGCCCGGTCACGCAGCGGCTCCCACCACTCCCGGTTCTCGGCATACCAGCGGGTTGTCTCGGCCAGGCCCTGCTCGAACGGCACCTGCGGCACCCAGCCGAGCTCGTCGCGGATCTTGGTGGAGTCGAGCAGGTAGCGCCTGTCGTGGCCGGGGCGGTCGGGAACGATGATCTTGAGGTCGGCCGGCTTGCCCAGCGCATCGAGCACCCCGTCGGCGATCTCTTCGATGCTGCGCTCGACGCCGCTGCCCACGTTGTAGGTCTCCCCGATGCGGCCCCGCTGGAGCACAGCCTCGATGGCCCGGCAGTGGTCGATGACGTGCAACCACTCCCGCCGGTTCTTGGTCGAGGCGTACATGGGCAGGGGCACGTCGTCGAGGGCGAAGGTGGTGAAGAGGGGGATGACCTTCTCGGGGAACTGGTACGGCCCGTAGTTGTTGCAGCAGTTGGTGACGGTGACCGGCAGCTCGTAAGTCTCGTGGTAGGCCCGCACGGCGTGGTCGGCGCCGGCCTTGGACGCGTTGTAGGGCGTGCGGGGCCGGTAGGGCGACTCCTCGCTGAAGGACTCGTCGGTGTCCAGGTCGAGGTCGCCGTAGACCTCGCAGGTGGAGATGTGGTGGAAGCGCTCGACGCCCACCTGGCGGGCCGCCTCCAGCAGGGCCTGGGTGCCCAGCACGTTGGTGCGGAAGAACAGGCCCGGGTCGAGCACGGCCAGGCTGTTGTGGGACTCGGCGGCGAAGTTCACCACCACGTCGATCTGCTCGTCGCGCATGACGTGCTCGGCAGTGGCCTGGTCGGCGATGTCGCCCCGGACGAAGCCGACTGCTTCATCCAGGCCGGCCAGGTTTGCCCGGTTGCCGGCGTAGGTGAGCAGGTCGTAGACCACCACCCGGTCGTCAGGATGGGCCGCAGCCCAGTAGCGGACGAAGTTGGCGCCGATGAACCCGGCGCCGCCGGTCACAAGAAGTCTCACGCCTCAACGGTAGGTGACCGGACGGCGGAGCGGCGAACGCTCACCCCTCAGCAGGGCGGGACCGTGGTGCCCTTCGGGAGCGGGACCGGGCTGATCTCGGGAACGGCGGTGGTCGTCGGTGCCACGGTCGTCGTGGCGGCCACCCCGACGCCGGGCTTCAGGCTGGTGAAGTCGGCGCCGAGGAGCAGGGTGACGTCGACCGTCTTCAGGGTCGCGTCCTCGCGCATCACCGAAGGCCCCGCCAGCGTGCTCTGCACCGACTGCGCCTTGGCCAGCTGGCCGGCGCCGTAGGTGATGGTGGTCTTCGGCGCCAGCGCCGGCGCGTCACCCTTGTCGGCCACCACGTAGCCGGCCGCAGTGAGGCTGGCGGCGGTCCTGCCCGCCAGGCCGGCGCTGCCGACCCCGTTGAGGACCCGCACCTTCACGTCGGCCGGCCTGGCGCCGGGGGCCGGCGCGGTCGTGGTCGAGCCGGCGACGGTGGTCGGAGTGCTGGAGAGCGGGGCCTTGCCGTTGAGCAGGTCGATCATGGGCTGGGCCTGGGCGGTCTGGAGCTTGAGGACCGACTTGCCGTCGATGTCGGCGGGATCGGTGGGCAGGGTCCGAAGGACGACCTTGTCGGGGTCGAGGGAGCTGAACCGCCGGCCCAGGGCGGTGAGGTCCTTGGTGGACAGGGCGGAGTCGAACGTGACGTCGCGCACGCCCACATCGATGAGGCGGTTGAGCTGGAGCGGGTTGGAGATGCCGGCGGAAAGCGCCTTCTTCATCATCCGGCGGATGAAGTCCTGCTGACGCTCTATCCGCCCGAGGTCGCTCCGGCCGTCGGCCTGCCAGGTGCCGTTGATGAGGAACTCCATCTGCCGGCTGCGCACCCAGGACAGCCCCTTGTTGCCGT
>CAYZMG010000028.1:48964-49649 GCA_964479465.1 uncultured Acidimicrobiales bacterium
AATGGCATACAAAGTTGTAGTTTTTCCTGAACCTGTAGGACCGGTGGCTAAAATCATGCCGTAGGGTTTGTGAATCAACTCATCGAACTGCTTGAGCTCCCGGGAGGGAAAACCCAGGCGGCCCAGGTCCAGGCCGCTCCCCCTGTCGCGCACCGGATAGGGGACGTACATGGTCACACCGCCGACTGTGTCCACGATGTCCTTGAACCCGCTGAAGTCGACCTGGACGTAGTGGTGGATGGTGACGCCCAAGGTCCGCTGCAGCGTGGCGACGAGCTGGTCGGGCCCTCCGAGGGCGAAGGCGGCGTTGACCCGGTCGGAGAAGTTGGTGTTGGCGATCGGCACGTACAGGTCGCGGGGTACCGAGACGATGGCGGCCCGCTGCTCGTTGGGGTCGACGTGCAGGAGCATGATCGTGTCGCTGCGCTGGCCCGACACCACGTCCTGGCCGAAGCCCGTCGCGTCGGACGCAGCCAGGTTGGCCCTGCTGTCGGAGCCGACCAGGAGCACGTTCATGACCGGCCCCGAGCCCTGGGCCAGGGCCGGGAGGTCCAGGCGGGTGATCTGGTCGAGCTTGCGCTGCACGTAGACGTAGCCGAGCCCGACGAAGAAGGTGCAGAACGCGGTGAAGCCGGTAAAGGCGATCAGCAGCCGCCGCCGGCGCCGGCGCTGGCGCTGCACCTTG
>CAYZMG010000029.1:0-8375 GCA_964479465.1 uncultured Acidimicrobiales bacterium
GGCGCCAGGCACGTCAGCTCCTCGCCCTCGGTGATGCCCAGCCGCTTGACCGAGGCCGTCTCCTGCACCCGGTTCCAGGTCGCCTTCCATCGGGGCTCCAGCGCCATCTCCTTCACGACAAGGGTCCCGCCCGGCGATACCAGCTCGGCGCACGAGCGCAGGAGCGACCGCTGGTCGTCCGCGGACAGCAGGTAGAGCACGTCGACGATGGCGATGCCGGCCCACGGCCCCTCGGGCAGCTCGGCGCCCTTCACCACCTCGAAGGACGCAGCCAGGCCGGCGTCGGCCGCCGTCCGGGCCGCCGCCAGCTTGTCCTCGTCAACGTCGATCCCCACCACCGTGCGCTCAGGCGAGGTCAGGGCCAGGTACAGGGTGAGCAGCCCGTGGCCGCAGCCGACCTCGAGGATGCGGCCGGCGGTGGGCAGCTGGGCGGCCACCGCGGGGAACGGGCACGTCGCCCACCGGACGGCCACGTGGGCCCGGTCGGTCAACGGCGCCCCGCGGTAGAGCGCCAGGACCCGCCGGCGGGGCGAATCGGGCGCGAACCGCCCGTACGTCACCTGGCGGAGGCCGCGAGGGGAAGGTCGGCGTAGGTGGCTAGGGTGAAGCCGGCGTCGGCGACCGCCCGCTTGGCGACGGGGCCGACGAGCGCGGACAGCTCGTCCTCCCACTGGTAGCCCCACTGGTAGCGGGCCCGGTCCTGGTCCTCACCTTCCCCCGGGTGCACGGTCAGCTCGGCGTTGGCGTGGCCGTGGGCGGCGAGGCGGGCCAGGACGGTCGGCAGACGCTGCTCGTCGAGGTGGCCGGCGCACTCGATGCCCACGGCGTCGAGCGGGAAGGCCAGGCCGGCCCGTTTGGCCTGCCGGGCCAGGCGGGCACCGAGCACGGTGACCCCCAGGGCCACCGGGTTGCGGGCCCGGAACCGGGGCACCCGTACCGCCGGGATGTCGTAGCGGGTGGCCAACTCGATCACCACCGAGCACACCGACGGCCACAGCTGGAGGTGCTGGTGAGCGTCAAGGTGGGTGATCGGGACTCCGAGCTCGGCCACCGTCTCAAGCTGGGCGGTGAACTCGAGCCGCAGCTCCTCGGCGTTGATGCGGCCGGTGACTGCCCGGGTGATGAACTCTCCGTAGGTCTCGCACAGGTGACCGCGCCGGCCCACCAGCGACGGGATCTCCCGGGCGCTGAGCAGCGGGGGGTCCTCCCCGACCGCTGCCAGGTGCACGCCGACCCCCAGCTCGTCCTCGCCCGCCAGCCACTTCGCCACCTTGGGGTACGCCGGCCCCAGGGGCATCGCCGAGGTGCTGGTGACGATACCCTCCCGGTGGGCGTGCAGGATGCCGCGCGAGATGCCCTCGGTGAGCCCGTAGTCATCGGCGTTGACGATCAACAACCGGGTCAAGGGGAGCGCGTCTCCTGTAGTCGTCATGAGAGGTAGTACCCGGTGCCGAAGATGGCAGTCAGGGCCACCAACCCGACCCCGCCAGCAGAAATGTACAGCCGGCGCAGCCCCGGCCGCTCATTCAGCGCCTCTCCGAGCACGGCGAAGCAGGGGAACGCGGCCAGCAGGTAGCGGGCCATGCCGAAGAAGTTCTTGGTCGACAGTGCGGACACACCGATCAGCAGGGCGGCGTAGATGCCGTAGCCGGCGCCGAACCGGCGGAACACCCGGGGCAGCAGGCAGGCGCCGGCGAGGGTGAGCACCGGGTGGGCGATGTACAGGAGCCACGCCCCGGGACTGCGCAGGTCGGTGATGTCACGGAAGAACTGGAACTTCAGCCAGGTCTCCGGCCCCGCCCCCTGGTCCCAGGCCGCCTGGGCGCTGGCGAAGGCGAAGGGGTCGCCGAAGCGGGCCCACAGGTAGCCGCACCACGCCACCAGCCCGAGGACCGAGAGCAGCACGCCGGCGTCGGCCGGACGGGCCTTGCGCCAGTCGATCCAGCCCCCGCCGGCCGGCCGCAGCGCCCCCCGCCGCTCCAGGGCCCGCACGGCCAGGCCCACCACGAGGACGATGCCCACCGGCCGGGCGGCGGTGGCCACCGCTCCGGCCAGGCCGGCGAGCACCGGCCGGTCGTCGTCGAGGAGGAGGAAGGCGCCCAGGATGGCGGCGACGAACAGGGCGTCGGCGTACACCACGCCGTAGAGGAAGAAGGCGTACGGGAAGAGCAGGAACGCCAGCAGTGCGGTCCACGCCGCAGTCGGCGACAGCCGGGAACGCAGCCACCGGGCGAAGAGCACAGCCACGCCGAGACCGGCCAGGAACGTGACCGCGATGCCGGCCAGGTACGGGTCGTCCACCAACACCCGGAACGCCCGGACGACCAGCGCGTAGGCCGGGAAGAACGCCACCGTCGACTGCTGGCCGGCGGCGTAGGAGTAGCCCTCGGAGGCGATCCGGTGGTACCAGCCCGAGTCCCACTGGGCCCACCCGGCCAGCCAGTCGGGACCGGTGAAAGCCGGCGCCAGCCGCAGCCCGGACGCTTCGGGGAGGCGGGGGGCGACCACGCCCATGACCAGGTACAGCACGGCGGCGGTAGCCAGGAAGGCCGCCACCGCGTGCCAGGCGCGGGGACCGCCGGGGCCCGAGCGAAGGATGCGGGCGGGGGCAGGTCGGTTGGAGAGCATCCGTCCAGGGTTCTACGGCCGCAGGTCGCCGACCGGCCGGAACCTACCACGGAGGGCCTCCGGCGTTGGGGCTCCGTTGATCTTTTTTCGGTGACGGCCCGTACCCCCCTGACCGCTGAGGGCGTTTACAAGCTTGAACCAACTCACTCGGGAGAAGCACATGCTGGTCAACACCTTCCTCGCCAGCCTGGCCGCCAAGCTGGCCATGGCCACGGGCCTGGCCGTCGCGAGTGTCACCGCCGCCGGCGCCGCCGGCGTGCTACCCGAACCGGCTCAGAAGGCGGTCGCCTCCGTGGTCGAGGCCACCACCCCGTTCGCCCTCCCCGACCCCACGGGCGACTTGGTGGTGGACGAGGCGGTGGACGAGGTGATCGACGACGACGGCGTCACCACGACCACGCTGGGCAGCGTGATCACCCTCGCCGGTGCCGACGCTGCCGACGAGGGCACCACCGACGGCGCGCGCAAGGAGAACCATGGCCTCTGCGTGTCCACCGTCGCCAAGAACACCCCCGGCGGCCCGGAGAAGGGCAAGACCGTCTCCTCGGTCGCCCGCAGCGACTGCGGCAAGACGTCCACCAGCGTCGCCCCGACCACCACCTCGTCCACCACGGTGACCACCCTCGCCTCGACGACCACGACGGTGGCCGGGATCGCACCGAGCAGCGCCAGCAGCGGCAGGGGCAACAGCAACTCCGCGAACAGCGGCAAGGGAAACTCCGGCAAGAACTAGGCCCACCCCTTTCTGCGGGGCCCCAGCTGACAATGTCACCTGGCCGCGGCGATGAGCGCCTGCAGCGGCTCCAGGTCGAACGGCGGACCCGCGCCCAGGATGAGGTGCTGGGCGCCGGCGTCGAGGTAGGCATCGACATTGCGGATGTCGCGATGGTCCAGGATCATCACCGTGCGCTCGATCTCGACGGGGTCGCGCCCGACGCGTGCGCACCAGTCGTCGAGCACTTTGTTCTTGGCCGCGAACGCCTCGGCCGGGCCGAAGGTGTTCCACATGTCGGCGTAGGTGGCGACGAGGCGGAGGGTGACCTTCTCGCCGGCGCCGCCGACCAGGATCGGCAGGTCGCCCAGCGGCGGCGGGCTCAGGCGGTCCAGCCGGGCCCGGATGCGCTTCAGCGAGGCCTCGAGCGCCTTGAGCCGGCTGGCCGGCGTGCCGAAGTCGTAGCCGTACTCCTCGAAGTCCCGTTGGAACCAGCCGGCGCCGATGCCCAGGATGGCCCGCCCGCCACTTAAGTGGTCGATGGTGCGGGCCATGTCGGCCAGCAGATCGGGGTTGCGGTAGGGGTTCCCGGTGACGAGCATGCCGAGTTGGGCCCGCTCGGTGTCGACGGCCATAGCGGCCAGCAGCGACCAACCCTCGAACGTGGTCGCGCCGGGGTCGCCGTAGATCGGGAAGAAGTGGTCCCAGGGCCAGATGCTGTCGACGCCCATGCGGTCCGCGTCCTGCCACATCTGCCGCAGCTCGGCGATCGTGGAGTTCTGCTGGAAGAAGTGGTACCCGACCTTGAAGCGCCCCATGGCCCGCGACGGTAGTCAGCCGGTCCAGGGCGTGAGGGCGCGAAGTCCACATCGAACATTGCTTCGCTACCCTTCCAGCAATCGTGCGGAGTGGAGGTCGATCGTGTCATTCAACATGCGTCGCCGGGCCGGAGCAGCCGTCGTCGCCCTGGCACTGGCCTTCCCGACGGTTGCCGTCGCCGCCGGCCCCGCCCACGCCGCGCCGGGCCGGGCCACTCCGGTGGCGGCGCCGGCGTCGGATCTCCTCGTGCTGCTCGGCGACCTGCTGGCGCGGCTGCTCCCGGTGCCGGTGCCGGCGCCGGCGCCCGGGGCCCCACCTGCCGTCAGCCAGGTGGCCGCGTCCACCGTCAGGGTGAGTGGGGTGGCCTGCGGGCGGCGCCTCTTCGGCAGCGGGTTCTCGCCGGCGCCGGACACCATCGTGACCAACGCCCACGTCGTCGCCGGCACCCGCGGCGCCGAGGTGCTCCGCCCCGACGGGAGGACGTTGGCAGCCACGGTCGTGGCCTTCGACCCGGCGCGCGACCTCGCTGTCCTCGCCGTCCCCGGCCTCGGCCAGCCCTCGCTGCCGCTCGGCACCGCCGTGGTCGGGGAGAACGACGCCGTGTACGGCCACCCGTTCGGCCGGGCCGCCCTGGAGGTGTCTCCGGCCCAGGTCCTGCGCCGGGTCACCGTCGACGCCGGCGACATCTACGACCGGGCCTCGATCCCCCGCCAGATCCTCGTGCTCGGCGCCAATCTCGACCCGGGGGACTCTGGCGGGGCGCTCGTCAACAGCGCCGGCCAGGTGGTCGGCGTCGCCTTCGCGGTGTCCAACCTGCGCCGTGGCACCGCGTTCGCCGTCGCCGTCGAGGAGTTGGCGCCCGTGCTGGCCCGACCGCGGTCGGGCCCAGTGGGCACCGGCCCCTGCCTGCGCTGAGCTACCCGCCCGGCCGGCGCGGGAGGAAGTGCTTGCCCAGGGTCTCCTCCTGCTGCTGGTAGGAGGAGCCGATGCCCCGCCCGTAGAGCGTCGCCGGCTCGGCCAGCATGCGCTCGAAGGTGAGCTTGCAGACCCGCTGGCCGTGCTCGATCATGAAGGGCACGTCGTGGGCCCGCACCTCCAGCGCCGCCCGTGAGCCCCGGAACTCACCCGCGCCGTCGTAGCCGAAGCCCGGGTCGAAGAAGCCGGCGTAGTGGGTGCGCAGTTCCCCGGAGGTCGGGTCGTAGGCCATCATCTCGGCGGCCAGGTCCGGCGGGATCGTCACCGACTCCTCGGACATCAGCAGGTAGAAGCGCTGGGGCGTGAGCACGATGCGGTCGCCCTCCTCGCCTTTGACGTGCTCCCAGTAGGCGTCGGGGTCGAGACCGCGGAGGCGGGTCATGTCCAGCAGTGGGGCGTTGTCGCGGGCCCGGTAGCCCACCCGCCCCGACGAGTCACCCCGCAGGTCCAGGCTCAGGAACAGCCCGTCGTCGATGGCCAGCTCGTCGCCGGCCACCGGCTCACCGTGGCGGAACAGCAGGGGCTGTAGGGCGTGGAAGCGCCGCAGCTCGTCGTCGGACAGCTCGGGGCGACCGACCGAGAGCCGGAGCTGGTTGAGGCTCAGGTCCTCACGCACCCGGATGGCGAAGGAGAGGGGGACGACCTCGAGGTACAGGTTGCCGGTATAGCCGTCGGCCACCTCGTCGAAGCGGTCGCTGCCGTCGGTGATGATCCGGGTGAAGACATCGAGGCGGCCGGTGGAGCTCTTCGGGTTGGCCTTGCCACCCACGTTGGCCGGCAGGGCCAGCCGCTCCTTCAGGGGGATCAGGTAGGGACGGTTGGTCTCGAGCACTGCGCCCTCGCGATGGAGGTCGAGCTCGTCGATCACGAAGTCCTTGAGCCGGTCGGCCACCGAGTGGCGTCCGGGCAGGAAGCTGCACCGGATCCGGTAGGCGACCTCGCCGAGGCGCAGGTCCAGGCTGGCGGGCTGGATGTTCTCCCGGGGGATGGTGAAGCCGCCGGCCGAGATCACCCCGCCGTCAATGGCCGCAGCGAGGTACTGACTGGGGAGGACGCCCTCCTTGCCGGGCGGCAGCATCGCAGGGAGCACGGGTGAATCTTACGGGGCGGCGGCCAGGAACCGGGAGGCCAGGGGCGCCGCCACCCGCCCGCCGACGCCCCCGCCCTCGACCAGGACCGCGAACGCAAGCGATCCCCGGTAGCCGATGAACCAGGCGTGGGTGCGGTTCGGGTCGGGCCCCCCGATCTCGGCGGTGCCGGTCTTGCCCCCGATCTGCTGGCCGGCGACCGCAGCGGCCGCGCCGCTGCCGGTGCGCACCACCTCCGCCGTCAGCTCCTTGAGGGTAGCGGCGGTGGCCGGGTCGAGGAGCGTGGTGGGCGCCTGGGCCTTGTCGGTCAGCAGCCGGGGCGCCCGCCAGCCGCCCGAGGCCACGGCCGCGGCGACGGTGGCCATGTGCAGCGGGCTGGCCTCCACCCGGCCCTGGCCGATCGCCTGCGACGCCCGCTCGGCGACGTCCTTGGGCGTCGGGAACGTCGCCCCCTCCGTCGGCAGGCCGAGGTCATAGTCGGCGCCGAACCCGAACGTGGTGGCGGCAGTGGCGAGGGCGGCGTCGGCCAGGTTGGCCGAGAGGGTGACGAAGGCCGTGTTGCACGATTGGGCGAAGGCCGTCCGGAAGGTCGTGCCCCCGAGGGATCCGCCCTCGAAGTTCCTGAACCCCTGGCCGCCCACGGTGGCATCCGCCGGGCAGCCGACCGCCGTCTCCGGCCGGGTGCCGGCGCCGAGGAGGGCGGCGGTCGTGACGACCTTGAACGTCGATCCCGGCGGGTACTGGCCGGCGAGGGCCCGGTTGAAGGGCTGGTCGAACGGGCGGCTCACGACGGCCCGCACGTCGCCGGTGGCGGCGTCGAGGGCCACCAGCGCGGCGGGAGCGGTGACGCCGGCCAGCGCCTGCTCGGCCGCCTCCTGGGTCTGGCGGTCGAGGGTCGTCCCCACCGGCTGCGGCGGTGTTCCCGTGAACTGGAACAGCGGCGTGACCGGCTCGTCGGTGGCCATGTCGACCGTGCGCACCTCGCCCGAGGGCGTGCCGGCCAGCTGGCGCTCGAAGGCGGCCTCCAACCCGGAGAGGCCGACCTTGTCACCGACGAGGTAGGGCGCCCCGAGGTCGGCCAGCCGTTCAGCCGTCACCTCGTCGTAACGGCCGAGGATATGGAGGGCGAAGTTCTCCGCCACCGGGAGCCGACCGGTTGTGCGCTGGAAGAACACGCCGGGAACCGGCTCCAGGATCGGGCGCACCTGGGCGAAGCGGTCGGGTCGGATACGGGCCACGGCGACGAAGTGGTCGGGACGCACCCCGGGGGCGTTCAAGGCGGCGGTGACTGCCGCCGGCTCGACACCGACCTGCTGGCGGAGGATCGCCTGCACCTGGGCCAGGTCCCGGATGCGCTCGGGCTGGAGGCCGATGTCGACAACCTCGCCGGCGGCCACCAGCGCCGCCCCGTCGACACCAGTGATCGGCGCCCGGACCGCCCACGACCGCGTGCGGCCGAGTCGTTGACCGGCGCCGAGTGCTGGGTGCAGGGCGGCGGGCGACCACACCAGCTGCCACTTCCCATCCGGGCGGCGAAGCTCCAGCGTGCCGTCGTAGGTCCAGGTGCCCAGCCCGGCCAGGTCGACCTCGGCGGCGTAGGAGGCGATCGCATTCTCGCCCTCCCTGCGCAACCCGACCCGCTGGAAGCGGGCGGCGGTGATCCGCAGGTCGTCACGCATGGCCGTCACCGCCTCCGCCATCTCCGGCGGCGGCGCTTCGGTGAGCCGCTGCATGGCCTCGACGTCGAAGCGCTCCCACGCGTCCAGGTAGGCGGCGAGCTCCCGCGACGGCAGCGCCGGCTTGCGGTTGAGGAGGACCCAGCCGGCGCCGGCCGCGCCCGCGACGACCGCAACGACCACGCCAATGACGACCGCCCGCCGCCTCAGGACTCCCACCGCCCGCAATCGTATGACTCGGCGCGTGGCCGTGCGCCGGCGGCCTCACCAACTACCATGTTCGGAGCCCGGCGAAAGGGATGGCCGATGGCCGACGAAACAACACAGACCGAGGAAGAGACGGCGTGGTGGGGGGACCTCGACTTCTTCGCCGACTCCGAGTTGCCGTCGACGTCGTTCGACGAGCCCCTGGAATGGCCCGAGACCCTCGACTGGGGGGGCTCGTCGGGCGCCGGCGGTGACCTCCAGTTCCCGGGC
>CAYZMG010000029.1:8385-40231 GCA_964479465.1 uncultured Acidimicrobiales bacterium
ACCGATCTTCCCCCCAACGTCCGACCCCGAGCCCCCGGCGCATGAAGCGCCGGCCCCTGCGGCCGACACCCAGTGGCAGGCCACCGGCGATGACAGTGACACCACGCTGCCCCACATCACCGTGCTGTCGGGCCTCGGTGGCACAGGTTCCGGGGCGTCGACGGCACGGCCTGCCGAGCAGGTCGCGCACGAGCGGGTGCCCGACTCCCTCTGGGCCGGCGCCGCCGACCCCGTCGTCCGGCCAGTGGCCAAGACCATGGCCGCGCCCGCCCTCGACTCCGAGCAGGACGGCGGCGGCTGGAGGCGGCGATTCGACATCCGCCACGGCAATGCTGCGATCATCGCCTTGATCTCCTTCGTCAGCCTGATCCTTCTCGGCATGTTCATGTCGGTCCGGGCTCGCGACCAGTTGCCCGATACCTCCCAGACACGGACCACCAGCGACCAGATCCAGGTGCAGGGCACGCTCAACACCGTCCCCCTGACCGTCCCGATCGACACGACGCCGCCGACCATCAACATCGCCGACCTGGTCCCGCCGGCCGAGGACGCCACCACGCCAACAGCCGGCTCTAGCTCCGGGAGCGCCTCGACCGCCACCACGGCGGCGCCGGCCCGGCCGACACCGGCCGGCGCCACGGGCACAACCCAGCCGGCCGCTCAGCCGACGAACACCACGGCTGCGCCGCAGACCACGGTCGCCCCGGACACGACCACGCCTTCAGTCACCTCCCCGCCGGCCGACCAGACCACGACGCCGACCTCCTCGCGGCGCACGACGCCGACGTTCCCGAGCATCACGTCAACCGTGCCGGATGACAGCACGCCGACGATTCCCTCGATCCCCGGCTTCCCCACCTTCCCCGGGTTCCCCAACTAGGAACTGGGAGTCACGCGGCCGGGCTCCCGGTCTGGCATCGCTTTGGCAGGGCGGTGCGAACGCTCCGCGCTCAGCCGGCCTGCCCCCCTCCCGCGGATGCGGTGGGCGGCGCTGGCCCAGGTCGCCAGCAGGAGCACGGCCAGGCCCACCCAGGGCGTGCGGCCCAGGGGCGCCCCGACCGCAGCAGTGACCGCCCGGCCGGGGACGCGCACCGCGGGCTGGGCTCCGCCGGGAGGCAGCTCCCCGACCCGGGTGGCGAACTGCTCTCCCTCCGGCGGGGTCTCGGCCACTTCGGTCCGCAGCGTGAAGAGCGTCGACCGCAGCTGGAACTCGGCCCAGAAACGGTGGCCGGCGACGGCCATCGGACCGTTGGTGCCGTCGAAGACGATCTCCAGCGGTCGCCCCGACGGGCCGGTGCGGGTGACCTTGGCCTCACTCACCTCGCCGCGGTAGCCGAGGCGGGCGCCGGCCTGCTGGAGGGGCAGGGTCAGCGCCCACAGCTGGGGGTCGGCCACGTGGTAGGAGACCGGCCTGAGATACGGGATGTCGGGACTGCCGGGACCGAAGCCCTCCTCGGCCGTGGCCGTGAGCCCACCGCCGCTGGCGGAATACACGGCCTCGGCCAACGCTCCCTTGTAGGTCAGGACCTGGCCGCGGGTGGCGACCGCCGCCGCGCTGGTCGACGCGTGCTCGTTGCCGGCGCCGATGTAGACCTGGCACTGCTGGGTGTCGCACAGCGTCTTGCCGGCCGCCGCAGCACGAATGGCGAACGTGCGGGCGGCGATGGCCTGGGCCTGGAGGGCGGCCGCCGGCCAGCTCGCCGGCACCTCACCGAGGCCGCGGAGGTACTGCTCGACATCGACCTCGTTGACGATCTGGAGCCCGGGACCGCCAGAGGCGGCTTGGATCCGGCCCCGGTAGCTGCGGCCGGAAGCCGGGAGGGCGACGGTGGCGTCACCCCTCGGAACGGCCCATAGGGGCCGCGACGACACGGCGAAGTCCTGCGACGCCGGCACGGTAAGCCCGGGCGCCGCCGCGCCGGGGGCGCCGGCAGCGGAGGCCGGGACCGTCGTCGACAGCAGCGGCTGGAGGAGAGCGTCGAGGAGGTTGGTCGTCGTCGTGGTCGGGGGGACGGTGGTGGGCGGCGGGGTGGGAGCCGGCGCCACCGGCACCGGTGCCGCCGGCGCCCGGTTGACCCTCGCCCCGGCCCCCGGCGTGGCCTTGTACTTCCCGCCCTCGAAGGCGAGCGACACGCTGCCGCCGGGGTTCACCGTGATGGGAAAGCCGGTCGATTGGGGGCCGGCCGCCGCGTCGCGAACCTCTCCCCCGCTGGGCAGGACGACCACCACCGAGCCCGCAGCCTCGAGCACGCCGACGCGTACCGTGGCCGCTCGACGGGCGATGGCGGTGCCGGGATAGAAGTGGCTCAGGATCGCAGCCGCCGAGGAACCCGTGGTCGCCATAATGTACGCGCCGTCCTGGGGCAGGCCGACACCGTGGCCGAAGCCCCGCCCCTCGACGACCAGCACGGGTGCCGGCACGGCGAGGGCCGGAGTGGGCGCCAGAACCGCCAGCGTGGCCGCGGCCGCGGCAAAAGCACCCAGGGACCTGCGAGGCATCTCACATACTGCCTCGCCGCCGTGAGGCACGGCTAGTACTTTGAGAGGCCGCCGCCCCAAAGGTTCAGGCGAGGCGAGGACGCCGGCGGTCTACCTCCGGCGGAGGGAAGCGCCCGTCTTGCAGCTCACGCAGAGCGTGGCCTCGGGGAGGACCTCGAGGCGTGCGTGAGGGATCGGCTTCCCGCACGCCTCGCAGAGGCCGTAGGTGCCGGCCCCGACCCGGGCCAGGGCGGCGTCGATCTCCGCCACCCGGGCCTGGGCCTCGCTGGCGACGACGATCAGCCGGTCACGCTCGACGTTGAGTGTGTCGCCCTCGCCGAAGCCATCTTCGTCGGCCATGTCCTGGCTGCCGCCGTCCTCGGTCAGCTCCAGCGCGGTGGCCGTCGCCCGAGCAGCGTCGGCGAGGTAGGAGGCCCGGCGGGCCTCGAGCTCACGGCGCTGCGCGGCGAGGAAATCGGTGGTTGTCGTCGTCATGGTCGTCTCATTCTCTCTCAGCGGGGCGGGTTATCCGATCACACCGGACCACCCATTGACCAACCGTCGCACTCGCGGCGGGCGACGAAGCGGCCCCGATCGAGCGGCATGGGAGCGCCGTGACCCACGGCCACCACCGCCGGCCCCTCCAGATCCAGCTCCAGCACGTCGCCCCGCACGTCCACCACGATGCGGGTACCCCGCCAGCGGACAGGGAAGGTCAGGCCGGTCCAGGCGGCCGGCAGCCGGGGATCTATGCGGACGGCTGCCCCGTCGGCCCGAACCCCGCCGAAGCCGAAGACGGCCGCCTGCCACAGCCCGCCCATGGTGGCGATGTGCACACCCTCGGCGGCGTTCCCCATGCGGTTGTCGAGGTCGACGCCGCCGGCCAGGTGAAAATAGGAGAGGGCGTCGTCGAGGGCGCCCACGCGGGCCGCGACGAGGGCGTGCATCGCCGGCGAGAGTGAGCTGCCGTGCGACGTCCGGGGCTCGTAGTAGCGGTAGTTGGCCTCCTGGGTGCGAAGGTCGACCTCGTCGGGCAACAGCACGCCGATCATGAGCACGTCGGTCTGCTTGACGACCTGGGTGGTGCGCAGCCGGTCGACGCCGACCACCATCTCCCCGGTGAAGGGCCGGGGGGCAAGGTCGACCGCCCGCACGTTCTCCCGCTCGAAGAAGCCGTCGAACTGCTCGTAGAGCAGCGTCTCCGGGTCGACGGCCACGACCAGGCCGGCGGCCACCTCCTCCCACCGCTCCCGCTCGCCGGTCGTCACGCCGAGACGGCCGGCGACGTCCGGGAACCGGTCGCAGAAGGTGTCCGCGGCCCGGAGGTTCCAGCGGGCGAGCACGTTGGTGAACGCGTTGTCGTCGACGCCCTCGTGGTACTCGTCGGGGCCGATGACCTCGCAGACGTGATGGGCGCCGGCGGCATCGACGGTCGTCCGAGATGCCCAGAACCGGGCGGTCTCCAGGACGATCTCGGCGCCCATCTCGGCGGCGAAGGCGTCGTCACCCGTCACCTGCCAGTACTGCCACACCGCCCACGCCACGTCGGCGGAGATGTGGTGCTCCTGGAGGCCGGTGAGCACCTGGAGCTGAGTGCCGTCGGGCAAGGTGACCCACTCGGGCGTGGTCTCCTCGCCGGTGTCGGCCGACTCCCAGGCGTAGAGGGCGCCGGCGTAGCCGAACCTGGCCGCCTTGGCTCTGGCCGCCGGCAGCGTGCGGTACCGATACGCCAGTAGCGCCCGGGCCGTCTGGGGGTGGGTCCAGATGAAGAACGGCAGGCAGAAGATCTCGGTGTCCCAGAACACGTGGCCGCGGTAGCCGGGGCCCGTGAGCGCCCGGGCGCCGATGGAGGCCCGGTCGCTCTCGGGGTCGCCGGCGATGATGAGGTGATAAAGGGCGAACCGCAGGTCCCGCTGGGCCAGGCCGTCGCCCTGGACGGTCACGTCAGCATCGAGCCAGCGATCCCGCCACGCCCGCCGGTGACGGCCCAGCAGCCGGGCCGGACCGTGCGCCGTCGCCCGGGCCAGGGCATCGTCGGCCGGTCCGTCTCGGTCGACGGCGACGAGACGCGCAGCGTGGCCGTCCTCCTCCGTGTCGGCGACGGAGAACCAGACGCCGGCCCCGCCGTTGGCCTTCATGCCCAGGTGGGCGCCGCCCTGGGTGACGGCCACGTCGACCGCCTCGACGGCACCACCGGCATCCGGCACGTCGATGTCGCCCAGCTCCGCGCCCTCGACTTGGAGGACGAGCGTGTCGCGGTCGGCGAGGGAGGCGAACCGGGCGGAGCGGAACCCCGGCGCCTCGCCGAAGAGCACGCCCTGGCGCATGTCCAAGATGCGGCGGCCGTCGGTCTGGCCGGCGCCGACCCGCGCCTCCACCCGTGTCCATTCGGGGCCCCGCATGAGCGCCGGCCCCGCGGGCTCGTCGGGGTCCCAGCCGAAGATGCCGGCGACGTAGCACGCGGGCAGCGACTTCGGCTCCGGGCCGTCGAGCGAGCCCCGCGTGCCGGTCCGGCCGTTGCCCACCGTGAGCCACGACTCCACGTCGCGCTCGCGGTCGGGGTCGTGGCGGTCGACGACGATCCGCCAACAGTGGTCTTCGCCGGGCGCCGGGAAGCCGGCGCCGGCGGCGACTTCGTCGAGCTCGTCGGCATCATTGACCACCGCCACGGCGCCCTCGGGTGCGCCGGGGCCAACCATGCGGTGGAGGGCCCAGTCGGCGGCGCCGTCGCCACCGGGCCAATTGACGAGCCGCCCTGGGCCGGCGACGGCCGCCGGCGGCAGACCGGCCACCACCTGGGCAGTGACTGGTGAGGCGACCAGCACCACGTCGATGCCCGAGGCCAGCAGCCGGCTGAGGCCGGCGGACAGGGCCGGCGCCGGCCCGTCCCAGTCGATCACGACGACTTCCACGGCTTGAGGGCGCATCACCCGGCGAAACGCTAGCGCCCGCCGGTGGCGTCGCCGGACGCACCGTCGATCTGGCTGCAGTGACGTGCGTATACGCCCGTAGGCGCAGCCAGTTCGGGTTGCGGTGAGGCTCAGGTGGCCGTCGGCAAACCGAGGATGAACCAGCCCCGGTCCGGGTAGCCCGACGCCTCCGCCACCCGGGCCGACGCCGCGTTGCCCCGGCCGTGCAGATAGATCGGCACGCCGCCTCGACGGAGGATGGCCGCCGTCGCCCGGGCCACCAGGGCCCGGGCCAGGCCCCGACCCCGCCACGCCTCCTCGGTGGCCACGGCCACCTCCATGCCCACCTCGTCGTGGCGCTTGATTCCGAGGCCGGCGACGTAGGTCCCGCCATCGCGCACGACCAGCACCTCGCCTCCGAACGGTCGGAGCCACGCCGGCACGTCCGGGGCGGTGGCCGGCACCCACTCGCCGACCGGCTCCACCGCCGGCGGAGCGAGGGCATAGCGGTAGACGCCACGGCCGACCACCGCGCCCGACTGGCCCAGCGCCTCGGGCACCGCGTCGAGGATCTCCTCCAGCGTGGATCCCGCGCCCCGGACCTCGCCCACCCGCTCGGGGGGCACCGAGAGGATGGTGCCGTGGGGGGTGACCAGGCCGGCGAACGGGCGCACCGTCCCGTCCCAGCCCGGCTCGGTCCGCCGCTCCGAGCCCACGACGGTCACCATCGACGGCGGCGGCCAGGCGCCGAGCCAGTGGCGCAGGTGGCGGTCGAGCCTGCCGCTGACCTCCTCCTCGCTGGGAAGGGGGGCGTCGAGGTCGGAGTCCATGCCGGCTCCAGGATGGCAGCCCGGTGGACGGCTCAGCCCGAGGGCGGTCAGGCCGGCTCGGTGACGAAGTCGATCAGACGTTCCACCGCCCCCACCAGCGCCGGCTCCAGATCCGCGTAGGACCGCACGGAGGCGAGGATCCGCGGCCACATGGTGGACGGATCGACGCCCAGCCGGGCGCAGACGCCGGCCTTCCATTCCTCACCCCGAGGCAACGCCGGCCAGCCCGGAATGCCGACCACCGCCGGCTTGACCGCCTGCCACACGTCGACGAACGGGGTGCCGGTGACCAGCACATTGGGGTCGGCCACCGACGCCGCCAGCCGGGCCTCCTTGCTGCCCGGCACCAGATGGTCGACGAGCACGCCGAGGCGCGCGCCCGGTCCGGGCCCGAACACCCGGACCACCGCCGCCAGGTCGTCGATGCCGTCGAGTCTCTCCACCACGACACCCTCCACCCGTAGGTCGTCTCCCCAGACCCGCTCCACCAGCTCGGCGTCGTGCACCCCCTCCACCAGGATGCGGCTGGCCCGTGCGACTCGCGCCCGCTGCCCAACCACGGCCACAGAGCCCGACGCCGTGACTGCGGCCGGCGCCGGCGCCGCCGGCCGGGCCGGCGCCGGCCGGACGAGCGTGACCGCCCGCCCCTCGACGTCGAACCCGCCGGCGCTGGCGAGGAAGATCCGCTCGAGGCCGCTGGCGCCGCGCAGGACCACGCCGTCACGCTCCCAGCGGGCCACGGTGCCGGTGAAGCCGCTGCCCCGGTGGCGGGCCCGCAGCCCGGTCGCGCCGTCGACCTCGGGGTAGGCCGCCCGCAGCTTCGCCGGCCCGTCGATGGGGCCGGAGAGGATGCCGGCCCACGGATCTCGCCTGGTCACTGCGGCCGAACGTAGACCGCCCTAGCCTGTACTTCCACGATCTCCGACGTCGCCACCTCGATAACCGCCTTCGTGGGCGCCCCGGCGCGGGAGCCCGTCGCGGTCGTCTCCGCGTCCGATTTCGACCGTACCTTCGGCTCGGGAAGCGTCCTCGCCCTCGCCGTGCACGACTACTTCCGCCAGGGTGGCGGCTTCGCCATCGTCGCCGGCGACCCCGACGAGCTCGTCCGGGCCGGCGCCCTCTTCAACCTCCTCGTCGTCGCCGGTGACCCGTCCGCGGAGTTGACCGCGGCAGCCGTCCGCCTGGCCGAGGAGCGGGGGGCGATCTGCATCCTCGACCCGCCGGCCGCATGGGCGACGGTCGACCAGGCGGTGGCCGGCGCCGCGGCATCGACCTTTCCCCGCAGTCCCAACGCAGCCATGTACTTCCCGCGCCTCGCCGGCCCCGGCCCGCTTCGCGGCCCCGCCGGCGCCGTCGCCGGCGTGTGCGCCCGCTCCGACGTCCTGCGGGGCGTGTGGGCGGCGCCGGCCGGCGTGGAGGCGGCGCTGCGGTGGGTCGACAAGCTGAGCGTGCCGGTGAGCGACGCCGAGAACGGCCGCCTCAACCCGCTGGGCGTCAACTGCCTCCGCAACTTCGCCGGCGCCGGCCCCGTCGTATGGGGCGCCCGGACGACCGATGACACCGACGCCGACTGGAAGTATGTGAACGTGCGGCGCACGGCCCTGTTCCTCGAGCAGTCGCTCAGCAGGGGCCTCCAGTGGGCGGTGTTCGAGCCCAACGACGAGCCGCTCTGGGGGCGCATCCGGGCCGAGGCGGGTGCGTTCCTCGACGACCTGTTCCGCCGCTCCGCCTTCGCCGGCACCACGTCCCGGGACGCGTATTTCGTCAAGTGCGACCGGGACACGATGACCCAGGACGACCTCGACGGTGGCCGAATCAACGTCGTCGTGGGCTTCGCCCCGGCCCGGCCGGCGGAGTTCGTCCGTCTGGCGATCTCGCTGGCGGCGCCGGCGCCGGCGGGTAGCGACCCTCCGCAGTAGCGACAGTTCGCGCTAGACCAGCGGGAAACCAGCGACGGAGGTCAGGCGCATGCCCCACGGCTCGGCAGGGCTCGGCGAGTTCACCCCACGGTCGGTCTTCTACGACGAGGGTCGGTTCGGCCGGCTGTTCCCCACCTTGCCGCCCTTCGCAGCCGATACGCCATTGGTCCGTGACGCTCTGCTCGAGCTGGGCGCCAAAGGCGGGCCCATGGACGCCGGCGACGACCTCTCGGACCCGATCGCCCTCATCGTCGACCCGGCCCTCAACGTGAACAACCCCAACAACCCGGCGATGACAGCCGGCTTCACGTTCGTGGGCCAGTTCCTCGACCACGACATGACATTCGACCCGACCTCCAGCCTGGCCCGCCGCCAGGATCCGGAGTCGATCCGCAACTTCCGCATCCCGGCCCTCGACCTCGACAGCGTCTACGGCGGCGGCCCCGGAGCGTCGCCGCACCTGTACGACAGCTCCGCCGACGGCGGGCGAACCACACTGTTGACCGAGGAGATCCCCGGCTCGGCCGACGTGTCGATCGGCAACATGGCCCGCTTCGACCTGCCCCGCAACAGCCAGCTCACCGCCCTGGTGGGCGATCCTCGCAACGACGAGAACCTGATCATCTCCCAGTTCCACCTGGCCCTGCTGCGGTTCCACAACCGGGTGCTGGCCGACGTGAAGTGCGCCTTGGGCACCGGCTACACCGCCGGGGAGATCTTCGCAGAGGCCCAGCGGGTCGTTCGCTGGCATTACCAATGGATGGTCCTGCGTGAGTTCCTGCCGGCGACGGTGGGCGCGGTGATGGCCGCCGACGTGCTCACCAACGGTCTCAAGCACTTCAGGTGGCGCAACGACCCCTACATCCCCGTCGAGTTCTCGGTGGCGGCCTACCGGTTCGGCCACTCCCAGGTCCGCCCCAGCTACCGGGCCAACTTCGGTACCAGCGCCACCGACCCGGCCCAGCAGTTCTTCGCCCTCATCTTTGACGCGACCAGGGCCCGCTCCGACGAGGCGCCTGACCTGCGCGGCAGCCGGCGGGCGCCCCGGCGGTTCATCGACTGGCAGACCTTCTTCGACTTCGGCGATGGGCGGGCCCGCAACAACAAGCTCATCGACACCAAGCTGTCCTCGGTCCTGTTCGAGCTCATGGGCCAGGCCGCGGGCGAGCCCGTCTCCCTGGCCTCCCGCAACTTCATCCGCAGCTTGACCATGAAGGTACCGTCCGGCCAGCGGGTGGCGCAGGCCATGCAGCTCCCCGTGCTGGACCCCGGCGACCTCGCCGACCTGGCCTCCTTCAACCTGCGCGACCGCACCCCGCTGTGGTTCTACGTGCTCCGCGAGGCCGAGGTGGCCGCCGGCGGCCAGCACCTCGGGCCGGTGGGTGGCCGGATCGTCGCCGAGGTCATCTTCGGGCTCGTCAAGGGCGACCGGAACTCCTACCTGCGCCAGGATCCGGACTGGACGCCCACCTACGGCACCGGCGGCTCGTTCACCGCCGCCGACCTGCTTCGCGCCGCCGGCGTCGTGGCGACGCTGCCCTGACCCCTGGCAGTTGTTAAGGTGAAGGTGCGATATTGCCCCGGACCCCGGCAAGCGCTCGCCATGAGCGGAGCGCGCGAGGTGGGCCGGATGCTCAAGAAGAGGGTCATCCCCCGGTCGACGGAGGTCGACCTCGCGCCGCTCAGGCGGTTCCGGTCGGCCCGAAACGCTCGACGCGGATGGCGCCGGAGCCGGCCGACCGGATTCGGGACAGAGTCAGGGCGTGTCGAAGATGGCATGGGTCCCGACGCGGCGCCAGATGATGTGGGGTTCGCCCTCCACAATGGCCGGGCCGTACTCGAACGTGGCACGACCGTCCGGGGCCCACGACATCTCGAAGACGCCGGAGGCACCCTTCACGCCCTTGACCCGCAGACCGGCACGGAACCCGCGGGCGGCGCTCAGATCGGCAACGAAATCCTCGATGGCTGCGAGGAACGCAGCCTGCTGACTCTCGGAGAGGGAGTCGAAGTCAGAGCCGAAGCGGGCCAGCCAACTGTAGGTGGGCACAGCGCGCTACTGGCCAGATCCCCGATCGGGGCGCTTTGCCCTGGAGCGTAGAGCGGACACGAAGGCCTCGTCGGAGGAGAAGGTCTCGGCTCGCTTCGCCTCACGGTCGTCGTCGGCATCACGCTCGCCGGCTTGCCAGTCGGGGGACCAGAACCACGCTTGTGCGGCGTCGATCACCTTCTGTGGGCGCAGCAGGATGCCATCCGCCGTGATCTCCGCCTCGAGCAGGTCGCCCTCCTCCAGCCGCGCCGCCCTCCGGATGTCATCTGGCAACGTGAGTTGGCCTTTGGCCCGCAGTGTTGTCCGGGTCATCGGCCCATCATACTCTCTGATCGTCGGATTTTCCTACGGAGAGCGGCCTTGTTCCGACGGTGTGAAAACAATTGAGACATATCCAATTCCAGCTAGATCTTGCGCACCCCGACGTGGACGTGGTTGAAGTGGCCGGCCACCTTCCACAGGACCTGGAACCGGTAGCCGTTGATGGTCTTGGTGATGTCGCCGCCACCCCAGTCGGGCACCCCGAGGGCCGCGGCCACCCGGCGAGCAGCCAGTTCCGTCGCCGGCGTCGGGACCTGTATCCCCCGCACGGCCAGATCGGCGGCCCAGGAGTCGCTGCGGCTGACATGGTGGTCCGACTGGGCACCGCCGGTGGTGCGCCCCCACTGCTCGCTGACGTAGAGCGGCGGGTTGTCCCGTAGCGCGATGGCCGCCAGGAACCGGGCCGGGCCCTCGGTGCCGGCGTTGCGGCCCGACGGCTGGAACCACTGCTCCGGGGCCGTCGGGTAGACGAACGGAGCCGGCGCCGGCACAGGCTCCGCCGGCGGCTCCGCCACCAGCGCGGTCGGCGGCGCGGCTTCGAACACAACGTCGGCGATGGCCACCTGCTGACTCGGAACTATCGCCATCTCGGTCCGGATGGCCGGGACCGCGCAGCCATCCAGGAACAGGCACGCACCGGCCACCAACGCCGCGCCAAGTCGCCTCAACGCGCGCGAGTTCTCCATCAACATCCCCAACCCCCGCCCTCGCGCAGGTGCTCGCCTGCGCCCCCAGTAAGTGCGTTCAATCTAGAGTAAAGCCGCTCTTATGTCCAGGATGAACTGGTTTACGGAGCGTCGCGAAAGGGTAGCGGATGTTTACGGGTCCGCTGACACGTCTGGATAATCGCGCCCTGTGGGTCGCTCGCCGGCCTCCTCTTGGCCCGGCGGACCACATTGAGGCCCGACCGCCGCTAGCGCATACTGTCGGCCACCATGACGCAGGTCCTGCGCCCACCCGCGACGGTGACGGCGCCTCCCGCCGACTCGGGGCGCGGGCGCCGGCGCGCCGCCTATCTCCGCACCGTCGGCCTGTACCTCGTCACCCTCTTCGCCGCCGTCACCCTGACCTTCCTGCTCCCCCGGTTCCTCCCGGGCGATCCTCTCGCCGCCCTCAACGACGCCGACAGCGGCACGTTCGTCTACGACGCTCAGGAGCGCGACAAGATCGCCGCCTACTACGGACTCGACCGGCCGCTCATCGCCCAGTACGGCTCGTACCTGTCCGGCCTGACCAGGGGCGACTTCGGCTGGTCGATCTCCCAGAACGTGCCGGTGAGCACCCTGCTCCGCAACCGCCTGCCGTGGACGCTCCTCCTCACCGGCTCCGCCCTTCTGCTGTCCTCGGCGATCAGCTACTTCGCCGGCCTCACCGCGGCATGGAACCGGGGCCGGTTCGCCGACCGGGCCCTCATCGCCGTCCTGTCGGTGACCCGCGCCATCCCCGAGTACGCCATTGCCAGCGCCCTTCTGATCATTTTCGCAGTGACCTACCCCGTGTTCCCCCAGGCCGGCGCCCATGAGGCCTTCGCCACCTACTCCTCGACGTGGGACCACGTGGCCGACATCCTGTCCCACCTCGCCCTCCCGCTGGCCGCCCTCACCCTCGGCCTGCTCGCCAACAAGTTCCTCATCGTCCGCAACACCGCCATCGCCACCCTGGGAGAGGACTACATGCTGCTGGCCCGGGCCAAGGGCCTGTCCCGCAGGGTGCTGAAGTACCGCCACTCCGGGCGCAACGCCCTGCTGCCGTTCGTGACCGCCCTGGGCATCCAGACGGCGTTCGCCCTCGGCGGGTCGGTGTTCGTGGAGACGATCTTCGCCTATCCCGGAATGGGCACGCTCCTGGAGCGGGCTGTGTTCGCCCGGGACTACCCGCTCCTCCAGGGCTACTTCGTCGTCATCGCCGTCGTCGTGCTGGTGGCCAACCTCCTCACCGAGCTGACCTACACCAAGCTCGACCCGCGGGTGGGCCGGAGATGACGGCAACCACGATCGCCCGCTCGCCGAGGGCGGTACCGCTCAGCGGCCGCTGGACCAAGGTTGCCGGGAGTCTCGGCGGCGTGATCCTCGCTGTCTACGTCGGTCTGGTCCTCTTCGGGAGCCAGCTGGCGCCATTCCGGGCCACCGAGCTGGCCGGCCGCTCACTCGAGGCGCCTGGTGGCGACCACCTGCTGGGCACCAACATCCTGGGCCAGGACCTGGCCAGCCAGCTCGTCCTCGGCGCCCGCGCCTCCCTCCTGGTTGCCCTGCTCGCCGGCGTGGGCACGGTGCTGGTGGGGGGCATCATCGGAATCCTCGCCGGCTGGTTCCCCGGCTGGTTCGACAGCGTGCTGATGCGGGTCACCGACCTCACCCTGATCCTCCCCAAGCTGCCCCTGCTGTTGCTCATCGGCGCCCTCACCGGCGGATCAGTGGTCGGGCTCTCCCTTGTCATCTCGCTGTTGTTCTGGCCCACCGCGGCGCGGATCCTGCGCTCCCAAGTCCTCACCCTCCGCAGCCGCACCCACGTCCGGGCCGCCACCGGGTTCGGGGCCGGCACCTGGCAC
Organism: uncultured Acidimicrobiales bacterium; assembly: GCA_964479465.1. Classification (GTDB taxonomy): domain Bacteria; phylum Actinomycetota; class Acidimicrobiia; order Acidimicrobiales; family AC-14; genus CADCTB01. The sequence continues at coordinate 21,441 of CAYZMG010000029.1, forward strand.
CAGCTTCGGCGCCACATCCTCCCGGACCTGGGCCTGCTGTCGGTGGCGGAATTCATCCCGGCCGCCGGCCGGGCGGTCGGCCTCCAGGCCGGCCTGGCGTTCTTCGGCATCGGCGACCCGACCCAGCCGTCGTGGGGCGCCATGATCCGCGACGCCATCGCCTTCCGGGGCGTGTTCATCACCGACGCCTGGAAGTGGTGGCTGGCGCCGCCCGTGATCGCCCTCGTCCTGCTCATCCTCGCCATCACCCTCCTCGGCACCGCCGCCGAACAGCGCTTCAGCCCGCGGGTGGCCCGCCACTCGCGCTAGAGCACCCGCCGTGGGAACGTCCTGCTGGCGATGGCGACGGTGACGATGATGCCGCCAACCAGCACGCCGGCGTCCAGCAGCAGCCGGTTCGGGCCGACGCCGACGAGCAACTGGCGGAGCATCTCCACCAGGTAGGTCAGGGGGTTGTACCGGGCGACGACCTGGAGCCACCCGGGCATGATCTCGACCGAGTACAGGGCATTCGAGGCGAACAGGAGCGGCAGGGTGACCAGCTGGCCGAGGCCCATGAACGCCTCCCGGCTCCGGACCAGGGACGCGATCACCATCGACAGGGCCGAAAGCATCGTCGCCCCCAGGAGCACGGCCACCAGCGCACCGACGACCCCGAACACAGACCAGTCGAGGGGGATCCGGATCACGGCCACCACGGCCAGCACCACGGCGACCTGGATCACCGCCCGCATGGCCGAGCTCACGGCCTTGCCCAGGATGACTGCGCTCCGGAACGCGGGGGCGACCAGCACCCGTTGGGTGATGCCGAGGTCGCGCTCCCAGATGATGGCCATGCCCGAGAAGATGGCGACGAACAGCACGGACTGGGCCAGGACGCCGGGCACGAGGAACGCCTTGTAGGGCACCTCCTGAACGCCGAGCTCGCGCACCCGGGACACCGCGGAGCCGAAGACCAGCAGCCACAGCAGCGGCTGGGCGGCCCGGGCGACGAGCACCGAGCGCTCCCGGCGGGCCCGGAACAGCTCGGCCTGGGCCATGGCGACGACGGTGCCGGCGTAGGAGGCGGCGAGCTGGCGGGGGGTGAGGGCCGGGACGGCCTCAACCAAGGCGTCGGGCGGTGCGGCGGGTGCGGCTGATGTCGTGGAACTCACCTCCCTGAACCTGGGCGCCGGCGGTGAGGCTGACGAAAACGTCCTCCAGCGTGCCGTCGCCGGCCCCCAGCGCAGAGCGCAGCTCCACCGGGCTGCCCTCGGCTCGGATCTCCCCGCCGCTCATCACGGCCACTCGCTGGCACTGCTCCTCGGCCTCCTCCATCAGGTGGGTCGTGACCAGCATCGTGAGGCCGGTCTCCGCCCGCATCTCGGCCAGGTGGCGCCAGACGGCTCGGCGGGCCACGGGGTCGAGACCGATCGTCGGCTCGTCGAGGAGGAGCAGCCGGGGCTTGTGCAGCAGGGCGCAGGCGATCTCAAGCCGGCGGACCATGCCGCCGGAGTACGACCGCACGACCCTGTCGGCGGCGCCGGCGATGTCCATCAGCTCGAGCAGCTCGGTGATCCGCTCCGCCCGCTCCTCCCGGCGGATGCCGTGCAAGCGGGCGAACAGGGTGGCGTTCTCCCGCCCCGTGAGCGAGCCGTCGGCCGACAGCGCCTGGGGCACGTAGCCGATGAGCCGGCGGACGGTAGCCGCTTCGGCCGCCACCTCGTGGCCGAGGATCCACGCCCGCCCCGACGCCGGCCGCAGCAGGGTCGTGAGCACTCGCATGATCGAGGTCTTGCCCGCCCCGTTGGGCCCCAACAGGCCGAAGACCTCGCCGGCCTCCACCCCGAAGCTGGCGCCCCGCACCGCCTCGAAGTCGCCGTACCGGACGACGAGCTCGTCGACGATCAGGGCTTTCACGGGCCCGAGCGGCCCTGGGAGCGGGATGGCTGGCTGGCGCCGTTGGCGCCGGCGAAGAGCAGGTCCCGCCCGGACGCTGACAGCAGCGATCGGGTGACCTCGTGGCGGGGCGCGGCCAGCAACGTGCCGCCAGAGCCCTCCTCGACGATGCGGCCCCGGTCGAGCACGAGCACGCGGTCGGACACACGGAGCACCACCGACAGGTCGTGGGAGATGAAGATCATGGCCATCCCCCGTTCCACCTGGAGGTGCTTGAGGAGCTGGATCATTTTGGCCTGCTCGCTGGGGTCGAGCATAGAGACGGCCTCGTCGGCCACCAGCAGGCGCGGGTCGAGCACCAGGGCCCGGGCCAGCGCCACCCGCTGGAGCTGGCCGCCGGACAGCTCGTGGGTGTGGCGGTCGACGAAGGCGTCATCCACGGGGAGCCGGCAGTCGGCCAGCACGGACCGCACTTTGATCCGCCGTTCCGCCTTGTCGCCGATGCCCTGGACGTCGAGCGGCTCCTGCACCGCCTCGCCGATCGTGAGGCGGGGCGACAGCGACTCGAACGGGTCCTGGAACAGCATCTGCACCTGGGCACGCAGGCCTTTGAGCTCGGCGCCGCCGGCGGCGAGCAGATCCCGGCCATCGAAGGCCACCGAGCCGGCGTCGGGGTCGAGCAGGCGCACCACCAGCATGCCCAGGGTGGATTTCCCCGCCCCGGTGGAGCCCACCAGGCCGACGACCTCGCCTTCGCGCACGTCCAGGCTCACGTCGTCCACCACCGAGACCGACGTCTTGCGGCCAAGCAGCCCGCCGGAGGAGTACGACTTGCGCAGGTTGCGGGCGGTCAGGATCGAGACGATGCCGCCCCGAACACACGCCACCTGGCGAGCGCCGTCCTCGCCCTGGGGCGTCACCATGGGCGGGGACTCCGGCTGGCAGAGCTCCTCGCGGCTCTGGTGGCACCGGCCGTAGAACGGGCAGCCCTCGGCCCGCTCGGCCGGGTTCGGCGGTGTGCCCCGGATACCCCGCAGATCCTTCACCGACGCCAGCGTCGGCCGGGCGTTGAGCAGCGCCCACGAGTAGGGATTGCGGGGATCGGTCAGGACTTGGTGGCCGGGCCCGAGCTCGGCCAGCCACCCCCGGTAGAGCACCGCCACCCGGTCGGCCAGCATCTCGAGGGCGTCGGCGTCGTGGCTCAGCACGACCAGGGCGGTGCCGGTCTCCTCCCGCACGCGGCGCAGCAGGGCGATGACCATGTTGCGGGTCGCAGGGTCGAGGCCGGCCGTGGGCTCGTCGAGGATGGCGACGTCGGGCCGGCAGGCCAGAGCCATGGCGAGGAGCACGAGCCGGCGCTGACCGCCGGACAGCTCGCTGGGGTAGCGCTCCGCCGCCCACGGGCCCAAGCCCACGTCGGTGAGCAGCTCCTCGCTGCGCCGGCCGGCGACGTCGTGGTGCATGCCGAGGTGGGCCCGCAGGGGCTCGGCGATCTGGAGGCCGCACCGCAGGACGGGGTTGAGGGCGGAGGTCGACTGGAACGACAGCGAGATGCGCTTCCAGCGGACCTCCCGCCAGCCGTGCTCGTCGAGGGAGTGCAACTCGGTCCCCCCGAGCCGCACCGTTCCCTCGACCATGGCTTCCGAGGCCAGGCCCAGCACGGCCCGGGCCATCGTCGACTTCCCCGACCCCGACTCCCCGAGCACACCGAGGCACTCCCCCGGAGCGACAGACAGGCTGATGCCTCCGACGGCGCGGACCGGAGGCGGGCCTGGATAGGTGACGACGAGATCGCGGACCTCCAGTCCGGACTTCTCCCTCTCAGGTGGCAAAGAGCACCGACCTGGCTCCTTGCCCAGGGAGATCCAGGACGCCCTCGTCCACTGCGAACCCGGCGTCGGCCAGCCAGGCCCGGTACTCGTCCTCGGTGTGGGTGTCGCCGCCGTTGTCGTTCAGCAGCATCTGCACGGCGAACAACGCCGACATCGGGTCGCGACCGCGCAGGAACGTGACCACGGCCACGCCCCCGCCCGGTGCGACGATGCCGCGCAGGTTGCGGTACAGCGTGAGGTTCTGCTCGGGACCGAAGGTGTGGGTGATGCCCGAGCAGAACGCCAGGTCGAAAGGCCCTTCGGGGACGCTCTCGAAGAAGCTGCCCTCGTACAGGTCCACGCCGGCCGGCTCGAGTCGACCACGCCGGCGGGCGACATCGATCATCGCCGGCATGTCCTGCATCGTCGCCTTCAGCCCGCGGCGGGTGAACTCGAGGGAGTACTCGCCGTGCAGGCCTCCGAGGTCGAGCACGCTTCGGGCATCGGGGAACCGTTGCAGGACCACGTCGACGACCTCGGGAGCCACCTGCCGGGCGTTGCGGGACAGGGCGTCGTGGAACATCTCCGGATCGGTGATCTCCGAGGAGGCGGTCTCCTGGCCCCGTAGCTGCGGTTCTACGGCGGCCGCCCACCGCCGCATGGCCCGGGCGTGGTGGCGCAGGCTCGGCATGGCCGCCGGCTCCGGCGCCGCCGGGCCGAGCGAGAAGCTTCCGTCGTCGCCCTGCTGCACGACCTCGAGGGTCGCCAGCGCCTCCAGCACCACCCGTAGCGCCTCGGTGGCGAGCCCGGCCCGGCCCGCCACCTCCTCGGCGGTGCCCGGCAACTTGTCGAAGACGCCAGTGGCGATGGCGGCGTCGCACAACAGGACCATGCGCCAGTCGGCGACGGCGCCGGGAGGGGCCAGGAACGTCAGGTCATTCGGCGTAGCCATTAGTTCGCCGGCGCCGGGTTGGCGTTGCCGGAGTGGAGGTGGCGCTTGTTGCCGGTCACCCCGCAGGGCGGGCAGCCGGGCGTGTAGGCGAAGCCCTGGAACTTCTTGTCGTTGACGAAGGAAATCTGCTCGGGGACGTAGAGCGAGATCTGCGGCAGGTCCTCGGCCAGGATGGCCTGCATCCGGTTCACGAGCTCCTTGCGCTTGGCCAGGTCGATCTCGACAGCCTGCTCGTTGGCGACCCTGTCGAACTCGGGGTTGTTGTAGCCGTGGACTCGGGTGAACGACGTGCTGCGCGTGGTGGACGAGAAGCGGTTGATCAGCCCCGAGGGGTCGCCGGAGAGCCCGCCGAAGTGCTGGATGGACATTTCATAGTCGCCCTTGGCCCCCCGGTCGTCGGAGGTCTGCTGGTCGACGGCGTTGATCTCCACGTCGATCCCGACGGCCCGCAGGTACTCCTTGACCAGCTGGGCCTGCTGGGTGTCAGACGAGCTGACCGACAGCGGGACCTTGAACGCCGAGCCGTCGGGCTTGTCCCGCAGGCCATCGTTGTTGCGGTCGCGGAGGTCGATCTGGTCGAACAGCGCGCCCGCCTTGGCCTTGTCGAAATCGTAGGTGGGGAGGCTACTGCTGAGGAACTCGTTGCCGGGGCCGAGCGCTCCGGCGGGGCCGGGGATGCCCTTGCCGTCGACGAGGCGCTGCACCATGTCCTTGCGGTCGAGGCCGTACACGACGCCCTGGCGGAACGCCTTCTCGTTGTACGGGAAACCCTTCAGCGGGTTGAAGAACAGGGCCAGGTTGAACTCGCCGGGGGCCGTGAGAACCTTGTGCTCCTTGGCCAGGGCGTCGAACTGGACCTTGGGGATGAGGGAGTTGCCACCGCTGGCGGCATCGACCTCGCCCCGCTGGAGCGCGAGCAGGGCGTCGGCCACGGGCACGATCTGGAACTGCCGCACCTTGGCCGGGCCGAGGTAGAAGTCCTCGTTGGCCACGAAGTTGAAGCTGTTCGTGGTCAGGTCGAAGTTCTCCAGCTTGTAGGGGCCGGAGCCGATGATCGCCGTGTCGCCCTGGAACTTGGCCGGGTCGGTGACGCTCGACCAGATGTGCTTGGGCATGACGGCGAAGCCGAACGTGCCGGCGATGTCGTTCAGGAAGCTCGGCCGCACGGTCTTCAGTTGAATCACGACCGTCTTGGGATCGGGCGCCGTCACCGTGTCGATGTAGGTCACGCCCTGGGCGGCGCCGGCGGCGTTGCCCGGGCCGGTGAGGTTGTAGTCGAAGGTGAACTTCACGTCGTCGGAGGTGAGCGGCATGCCGTCGTGGAACTTGACGTCGTCGTTCAGCGTGAACGTCCACGTCTTGCCGTCGGGCGATGTGGTCCACGACTTGGCCAGCCAGGGCTTCGGCGTGCCGGTTACGTCGGGGAACGCGAGGGTGTCGAAGATGTAGGTGGTGATGAGGCGGCCGGGCCCACGGATGGCGGCGTAGGGCTGGGGATAGCCGCCGCTCTGGGTGCTGGCGGCGATCCGCAGCGTTACCCGCTCTTCGCCCGGCGCACTGGTGTCGGTGGTACCGGTGCCGGTGTCGTCACCACTGCTACAGGCGGCGGTCAGGGCCATCACCAAGGCTGCGGCCGCGAACCTTAAGCGCCGTTTGGTCACGTTTGCTCCTTCTGGGCCAGCGCCGAGCCGGCGGACTTGAGGTGTTGGGTAAGGGCTTGGAGGTGCGGGGCGGGCGCGGTCGACGGCAACCAGACCACTTCGAAGCGAATGGTGGCCCGATGGCCGTTCCCGAGTACGAGCGGGTGTCCCAGACCGGGCGCCGAGAGCTTGGACTCCGGCAGGATGGCCGAGCCGACGCCGACACGGGTCCACTCCTCGAGCACCTGGTAGCTGACCCCCTGTCCCTCGTACTCAAGGAGAGGGAGCCGGCGGGAGGCGAACAACTGGCGGGTCACGCGGGTCAGCCCGCACCCGGCGTGGACGAGAAGGAACACGTCGCTGGAGATGTCCTGGAGGGTGACGGGGCTCCCGTCGGATGCGCCCGGGGCCTCGCCGGCGCGGAGGTACACGAGCGGGTCGTCGTACAGGCGGGCTCGTTCGAGCCTCGATCGCCGGCCCAACTGGTCCGGGCCGATGACGAAATCGAGCCGCCCTTCCTCCATTGCCTTTCGAGCCCGCCCACCGCCCATCTGGTCCAAGACGATCCGCACGTTGCGGTTCGCCTTGCGGTACGGGGCCAGGATCCGCTCCAGCCGCGTCGCCTCGACCAGCGGGCAGACACCGATGCGCGCCAGCTGGGACTGCGGGTCGAGAAAGCTCTCGGCGGCGTCGACCAGCGCGCCCTGGGCTCGAAGTACATCGTCGATGAGCGGGAGCAGCTTGTGGCCGAACGGCGTCAGGCTCACCGAGCGAGTGGTCCGCATGAAGAGCCGTTCGCCCAGCTCCTTCTCGAGGTGGGCGATCGCGGTGGACAGCGTCGACTGCGTGACGTAGCAGCGTGCCGCGCCGCCGGTGAACGTGCCGGCATCCGCGACTGCTCGGACGAAACGAAGCTGGCTCAGGTTCAACGGACACCCCCCCGTTCACTGACAATTGTCCGGACGATCGTATCCGGTCCATTTATTGTCTCTATCGATGACTACCATCGGAAGTGCCGATGTGTGCTCACTATTCAAACCTTGCGTATAGGCACCGTACCCTGAACAATGGAGGGCGGGATCCGGGCGGCCAAAGGCCGCCTGGAAGTCGGATGACTCGCCCACCGGGGGAAGGGAACACAAGTCGATGACACGTGCGCGACGCGTACTCGCGGCGTTGGTGACCGGCGGAGCTGTGTTGGCCATGCAGGCGGAGGCGCCCGCTGCCGGGCCGCCCACGCTGACGAGACCCGTCCAGGCCACGAAGGTGGACCTCGATCCCGGGCGCCTCTACTCGAGCCCCGCCATGGCCGTCGACCCGAAGAACCAGCTGCGCATCGTGGGCGGATGGGCCGACCTCCGTACCCGCCGGTGCGGCATCGTCCGCTCGACCGACGGGGGCCAGACCTGGGCCCGGCCGGATGCCGCGCCCAACACCGCCACCTACCCCTTCTGCTCCCAGAGCCAGGGCGGCGTGATCCAGACGCCGATCGCCTTCGGCGGCGACGGCATGCTCTACATGGCCCTCAACGGGTGGGGCACCGAGGAGGCCGCCCGCCCCGGCGGTGCCGTCATGGTGGCCCGCTCGGCCGACTTCGGGGACTCGTGGGAGACGACGGTCGTGCGCACCGCCCGGGGGAAGACCGGCGACGAGGCCGAGAACATCCGTCCCATCCAAAGCATCGCCGTCGATGCCAACGGCGGCGACGACGACGTCATCTACGTGACCTTCTCCCGGTCACGGCCCAGCCCGTCGGCGCCCAACGCCAACCCGGCCAACGCGATGGTGGCTGTCTCCTCTGACGGTGGCCGCACCTTCGCCGAGGCGATCGACCTCTCCGCCGGGGTGTTCGAGTCCCAGGCCGTGCGTGACCAGGCCTTCGCGGCCGTGACCACCACTGTCCCCTCCGGGCCCACGACCACCGTCACTACCCCACCCGCCGGCTCCAAGGCGGCGACGCCCAACCAGGCGGCCAACTTCGGCTCCGCCGGCAGCCGCAACGGCATGGTCGCCCGGCTCGACTCCAAGGGCACCGCCTACGTCACGTGGCCGACGGGTGTTGCGAACCTGAGCCCCAACCCGCCCAGCGGCTTGGCGCTGTCGAAGTCCACCGACGGCGGCAAGACGTGGAGCAGCGCCGTCTCGATCCCCTTCAGCTACGAGAACGCCACCGGCGGCCCCGCCGGATCCTACCCGCAGTTCAACATCAACAAGAAGACGGACTCGCTGCACATCGTCTACAACCGCAACCCGACTCCCGAAGTCGCCGGCATGAGCGAGGTCTTCCACCGGGCGTCCTACGACGGCGGGGCCACGTGGACCGAGGCGATGAACATCAGCGACGACGACCCCGCGCTGTTCGGCGGGCAGTTCTTCCCGAACATCAACATCGCCCCCAACGGCCGGATCGACGTCGCCTGGTGGGACACCCGTGACATCCAGGGCCTCCGGGGCACCGACGCCTACTACGCGTACTCCGAAGACGACGGCAAGACCTGGAGCAAGAACATCCGGATCACCGAGCAGAGCATCGATCGCAAGCTGGGCATCTGGGGCAACAACTACGACATCGCCTCCGCCCCCGGGGTCGCCTCCACCAACGCCTACGCCGTCTTCGGTTGGGACGACACCCGCAACTCCGACCTGTCCTTCCAGGACAGCCTCACCACCGGTGGCGGTCTGCAGGACGTCTACATCGCAGCTGCGCAGTTCGAGGCCATCGGCGGCGGCACGTCCAACGCGGCCAAGGTCGTCCTCGCCGGCATCGGCGGCCTGGTCTTCGTCGGGCTGATGCTGGTTCTGGCTGCCGCCGTCACCAAGCGGCGCACCGGCGGGGTGTCCTCGGCGACGAGCGGCACCAAAATCGACACGAAGGTCTAGATGTCCCAGGGAGGCAGCCAATGATCGACGAGGAGACCCTCGACCGGATCGTCGAGTTCCACGGGCACCTGTGCCCGGGGCTCTCTATGGGTGTCGCCGCGGCGCAGATCGCGCTGCGGGAGATCGGCCCTCACGCCAAGGACGAGGAGGTGGTGGCCGTCGTCGAGACAGACATGTGCGGTGTGGACGCCATCCAGTTCCTCACCGGTTGCACGTTCGGCAAGGGCAACCTCATCCACCAGGACGTCGGGAAGAACGCCTACAGCTTCTTCCGCCGCTCTGACGGACGGGCCATTCGCATCAAGGCCCGACCCGACGCCTGGCAGCGCGACCCGGAACACCAGGCCCTGTTCGCCAAGGTCCGCTCCGGCGAGGCCACCGACGCCGAGAAGGCCCGCTTCCGGGAGTTGCACGTCTCCCAGTCGCACAAGGTGCTCGGGCTCGACCCCGACAGCCTCTACTCCTTCGAGGTCATCAACGCCGCCCCGCCCCGCAAGGCGCGCATCCACACCAGCATCACCTGCGCCGAGTGCGGCGAAGGAGCCATGGAAACGCGCGTCCGCCGGCTCGACGGTCGCGACCTGTGCCAGCCCTGCTTCGACCTCGCCCTCTCCCCCGTCCAGCCCGTGGTCCTGCGAGGTCCGGGCCGGAGCTGAGGGCACCTCGTCGTACGACAAGTCCTGAAGTCTGCAGGGTTGGTGGCCCAGAACCACCAAACCCTGCCGACTTCGCTTTCTGGGCGCAATTCATCCGTGGGCGCCGTCGACGGGCGTCCGTCGTCTACCCCTTCGCCGCCTTGGGGGCGAAGATCCACAGGAGGAGGTACACAAACTCCCCGATGCCCGTGAAGGCGAAGATCACGAACGCCACGCGAATCAGCGTGACATCGATGCCGGTGTAGGCCGACAGGCCGGCACACACGCCGGCTATCCGCTTGCCGTCACGGGCACGTTCAAGCCGGCGGCCTCGCATGGTCCGACATTACGCCGTCCTTGTGGCCTGGCGTGTGCGTGGCTAGGCCACGAGCTGCAGCGGCCGGTCGGAGACCGAGAGCGTGACGCCCTGTCCCCACGTGAGGGACAGGGCGTCGCTCTCGATCCCGTCGCCGAAGAGCACGAGGTCCGACTCGGCCACGACGACCAAGCCTTGATCGGCGTCGAGGGTGCCCTCGGTCAAGTCGACACCCGTCGCCGGCGACGGCCACGCCTCCCGCACGAACCAGCACAGGCCGGCCTGGGCCGGCGCCGGCAACTCCAGCGTGCTGTGGCGCTCCAGCCACACCGAGCGGCACCACCCTGTCGACCCGGTTCCCGTGCCGACGAGGATCCCGGAGGACGACTGGCGTTCGGTCCCGCCGGCCGGCGGCGAGATCCGGTAGCGGGCCGACTGGTGGCTGGGGTGGCCGATGTAGATCTCGTTGAGGGCCAGGAGGGCCTGGCCGTCGTCGGTGACGGCCCGGACCATGGTGCGGGGCTGCGTCCGGGGCGCAGCGAGGAGGTCTCCGACGGCCGCCGGCGGATGGGTCACCAGCACGCCGGCGTTGCGACCGGGCTCGGGGTTCACGCCGATGACCGGCTGGCCGTCGAGGTACTTGGCCACGTTGGCGACGAGACCGTCCTGGCCGACGGCCACGACGAGATCCTCGGGCCCGAACATGAACCGGGCCAGGTCGCCCCGCTCGACCCGCCCCCGGCGCCAGTCCAGCGGAATGGCGCCGGCGACCACGGTGAGTGCGTCGTGCTGGGCCGCGTGGCGAGCCTCGACCTCATCGAGGCCACGGCCCCGCGTCCGGAGGAAGAACGCAGCCTGCTGGCGGGTGCCGTGGCGGGCGACGAGCTCCTCCAGCTCCGTGCGCCGGTGGATCACCACCACGCGGGGCGTGAGGCTCATGATGCATCGCGGCCGGCGCCCAGGCGGGCGAGGATGGGCGTCAGCAGGTCGGGGGTCAGGGTGAGGGTGCCGATCTGGGGCAGGTTGGCGGCCAGCTCCTTCAGGGCCAGGCCGATCACGGTGACCGCATCCAGCGCCTGGTAAGCGGCGAGGCGGGCGGCCTCGGCGTCGGCCTCGGCGATGCCCACGGCGCGGGTGGCGTCGGCTTGCGCGTCGGCCAGCAGCCGCTGGCGCTCGGCGTGCCCCTCGGCCTCGATGCGACCGGCCAGCGCCTGCTCGGTCGCCCGCCGGCGCTCGTTCTGGCCCTGCTGCTCCACCAGCAGCTCGGTGCGGCGGGCGAGCTCGATCTGGCTCTGGAGCTCGTTCTCGGAGATGGCCCGCTCCCGCTCGACAGCCAGCGCCCGCCGGCCGTAGGTGGCCTTGTCGGCGTCCTCCTGCACCCGCTCACGGGTCGGCGTCTGCAATGCCCGCTCGACGTCGGGCTCGGCGCGCACCGCGACGACCCGCACGTCGACCACCTCGATGCCGGTCTCGGCCAGGCGCCCGTCACCGGCCAGGCCGGCGGCCACCCGCTCACGGACCGCGCTCATCCCGGTGGCCAGCGCCTCCGACAGCCCCATGCGGGCGAGGAGGTCCAGGGCGTGCTGCTGGGCCAGTTCGGTCAGCAGGCCGCCGAGCTGCTCGAGCGGGGTGGACCGCCACGTACCGGCCTCGGGATCGACGCCGAAGTCGATGCGGGCCGCGGCCAGCGCCGGGTCGGCCACCCGGTAGGTGACCGTGGCCTGGACGGTGACGTCCTGGAAGTCGAGCGTGCGACCGTGGAACAGCAGCGGCTGCTCACGGTCGTCGATGGGCACCTCGCTGAGCGCCGCGGTCAGCGGGCGGAACCAGAACGCCTGGCCCGGACCGTCGTGGATGAGCTTGCCGTTGCTGAGGTGGCGGACGTGGGTGGTGGGGTTGGCGCGCAGGTGGCGCAGGAACAGAAAACCGGTGATGTCAGCCATGGGCGCTCCTTCTCGTCGTTCTGACGATAACGGACTATGGCGTTGTCGTCAAGTCGACGATTAGTATCCGCAGCGTGCTGAACGCCGCAGTCACCGTGGACCTCGTCGTGCTGACCGTCCGCGACGACGATCTGCTGGTCCTCGCCGTCAAGCGGGGCGTGGCGCCGTACCGGGGCCGCTGGGCGCTGCCCGGCGGCTTCGTCCACGACGGCGAGGACCTGCTCGACGCCGCCGAGCGGGAGCTGCGGGAGGAGACAGGTGTGTCGGTGCGCGCCCACCTCGAGCAACTCGCCACTTACGGCGCACCCCGGCGCGATCCCCGTGGGCGGGTCGTCACCGTCGCCCACCTTGCCCTGATCCCCCGGCTCGAGCAGGCGACCGCCGGCTCCGACGCCGCCGACGCCCGCTGGCTGACCGTGCGGGAGCTCCTCGACGGCTCGGCTCGTCTGGCCTTCGACCACCGGCGCATCCTGGCCGACGGGGTCGAGCGGGCCCGCTCCAAGCTGGAGTACTCCCCCCTTGGCATCGGGTTCTGCGCCGATGAGTTCACGATCGCCGAGCTGCGGCGGGTCTACGAAGCGGTGTGGGGCACCACGCTCGATCCCCGCAACTTCCACCGCAAGGTCACCGGGACTCCCGGCTTCGTCGTCGAATCCGGCGGGACGACCACCCGCGACGGCGGCCGGCCCGCGAAGCTGTACCGGCGCGGCCAGGCGACGCTCCTGCACCCGGCCATGCTGCGGCCGGGCCCCGCGCAGAGCGGTGGCGACGCCGGCTGAGGAGGCGGGCGTTCCCTGGGCCCTCGACGGCGGAAGCGGTCAGGGCCCGTTCAGGTTCAGCCTACGGAACGGCGGCGAAATAGGCCTCTATCCATTGCCGCAGCTCGGGGCCCATATCGTTCGGTCCATCGACGTAGCCCAGGACGGGCCCCCGCTTCCACATGTACAAGTGGAAGCTCATCGGAGCCGACGGATTCTGCGTGCTGAAGACGGTGTGCCCCGCCAACTGGAGTCCTGTCCAGCCATCGGCGATTGCGTCAGGCCCGAAGGTCTCCTCCATCCCTGCGGCATCGCCGGCGGAAAGCTCGTACTGGACCAGGAACGCGATCTCGGCGTCTGAGCCGGTCCGATGGATCGTGTGAAAGGCAGCGGACACCGTGCCGTCAGGAACGCCGTCGAGCTGGCTGCGTCGTTCGTCAGAGTCAACCGCCCGGTAGGCGAATCCGGTAACTGCGACCCGCTCGGTGGCCAGGACCGCAGAGTCGTACGCCGGACGCGATGTGCATGCGCCGGCGAACAGAACCAAGGCCAGAGCCGACAGGAGCAGGCGACGGCGTACTCGACTGATTCCCGCCTTCGTCCGCGCCGCCATTATTCGCACTGTATCGAAGGCCTCGGGCTGGTGCACCGAAAACGGTTTCCGTCCCGACGTCTTCATCGGGATGAGCTACCCGCCGGAACTGGCCGGCTGGATACGACCGGGGCCGAGGCGACCGTCGTCGCCATCAGGGGGCTCATGCGAGCGATGACGAAGGCGGCTGCGCTGGCACCGAGCAGGTTCGAGACCAGGTCCCAGCCGGTGTTCTGGTAGCCACCCACCCCGCTCCCGCTGTCGACCAGGGTGACCAGGAACTCCACCGTCTCGTTGGCGGCGCCCAGCCCCAGGCCCCCCAGCAGGCAGGCCAGGACCGGCAGCCCGGGCTGGGAACCGGGGGTGGTGGAGCCGAGCAGCGTCCACACCGCCAGAGTGGCGGCGAAGCTCGCCGAGGAGTGGACCAGGTGGTCGTACTGAAATACCTCCGTCCACCAGTGGGCGTTGTAGAGCACGCCGTCGCCGACTTGCACAAGCCCGCCAGCCAGGTGGGCGGCCGAAAGCACGGCCAGGCTCAGGGCCAGGGGGCCAGGAAGGGGCGCGCGCCGAAGCAGTATGGGGGCCAGCCCCTACGCCTGAGGGCTGGCTCAGCGCATGGAGTCGAGGATGGCGGCCACGTCGGCGGCTGAGGACCGGGTGTTGACGATGCACAGGCGCAGCATCGGCTCGCCCCGGTGGGCCGACGGCACCACGAAACCCTCGCCGCGGGCCAGGAGGTCGAGCGACCAGGATCGGTAATCCTCGGCCGTCCAGCCGGGCCGGCGCAGGACCACCACCGACAGCTCGGGTTCGAGGACCAGCTCGACGTGGGGCGCCGCCCGCACCAGGTCGGCCGCCTCCCGGGCCGTGCGCAGGCAGGTCTCCACCGCGTCGGCGTAGGCGCCGGCCCCGTAGGCGGCCAGGGAGAACCACAGCGGCAGGCCCCGGGCCCGCCGGCTGAGGTGCACGGCGTAGTCCGACGGGTTCCACTCTGCCCCGTACAGCACCTCCAGGTAGTCGGCGTGCTGGGCGTGGCAGGCCTTGGCCAGCGCCGGCTCCCGGTAGAGCAGGGCGCAGGCGTCGAAAGGGGCGAACAGCCACTTGTGGGGGTCGACGATGAAGGAGTCCGCATGCTCGATGCCGGCGAAAAGGTGGCGTGCCGAGGGGGCGGCCAGCGCCGCGCCGCCGTAGGCCCCGTCGACGTGCATCCAGGTGCCGTACCGCCGGCACACCTCGGCCACGGAGTCGAGGTCGTCGACGAGGCCGAGGTTCGTCGAGCCGGCGGTGGCGACGACGGCGAAGGCCCGGTCAGCGACGCCGGCCAGCACCGGTTCGAGATCCTCGCCGGTCAGTCGGTCGCCGGGAACATCGACGAGGTCGACATCCATCACGACGGCCGCGCTCTCGATCGAGCTGTGGGCGGACTCACCCACCACCAGCGCCCACCGCTCGGGGCGCCCACCCCGGCGACGGGCGGCGGCGAAGCGGGCCGTCACCAGCGCCGACAGGTTGCCGTTGGTGCCGCCGGAGACGAACACGCCACCGGCCTCTGGCGGCAGCCCGGCCAGGTCGGCGATCCAGCGCAGGGTCTGGTTCTCGGCCCACACCGCGCCACCACCCTCCAGCCAGGAGCCGGCGTAGATCGAGCACGCGCTGACCACCAGGTCGGCGAGAATCGACACCTCGCTCGGCGCTGCGGGCACGAAGGCCAGGTACCGGTGGTGATCCGACGACAGGCACGCCGGCTCCAGGACCTCGCGGAAGAGCCGCAGCGCATCGCTGGCCCCCATGCCCGCCTCGGTGATGGTCACCCCGCCGGCGGCGTCGAGCTCGGCCGGCGACCGCGGCACACCGATTGGTAGGTCATGGGCATCGGCGGCCATCCGCTGGCGGGCGAAGGCGAGGACCTCCTCGGCGAAGGCGTCCAGGCTGGGCCGGTAGCTGTGCATGTCCGACATGGGCTCAGGCGATGATCGAGGAGAAGCGTTCCTGGAGCTCGTCCTCGGTCGCGCTGTCGAGTCCGGCCCAGAAGTACAGGCGCCGGCGGGTCTCGTCGTCGGGGAACAGGATCGGGTTCTGGGCCAACTGCGCCGTGGCCCCGCCGGCTTTCTGCAGCTCCTCCCGCACACCGAGGACCGGGGTGATGTACTGCACCGCCGCGGTGATGCGGGCCGCGTTGGCCGGCTCGTAGACGAAGTTCATGAAGTCGCCGGCGGCCTCCACGCCGCCGGAACGCACCGGGATCACCATGCTGTCGAACCAGCGGATGCCGCCCTCGTCGGGGATGACGAAGCGGATATCGGGCCGCTCCTGCTGGAGCTGGATGATGTCGCCAGACCAGGCCAGGCAGGCGGCGAACTCGCCGGACTCGAGAGCGTCGATGAACTCGTCGGAGGTGAAGCGCCTGATCTGGCCGTTGGCCTTCGCCGCCTGGAGCGCTTCGAGGGCCCGCTCGGCGGCGGCGCGCGTGGCGCGGGAAGGGTCCGCCCCCTGCATGAGCATCACCAGGCCCACCGTCTCCCGCATCTCGCTCACCATGCCGACGCGGCCTCGCAGCGCCGGCTCGAACAGTTGGCTCACCTTCCGGATCTCCTGGCGACCGGTGAGGGCCGGGTTGTAGGCGATGCCGGTGATGCCCACCTGCCACGGCATGTGGAAACGGGCACCCCGGTCCCACGGCATGCCCAGGTATGCCGGCTCGATATTCACGTGGTTGGGGACGCGCTCCAGCGGCACCTGCCGGAGCCAGCCCCGCTCGAGCATCCGGGCGACGGCCCAGTAGGTGGGGACGACGATGTCGTAGCCCGTCGCCCGGCCACGGCCGAGCGTCGGCTCGAAGATGGTCTCGAAGGCCTCCTCGTTCCCGTTGTACTCCTCGACGTACTCCACCGGGATCCCAGTCGCCTGCGTGAAGCGATCGACGGTCTCGCCGTCGATGTAGTCCGACCAGTTCAGGACGCGGAGCTGGCCGCTGAAGCCCGGGTTGTCGCCCCTGCTGCTCCGGCAGGCACCGAGAGCGACCGCGGCGGCGCTCAGAGCCAGGAAGCGCCGGCGGTTCATGCCTGGGCCCGAGCGGCCCTGGGAGCGGGGTGCGAGGCTCACTGGTACTCGTTGATCCGCAGCTGGAAGCCCCCGAGGGCGCCGAAGGCGGCGAGGAGGGGCAGGAACAGGGCGACGAGCGTGAGGTTCCCCACCCGGTCGGCGGCCGAGGCCAGGCCGTCGAGGAACTGGCTCCGGTTGTCGCTCAGGACCGACTCCACCGAGAAGTTGAACCCGTTGAACGTCGCGCTCCCCGGCCCCACGGCGATGATGCGCTGCTGGGCCGGGTCGGCGGTCGCCCGCAGCTGGGCGGCGGTGTCCTGGTAGCGCTGCCAGCGGACGAGCATCTCGGCCACCGCGGCGCGCTCCCTGTCCGAGTCGGCCTCGGCGGCGGCGTCGGCCAGCAACCCCGGCAGCGCTGGGTCGCGGCCCTGGCGCACGGCCTCGACCGCAGCGGCGCTGACCCGATCGGCGAGGAGCGTCTGGGCCGTCGAAACCGCGCTGGCCCTTCGGGCCGCGTCGCCCGTGATCAGGGCGACGGTCTCGTCGGCCTTCGCCCGGTAGGCGGTGGTCTGGATGCGCGACGTCAGGGAGATGGAGTCGTAGCCGTCGGCACGGGCTCGCTCGATGTCGCTGCCGGAGCGAAAAGTGGCGGCGACCAACCAGCCGATCGTCCCGACGAGCAAGAGCGTGGCCAGCGCCAGCGGCACGTTCACGACGCGCCGGCTCTGGCGGAAGACCCACCGCTGGGCGCCGACCAGCACCGCCAGCGCGATCACGGCCAGGGCGACAGCGGGCAGGACGCCGGTGTCGCGGCGGCCCTCGTCGCGCTCGAAGCGGCGTTGGGTGGCGTCGGTGAGGCGGGTGGCATCGGTCGCCACGGTCGTGGCCAGCAGGTTGAGGGCCTCGACCAGGTACTCGGGGGCCCGGGGCACGCCGGCCTGGTTCGTGGCCCGCGCCGCCTCCACCAGCCCGGCGTAGCGGGTGACGGCCACCGACAGGGACGTCAGGTTCTGATGGGTGGCGTCATCGTCGCCGATGAGGGCGGAGACCTCCTGGATCTGCTCGTTGGCGCGTGCGAGCGCCTGCTCATAGAGGCGGCGCGACTCGGGGTCCTCCTGGGCACCGGAGAGGAACGCGGCGGTGGCGGCGGCGTCGGCCTCGGCCAGGCTGGACACCAGTGACTGGGTGGCCACCAGCACGGGGCCGGCGTTGTTGCGGATGCGGTCGGTGCCCGAGCGCAGCGCGGTCGACGCCGCCCACCCCGCGACCGCCGTCGCCAGCAACAGCAACGCGGTCACGACCGACCACAGCCGGTAGCGGCCTGGTGTCGTGGCTGCAGCGGCGCGGATGCGGTTCACGTCGGGGCGCCCACCCGGCGAAGGGTGATACGGGTCCACGCGCCGACGTTGAGGTGGTCGCCGTCGTGGAGGCGGACGGCGTCACCGGGTTTGATGGGTGTGAGCGCTCCTCGCACCAGGGTGCCGTTGGTCGACCCCTGGTCGACGACCACCCAGCCGTCGAGGTTGAGGCGCATGATTGCGTGGCGGCGCGACACCCCCGGATCCGACGGCGGCGCGCTGAGGTCGATCGCCGGGAAGATGCCCTTGGAGTCGCTGCGCCGGCCGATCAGGATCTCGTTCGAGGTCAGCGGCACCTCCCGCACCTCGGCGTCGGTGGGGAATGTGATGGTGTCCTCGGGGCTCTCGGCCTGGTTGGCCTCGAAGAACCGGTGGTCGGAGGAGATCACC
Source organism: uncultured Acidimicrobiales bacterium (assembly GCA_964479465.1). Taxonomy (GTDB): domain Bacteria; phylum Actinomycetota; class Acidimicrobiia; order Acidimicrobiales; family AC-14; genus CADCTB01. The sequence goes on from CAYZMG010000029.1 coordinate 39,636, forward strand.
GCCACCCACTCAGCCGTCACCGCTTCCGGGTCGGCGGCGGCCGCCTCGGCCGCCGGCGAGGGCAGCTGCCCGGTGGCGAAGTTGAGGCCGCAGACTTCGCAGAACACCTCGTCGGGCTGCCGGGGCCCCCCGCAGTTCGGGCAGGTGGCGCCGGGCTGGACCGGCGTGTGCGTCATCACCTTCGTGCCGGAAGCGGTTACCCCCGGATCCCCAGGAGGTGCAGTCAGCGGTGGGACGACCGTGATCAGCGCGCCGCAGGTATCGCAGTAGTCGGTGCTCTCGGACGGGTGGCCATTCGGGCAGGTGACGGGCATGTCAGGCTCCCGGGGCCGGCGGGGCGGCAGGGTCAGCGGGGTCAACGGGCTTGGCCGTCACCCGGACGGTGCGGGTGGAGCGGGTGTCGAGGGCCATCTCGTCCACCGCCGCCACGCCCCGCTTCAGGCGGACGGTTCCTTTGGCCGCGTCGTCGACCTCGACGACCTTCTGCAGCAGTTTCACCGTTCCCTCGTTCCCCGACTCATGCGCCAGCTGCACGGCGCGCCCGAGCTTGACCGTGGCCGTATCGTCGTCGCCGGCCTTGCGGGCCTCGAGGACAT
>CAYZMG010000029.1:40241-49068 GCA_964479465.1 uncultured Acidimicrobiales bacterium
CTGGGGGCTGATGTGCGCCGCAAGGGCGTGCCCGTCGGTCCAGATAGCTTTGACCAGAGCCTGCGACACCGGCTGTTCGTCGACCACCAGGCTGACCCGGGCGGCCAGCTTCTCGTCGCCGACCTTGCCCGCCGGGACGTTCACGCACAGGTGGTAGTCGCGGCTCTCCTCCCCGCCCCAGGCTCCGGTCGGGAAGTCGCCGGTGAGCGGGTTGACCGGGGCCGCCTTGGCCGTGAGGTCGTCGATGGCCGGCGCCACCTGGCGCAGGAACTTGATGCTGGAGCCCTGAGGCGCCCAGATGCGCAGCCGCACGTCGGCCACGGCTTTGCCCAGCGCCCCTTCGAGGAAGGCCCGGAAGTCGTCGTCCATCTGGTCGGGCTCGGAGATGATGTCGACCTTGCCAAGGAGGGCAGACGTGACGAGTCGCAACTCGGCCACCTCCCAGTCCGATCCCACGCCTCGGGCGTCGCACTGGAACACGCCCTCGCAGCGCCGAAGGGCGGCGTCCAGGTTCTCGCGGGGCTCGCTCTCATTGCGGCCGTCCGTCAGCAGGTAGGCCAGCTTGATGGCCTCGGGGTGGCCGGCGAAGACGTCGCGGGCCATGTCGAGCCAGGTGGAGATGGCGGTGCCGCCCTCGGGCCGGAGCTGCTTGGCGATCTCCACCGCCTCGGCCCTCGTACTGACATCCGCGCGGGCCAGTGAGGGCGGCTCGCCGGTGGCGTAGGTCGGTGGATAGACGCACATGGCCTCGTGGCTACCCGAGATGACCGCGAACCACGTGCCGTCCGGGAGCTCCTCCAGCGACGCGGCCAGAGCGTGGCGGGCGGCGCGGATCTTCGTGTTGGGCTGGCCCATCGACCCACTGGTGTCGACGATGAGGACGACGGCCTTGTCGGGCACCGCCGCCGGCGCCGCGGTGCCGTCACCGCCGGACGAGGTCACCGTGACCACCGCGTGGACCTCGGTGGCATCGGCAGGGAGGAACTCGTTCTGGTAGGTCGAGGCCGAGAAGTTCATGGTGTGGAAGAGCCTTTCGACATTGTCTGTTCGCCCACGGGGCGAAGGGGGAGGTCCACCACCACGACGGTGATGTTGTCGGAACCGCCGGCGTCGTTGGCGAAGGTGACCAGCCGGCGAGCCAGGTCGATGCGCTCGGACGTCGGGTCACCCATGGCCGCCACCAGGTGGGCCGGCTCGAGCGTGTAGTTCCAGAGGCCGTCGGAGACCAGCAGCAGTCGTCCAGGACCGGGCACGTCGAAGGAGACGATGCGGGGCCGCCACTCGGGGTCGGCGTCCCTGGACAGCCATCGGGTGATGACGTGGGCGAGGGCATGGGAATGGGCGTCGGCCGCCGGCATGCCGGCGGCGATCTGCACCTCGGCCCACGAATCGTCGATGGTCAACTGCGTCACGGTGCCGTCGGCGCACCAGTACGCCCGGCAGTCGCCGTGGGAGGCGACAGTGATCTGGGTGTCGGTGGCAGTGGCGGCCAGGAACGTGCACGACGGCGGGCTGAGGTCGGCGTGGGGCTCGAACTCGGTGGCGAGGACCGCGGCGCGGGCGGCGTCGTAGGCCCCATCCAGGTCGGGCGTACCGGCGAGGACGGCGCATGCGGCGTCGGCCGCGGCTTGCGACGCGGTATCGGGCTTCACGCTGGTCGAGACGCCGTCGCAGACGACGCCGGCGACGTAGCCGTCGCCGGCGACCACGGCCATGGCGTCCTCGTTGCGAGCATGGCGCTTTCCCTTGTTTGAAACGCCGGCCGCCCCCTCCACCACGAGCTCATGATGGTCTCTCGGCGCCGGCAACCGGGTGCCGCAGACGCCGCAGTAACCCTCGACCGGCTCCCCCTGGTTCCCACACGACGGGCAGGTGATCGTGGCGACGACGGGCGTGGTTTCCGCCGCCGGTGCCGGTTGAGGCGCGGCTTCGGTCGCCGGCAGGGCGTTGCCGCACGCCTCGCAGAAGAGGTCGCCGGCGGCGATCGGCTCACCGCAGACCGGGCACGCAGTGGCGACGTCGGTCACCGTCATACGATCGACAACGGGCGAACGTGGTTGGCCCGGTCCACCAGGCGCCACCGGTCGGGATCGTCGGGGCTGAGCTTGGCCAGGGTGCGGTAGGCCCGCTCGAGTCCCTGGCGGACGCCGGGCTCGTCGAGCTTCTGGCCCCGGACGATGACCGCCGGCTGCGCTTTCACCGAGCCGCTGGTGAGGCCGGCCAGCGCGGCCTCGAACAGCTCGACATCGAGCTGGGCCGCCTCCCGCCCCGCGGCCCGGGCCTGCTCGAGGATCTGGGACGCCTCGGCAAAGCGGGCGGCGCCGACCAGGGCACGGACCGCAGCCAGCTGGGCTTCGCCGTGGGCCCGGTGGGTCGACGGCACCCGGGAGAACGCGGCCAGCGCGCCGGGCACGTCGTTGGCCTTCAGCCGGCAGCGGGCCAGTCCGGTGGCTGCGCCCACGTAGGAGGGGTCGACGGTGGAGACGATGTCGTACAGGGCGGCGGCGGCTTCCAGGTTGCCCGCCCGCTCGAAGGCGATCGCGGCGGCCAGCTTGGGCGCCAGCTCGCCGGGCACCTCGAACAGGCAGCGGTCGAAGGCCTTGACGGCGCCGGCGGCATCGTCAACGGCCAAGGCCATGACGCCCCGCAGCCACGCCACCCGCCACTCCCACGGGTCGTCGTTCTCGATCCCCGCCAGCTCGGCTGCGGCCTCGTCACGCCGGCCGAGGTCGATGAAGGCCCGCGCCCGCCGTAGCCGCAGCTCCACCGTCTCGGTCACCTGCCGCAGCGACAGCGCGTCGGCAACGCTCCGCAGAACCGCCTCGGGATCGTCGTTGGCCAGGTTGGCCACGAAGCCGGAGGCGTCGTCGTTCGGGTCGACGGTGAGCACGGGTAGCTCGTCGTCGTGCGGAGCGCCTGCGAACACCGCACTCGGTCCCGGCTGCGGCGTGCCGGTGGCGACGGCCACCACCTCCCGGAGGACGCCGACGAGCTGGTCGGACAACTCGGGGATCGACTGGAAGCGGTCGTCGGGATGCTGGGCCGTCGACTTCAGCAACAAGCGGTGGAACGAGGGGTTGTCGGCCAGTGCCGGGTGGTCGGCGGGCTCGGGCAGCGAGTGCTGGAACGTCGACTGGTAGCCCCTGATGTCCATGGTCAGCACCGCGAGCGTGCGGCCGATGGTGTAGACGTCGGATGCCACCGAGGGCCCGAGGTCGGCGATCTCCGGCGCCTGGAAACCGATGGTGCCGTAGACGTCGCCCGAAGGATCGTCGAGCCGGCGCACACCCCCCAGGTCGATGAGCCTGACCTGATCGCCGACCTGGATGAGGTTGTCGGGCTTGAAGTCGCAGTAGACCATGCCCCGGCGGTGGAGGTAGGCGAAGGCGGGCATGATCGCCAGCACGTAGGCGATGGCCTGGTCGACGGGAAGGGGATCTGCCTCGCCCCCGTTGGCCTCCCGGCGCTGCTTGAGGATCTGCTTCAGCGACGGCCCGCCCACGTACTCCATGACGATGTAGCCGGCGCCGGCGTGGGTCACGAAGTTGAAGATCTGCACGATATTGGGGTGGTCGATCTCGGCCAGGAAGCGGCGCTCGGCCACGGCGACGGCCATGGCGGCCTCGTCACCGGAGTCGAGGAGGCCTTTGAGGACCGACCACCGGTCGCTCACCGCCTTGTCGCGTGCGAGATAGATCCAGCCCAGGCCGCCGTGGGCCAGGCAACCGACGATCTCGTACTGGCGCCCGACGATATCGCCGGGATTGAGCTTGGGCACGAAGTCGAAGGCGTTGCGGCAGCGGGGACAGAACCCCTTGAGCCGCCCAGGCTGGCGGCCCTTGCTGCGGCCCACCTGGGCCCCGCAGTTGGAGCAGAACCGCTTCTCCTCGCTGACCTCGGGGTCGGCCATGACGATGGTGGCCGGGTCGATGGACGGCGCCGGCGGGACATCGACCAGGCCGGCGCCGATGGTCGAGCGCCGGCTCGTGGTGCGGGTGCGGCCGCTGACCGTGCGCCGCGACCCGCCGGAGCGGGTGGAGCCGGTCTCGAGGGTCCGGGGGGCGCCGACCAGGGCGGCGGGGGTGGCGGCGGCGGGGGTGGGGTTCGCCGGTGCCGGGGCCGCCGGGGCGGGGGCGGGTTCCGGGGCCTTGGCGCCGCAGGTGTCGCAGTAGCCGTCGGCCAGGATCCGGCCCGTGCACCCCGGCTCGGCACAGCGCTGCATGGTCATGCGACACCGCCTCCGGAGGGCGGTAACTCAATCGCCCGCCCGTACTCCTTGACCAGAGTCTCCGCTCGACGCACGTCGCAACGGTATGCGTAGAGCGCGTCCCTGGCTGACCGGTATCGCTCGGTGAGCGCCGGATCCTCGGCCAGCCCGTGCACGGCGGCCTTGGCCCGGAACGCGTCAAGCAGCCCCCGCAGGTCGTTCCGGCGCTCCAGCGGCGCCCGGTTGGCGGCGGCGACGGCCGTTGCCCGGCTGCTGAGGGCGTCCGCCTCCTCCCGCCACTGTTCCAGCCCTTTGGCCGCCGCCGGCCAGGCGCCGGCGCCGGCCTGGGCCCGGATGCGGGTCAGCCAGGGGCGCAGGGCCCGGGCGCCCGTGTCGAGCTCGGCCGGGTCGATCGGGGCCACCAGGCCGCCGGGGTCGACGATCCTCGCCTCCACTGCTTCACGCGCCCCGCGGCCGGCGGCGATGAGCCCGGCCAGCTCCTCGAGCTGCTTCGCCGCCGCGTCGAGGTCGGCGCCGATGCCAGCGCGGGTCCGGGCCAGCTCCGACAGGCGCTGCTCGACCCGCTCGACGAGGCGGTCGGCATCGTCGACCTCGGCGCCCAGCGGATCGGCGGTGGCCTGGGCGGTGACGTCGTCGACGACGGTCCGCGCCGCAGCCAGTTCCGGGTCACCCGGCATGCCCAGGGCGTCGGCAGTCGCCGCCGCCCGGGCGAGGCGGGCCCGGAGGGCGTCGAGGCGGGGGACGGCATTGCGCCACGCCGTGCCCAGCTGGCCGATGAGGGTCGACGCCCGCTCGGCGTCGGCCTCGAGGGTGCCGAGCAGCGGCGTCGCCTCGCGCAGCAGCTTGGCCAGGCCGTCGCGGTCGCCCCTCGCCCTGGCCGCCTCCAGCTGCTCCCCGGCGTCACTGAGCTGGGGGTACCGGGTCCAGAGGCCGTCGACCAACCCGGCCGCCTCCTCGGCGACCTTGGCCGAGCGGCCCCGCAGCTGGTCGCGGTCGCGGACCAGCGCCAGCTCGGGCGAGGCGTCAATCTGGTACAGCGCCTGGGCCAGCCGGGTGATGCCGTCCCGCACGGCCGGCGCCGCCTGCATCGGATCAGCGCTCACCGGGCCATCCTTCTACGAATGGGCCACCGGTAGAATCGAGGCATCGCCCACGCCCACGCGTCCTACCGAGGCCTCGCCCACGACGTGGCCGGCATGCGCAGGCGAGCCCTGTGGCTGGCCCTGGCCGCCAACGCCGCTTTCCTGGTGGTGGAGGTCGTCGCCGGCATGGCCTTCGGCTCCCTGGCCCTGCTGGCCGACGCCGCCCACATGGGCTCCGACGTCGCCGCCCTGAGCATCGCCCTCGTCGCCCAGCGCCTGATCGAGCGGCCGGCGACGGCCCGCCACAGCTACGGCCTCCAGCGGGCCGACGTCCTCGCCGCCCAGCTCAACGGATTCGGGCTGGTGGCCGTCACCGGCTGGATCTTCTACGAGGCCTGGGGCCGGCTGCGCGATCCGGTCGACGTGGCCGGCGGCGGGCTGCTGGCGGTGGCGTCGATGGGGCTCGCCGTCAACGTGGTAAGCGCCTTCGTGCTCCGTCGCGCTCGTGGCAACAGCCTCAACATGCATGCCGCCTTCACCCACATGGTCGCCGACGCCGCCAGCTCGGTGGGTGCGGTGCTGGCCGGCGTCGCCGTGCTCCTGTGGAGCGCGACCTGGGCCGACGCCGCCGTCTCGGTCGTCATCGGAGTCCTCGTGCTGTGGTCGGCCTGGGGCCTGCTGCGCGACGCCACCCAGGTCCTGCTCGAAGGCACGCCCCCCGGGCTCGACGCCGCTGCGGTGGAGGCGGCGCTGGCGGCCCAGGACGACGTGGAGCTGGTGCACCACCTCCACCTTTGGAACCTGGCCTCGGACACGCCGGCGCTCTCCGGGCACGTGGTGCTGCGGGGCGGCATGAGCCTGCACGACGCCCAGGAGCGGGCCGGTCAGCTCAAGGCCATGCTGGCCGAGCAATTCGGCATCGACCACGCCACCCTGGAGCTGGAGTGCCACCCGTGCGGGCCGGTCGTGACCGGGCCCCTCCGTCGGCCCGGACGAGCTAGCGGGTCGGCTCCGGGCCCCGGCCCCGCAGCCAGCGGCCGGCGGTGACGACCACGCCGACGAGGGCACCGATCACCACGAACACGCCCAGCCCCCGCACGATCTCGGCGGCCAGGTAGAGCAGGTGCTGCAACCCGTAGAAGGCTGACGGCGACGTGTCCCCGCTGAGGGCGTCTCGGGCCTGACGTTCCGCCGAGGCCAGGTCCCACTCCCGCTGGTCGCCGAAGGAGACGATGCCGGCGGCCACCAGTGCCACGACGGCGCCGAACACCAGGATCAGCGCCGCGACCGCCGGCGGCGGGAGCGCGTCGAGGCCGGTCTTCGGAGGATCGACCGGCGGTTCCGGTGCCGGCGGCGCCGGCGGTGCCGGTGGGGCGGGCGGTGCGGGCGCCGGCGCCGGCGCCGGACGCGACTCGCCGGGGCCCGGCAGGGCGCCGGCGATGCCCTGACACTCCTGCTCGAGCACGGCCCGGACGGCTGGGACGTCCCAGTAGGCGGGCATGACAGCCGCCAGCTCCCCGAAGTACCGCTCCAGCTCGGTCCGAGCGAAGCCCCACGGGCCGGCGTCGACCATGCCGTGCTGGCGCTTCCACAGCAGCCAGGTGTCGTCGGCCTCGACGAGCAGCTCCTCGAGCTCATCGCTGGCCATCGTCGTATTGGAGCGGGCGTAGACCTCGCCGGTGACCTGGTCCTTCAGCCGGCGCTCAAGGGCCCGCAGATCGCCGCGCAGCCGCTCGACGAGGAGGAAACCAGGGTTCCATCCGCCGTCGGCCACGAGGAGGAGCATCTGGCGCCGGCCGCCGCCGGCGTCCTCTGTCCGCACCCGGACACAGCTGCGGGGGCCCTTGCCGACCAGGCGGCCGGGGCTGTCCTCGGGTGCCACCACCGCGGCGGCGACGATGTCGACGAACGGTAGGACCATCGACTTGGGCTCCCTGGTCGCCACTGCATCGGCCAGCGTCATGGGCGGCGTGAACTTCTCCCACACGCTGAAGGCCTCGACGATCGACGAATCCCGCCAGACCGGGTCATCCGGCGTCCTGACCGCGGAGGCCAGGCACACCTTGGTCGTCTCGAAGGCCAGGAAGGCAATCCCGGCGCCGGCACATGTGAGGACATGGCCCTGGATCCCCTTCTTGAAGGTGCCGTTCTCGTCGCGTCCCAGTGGCATCCCGGTGTCAGGGTCGAGGTGCAGGACGTGGCCCGAAACCTTGGGCACGAACCCAATCTGGGTTGCGCCGCCTTCGCTGACCGTCCGGGGGTCGAGCTGCATCTCCCCGGTGAGCGACCGGACGCCGACCCCGGCGTCGTAGTCATTCAGCGCCGGGGCCGGTATGTCGACCAGCCGCGGTACCGAGTACGACTCGGTCACGGCAGCAGGGCGAGGTGCTCGGGCGCCAACATCGCTTCGATGTCCTCAATGCGGCGGTACTCGGGCAGAAGATCGCCGAGGAGCTCCTTCATGCCCGCCCTCGTCTCGGCGACCACCGTCATACCGGCCTCCCGGAGGGCGCGCCGGCGGAGTTGTCGCGCCTCGGCCAACACCAGCTCCTCATCCGCTCCCTCCCCAGGGCCCCCGCCCGCGCGCTCGCGGGCTGCCGCAAGATACGGCGCCAGGCCCCGCTGCGCCACGGCCTGTTCTGCGGCCTCGAAGTCACGGCTGATGCGCTGGCCGACGATCGCCCACGCCAGCAGCGCGCCCTTCTTTCGCGAGCCGGTCGGGCCCGCGCTCTGGAACCGAAAAGTGCGGCGGCCACCATCGACGTCCTCCGTGGTGACGACCGTGTCGTAGGTGATGTTCGCAACCCTGACCGTCGATACTTGGACCACGTCGAGGAAGGGCACGAGCAGCGTCCGGCGGTCGGCGAGGAAGTCCTCGATGGTGAACGGGTTGGCGGCCGCGGCGTGGACGCGGAGGGCGATGGCCGCCAGCTCCACGACCGCCGGCAGCTGCAACCTGTCCATGGCCGGCGTGTCGGTCAGCTCGGCGGCCTCCTCGAGGTCGGTGAGCTTCTCGGCCAGGAACACCAACCCGTCGCGCTTGATGACAAGCCGGCCGGGCGCCCGCCCACCGCCGTCCCGGCTGGCGAGGAACTGGTCGGTCACCACCAGGGCCCCGGTGGCGTCGACGAGGACCGGGCCGGCGAGGATCTCTTCCGCCGTCGGCGCCGGGAACGGGGACCGCCGGATGGAGTAGGTGTCGGGCATTGGCGTTCGTCCTCGGCCCGAGATTAGGGCGTCGGCGGTGACTCAGGCGGGGAGCCGGTACACACGGCGGGCGTTGTCCACACCGACGAGCCGGGCCACGCGCTCGGCGTCGTCGCCGGCCATCGCCCCCTCGCCAACCCAGCCGTCGAGCACGGCGCCGAAACTGTGACGGAACTGGGCCGCGCCGGCCAGGTACAGCTCGGGCAGCCGGTAGCCGTCGGACGAGTAGAGCACCTTGGTGAAGGGAGCCAGTTCGAGGAACTCGGCCAGGACGATGCCGGCCTGGGCACCCACCTGGGAGATCGTGAGG
>CAYZMG010000030.1:0-16884 GCA_964479465.1 uncultured Acidimicrobiales bacterium
AGGTAGCCGACGACCACGATCATGCCGCCGACCACCGACACCATGCCGTCGACGGCCTCCTCGAAGCTCCGGGCCAGCGACGGCTTGTCGTCGACCGGCCGGATCACGCCGGCGGCGCCGGGCTCGAACAGGGAGACCTGTAGGGAGGCCAGGCTCACCGACTGCTCCAGGTTGGCCTTCTGGGCCTTCAACTGCTCGACTTGCTGGCGGACGCTGAACAGGGTCTGCTGGACCTGGAGCACCTCGCCGACGGCCGTCGCCCGCCCGACGAGCACGAGCAGCGACTCCTCCTGCGCCTGGAGGCTCCTCAGCCGAGCTTCGTAATCCACGAGCTGCCCGCTGACGTCCTCGCCCCGAATCGACTGGGACTCGATCTCGCCCAGGTCACCGAGGGCGAGCCGGACGGAGTCGAAGCGGTCGGTCGGAACCCGAACCGTCAGGATCCCGGAGCGAGCGTCGTCCACCGTCGCCGTCGAGGACGACGAGACGAACCCACCGTTGGCGGCGGCTACCGACGCCACCCGGTCGAAGGCTGCGTTGAACCCGCCCTTGGCCACCTTCACTCGCACATCCGCGGTGCGCACGACCTGCGGCGACCCCGGCACGACCGGTGCTGCCCCGCCACCGTCCGGCGGCAACGGCGCGATCTCCGCCTTGCCCGAGAACGCCGGCGCTGCTGACCCGCCGAAGGAGTCCTGCGCCGCCTGGGTCGACGCCACGTCACGGCCGGCGGTCGAGGCCTCGTCGACGCTGGTCCCACTCACGCTGGCCTGAACGGCGCCGGCGATCACCAGCGCCACGACGGCAACGGCGGCGAGCGTCCAACCCTTCCGTACCGCCGGCATCTGTCGCATCTCGAAGCCTCCTCGTCCCTTTACAAGTGGGACGATGCCCGGGGCGGTTCTGGTTCCCGGCCTCTACCCTTCGAGCTCCCGCCGGCCCTCGAGCGCCCGGCCCAGGGTGAGCTCGTCGGCGTACTCCAGATCGCCGCCGACGGGCAGGCCGCTGGCGATGCGGGTGACCCGGATGCCCAGCGGCTTGAGGAGCCGGGCCAGGTACATGGCCGTGGCCTCGCCCTCGATGTTGGGGTTGGTGCACAGGATGACCTCGGCGATGTCCTCGATGCCGAGCCGGGCCAAGAGCTCGCGCACCCGGATCTGGTCGGGGCCGACACCCTCCAACGGGCTGATCGCGCCCTGGAGCACGTGGTAGCGGCCCCGGAACTCGCCGGTCTTCTCGACGGCCACCACGTCGCGCGGTTCCTCGACGACGCACACCATCGTGGCGTCGCGCCGGGGGTCGGCGCAGACGCCGCACTCCTCGCCCTCGCACACGTTGAAGCAGCGCCGGCAGAACGACACCTTCTCCTTGGCCTCGGTGATCGAACGGGCCAGGCGGAAGGCGTCCTCGGCGGGCAGCTTGAGCAGGTGGAAGGCGATGCGCTGGGCCGACTTCGGGCCCACGCCGGGCAGGCGGCCGAGCTCGTCGATCAGGCTCTGGACCGGCGGGGCGTACACCCGGGGGTCAGCCGAACAGGCCGCTGCCCAGACCGCCGAGGTCGAGGCCACCCATGGCCTGCTCGGAGATCTGGCCGGCCTTGGTGACCGCGTCCCGGATGGCGGCCAGCACCAGGTCCTCCAGCATGGCGACGTCGTCGGGGTCGACGGCGGCCGGGTCGATGGTGACGCCCTGGAACTCCATCCCGCCGGTGACCCGCACCTTCACCATGCCGCCGCCGGCCTGGCCCTCGACCACCTGGGTCTCGGCCTCGGCCCGGGCGGCCAGCAGCTGCTCCTGCATCTTCTGGGCCTGCTTCAGCAGCGCGTTCATGTCGGGCTGGCCACCAGGTGCGTTCTTGGGCATGAGCTATTCCTCCACGACGGTGGCGCCTTCGAAGGTCGAAAGGACCTGATCCAGAGGCGAGCGTACCTCCGCCGGCGGCGCATCTTGCAGGTCATCGAGGTCGATCGACTCGTCGTCGGGCGGCGGGGGCGCCCCGCCGGCGACGGCCGGCGATCCTGCGGTGCCCGGCGGGTCCTCGGTGACGAGGCGCAGGGGGACCGGGCGGCCGAAGTGGGCGGCCAGCGCCTGCTCGACATCGACCCGCACCTCCTCGCAGCGGTCCCGGTGGATGGCGTTGGGGAGGGCGAACGTCGCCCGGCCTCCCTCGGACTCCGTGAACCGCCCGACCCGGAACCGGGACTTGGCCCGCGGAGAGAGGGACAGCAGAACTGCGTCGCCCCACGCCAGGGTCAGCTCGTCGCGGCTCGGCAGCGGTGCGCCGGCGGCGGAGGGGGCCGGCGCCGGCGGCGCGGGTGCCCGGGTTGGCGGGGGCGGTGCGGCGGGAGGTTGGGGAGTGGACAGCGGCTTGGCCGCCGACCGCACGCCGCCGAGGGCCAGCCGGGCGCCGGCCGCCCCGGTGGGTGCGGCCGGCGCCGGTGCCGGCGCCGGCGCTGCGGGGGGTGGCTCCGCCGCGGCCGCCGGCGCCGCGGTGGGAGCCTGGGCCGCCGGCGCCGGGCGCCCGGCCAGGGCCCGCTCCAGGCGCTCGATCCGCTCCAGCAACGCCGCCGGCGAGGAGTCGAGCTCCGGGCGGCACAGCCGGACCAGGGCGACCTCGAGCAGCACCCGGGGGTCGGGCGCCTCCCGCATGTCGACGAGGGTCTCGCCGAGGGTCTCCATGGCCCGGACAGTGGCCGCCCGGCCCAACCGGTGAGCCTCGGCCTCGACGGCGTCCAGCTCCTCGTCGGGCAGGCCGACGAGGGCACGGGAGACGCTCACCAGCAGGGTCTGGCGCAGCCGCTCCAGGACGTCGGTGGCGACCTGGCGAGGGTCGTGGCCGGCGCCGCAGCGCTCGGCGACGGCGGCCAGCGCAGCGGCGGCGTCGCGGTCGCACAGCGCCTCGACGAACGCCCCCACCGACGGCGCGTGATGGTCGATCCCGCCGGCCGCCGCCACCTGATCGAGCACGGAGAGGGCGTCTCGCACTGAGCCCTTGCCCCGGCGGGCCACCAAGTCGATGACCTCGGCCGGTACGTCGAGGCCGGCGTCGGCGGCCACCCACCTGAGGTGCTTGGTCAGCAGGTCCAGGGGCAGGAGCCGGAACTCGAAGTGCTGGGTGCGGCTGCGGATCGTCGGCAACACCTTCTGCGGCTCGGTGGTGGCCAGGACGAAGATGACGTGACCCGGGGGCTCCTCGAGTGTCTTCAGCAGGGTGGTCGACGCATCGGTGGTCAGCATGTGAACCTCGTCGACGATGTAGACCTTCCAGCGGCCGGGCGTGCCCAGAGAGGCTCGCGACACCAGCTCGCGCATAGCGTCGACGCCCCGGTTCGATGCGGCGTCGAGCTCGACGACATCGAGTGACCGGCCCTCGGTGATGCCGACGCACGAGTCACAGGTGCCGCAGGGTTCCCCGTCGGCCTGGTTACCGCAGTTGAGGGCCTTGGCCAGGATGCGGGCCGACGACGTCTTCCCGGTGCCCCGCGGGCCGCTGAACAGGTAGGCGTGGGAAACCCGGCCTTCGCGGACCGCGTTGCGCAGGGTCTGGCTGACGTGATCCTGGCCCTTGAGCTCGGACCACCGCTGGGACCGGTATCGCCGGTACAGCGACTGGTAGGCCACGGAGGCCGACAGTACCCGCCGCCTGGGACAGCGGCGGCCGGGGGAGCGCTCTAGTGCCCGCTGGCGATGGAGCGGGGCCGGTTGGTGCCCGCCGGCGAGGACGGGCGGCGGTCACGCGTCGCACTCATCGACTGATAGCGGGGTGCGTTGGCCAGTGCAGGGGGGCCGCGACGCGTGACGAGTAAGCGGTAGGTCGAAGTCAGGGCCGCCTTGGCCTCGTCATCGAGGCTGGCGCTCTGGGCGATGGCCGATTCGACGCTGACCGGGTGCGACGCCGGCTCCACCGGAAGGTAACCGAGCGGGCGGGAGAGCGAGCCGGGATCGAGGCCCAGTGTTCGCTCGATGGCGAAGACGGTGGCCGCCCCGGGCTCGTATTTCGCGTTGATCCAACCGCTCACGGACGACTGGGTCGTCCCGAGGGACTGCGCCAGGTCTTCCTGCTTCATGCTGCGGCTTTTCAGGGCTGCCGCGAGCATTCGGCCGAATTCCAAACGACCCTCGACCGTCTTCCGATTGGTTTCCACCGCTCCACCGATCACAGGCTCACGCTCCCCAGCGCTCGTCTCATCTCACGGTACCCCACCGCGGATCGAGGGCCCGGGCCACCCCCAGAAAGGGCATCGATACCCCTTTTGCGTATCGGCCAAACCAATTCCCTGAATATGATCCGCACGCATGAAAAATCGACGCGGCCGATCCGCCCTGTTCACCGCGGCACTGCTGGCCGGGTCTCTCTCGACGTCCGCCGCCCGGCCGGCCTACGCCGAGGCGACCTTCGAGAGCCGTGCCCTCGAACTGGTCAACGTCGCCCGCTCCGGCGCCGGTGTAGCGCCGGTGGCCATGTCGGCCCAGCTGGCGTCCATCGCCGGCGATGCCCCCTACGACGGCTGCGGCTACCGGGTGGCTGGTCGGGCCGCTGACATGGGAGCCCGGACCTACTTCTCACACACCATCCTGAACTGCGGGAACCAGGGCGTGAGCCACATGGTGAAGGCGGCCGGCGTGGCGTACCACGCCGTGGCGGAGAACATCGCCTATGTGAGCGCGATGACCGATCCGCTCCTGGCCGCCGAGCGCCTCCACAACGACCTCATGGCTAGCCCGGCGCACCGGGCCAACATTCTCGACCCCCGGTTCACTCACGTGGGCCTCGGTTCGTGGCGAACTGCTGCGGAGGCGAGCTGGAGCGGTGCCGGCACCCCGCTGCGCAACGTGTTCGTGACGGCCCAGATCTTCATCACCGCCCCCGCTGCGGGCGCCCGCTACCACCCGCTGACGCCCAGCCGCCTCCTCGACACCCGCACCGCCGCCGCCCCGCTCGGCGCGGGGGCGGTAAGGGAGCTGCAAGTAGCGGGCGCCGGCGGGGTGCCGGCGACGGGCGTGTCCGCCGTCATCCTCAACGTGACCGTGACCGACCCGACGGCCAGCGGCTTCCTTACCGTCTTCCCGTCCGGTGAGGCCCTGCCGCTGGCGTCGAACCTCAACTTCCACGCCGGCCAGACCGTGCCCAACCTGGTCACCGCCAAGCTGGGGTCCGGCGGGCGGCTCTCCCTCTACAACGCGTTCGGCGCGACCCACGTCATCGCCGACGTCGCCGGCTGGTACGACGACGGCACCATCCCCTCGGGCGCCCGCTTCCACCCCCTGACGCCCAGCCGCATCCTCGACACCCGCCACACCGCTCCGCTGGGGTCGTCGGCGACCATGGCCTTGACGGTGGCCGGAATGGGCGGCGTGCCGGCGGCCGGCGTGTCCGCCGTCGTCATGAACGTGGCCGTCACCGGCCCCACCGCCGCTGGCTACCTCACCGTCTCCCCCATGGGTGAGCCGGTCCCGTTGGCCTCGAACCTGAACTTCGCCGCCGGCGACACTGTCCCCAACCTGGTCACGGCCAAGCTGGGCGCCGGCGGGAAGGTTCAGCTTTACAACTCGATGGGGTCGTCCCACGTGATCGTCGACGTCGCCGGCTGGTACGACGACGGGCACTCCGACACCGGCGCCACCTATCACCCGGTGACGCCGAGCCGGATCCTCGACACCCGCAACGGGCAGGGCCCGCTCGGCGCCGGCGCGGTCATGGACGTCCAGGTTGCCGGCCTGGGCGGCGTGCCGGCGTCGGGCGTGTCGGCGGTGGTGACCAACGTCACCGTGACCGGCCCGACGGCGCCGGGCTTTCTCACGGTCTTCCCGGCCGGCGAGGCACTGCCGCTGGCGTCGAACCTCAACTTCCGTCCCGGCCAGACGGTGCCCAACCTGGTCGTGGCCAAGCAGGGCGCCGGCGGGCGGATGGCGATCTACAACGCCGCCGGCACGACCCACGTGATCGCCGACGTCGCCGGCTGGTTCGACCTCGGTTGAATGGCGGCTCTCCGCCGACGCGGGCTAGCCCCGCTTGTACCGGCGGGCGGCCAGGGGCGCAAACACCACGATGAACAGGGCGCACCACAGGATGCTGCGAGTGGCGAAGTAGCCGGCGGTCTGGCCGAGTACCCGTTCGGCATCGTCGCCCAGTGAGTAGGCACGGGTGGCGTTCACGATCTGGGTGAGTGGCTGGTTCTGGGCGAAGGACTGCATCCAGCCCGGCATCGACTCCACCGGCACGAACGCGCTCGACACGAACGTGAAGGGGAACACCAGAAGGCCCATGCCCTGGGCCGCCTGGGGGTTGCCGGCCATGATGCCCAGGAGCACGAACATCCAGGTGAAGGCGAAGGCGGCGAACACGCAAAGGGCGACAGCGAGTAGGAGGCTGCTCAGCGGCGCCGAGGTCCGGAACCCCATGGCGAAGCCGACGAGGGTCGTCACCGTCAGGCCGATCATGGCGAGGATCGTGTCGGCCACCACCCGGCCCCCGACGATGGCCACGCGGGGCACGGGGAGGGAGCGCAGCCGGTCGAAGAGCCCTTCGTGCAGGTCCTCGGCGGCACCGATCGACGCGGTCATGCCGGCGAAGAGCACACCGGTACCCACGAAGCCAGGGACCAGGAAGTCCACATAGCGGACGCCGTTGGTGGTGATGGCGCCGCCGAACACGTACCGGAAGATCAGCAGGAACATGGCGCCCTGGACCATCCCCAGCACGAACACCTGGGGGTTGCGGACGTTGTGCAGCACCGTCCTCCGGGCCACGCCGATGGTGGTGGTGAGGATGCCGGCGGTGCCGGTCGGCCGGGGGAGGTCGAGGCGGGGGAGCGTGGGGGCGGCAGCGGTCATCGGATGCTCTCCTGGGGTGCGGGCTTCGCCTTGCGGCCCCGGCGCGGGCGGCCGGCGTCGGGCTCGGCGTCGCGGGCGGCTTCCGCCGGACGGCCGGTCAGGCTCAGGAAGACCTCGTCGAGGGTGGCCCGGCGCAGACCGATGTCGCTGACCTCCAGGCCCAGCGAATCCATGGCCCGGACGGCCTCCAGCAGGCGCGCCGAGCCCTTGTCGACGGGGACGGCGACCGACCTCGTCGGCCGGTCCACCCGGGGCTCGCCGGTGCCCATGGGGGCGAGGATCTCGATGGCGCGGTCGACGTCGGCCAGGTGGGCCACGTGGACCTGGATGACATCGTCGCCGGCCATCGACTTCAGCTCGTCCGGCGTGCCCTCGGCGATGACCTTGCCGTGGTCGATGATGGCGATGCGGTCGGCCAGGTGGTCGGCCTCGTCGAGGTACTGGGTGGTGAGCAGCACGTCGGTGCCGGCGGCCACCAGGTCACGGATGGCGTCCCAGAGGTCGTTGCGGCTCCGGGGGTCGAGGCCGGTGGTGGGCTCGTCGAGCAACAGGAGCTCCGGCGCGCCGACGAGGCTGGCGCCGAGGTCGAGCTTGCGGCGCATGCCGCCGGAGTAGGTGCGGGCCAGGCGATCGGCGTCGTCTCCCAGGCCGAGCAGGTCGAGGACCACGCCGGCGCTGGCCTTGGCCTGGCGGGCACCGTGGCCGAACAGCCGCCCGATCAGCTCCAGGTTCTCCCGCCCGGTCATGGCCGACTCGACGGCGGCGGACTGGCCGGCGAGGCCGATGGCCCGGCGGACCTTCTCCGGCTCGCGGATGGCGTCGATGCCGGCGACGGTCAGGCTGCCGGCGTCGGGGAGGAGCAGGGTGGCGACCATCCGGATGAAGGTGGTCTTGCCGGCGCCGTTGGGGCCGAGGATGGCCGTTACCTGACCCCGTTCGGCGACGAGGTCCAGGCCGGCGAGGGCTTCGGTGGTCTTGAACCGTTTGGTGAGCCCGTGGGCCTCGAGAATGGGTGGCATGGTCCTCCTAGGACGCTGCTTCTCTAAGACGTCGATCGGCCGGCGTTCTCATCGGTGACGCGCTCCTTGCACCGGAGGTGTACCAGCTGCGCCGCGAGACGGGAAGCTGCTGCGTCGACCGGCTGAGTATCGGCTCCGGGGCGAAAGCGTCGGAAGGGACCCAGCGCCGGGTACGGCGGACCCGGCACCGGGTCGGGACCGACACTACCCCCCGCGGCCGGCGTCGGCCCGAGGGAGAAAGGCTGAGCGCCACCCACGGGCGGAGCCCGGCGCTCGACGCAGCGGTCAGGCTGGACTGCGGCACACGTATCGGCCCGCTGAGAGCTGCTGCCTCCCGGCCCTGACTCGGTTCACGGGGATACGTTGCGCAGGACCCAACCGCTGCGTAAAACGACGGGCTCTGGTGGTCAGGATACCCTCTTGGCTCCGGGAGGGGTGCGAGAGCGGCCGAATCGGCACGCCTGGAGAGCGTGTGTGGAGCAATCCACCGTGGGTTCAAATCCCACCCCCTCCGCCAGATCGGCTTCGCCGACCGGTCGACAACGTGCGCCGACCCACCCTCGATGAGAGGGTGGGTCGGTGACCGATGACGACGCGATGGCCGTGGCCATGGTCGAAGCCAGGAGAGCGACCGAGCATGGCGACGTACCGGTTGGCGCCGTGGCGGTCGTCGCCGGCGAAGTGGTCGCCGCCGACCACAACCGGCGGGAGCAGTTGGGCGACCCCACCGCCCACGCCGAGATCCTCGTGCTCCGGGCGGCGGCGGCCGCCGCCGGAGGCTGGCGCCTGGGCGACGTGACCCTGGTCGTCACCCTCGAGCCCTGCCCTATGTGCGCCGGCGCCCTGGTCGCGGCCCGGCTCGGCCGGCTGGTCTTCGGGGCGGCCGATCCCCGGGCCGGCGCCTGCGGGTCGCTGTACAACCTGTGCTCGGACCCTCGGCTCAATCACGCCGTCCCCATCACCCGCGACGTGCGCGCCGGCGAGTGCGCCGCGCTGCTCGCCGAGTTCTTCGCCAGCCGCCGCCTCGCCCGCTAGCCTGGATCGCTCCGGAGGGGTGCGAGAGCGGCCGAATCGGACGGTCTCGAAAACCGTTGTGGCGCAAGTCACCGTGGGTTCAAATCCCACCCCCTCCGCTCACTGACCTGGTCGTTCCCACGAACGCCCAGGTCATCTACTCGTGGACTCCGGACATCCCCAGGACTTCCACGGAGCGGGCGGCTCGCGGCTCTGGGTCTACCGGTCGGCGGTCAGATCGAGGGCGGCGAAGTTCAGGACCGCGTGCTCGAACGGTCTCTGGCTGATCGGCGTCGGCCCCGTGAAGGGCCGGTTCAGGGCCGATATGAGCAGGAGGGTCCCCGTCAGCATCATGGCCAGGAGGGTGGTCAGCACGATCTGGACGCCGAGTCGCTCCATGGAGAAGAAGAGCGCGGCGATGATCGTCACCGCAGCGCCGCCAATGAGCAGCGGCCAGAACCCGCCTGGCAGGCTGGCCTCACCGGCGAGGTGGCGGAGGTGGCGGATGTGCTCGAGATCGTGCAGGCGGCCCTCGATGGCGCCGTTCGGATCGGCTCCCGGGCGGCTCCGGTACGCGGCCCACACGGGGTTCAGCGCATCACCCGAGTTGTGGGCCAGCAGCGCGCCGTGCGACTTCCACTCTTTGGCCATGACGTCGTTCGCATACTGCAGCAGCGCTGCCTGAGCGTGGATCTTCGCGGGCCCGACGAACGTCTGGGTGTCGCGGTAGACGACGACCAGCTGGGCCGCCTCATCCGTCGTAGCCACTCGGAGGGCCGAATAGCGGTCGTGAACCGAAAACACGACGAAGGCCAGGAACACGGCGCCGACGACGACGATGCCGCTGAACATCCACCCCACGATCTCGTTCTCGCCGTCGATCTTGGCCCTGCGGGCGAAGCGGCGCGCAAGCAGCACCCCGAGTGCCGTCGTCATCCCCGCGAGCGCGACGAGGGCGGCAGTTGTCGCCGCAGGGTTCACGAGACCAGCCACCACGTTCCTCCGTGTGCGCGTCGCCAGGCGGTGGGCTGCAAACGCTAAGCCGTGGACCTCTACGCCCGGCCCACCGGAACCCAACTGCCTCCCAACGACCGCTCCGCGCCGGTGCCGGATGTGCCACGGTGGGTAGATGCCAGCCATGCCCATGACACTGGTGGTGATGGCGGCCGGCCGCGGTTCGCGCTTCGGGGGGATGAAGCAGGTGGCCGGCATCGGCCCTGCCGGCGAGGCGCTTTTCGACTACGCGGTGTACGACGCCATGCGATCGGGGTTCGACGA
Source organism: uncultured Acidimicrobiales bacterium (assembly GCA_964479465.1). Taxonomy (GTDB): domain Bacteria; phylum Actinomycetota; class Acidimicrobiia; order Acidimicrobiales; family AC-14; genus CADCTB01. The sequence goes on from CAYZMG010000030.1 coordinate 10,146, forward strand.
CGTCGTGTTCGTGGTTTCGGAGGAGAGCCGGGGCCCGGTGGAGGCGCACGTGCAGGGCGGGTGCGGCCGGCATGTGGAGGTGCGCTACGCCCTCCAGGAGGCGCCCGGCCGGACCAAGCCATGGGGCACCGGCCACGCTGTTCTCTGCGCCACCTCCCAGATCGCCGGCGCGTTCGGGGTGGTCAACGCCGACGACTTCTACGGGGCCGACTCCTTCGCCCTGCTGGGCCGAGAGCTGGCCGGCGGCTCCGACGACCACGTGCTCGTCGGGTTCGGGTTGCGGGACTCCCTCTCTCCGAACGGCGGCGTGTCGCGGGGCCTGTGCCGGCACGAGGACGGCGTGCTCACTGAGATCACCGAGTTGCACGACGTCGAAGAGGTCGGGGGTGCCCTGCAGAACCGCCAGGGTGTGCCGCTGACCGGCGACGAGTTGATCTCGGCCAACTTGTGGGGGTTCCGTCCCTCGTTCGCCAAGGTCCTGGCGAGCGAGTTCGACCGCTTCCGGTTCGAGCGGGGAGACGATCCCGACGCCGAGTTCATGATCGGCGACGCCGTGGCCAGCCTGCCCGAGTACGGCGACGTCCGGGTCCGCGTGGTACAGACGCCGGAGAAGTTCCTCGGCATGACCTATGCCGAGGATGTCGCTGCCGTCAGCGGCCGGATCGCCGAGCAGGTCGAGGCGGGCCGGTACCCATCCCCTCTGTGGGCATGAGCGAGGCCGGCCGCGAGCCGGTCATCTTCCTGTCCAACCGGGGCCCCGTGCAGTACGACCGCAAGGACGGCGAGCGGACCACCGGACGAGGAGGCGGCGGCCTGGTCACCGCCCTGTCGGGGCTCGCCGGCCGCCTCGACGACGCCGTCTGGGTGTGCGGCGCCCTCACCGAGGAGGACGCCGCCGTCGCCTGCGAGCACGACGGCCGGGCGTTCGACGCCGGCATCGGAGCCGGCGAGCTCCTCGTCCGCCTGGTGGAGACCGACCCTGATCAGCACCAGAAGTACTACTCGATCATCGCCAACCCGCTGCTGTGGTTCGTGCAGCACTACCTGTGGGCTCTGAGCGACGCTCCGGATATCACCCGGCGGGAGTTGGACGCCTTCGAGAACGGTTACGTCCCCGTCAACGCCCGCTTCGCCGAGGTCGTCGCCGAGGAGGTGGAGGCCCGGGGCGGCTCGGCCACGGTGATGGTGCAGGACTACCACTTCTACCTGGTTCCGGAGCTGCTGCGGCAGCGCTGCCCCGACGTCTTCCTCCACCATTTCGTCCACATCCCCTGGCCCCAACCCGACGCGTGGCGGGTGCTGCCCGAGCCCATGCGGACGGCAGTGCTCACCGGCATCCTCGGCAACGACATCGTCGCCTTCCACACCGAGCAGTACGCCCGCAACTTTCTGCTCGGCTGCCAGGAACTGCTCAACCTCCCCGTCGACCTCAAGGAGCTGACGGTCGAGGTGGACGACCACACAGTGCGGGCCCGCTGGTACCCGATCTCCATAGACCCCGATGCGCTGGAGGAGCGGGCCGCGTCGCCCGAGGTGGGCCGGGTCGAGGAGGAGATTGCCAAGCGCCGGCGGGACCACCTCATCCTGCGGGTGGACCGAGCCGACCTGAGCAAGAACATCGTCCGGGGCTTCAAGGCCTACGACGTGCTGCTCGAGGAGCACCCCGAGCTGATCGAGCGGGTCACGTTCCTCGCTCTCATCCAGCCCAGCCGGACCGATGTCGGGGAGTACTCCCTCTACATGGACAAGATTCGCCGGGTCGTCGCCGACGTCAACCTCAAGCACGGCACCGCCGACTGGCAGCCGATCGACCTCCGTATCCAGGACGACATGGACACGGCCCTCGCCGCTTACAAGCTCTTCGACCTCCTCGTGGTCAACGCCATCTTCGACGGGATGAACCTGGTGGCCAAGGAGGCGGTGATCGTCAACCAGCGCCACGGCGTGCTGGCCCTCTCGGAGAACACCGGGGCGCACGAGGAGATGGGTGCCTTCGCCCTCACCCTGCACCCCTTCGACATCCAGCAGCAGGCGGAGGCGTTCCACGCGGGGCTGATGATGGACGAGGAGGAGCGGGAGGACCGCCACGCGGCCTGCGAGTCCACCGTCCGGGCCAACGACATCGACCGGTGGCTCAAGGAGCAACTGGCCGATGTGAAGAAGCTGCGCCGGGAGACTGTCGCACCCTCCTGAGATCATGGGTGGCATGGAGAGGGGCAACGATTTCGCCGGGACGGCCCGCCGGCTGGCCGCGGCCGCCCGGGCCCGGGGGCTTACCACGCCGGCCTTCCGCACCCCGCCCCGCCAGGCGGGCTGCAACCGCACCATCCGCCGGTACCCCGACGGCACCGCCCTCGTCGCCGTGCGGGTCAAGGGCCGGCTGTGGGACGACGTGGTCGACGACCTCATCGCTGGCGTGCTGGCGGTGAACGACCTGCACGGGGCGCTGGCGGCCGAGGTCCGGTACGGGCTGTGGTGCGACCTTACGGTCGGGCTCGGGCACAGCACCTCTGCCGCCTAGCTTTGTGACCGTGGAGCGGACCTGGACGATCGGCGACCTCAACCGCCGGGCCGGCCTGGCCGTGGTCAAGGAGTTCCGGGGGTCGATCTGGACGGTGGGGGAGCTGGCCCGGGTGTCCGGCACCGGTACCCGCTGGCTGGAGCTGGTCGAGCGTGGTGGGGGGCGCGACGGGCGCGACGCCAACCTCCAGGCCCGCTGCTCGCCGACCCGGTGGCACCGCGTCGAGCGCAAGCTGGCCGAGGCCGGCGTGGAGCTGCGGGTCGGGCAGCGCCTGGTCGTCGCCGGGTGCCTGGAGATCGGCGACGCCGGCAAGCTCACCCTCGTCCTCGAGGACGTCGACGTCGACGCCCTGGTCGGCGACCGTTTGCGGGCCCGGCGGGAGCTCGTACAACGCCTGATCGCCGACGACCTCTTCGACGCCAACCGCCGGCTGGTGCTGCCCCGGCTGGCCTTGCGGGTTGGAGTGGTGGCCAGCGCCGGCAGCGACGGCCATCGTGACCTGATGCGCCAGCTCGAGGGGAGTGGCTTCGCCTTCGAGGTGACGCTGCGTTCCGTCGCCGTCGAGGGACCGACGGCCCCGCGGGCGGTCCAGGCCGCCCTGGCCACGTTCGGGCCGGCGGAGGTCGACGTCGCCGTCCTGGTGCGCGGCGGGGGTGCCAAGGCGTCGCTCGACGTGTTCGACCGGCCGGCGGTGGCGAAGGCCGTTGCCAGCGCGCTGGTCCCCGTGTGGACCGGCATCGGGCACACAGGGGACCGCTGCGTGGCCGACGAGGTCGCCCACCGGTCCTTCGGCACACCGACGGCCGTCGGGCAGGAGCTGGTGGCCACCGTGGCCGGCGCCTGGGAGGAGCTGGCGCGGGCTGTCGCGGGGATCGCCCGGGTCGTCGATGCCCGCCTGGTGGCCACGTCCGCCATCCTCGAGGGCCGCCGGCGGGAGTTCGCCACGTTGGCCGGCTCGCAGCTGGCCCGGCACGAGCACGCCCAGGCCCGCACGTCGTCCGACCTCAGGCGCAGCGCCGCCCGGTGCCTCACCATCCGGGCCGGCCACCTGGCCATGGTCGCCCACAACATCCGGGCCACCGGTGTGGTGGAGCTGCGCGACGCCCGGCGCCAGCTCGGGAACCTGGCCGCCGACGTGGCCCAGGCGGCCCGTAACACCTGCGTCGATGCCGGCGACGACCTGGCCGCCGCGGCTGCCGGCGTGTCGAACGGAGTGGACGGCGTCCTCGCCGCCGCCGGCGCACCGATCGCCGGGACGGCGGCGCAGCTGACCCGGGCCCGCTTCGACGGGATGCTCGACCAGCAGTCGGCGATCGTGGCCGACTCGGCCCGCCGGATCGGGCGGGATGCCCGCCGCCGGCTCGGCGATCACGGTGATCGCGCCGCGGCCCGCCGGGCCGTGCTCGAGGCCTACGACCCCCGGCGGCAGCTGGCCCGGGGCTGGACCCTCACCCGCACCGCCGACGGCCGGCTGGTCCGCGACGTCGCCGCGTTGGCGGCCGGTGATTCGCTGGTGACGACCTTCGCCGCCGGCACGGCGACATCGACGGTGACCGAGGTGCAGCCCGATGAGTGACACTCCGCCGGGGAAGCTGACCTACGAGCAGGCGGTCGAGGAGCTCAAGTCGATCACCGACGAGCTCAACGACGGCCTGGTCGACGTCGACGCCCTCACCGACCGTTTCCAGCGGGCCATCGACATCATGGAGGACCTCGACGCCCGCATCCGCCGGGCCCGGGCCAAGGTCGACGAGCTGGCGCCCCGCCTGGAGGCGCTCAGCCGCCCCAGCGCCGACGCCCCCGCCGCCCCGCCGGCGCCCGGGGACCCGCCGGCGCCGGCCTTCGACTACGGCGACGAGCCCTTCTGATAGACCCTCATTCCGCCGCAACGCGGACCACCAGGGTGAAGTTGGGCCGCACGAGCGTCGCCAGCGCACCGTCGTCCTCGACATCGTGGCCGGCGGGGACCGCGGAGATGACCAGGTCGGCCGGATCGATCGGCGGGCTCCGGCGCAGCAGGTCGAGGAGGCGGCGCCGCGGCACCTCGTCGCCGAACGCGAGGATGACGTCCGCCGCGGGGGGACTGGTCTCTACCACGGCCAGGCCCGGCGGTGACACCTGAAGGATGCCGGAGCGAACGACCGAGCCCGACAAGCCCTCGGCGAACAGGTTGACGGCGCCGGCGTCACCCAACGCGATCGACGTGAACCAGCCCCGCTCGAGCGGGGGGATGCGGTGGACCGATGGCTCCTCGGCGAGGACGGTGGCGAGCACGTCGACGCTCTCGGAGCCGGCGTGGTCGAGGGTGACGGTCCACGGCCCGAGCCGGTGGTAGGTCGGCGCTCCCGCCCCCGGGCCCCTCATCCGCATGAACCCGCACGGCTCGACACTGAGGCTCTCCAGCCGGCGACCGACCTTGCGGAACGCGACCGAGGCCTGCTGGCCCGCCCGCAGCCAGATGGGGACGACGAGCACGCCCCCGGGCTCCAGGGCCGCGACCCACGCCGGCGAGAGATCCCATGTGCCGACCGTCACTTCGATCCGGTCGAACCGGGCCTCGTTCTCCAGACCCCATCCGTCTGCCGTGACGACCTCGACGTTCGACGCGCCCGCCGCCGCCAGGTGACGCTTGGCCGGGCCGGTGACCGCCGGGTCGATGTCGATGGTGAGGACCGTGCCGCTGAGCCCCACCAGATGTCCGAGGAGGGCGGCGTTATAGCCCGTGCCCGTGCCGATCTCCAGCACCGTCATGCCCGGCTCAACGGCGAGTTGCTCCAGCATGAGGGCCATCAGCGCGGGCTGGCTCGACGAGCTGATGGGGACGCCGTGCTCGTCGCGGTGGGTGACGAGGGCCAGGTCGCGGTAGACGTCCCCAAGGGCCGCTTCTGGCAGGAACCAGTGGCGGCGAACGGCGCGGAAGGCCCCCTTGACCCGAGGGTCGCGAAGAGCGCCGCGGCGCCGGAGCCCGTCGACCAGCTGGTCGTGGAGCCGCTCGGCTGCGTCCACCTCAGGGCCGGTCAGGCGAACTTCACCTCCCGCCGAGAAAGGGGGAGAATGGCCGGAATGGACGAGGACTCCAACGAGCCGGCGCTGGTCGCCGTCGCCGGCTGCCTCTTCGAGGTATCGCTGCCGGAGCGTGACGGGGCGTCGTGGGCGCTCGCCGATCCGCAGCCGGAGGATGCGACCCTGCTCGGCGAGTAGGTGCGGGGCCACCGGCGCCACTTCCGGTTCCGGGCCGAAGCCGAGGCAGCCGTCGCCGGCCGCGTCTCGCTGCGGTTCCGCACCGAGACCGCCAAGCGGGGCATGTCGATCCGGGTCGTCGAGGTGCCGGTGGCGCCGGAGCAGTCACCGGGCGGCTAGCGCTCCTGCCGCCGCCACACGCCGGCGGTGGCGCCGGCGGCGAGGAGGGCGAGGGCGATGGCGACGCCCGGAAGGAGCGGGTCCAGTTCGTCGTCGCTGGCGGCGCCGGCCGGCGCCGCCGACCCGCCGGCCGGGGCGACGGTGGTGCTCGGCAGCGCGGTCGCGGTGACGGCGGCCTTGAGGTCGAGGCGGCCGCGGCAACCGACACCGCAGTCCACCGAGTGGTCGAGGGTGCCAAGCATCCGGTCGACGGCAGAGGAGGGGCTGAGGCCCTGGGCCAGCAGCAGCGCCAGCGCGCCGCTCACGTGCGGTGCGGCCATGGACGTGCCCGCCACCCACTGGTAGCGAGCGCCGGGGACGGGGGAGATGACGTCTGCGCCCGGGCCGTCGCCGTTCCCGCCGGGGGCGACGAGCCCCCACATGGCGTTGCCGAGCGACGTGGAGTAGCTGGCCACCTTCCCCGTCTTGTCGGTGGCGCCGACGACGACGGCGCGGAGGTCGCCGTAGTTGGCGCTGCCCGAGGCGCTGAGGTCCTCGTAGTTGCCCGACGCCAGCACCGGGATGGCGCCGCGGCTCCAGGCGTACTCGACGCCCGACCGCAGGGGAGTGCCCAGGCGCGACACGATGACCAGGTCCGGCTCCCCCAGGCTGAGGTTGACGACTCGGGCGCCCTTGTCGACCACCCACTGGATGGCCCGGTTGATGTCCTCGGTGACACCGGTCCCGTCGGGGCCCAGGACCCTGGCGACGACGAGCCGGGCATTGGATTTGTTGTTGGAAGTCCCGCCGATGCGATGATATTCTTTGTCCTGCAGAAAACGTAAAAGTTTGCCCTGCATGGAGAGGGGAAGATCGGCG
>CAYZMG010000030.1:16894-48578 GCA_964479465.1 uncultured Acidimicrobiales bacterium
CGCCACGCCGGCGATGCCGGCGCCGTTCCCCGTCTTGGCCGCGGCGATGCCGGCCACAGCCGTCCCGTGACCGCCGCTGTCGCGGGCCGGCCCCTCCCGGCACGAGCCGCCGAGGCAGTCGGCGAAGGCGTCGATCTTCCCGGCCAGGTCTGGGTGGGAGGGATCGATCCCGGAGTCGACGATGCCGATCACGACGCCGGCGCCGGTGGAGGTGGACCACGCGGCAGGGGCGCCGATCTGGGCCAGGTTCCACTGCTGGTCGAAGTACCGGTCGTCGGTGGCGCCGGCGCCGGCGGCGGTGATCGCCACGAGCGCGCCGGCGGCGAGCACCGCCGTGATCCGATACCGCCTTCGCCGGTAGCCCACCCATGCCCCCTCTCCGGGTCAGAGCTTCCCATCCGGCCCGGTGTTGCGTTGTGCAAGGAGCGGGCCGGCGTCTCCTAGGCTGCCTCCGTGGAAGAGCGCGTCCTGGGCGGACGGTACCGGCTGGTCCGTCACCTCGCCCGGGGCGGCATGGCCGAGGTGTACGTGGCCGAGGACCAGCTGCTCAACCGGACGGTCGCCGTCAAAGTTCTGTTCCCGGAACTGGCCCACGACGAGGCCTTCGTCGAGCGCTTCCGGCGCGAGGCGCGAGCTGCGGCCAGCCTCAACCACCACAACATCGTGTCGGTCTACGACTTCGGTGACGACGAGCGCTCGTGGTTCATCGTCATGGAGTACGTCGAGGGCCGGAACCTGCGCGACGTCATCCGCAGCGAGGGGCCGATGCATCCGTCCCGGGCCGCCGAGCTCGGTGCCGAGGTGGCGGCGGCACTGGCCGCCGCCCATGCCCAGGGCATCATCCACCGTGACGTCAAGCCGGCCAACGTTCTGATCGCGTCCGACTCGGGCACGGTCAAGGTGGCCGACTTCGGGATCGCCCGGGCCGCCGGCGCCCGCCAGGGCCTCACCATGCCCGGCACGGTGCTGGGGACGGCCACCTACCTTTCGCCTGAGCAGGCCCAGGGCGCGGAGGTCGATTTCCGCACCGACGTGTACTCCCTCGGCATGGTGCTCTACGAGATGCTGGCCGGAAAGCCCCCGTTCACCGGCGACAGCCCGGTGGCCGTCGCCTACCAGCAGCTCAGCCAGACCGCCCCGCCTCCGTCGACCCAGAACGCCGATGTGCCGCCGGCGCTCGACGCCATCGTCATGCGGGCCATGGCGAAGAAGCCCGACGACCGACAGGCCACGGCCGAGGAGATCCGCGAGGAGCTGCTCGCCATCGACCGGGCGGCCGGTGGGCCTGACGCCACCGCGTTCATCGCCCCGCCTCCGCCGCCTGAAGCCACTGCGGTGATCGCTGCCGGCTCGACCTCCGTCCTCCCACCGCCGGCGCCGGCGCCCGAGCCCGGGCCGCCGGTCACCCGCCGGCCGGCAGGGCCGGTGCCCGACGAGGTCTACCGGCGCCGGCGGACCGCCGTCATCGCCGGCCTGGCCCTCGCCGCCCTGGCCGTCATCGCCGTCCTCATCCTGCTCAGCGGGGACGACGACAACAGGGGCACCGTCGCGGTGCCGAACGTGGTCGGGCGGCCGCAGGAAGAGGCCACGCGCATCCTCTCCGACGCCGGCCTGAGGGTGCAGGTCACCCAGCGCGACTCGCCTGTGGCCACCGACCAGGTCTCCGACCAGGATCCCGACGCCGGCCAGGTGGTGAACCGGGACAGCACGGTGACCATCTTCGTGGCTCGGCCGACGCCCACGACGACTGCGCCCTCTACCACCCAAGCGCCGGCCACGAGCGCACCGGCGCCGACCCAGGCCACCACGGCGACGACCGGCGCGCCGGCGACCACGCAAGGCACCACGGCCACGACCCAGGCGCCGGCGACGACCTCGGCGCCGACGACCGTGGCGCCCACCACGTCGATCGTCGTCCCGACCACGGTCGGGGTCACCACGACGGGTCCCTGAGTACGACGGTTTCCCGGCCCAGCGTCCGCCGGCGGCTAGCGTTCGGGTTCATCCATGGGGAGGAACGCGGCTTTCGGCCGCCCACCGGTCTCTGTGCGGCTCCGGAGTTGGTGGGACGCCAGAAGCAAGACGGCCCGCCAGAACATCTATCTGGCGCTCGGCGTCGGCGCCCTTTCCGTCGCCATCGTGATGGCGGCGACCGCCCGTGACCAGTCCTCGGCGACGAGGCGCGTCATCGCCTCCCGCCCCCAGCCCACGACCACGCTGGCGCTACCCACGCCGTCGACGGTGAACATCGGCGACCTCGGCGGTACGGCCGGCTCGGTGACCGCCGCCGATCTCTTCGGGCTGAACACCACCACGACCACGCCGGCGCCGGCTACGACCACGCCGGCGTCGACCCGGGCGCAGCCCTCCGTCGCCACCACCTCGGCGCCGAGGCCGGCCACGACGGTCACCAACCCGGAGGTGGTCTTCACCACCGTGCCGCCGGAGAACACGACCACGACGCGGCCGCAGGTGACCACCACCAAGCCGCCCACGACGACAACTGTCCCGCCGACGACCACCACGTCGGCGTTGTTGGTCCCCCTGAGCGTCCCGAACCTCCTGCCCTCGGGTTAATCGACGGCGGAGCGGATGAACTCGTCGATGCGGGCCACGTAGGCGCCGCGGTCGGTGTCGAAGGCCTTGGTGTGGGCCACGCCGGGGAGCATCCACAGGCGCCCGCCGGTGAGCCGAGCCAGCGCCCGCCCGTCGTCAGGCGGGGTGGTCCGGTCGGCTCCACCCTGGATCACGAAGGCCGGCACGCCGGAAGGCCGGTCGTCGAGCTCGCGGGCCAGGTCGACCACGCGGCCGCCCTTGCTGAACAGCGGGTAGAGCACCGGGAGCAGGCTGGTGACAGCACGGGGCACGTGGGCCCGGAAGGCCACCACGCTGCGGAAGCCGAGGAAACCGCTGTCGGCCACCACCGCCGCCGGCCGGGCGCCCCGGGCCACCGCGGTGAGCGAGGCCAGCGCCCCGCCCGAGAACCCCAGGAGGACGGCCGGGACGCCGGCGTTGGCCTCCACCCAGCGCAGGGCCTGCTCGACCTCGGCGGCCTCCCGCCCGCCGCCGCTGTAGCGCCGGTCTCCCCAGACGTAGCCGAGGTCGACGAACAGCAGGCCATAGCCGAGCTGGTGGAAGGGAGGGCCGACTTCCACCGTGGCCGTGCGGTTGCCCCCGTAGCCGTGGACGACCACGATCACCGGGCGACCGGGGGCGCCGGCGACGAACCACGCCGGCAGGCCGTCGCCGTAGGTGACGTTCTCGAACCGGAGGCCCACCGACGCGGGGTCGGGGCGCTGGCGGGCGTCGACCCCGCCGCGGGCGATCTTGTTGGCGGCGTAGGCGTTGAGGGACAGCCAGGCGGCAAGGGCCGTGACGAGCAGCGCGACCCCGGCCCTCCGGGGCCAGCGGCGCTCCCTCAGGAGGTTCTGGCCCGCGGGAGCGGACTGACCGCGCTGTCGACCACCGCGTTCAGGGAGGCGGTCAGCGCCGGCAGATCCTGGCCGGCGAGCCGGGAGATGAAGTGCCGGCGCACTCCCTCGACGTGGGTGGGGGCCGCCTCGGTCAGGCGCCGGCGGCCTTCGTCGGTGAGCACGGCGAAGACGCCCCGCCGGTCGGTCGGGCAGTTCCTCCGCTCCACCAAGCCGGAATCGACCAGGCGGTCGAGCCGGCGGGTGAGGCCGCTGCGCGACACGAGGGTGCGGGCGGCCAGCTCGGTCATGCGCAGCTCGCCGGCAGCCTCGGACGAGAGGTGGACGAGGATCTCGTAGTCGGCCAGCGACAGGCCGTGGCCGTCGAGCTCGGCGTCGAGCCGATCCATGAGCCGGATGCTGGCCCGGAGGAATGCCTGCCAGGCTTCCATCTCCGGCTCGTCCAACCACGCCGCAGTCGCAGTGACCAAGGGTACAACGGTACCGCGCGACGCAAGCGTTTGTCGTGTGGTAATGGCGGGGAGCCGTCCGGTGGTTGCGAGACCTGCCCCGGGCGCTGCGGCGGGTAATGATGGGGTCACCCAGACCGAGGGAGCTGACAATGTCGAACGTCGAGAACAACTGGGAGCCGCACGACCACGAGGCTGTCGTCCATACCCACCGCCACTACCACGTGACCCACAACTTCCGGGAGATCACCGGTGTCTTCGAGCACCTCAGCTCCGCCCACGACCACGAGCACGACCACGCGGCGACGAGCCACTCCCACCACCCGCACGAGGACTTCGCCAATGAGCACGCGGGGGAGGCCCACGTGCACGACCACCGCGAGCCGGTGAGCGACAACGGGAAGGCGCCGGCGGCCAAGGCCCGCAAGGCTCCGGCCAAGAAGGCCACCAAGGCCACGGCCGACAGCTGAGCGCCCGCGGCATCGTGTTGCTGTAGACGAACGCCTACCCTCTCCGACGATGCGCGGCTACGGGTACGGCTTTCATCACCGCATGGGCCGGGACCCCGAGGCGGTGGCCGGCAAGAGCGTCGACAAGGCCGTCATCCGGCGGGTCATGGCCTTCGCCCGCAACTACCGCCGGTTGCTGATCGCCTTCGTCGTCACCATCCTGGCCGGCTCGATCGTCGGCATCCTGCCCGCGCTGGTGTTCCGCAGCATCATCGACCACCACGCCGTCCCCCGCCGGCTCGACGGCCTGGACGCGCTGGCCCTACTGGCCCTGTCGCTCGCCTTCGCCGACGCCGGCCTCAACATCGTCCAGCGGTGGCTTTCGGCGCGTATCGCCGAGGGGCTGATCTTCGACCTCCGCTCCGCCCTGTACGACCACGTCCAGGGCATGCCCCTGGCCTTCTTCACCCGGACGCAGACCGGCAGCCTCATCAGCCGCATGAACAACGACGTCATGGGCGCCCAACAGGCGTTCACCGGAACGCTGGGCAGCGTCCTCCAGAACGTGCTCGACCTCACGGTGACGCTTTTCGTGATGGTCCAGCTCGAGTGGCGCCTCACCGCGCTCGTACTTCTCGTGGTGCCGGTCTTCCTCCTGCCGGCCAGGCGCGTCGGCCGCCAGATGCAGAGGCTGACCCGGGAGTCCTTCCAGCTCGACGCGGCGATGAACGCGTCGATGACCGAGCGCTTCAACGTGTCGGGCGCGCTGCTGGTCAAGCTGTTCGGGCACCCCCGCCGGGAGTCGGCCGAGTTCGCCGATCGAGCTGGCCGGGTCCGCGACATCGGCATCAAGACGGCGATGTACGGCCGGCTCTTCTTCTCGGCCCTGGCCCTCCTGGGCGCCGCCGGGACGGTCGGCATCTACTGGCTGGGTACCCGGCTCGTGGTCGACGGAGCGATCACCCTGGGTACGCTCACCGCCCTCGCCGTCTACGTCACCCGCGTCTACAGCCCGCTCACCCGGCTGACCAACGCCCAGGTCGACATCATGACGTCGATCGTCAGCTTCGAGCGGGTCTTCGAGGTGCTCGACGCCCGCCACCCCATCGAGGACGCCCCGGGCGCCTACGACCTTGTCGACCCTCGGGGTCGCGTGGAGTACACCGACGTCTGGTTCCGCTACCCGGCGCCGTCCAGCGTGTCGATCGCCTCCCTCGAGGCCGACGCCTCCGCTCCGCTGTCCGACGATGCATCGGGGACGGTGCTCAAGGGCATCTCGTTCGTGGCCGAGCCCGGTCAGATGGTCGCCCTCGTGGGGCCGACCGGCGCCGGCAAGACCACCCTGTCCTACCTGCTGCCCCGGCTCTACGACGTGACGGCCGGCGCGGTGAGCATCGACGGGCACGACGTCCGCCACCTGACCGCCGAGAGCCTGGCCTCGGCCATCGGGATGGTCACCCAGGACGCCCACATGTTCCACGACACCGTGGCCGCCAACCTGCGCTACGCCAAGGCCGACGCCACCGACGAGGAGCTGGTCGCCGTCTGCCGGGCGGCCCGCATCCACGACCTCATCGCCGGTCTCCCGGAGGGCTACGACACACTCGTTGGGGAGCGGGGCTACCGGCTCTCGGGTGGAGAGAAGCAGCGCCTGGCCCTGGCCCGGGTGCTGCTGAAGAGCCCGGCCATCGTCATCCTCGACGAGGCCACCGCCCACCTGGACTCCGAGACCGAGCTGCTGATCCAGCAGGCCCTGGCCGAGGCCCTCGCCGGCCGGACCTCACTGGTGATCGCCCACCGGCTGTCGACGATCCAGGCCGCGGACCTCATCCTGGTGCTCGACGAGGGGCGCATCACCGAGCGCGGCACCCACGCCGAACTGGTGGACCGCGACGGGCTCTACCGGGAGCTGTACCTCACCCAGTTCGCCCGAACGGAGACCGGTACCGGCTGACCCGGGGCCGCAGCTCCTCGTCCTCCTCTACGGGCCGGCGGTTGGTCGCGATCTCCCGGGTCCGCTCGTCGTCGTCGGTGCGCTTCGCCTCCAGCTCTTCCTTGCGGTCGCGCTCGTCGTCGAGGGCCCGCTCCTGGGCCGTCGTGCGGTCCCGGTCGCGATCGCGCTCCAGTTCGTGAGCGCGGGCCCGGCCCTCGGAACGGGCCATCGTAAGGTAGGCGTCGATTCGGGCCTGCTCGGCCTGGCGGGCCGCCGCGGCCTGAGCCCCGATGGTCGGGTCGGCGGCACGGGCGAACAGGCGGGCGTGCCAGCGCTCGCCCAGGGCGCCACCGAGCAAGGAGCCGGCGACGACGGCGATCAACGACGCGATGCCGGCCAGGGTGCCGGCCTGGCCCCACTCATCCGCGGTCGTGGGGATGCCGAGGGAGCGCAGGTTGGACGCGATGGCGTCGGGGTCGGCCGCGGTCCGGGCCAGGGCGGCGACCGCGGCGACGACCACGATGCCGAGCACCAGGACGCCGGCGCCGTGGGCCAGGCCGTTGCGGCGGGCCATGCGGCCGGCGACGTAGCCGCCGAACAGGTAGGCCAGGAACAGGAGGCCGGCGACGACGATGGCCCCGGTGGTGCCAAGGGCCTCCCAGTTCGTCGTCAGGTCGGTGTCGTCCCCGAAGGCGTCGAGGGCGGCGGCGGCCAGGCCGGCGAGGATGGCGAAGGCGCCGTAGGCCACCAGCATGCCGGCCAGCACGCTGGTGACGGAGAAGCCTCCGAAGCCGGCGTCGGCGGTCAGCTCCCGGCGCTCTCGGGCGGTCTCGCGCATGTTCTTCGAACGGCTCCTACCGGCTGCTCTCACAGGTTCTCCTCCCCTGTCTCCACCTCGGCGATGGTCTCCGCCTCTTCGGAGCGGCCCTCCTGCATGAGCTCGGATTCGAGCCCCTCACGCTTGAGGACCTGGTCCTGCTTCTCCTCTTCGACCTGCTGTGCATCGGTCTCGGGCATACCTGGCGCGTACCCTCCTGGGGCCAAACCCATGCCCGCTTCGCCGTCGGCCGGCCGCGGCCCTACCATCGCCTTCCGAGATGCGCGTGCCCACCCTCAGCCCGCCGGCCTACCGCCGGGTCACCCTTTTTGCCCTGCTGGCCCTGTCGTTCATCGTGGTCACCGGCGCCGGCGTGCGCCTGACCGGGTCGGGGTTGGGATGCCCCGACTGGCCGACGTGTGCGGAGAACCGGCTCGTGGCCCCGTGGGAGTACCACGCCATGGTCGAGTTCGTGAATCGCACGATCACCGGCCTGGTGTCGGTGGCGGTGATGCTGGCGGTGCTCGGCTCGCTGGTCCGAGTTCCCAGGCGCAAAGACCTGCTCTGGCTGTCGGTGGGGCTGGTCGCCGGCGTTCTCGGCCAGATCGTTCTCGGCGGGCTCACCGTCATCTTCCACCTCAAGCCCGGCTTCGTGATGGCCCACTTCCTGCTCTCGATGGTGCTGATTGCCAACGCGGTGGTGCTCCACCATCGCGCCGGCCGCCCCGCCGGCCCCACCCGGCCGGCGGTGGGCCCCGACCTCCTGACCCTCGGCCGCCTGGTCATCGCCGCATCCGCCCTCACCATCTTCCTAGGCACGGTCGTCACAGCGTCGGGCCCCCATGGGGGCGACGAGGAGGTCGAGCGCCTGCCCTTCCTCCTGCCCGACGTCACCCGCCTCCACGGCATCTCGGTGGTGCTCTTCCTGGCCCTCACCCTGGTCGTGCTCTGGCGCCTGCGCAGCGCCGGCGTGGACCGGGAGCTGCAGCGGCGCAGCGAGGTGCTCCTCGCCGTGCTGGTGGCCCAGGCCGCCCTCGGCTACGTGCAGTACTTCGCCGGCGTGCCCGCGCTGCTCGTCGGCTTCCACGTCGCCGGCGCCACCGCGGTCTGGATCGCCGTGCTGCGCCTCCACCTGGCCTTCCGGACTCCCGTGGCCGGGGCCGGCGACGAGTCCGACGGCACTACCGTGGGACCGTGGTCGGTGGCCGCCAGCTCGCGATGACGACCTCTCCCGTCGAGGTCAAAGAGCCCGACCTCGACGATGTCGTCGTCGCCGACCGCCCCTGGATCGTGCTCGTTTGGAACGACCCCGTCAACCTGATGAGCTACGTCACGTTCGTGTTCCAGAAGCTGTTCGGCTACAGCCTGGAGAAGGCCACCAAGCTGATGCTCGACGTCCACGAGAAGGGGCGGGCGGTGGTGTCGAGCGGGCCCCGCGAGAAGGCCGAGCTCGACGTGTTCCGCCTCCACGAGCATGGGCTGTGGGCCACCATGGAGCACGAGTCCTGATGTTTCGCCGGCGAGTGCGGCGGGCGTCGGATGGCGGGTTCGAGCTCCGCATTCCCGCCGACGAGCGGGAGATCCTGCGCTCGGTCGGCCCCGGCCTGCGCGAGGTGCTCGTCGATCGGGCGACCTCCATCTCCCCGGGCGAGGACGAGGCCGTCGACCGGCTGTTCCCGGAGGCCTACCCCGATGACGACGAGCGCCAGGCCGAGTTCCGGCTGCTGGCCCACGACCAGCTCCTCGAGTCACATCTCGGCGCCCTCGCCGTTCTGGAAGAGACGGTCGACGCCGACCGCCTCGACGAGGAGCAGCTGCTGGCGTGGATGCGGGCGCTCAACCACATCCGATTGGTCTTGGGTGTCCGCCTCCAGGTGACTGAAGATCGCGACGAGCGGCCGAGGAGCCCCCGCGACCCCAGGGCGGCGTCGTTCGCGGTCTACGACTACCTGACGTACCTCCAGGGCGAGATCATCGAGGCGCTCTCCGGCTGAACCGTGTATCGGGCGCTTTCGCCGACCACGGCCGATAGCCTCGCCACGTGGGGCGCATGGTCGATCGTAGGGAGATCCCCCCGTCCTCGCACACGCTCGCGCTCCGGTCATGAAGGCATTCGTCGTCGAGCGGTACGGCAAGGACGGACTCCGCGCCGCCGACGTACCCGAGCCCGAGGTCGGCGCCGGCGACGTCATGGTCAAGGTGTGCGCCGCCGGCGTCAACCCGCTGGACACGATGGTCCGCGACGGCGAGTTCAAGCGGCTGCTGAAGTACCAGACCCCGTTCGTGCTCGGCCACGACGTCGCCGGCGTGGTGGCCCGGGTCGGCTCGGCCGTTCGCGGCCTCAAGGTGGGCGACGAGGTCTACGCCCGCCCCCGCGACCTGCGGATCGGGAGCTTCGCGGAGCACATCGCGATGGACCAGGACGACGTCGCCCTCAAGCCAGCCTCGCTGACCCTGCACGAGGCGGCCGCGGTGCCGCTGGTGTCTCTGGCTGCCTGGCAGGCGCTCGTCGGGCGCGCCCATGTGCAGCCCGGCCAGAAGGTTCTCGTCCACTCCGGCGCCGGCGGCCTCGGGTCGACGGTCATCCAGCTCGCCAAGCACCTCGGTGCCACGGTGGCGACGACCGCCCGCGCCCAGAACGCGGAACTGGTGCGCAGCCTCGGGGCGGACGTCGTTGTGGACTACACGAAGGAGGACTTCGCCAATGTCCTCTCCGGCTACGACGTCGTGGTGGACTCGCGAGGGGGCGAGAACCTCGAGAGGTCCCTGACGGTGCTCAAGGCGGGTGGGCTGGCGATCGGCGTGTCGGGCCCGCCCGACCCCGGGTTCGCGAAGCAGCTCGGGGCGCCGAAGTTCATGGGCGTCGTGATGGGGCTGCTGAGCCGCAAGGTCAGCAAGCAGGCGCGGAAGCTGGGCGTGCGCTACTCGTTCCTGTTCATGCAGGCCAGCGGCGGGCAGCTGCACGAGCTGGCCTCCCTCTACGACGCCGGCCACCTCCGCCCGGTGATCGGCACGACGTTCCCGTTCGACCAGACCCCCCAGGCACTCGAGCACGTCGAGCAGGGCCGCGGCAACGGCAAGGTCGTCATCACCTTCGGCTGACGGCGCCGCCTGCCGGCTCGGACCCGACCCCGGCTGGTGGCGCCTTGAACGAGGAGCCGGCGGAGACCGCGCCCCGAACGCCGGCATCGTGAGCAGGGGTGGGAGCGCGGCCTCGGTCCTCCTTGGCTCATTCTCCGCAGTCGACGGCGACCGCCAGCGCAGCGCAGACACTGCGCATCCGATCGTCGCTGAGCGCGCCTAACCGCTCCACGAGCACCCCCACCGAGACGCTTTCGACCGAATCGAGGTTCACGGCGCTGCGCTTCGGAACGGGATCGTCGCCGGGCTCGAGCACCACTTCGCTCTGGAGCCCTCGGATGTTCGTCGTGCACGGCGCGACAAGAGTGCGGCGCAGCCGAGGGATGGCGGCATCACGCGAAAGCACCACGACCGGACGGCGACCGATGTCCGCGAGCTCTGACCACCACACCTCACCTCGCCTCGGCAGAGGTGTCACGACGCGGCGGCTGCTTCGCGGAACGACCGGAGGTCACCCCACTCGTCGGGCTCGTCGAGCGGGTGCTCGTCGTAGGCCGCGTAGGCCGCGTCGATCTCACCGGCTCGATGCCGGGCGAGCAGCGCTCGGAGCGCCTCGTCGAGCAGCACCGCGTCGCTGGCGCCGTGGCGCCGGCTTCGAGCCTCCGCCAAGAGCTCGCCGTCGACCGTTGTGCTTACCCGAACCCTGGTCATGGCATGACGATGCCACTGATGTGCCACTCCCGCAAGACCAAGCGGTGGAGCGGCCCCGATTCTGAGCCTCCGCCGCGGCTGGAAGTTGGGGGAGCGTTGTCGCGGCGTTGGCCGGCGCTTGGCGCGGGCCACGGATGATCGTCTCGATGGATCTCGTCGTCGCCCTCGTGACGTACAACAGCGAAGCAGTGCTGGGCGAGTGCCTGGCGTCGCTCGACGTGGCGGCGGCCCCCGCCGGCCCCTGGCATCTCGTCGTCGCCGACAACGCCTCGACCGACGGGTCGGTGGCGCTGGTGGAGAAGCTGCACCCTGAGGCCACCGTCGTCCGCCTCCCCCGAAACCTCGGCTACGCCGCCGGCGTGAACGCGGCGATCGCCGCCGCCCCCGGCGCCGGCCCTGTGCTGGTGCTCAATCCCGACGTCCGGCTGGAGCCCGAGGCGGTGGTCCGCATGCTGCGGACCCTGCACCGTCCCGGCACCGGCATCGCCGTCCCCCGCCTGGAGGACGCAGACGGGCGGCTGCAGCGCTCGCTGCGCCGGGAGCCGACGGTCCTGCGCGCCCTCGGCCAGGCCCTGCTCGGGGAGCGGTCGGGGCGGATCCCTTCTCTTGGCGAGACGGTGACACGGGGCGGCGCCTACGCCCGCCCCGTGATCGCCGACTGGGCCACCGGCGCCGCCATGCTGATCTCCCGGGCCTGCCTGGACGCCGTCGGGCCCTGGGACGAGTCGTACTTCCTCTACTCCGAGGAGACCGACTTCGCCCTGCGGGCCCGCGACGCCGGCTTCGCCCTCCGCCACGTGCCCGACGCCGGCGCCGTGCACCTCGGGGGTGAGTCGGAGTCCTCGCCCCGCCTGTGGAGCATCCTCACCGTCAACCGGGTGCGCCTGTATCGCCGCCGGCACGGCCCGGCCGCCGGCGTGGCTTTCGCCGGCGCCGTGCTGCTGGGGGAGGCGATCCGCTCCCTCAACGGCGACGGCCGGCACCGGGCCGCGCTGCGAGCCGTGCTCCGCCCTGCGGCTCGGCCAGCCGAGTTGGGGCAGCTACCCGAGGCGGTCCCCGGGTACGTCTGCTTCTCGGCCCAGGACTGGTGGTACCACAACCGGGCCCACTCGGACTTCCAGCTCATGCGGCGGGTGGCCGAGACCCGGACGGTCCTCTTCGTCAACAGCATCGGCATGCGGATGCCCCTCCCGGGTCGCAGCCCGGGGGCGCTGCGGCGCATCGTGCGCAAGGCGGCCAGCATGGCCCGCCGGCTCCAGACCCCCCTGCCCGACGTCCCCGGCTTCCACGTCCTGACGCCGGTCCTCCTGCCCTTCTACGGCAGCCGCCTGGGGCGGGCGGTCAACGCGTGGGCGGTGCGGACCCAGGTCGCGCGGGCCGAGCGGTCCCTGGGAATCGTCCGGCCACTCGTCGTGGCCACCATCCCTACCGCCTGGGAGGTCGTCCGCCGCCTGCCCCACCGCAGCCTGGTGTTCAACCGTTCCGACAAGCACTCGGCATTCGACGAGGTCGACCGGGCCTACATCGCCAGCCTGGAGCAGGCCATGCTGGAGGAGGCCGATCACGTCCTCTACGTGAGCCATGCCCTGCTGGCCGAGGAGACGGGCACCGCCGGCGACCGGGCCCACTTCCTCGACCACGGCGTCGACCTGGAGCTGTTCCGGCCCCGTACGTCGTCGGAGGAGCCCGAGGATCTGCGTGACATCCCCCATCCCCGCATCGGCTTCTTCGGCGGGTTCGACGACTACATCATCGACTTCGACCTGCTGGAGCAGGTGGCCCGGGAGCTGCCGGACGCCCAGCTCGTGCTCATCGGCGACGCAACGTGCCCGATGACCCGGTTCGACCGCCTCCCCAACGTCCACTGGCTCGGCCACCGGCCGTATGAGGACATCCCCCGCTACGGCTCGGGGTTCGACGTCGCCCTCATGCCCTGGCTCGACAACGAGTGGATCCGCCACTCGAACCCCATCAAGCTCAAGGAGTACCTGGCCCTCGGCCTGCCGGTGGTCAGCACCGACTTTCCCGAGGCCCACCACGCCCCGTGGATCACCATCGCCACCGGGCGGGACGACTTCGTGGCCCGGGTCCGGGCCGCCCTCGAAGACCACGACGGCGAGGCCCGGGCCCGCCGGCGGGCGTCGGTCGCCGGCGACTCCTGGGACGCGCGCTCCCATGAGCTGATGGAACTGTGCGAAGCCGGGGTCGGCTGATGTGCGGGATCGTCGGCATCCGGCGCTTCGACGGCGGCGCGGTGCACGAGGCCGACCTGCGGCTCATGGCCGCTCAGCTCACCCACCGGGGCCCCGACGGCGAGGGCTACTGGACCGACGGCACGGTGGGGTTCGGGCACCGGCGCCTGTCGATCATCGACATCGCCGGCTCGGCCCAGCCCATGGCCTCCGCCGGCGATCGCCTCCACGTCAGCTTCAACGGCGAGATCTTCAACTACAAGGAGCTGCGCCGGCGCCTCCCGTACCCGTACCGCACCAGCGGGGACACCGAGGTCCTGCTGGCCGCCTTCGCCAAGTGGGGCGCGGCCGGCGTGGAGCAGCTCCAGGGCCAGTTCGCCTACTCGGTCTACGACGGCGACGCCGCCACCCTGTGGCTCTTCCGGGACCGGCTGGGCGTCCTGCCCCTCTACTACTACGCGGATGCCAACGTCCTGCTCTTCGCCTCGGAGATCAAGGCCCTCCTGCCCGTGCTGCCGGCGCCGGCCGAGGTCGACGAGGCCAGCCTCTTCGCCTACCTGGGGGCGGCGTCCGTCCCCCCGCCTCACACCCTGTTCCGGGGGATCCGCAAGCTGGCCCAGGGCCACTGGCTTCGGGTGGGGCCGGACGGGTGGGTCACGACCCACCGGTACTGGGAGGTCCCTGCGGAGTCCGACGAGCTCGACGTCACCGACGACGAGGCGGTGGATCTGGTGGAGTCGGCCCTGCAGCGATCGGTGGAGGCGGCCCTCGTGGCCGACGTGCCGGTCGGTGCCTACCTGAGCGGCGGGCTGGACAGCAGCCTGATCGTCGCCTTGATGGCCAAGGTCGCCGGCAGCAGCGTCGATACCTTCTCCGCCGGCTTCGGGGACCCTCGCTTCGACGAGCTGTCCCATGCCCGGCAGGTGAGCGACATGTTCGGCACCCGCCACACCGAGGTCGTCGTCACCCCCGACGACTTCGAGCGGCTGTGGCCGGAGCTCACCTGGAACCGTGACGCGCCCCTGTCCCAGCCCGCGGATGTGGCCCTGCACCTCCTGGCGTCCACTGCCCGCCGGCGGGTCAAAGTCGTCCTTTCGGGCGAAGGCAGCGACGAGTTGTTCGGCGGCTACCCGAAGCACCGGGTGGCCCCGTGGGCGGCGACCGCCGGCCACATCCCCGCCGGCGTCCGCACCCCCCTGCTCGGCGCCGCCCAGCGCCGGCTACCGGCCCGGGCCGACCGGGTGCGCATCGCCGCCCGCGCCCTGGGAGAGGCCGGCGAGCAGGAGCGGATCGCCGGCTGGTTCGCCCCCTTCACCACCTCCGAGCGCCGGCGGCTCCTGGGAGACGCGACCGCGTACGCGGCGCCGGCGTTCTGGGAGCCGGGCGGGGGCGATGCGCTGCGGCGGATGCTTTACGCCGACTGCCACCAGTGGCTGGCCGACAACCTGCTGGAGCGGGGCGACCGCATGTCCATGGCCGCGTCGTTGGAGCTGCGGCCGCCGTTCCTCGACCACCGCCTGGTCGAGCTGGCCTTCAGCCTGCCCAGCGCCATGAAAGTCCGGCGGGGATCGGGCAAGTGGGTCGTCAAGGAGGTGGCCCGGCGCCACCTGCCCGCCTCCATCGTCGACCGCCCGAAGGTCGGCTTCCGGGTGCCGCTCGACGCCTGGTTCCGGGGCGCGCTGCGGCCTATGGCCACCGACCTGCTGTGCGGGCCCGACTCCTTCGTCGGCCGGGTGATGGACCGGGCCACGGTCGCCGCCCTCCTCGACAGCCACCACCGGGGGAGGACCAACGAGGAGATGCGGATCTGGAACCTGCTCTCGCTCGAGGTTTGGCACCGCCAGGCATTTGCGCCCAGGCCCATGGCCGGCGCCCGCGGGCCCGCCGAGGCGAACTGGTGACACCCAGTGCCGTATCTCGCACTGGTCGTCACCAGTTGCGGTGGAGTCGCCCGATTGTGCGCGAGTTGGGCCGGCGCAGGGCTTGGGTTGTGGCCCGGTCCATACCTTCCATCCCATGAGCCTCCGTAGCCGGGCCGGAACCGGCGTCCTTGCCGGTTTCCTGGCCATCGGCGCGGCCCCGAGCTTCGCCGCCGACCCGCCGCCGGGCTCGGTGGTCGTCGACGGCTTCGACCGGCCCGACGCCCCCACCCTGGGCTCGACGGAGACCGGCCAGGCCTGGAGCACATGGTCGGGCACGACCCGGGTGGCCGGCGGCCAGGCCGAGGCCACGGGCGCCGGCTACTCCCTGGCCGTGGTGGGCTCCACCACGGCCAAAGGCACGGCGTCGGTCACCGTTGCCGTGCCCTCGGCGGAGCTGTGGCTCGTCGTGCGGGCCAGCGACGCCGCCAACTACTGGCGCTTCGGACGCTGGCAGAACGGCCCCTACGTGCTCCAGCAGGTGGTCAACTCCGCCCTTGGCACCCCGGCCATCACCGGCGGGGCCACCGTCAGCCCCGCCGCCGGCGACCGCCTGAGCTGCAAGCTGGCCTCCGGCCTGACCTGCTCGGTGAACGGCACCACGGTGGCCACGACCGCCGACGGCTTCAACGCCACGGCCGAGGGCGTCGGCCTCGCCGCCGGCAGCGGCGCCGTCACCCGCTTCGACGACCTGTGGGTCCTCACCCCGCCGGCGGCGCGGGATCTGGGCGTGGCCGTGGTCGCCAAGTCCTCCTCGGTGGCCACCGGCGCTCCGGTGGCCTGGACGGCGACGGTGACCAACACCGGCACCGTGTCGGCCACCTCCACCGTCCTCACCGTCTCGGTGCCCGCCGGCGTCTCCAAGCTCTCCCTGAGCTCCACGGTCGGCTCCTGCAAGAAGATCACCACGGCCACCTGGACCTGCGCGCTCGGGACCCGGGCGGTGGGCAGCACCGCCACCGTCACGGTCAACGGCACCGCCCCGGCCACCGACGCCACCTTGCGCCTCACCGCCTCGGTCGCCGCCGCCGGCGTCGACGCCGATCCGGCCAACGACTCCGCCGGCGCCGACATCTCGGTGCGGGTGCCCCCGCCCCCGGGCTCGGTGGTCGTCGACGGCTTCGACCGGCCCGACGCCCCCACCCTGGGCTCGACGGAGACCGGCCAGGCCTGGAGCACATGGTCGGGCACGACCCGGGTGGCCGGCGGCCAGGCCGAGGCCACGGGCGCCGGCTACTCCCTGGCCGTGGTGGGCTCCACCACGGCCAAAGGCACGGCGTCGGTCACCGTTGCCGTGCCCTCGGCGGAGCTGTGGCTCGTCGTGCGGGCCAGCGACGCCGCCAACTACTGGCGCTTCGGACGCTGGCAGAACGGCCCCTACGTGCTCCAGCAGGTGGTCAACTCCGCCCTTGGCACCCCGGCCATCACCGGCGGGGCCACCGTCAGCCCCGCCGCCGGCGACCGCCTGAGCTGCAAGCTGGCCTCCGGCCTGACCTGCTCGGTGAACGGCACCACGGTGGCCACGACCGCCGACGGCTTCAACGCCACGGCCGAGGGCGTCGGCCTCGCCGCCGGCAGCGGCGCCGTCACCCGCTTCGACGACCTGTGGGTCCTCACCCCGCCGGCGGCGCGGGATCTGGGCGTGGCCGTGGTCGCCAAGTCCTCCTCGGTGGCCACCGGCGCTCCGGTGGCCTGGACGGCGACGGTGACCAACACCGGCACCGTGTCGGCCACCTCCACCGTCCTCACCGTCTCGGTGCCCGCCGGCGTCTCCAAGCTCTCCCTGAGCTCCACGGTCGGCTCCTGCAAGAAGATCACCACGGCCACCTGGACCTGCGCGCTCGGGACCCGGGCGGTGGGCAGCACCGCCACCGTCACGGTCAACGGCACCGCCCCGGCCACCGACGCCACCCTGCGCCTCACCGCCTCGGTCGCCGCCGCTGGCGCCGATGGGGATCCCTCCAACGACTCCGCCAGCGCCGACATCTCGGTGCGGGTGCCCCCGGCGCCGGGCTCGGTGGTCGTCGACGGCTTCGACCGGCCCGACGCCGCCGCCCTGGGCTCGACGGAGACCGGCCAGGCCTGGGGGACCTGGTCGGGCTCCTTCGGGGTGACGGACGGTGCCGCCGCTCCCACCGGCCCGGGCCTGAGCATGGCCACAATCGACCCCGGCTGGCAGTTCGGCACCTTCGAGGTGACCGTGGCCGCCGGCGCCGACCAGGGCTTCTCGGTCGTCCTCCGGGGCGAGAGCCTCGCCGACCACTTCCGGATCGGTCCCGACTCCTCGGGCTACTACCGGATGTGGAAGGTCGTCAGCGGCGCCGTGCAGTCCCCCCAGTTCCTCGTCATCAGGGCGAACGTCGTGCCCCGGGACGGCGACGTGATCCGGATCAACAACCGCCCGGACGACGGCATCTACGTGGCGGTGAACGGGACTCACGTCTTCGACGGCGGCGACCAGAGCCTTCTCACCGCGAGGCGTTTCGGGCTGGCGGCGTCCTCGCCGTCGGTGCGCTTCGACTCCGTCTGGATCAGTCAGACGATCTCGTCGGGTACGACGACGGTGGACGGCTTCAACGAGGCGGACGGCACGGTGCTTGACCACGCCGACGCCGGCACCTTCTACCCGTGGCGGATGGGGGGGTACTGGTCGACGAGCGCCGGCCACGCCCGCCAGTGGGCCGGCTACGGCGTGGCGTGGCTCGACACCAGCAGCGAGCTGGCGGATGCCCGGGTGACCGTGGTCACCCCGGAGCTCGAGGCGTGGCTGCTGTTCCGGTACAGCGAGGACGGCAGCCATCTCCGCTGCGGGCGCAATGCCGGCGGTCGCTACACCCTGGAGGCCGTGGTGGACAACAGTTCCAGCGTCCGAGCCACCTCGACGGTCCCCGCCCGCCCTGGCGACGTCATCGAGGTGCGCCAGACACTTGACGGCCGCGTCGACTGCCTCGTGAACGGCTCGCTGCTGATGCGGGTGACCGACACCGCGTTCAACATGCGGACCACGGCCTACGGCATGGCCGGTGGCGGCGGGGCAGAGTTCGACGACTTCACGGTGACCGCCAAGTAGCCCGAGCCCCGCCCGGTTGGGCAAGCGTTGGGGCGGAGCAGGGAACGGGTTGAGGTCACGTCCCTACGTTGAGACCGGTGACTCTCTCCGGCGTTCCGCCAGTGCAGGACACAGGGCGCGGGCGGCCCCGGCTCGTCGCCCTCCCGGGTGCCCGTGAGCAGGAACGGCCGGCGCCGGCCCGCCAGCCCCGGGCCGAGGCCCGCGGGCGGTGGGCCGACCCGACGGGGCTCGGTGCGCGGCCGTCGCGAGTGGCGCCGGCGCCGGGTCAGACCCAGATGGCGAAGGTGGTGCCGCTCCGCCATCGGGTTGTCGTGCCGTTCGCCCCGGTGACCGGGAAGGACCGGTCCCGGACGGGCCGGCCGGCGATGGAGCGGTCGAGGCAACGATGAGTCGCCGGCGCCGGCGCCGGATCCTGTGGGCGCTGGGCGGGGTCGCCGTGGTGGGGCTTTGGGGCGCAGCGGCGGCTGCCAGCGTGGCCGGGGCCGCCTCCGACGTCCGGGCCGGCACCGCCGCCGTGCACCGCGCGCAGGCCGGGTTCGAGCTGACCGACCTCGCAACTGGGCGGCCACTTGCCCACATCGGACAGGCCAAGGTCGACTTCGAGCGCGCCCAGCGCCGGATCGGGAGCCCGCTCCTGCAGCCCGCTCGGTTGCTGCCGGTCGTCGGCCGGCAGCTGGAGTCGGTGATCGCGCTCGTGGACGCCGCCACCGAGGTCACCGACACCGTGCTCGACACGATGGTGGAGACCCAGCGCCGCCTCGAGGCGCCGCCCACCTCCCATCCCGCCCGGGTCGAGTTGGTCCGCGCCCTCGGCACCCTGGCGGGAGACGCCGGCCGGCGCCTGGCCACCGTCGACCTCGGCCCCGACGTGGGCCTTTTCGGCCGCCTGGCCCGGGCGCGAGGCGAGCTGTCGACTGACCTCACCGAGCTTCGGCAGCGGCTGGAGGACGGGTCGACCGGGGCGGAGGCGGTGGCCGAGATGCTCTCGGGGCACCACCGCTACCTGGTCTTCGCGGCCAACAACGCCGAGATGCGGGCCGGTTCCGGGATGTTCCTCTCGGTCGGAGAGCTGGAGATCACCGACGGAGGCCTGCGGCTCGGCGAGATGCGCCCGGTGACGGACGTGGCGGTCCCGAAGGGTGCCGTACCCATCGAGGGTGACCTCAGCGACCGGTGGGGCTGGTTGGCGCCGAACGTCGAGTGGCGCAACCTCATGACGTCGCCCCGTTTCGACGAGGCGGCCCCTCTCGCGGCCCGCATGTGGGAGGCCGCCGGCAACCGCCCGGTCGACGGTGTGCTGGCCATCGACCCGGTCGCCCTGCGGGGCCTGCTGGCCGCCACCGGTCCCATCACCGTCGACGGTCGCAGCGTCGGCGCCGACAGTGTCGTCGACCTCCTCCTGCACGCCCAGTACCTGCGCTTTCCCGAGGACCGCACCGGCCGCCGGGAGGAGCTCGGCGCCATCGCCCGGGCCGGCGTGGAAGCGCTGGACCAGCGGCACTGGTCGGTGCCCAATCTGGTCCGGTCGATGAAGGACGTCGTCGCCGGCCGCCACGCCATGCTGTGGTCGTCCCGGCCTGTCCAGCAGGCGGGATGGAAGGCATTGGGCGTCGACGGCGCGCTGCGCCCGGACTCCCTGCTCGTGTCGGTGGTCAACCGGGGCGGCAACAAGCTCGACCAGTTCCTGGAGGTGTCCGCCGACCTCTCCTTCGCTCCCCAGGGAACGGACACCGAGGTGGCGGTCCGGGTCAACCTCCGGAACACCACCCCCAAGGGGGAACCCTCCTACGTGGCGGGTGGCGAGCCGAACAGCGGGGTACCGCAGGGCGTCTACCTCGGCATCGTGTCCGTGAACGTGCCCGGCGCCGCCGCCGGGCTGCGGATCGACGGCCGCGAGACCTACGCCATCGCCGGCGCCGACGGGCCGACTCGGGTCGTCGGGGTCCAGGTGCGGGTCGAGCAGGGCCGGTCCGCCACCGAGGTGGTTCGGTTTGTTCTGCCGGGACATGACGGCACCATACGTGTCGAGCCGTCGGCCCGTGTCCCCGGCATCACCTGGACGGGGCCGAACGGGCCCTGGTCGGACGGCGCCTCCCGCGACGTGGTCTTCAGCGGGTTGTAGCGCCCGGTGTGGCGTCCTCGATGCGTTGGGAGGAATTTGGGACGCTCGAGGGGGGGCGTGGGGGTTCCCTCCTTACGTTTGGGAGCATGACATCCCGCCGTTGGGCTTGTGCAGGCATCCTGGCCGGGACGCTCGCCTTCGCGACGCCGGCGTGGTCCCAGACCTATGTCGGCGTCACACCGCCGGTCGTCGTGTCCGACTCCGCGATACGGCCCGATGTGGCGAGTCCCGTCCCCACTCCCCGGAGCGACATCGCCGTCACCGGGGCCGACATCGCGGAGCTGGTGGCCATCGGTGCGTTCGGTGTGTCGGCGGGTGCGCTCGGCGCCCGCGTGGGTCGCAGACGGGTCACGCCGGAACCGGTCTAAGCGTCCCTCCACATGAAGATCCTTGTGATCCCCGACCATCTCGAGGTCGGTGGGCAGACGGTTGCTGTCGAGCTGGCGGCGGCGGTGCGCGACGGGTTCGGCCACGACGTCGTCCTTTTCGCCGCGCCCGGCCCCGCGTCCGCTCTGGCTCGGAGGCGGGGGCTCCGGCTGCTGTACGCGCCCTCGCCACGTGTCCGGCCGTCGACGGTGATGATGGCCGCGCTGCGCGATGCCGTGATGAGCCAGTCGCCGGATCTGGTGCACGCGTGGGACCGGCCCCAGGTGCTCGAGGCCTACTTCGGCCTCGGCCTGACCGGTCGCGTCCCCATTCTGGGCACCTCGATGTCGACGACGTGGGAACGGTTCCTGCCCAGGGCGGTCCCCATGACCTTCGGGACCGCCCAGCTTCACGGCCGTGCCCGGCGGTTGTGGCGGAGCCCCGTCGAGCTCTTCGAGCCGCCGGTCGACACCGAGGCCCACCATCCCGGAGCCGTCGATCCCGCCGAATTCCGCCACCGCCACCGGCTCCACGCCGGCGTGCCGACCGTCGTGATCGTCCCCCGTCTGTCGGGTGCCGTCGAGGTGGAGGAGGTCCGATGCGCTCTGGCGGCCGTGGCCCGGCTGGCCCCTGACCGACCGATCCGGCTCGTGGTTGTCGGCGGCGGCAGTGCACTCGAAGAGCTGGCGGTGGACGCGGCGATCGTGGGCCGTCGCACGGTGGTGTTGACCGGTCCGATGGCTGATCCACGGCCGGCGTACGCGGCCGCCACCGTCGTGCTGGGCACGGGAGCCTCGGTGCAAAGGGCGATGGCGTTCTCCAAGCCCGTCATCGTCCTCGGCGAGCAAGGGTTCTCCGAGGTCTTCACCCCGGAGACCGCCGGACCGCTCCTGTCGCAGGGGTGTCACGGGCGCGGGAACGGCGAGCACGGTCCGGACCGCCTGGCCCGCCAGCTGGGCGCGCTGCTCGATGACGGGGAGCGGCAGGCCAAGCTCGGTGCGTTCGGCGTGCGGACCGTGAACGAGCGGTTCGCACTCGAGCCGGCTGTCGCCCGCCTCGATGCGATCTACCGCCGGGCGGTCGGGGCCGGGTCTATGGGAGGACCCAATCGGTGTGGACGCGGCGACCGTCGAGGAACTCCACAGCCACGCTGAACGGTGAGCGAGGGAAGGAGGCGGCGGCCAGGAAGCCTTCGGCCATGTCGAGCGTCGCCGCGTACCGGACGGCGCGGAGGAGAGCCCACCCGGGGCTCCGCGGATGCACGGCGCCGGCGAGGGTCATTCTCCCGCCGGCAGGGAGGAGGTCGATCACGACGACCACTTCGCCCGAGCCGAAGGTCAGCCGGCGCCGGCCGGGCGGGACGAGTCCCTTCTCGGAATCGTCAAGGAGGTCGAGGACTTCGGATGACCGGAGGCGCAGCCGGAAGCTGTCGCTCCCAGATTGGAAAAGAAGGGGGGGCGCGGGGTCCACCAGCGACATCGCTGCCGTCAGCTCGAGGTCGAGACTCATCGGCATGGAGAGGGCGACAAGGCACAGAAGATACGTAGTTCTCGACCCGTCGCAGATGTATCAATCGGAGCAGCCTCCACTCTGCAGATCAGAAGACGTTGTCAGTCGAACCCGACTCGGAGGTGGAATGAAGTGAAGGTTGCCATCCTCGCGGGCGGTGTGGGCTCACGCCTGGCTGAAGAGACCGAGGTCAAGCCCAAGCCCATGGTCGAAATCGGCGGAAAGCCGATGCTCTGGCACATCATGAAGTTGTACGCCCAGCAGGGCTTCGACGAGTTCGTGATCGCTCTCGGGTACAAGGGCGAGCAGATCAAGAAGTACGTCGTCGACTACTGCTCGCTCACCCAGAACCTCACCGTCTCTCTTGCCGATGGGCAGGTGCGCGTGCACGACGGGGAGCATGAGAACTGGACCATCGAGCTGATCGATACCGGTCAGCAAACGGCCACGGGCGGGCGGATCAAGCGGCTGGCGCCGTATCTCGGCGACGAAACGTTCATGCTCACCTGGGGCGACGGCGTGGCCGACATCGATCTTCGCGAGCTGCTGGCCTTTCACCGGTCCCACGGCAAGCTGGCGACTCTCACTGCGGTCCGTCCGCCGGCCCGCTTCGGGCACCTGGAGCTCCACGGCGACCAGATATCAGAGTTTTCGGAGAAGCCCCAGACCGGCGAGGGGTGGATCAACGGCGCGTTCTTCGTGCTGGAGCCCGAGGTCATGGACTACGTGGGCGGCGACCTCACGCAGTGGGAGCGGGAACCCCTCGAGCACCTGGCCAAGGACGGCCAACTGATGGCGTACCGCCATTACGGGTTCTGGCAGTGCATGGACACCCTTCGCGACTGGAAGCTCCTGCAGAGCATGTGGGATTCCAACGAGGCGCCCTGGATCAACTGGAAGGTCGACACATGAAAGTTCTCGTCACCGGACACCGCGGTTATATCGGCGTTGTTCTTGTACCTGCGCTCATCGAGGCGGGGCATGAAGTCGTCGGTCTCGACAGCTATTTGTTCGAGGGGTGTGATCTGACCACGGGGGCTGCGGAGATCCCTGCCCACCGCCTCGACGTGCGCGACGCCGGCGTCGAGCACGTTCACGGGCTCGACGCAGTGATCCATCTGGCCGGGATCTCCAACGACCCCCTGGGTGACCTCAACCCGCACTGCACCTTCGACATCAATCATCTGGCCGCGGTGCACATGGCGCGGTTGGCAAAGGCGGCCGGCGTCGGTCGGTTCTTGTTCTCCTCGTCCTGCAGCCTGTACGGAGCGGCCGGCGACGAGCCCCTCGACGAGCGGGCGTCGTTCAACCCCGTGACGCCCTACGGGCGGTCGAAGGTGCTGGCGGAGCGTGACATCGGCGCGCTGGCCGGCGACGACTTCAGCCCGACGTTCCTGCGCAACGGCACGGTCTACGGCGTCAGCGAGTCGCTGCGGGGTGACCTGGTCGTGAACAACCTCGTCGGTCTCGCCTACACGACCGGTCGGGTCGAGATGAAGAGCGACGGGACTCCCTGGCGACCGCTGGTCCACGTGGAGGACGTCGCCCGGGCCTTCGTGGCCGCCTTGGAGGCGCCGCGAGAGCTGGTGCACGGCGCGGCGTTCAATGTCGGTCGGACGGGCGAGAACTACCGCATCCGTGATGTGGCGGCGATCGTCGCCGACGCCGTGCCGTCGAGCACCATCTCCTTCGCCGATGGCGCCGGCCCGGACCTGCGGAACTACCGGGTGAACTGCGACCGGATCGCCGAGGTCTTGCCGGAGTTCCAGCCTCGCTGGACCGTGCCCCTCGGCGCAGCTGAGCTGCGCGATGCCTACGAGAACGCCGGCCTGACGGCCGAGCAGTTCGTGAGCGGCCGGTTCTTGCGCATCAAGCACGTCCTCGAGCTCCTGGGCTCGGGGCGGATCGATTCCAGCCTGCGGTGGCGTGCCGCGGCTGCGGCATGAAGGGGAGCGCGATGGCTCAGTCCAAGCAATGCCGGTCGTGTGGCTCTCCCGGGCTGCGGCCGTTCCTCTCCCTCGGCGAAACCCCCCTCGCCGACGCCCTCGTCGAGCCCGGCAGCCTTAAGGCGGAGGACCGGTACCCGCTCGACGTGGCCTTCTGCGAGGCGTGCTCACTGGTGCAGATCCTCGAGGAGGTGCCGCCCGAGAAGCTGTTCGTCGAGAACTACCTCTACTTCTCCTCCGTCTCCGACCACCTCCTCCGCCATTCGGCCTCCCACGTCGACTCCATCATGGAGCGGCGGGCGCTCGATGCCACGAGCCTGGTGGTCGAGGTGGCGAGCAACGACGGGTACCTCCTGCGATCCTTTGTTGACCGGGGCGTTCCGGTGCTGGGCATCGATCCTGCTCCGGACCAGGCGATCATGGCCCGCACGCGCGGCGTGCCCACCATGGCCGAGTTCTTCGGGCCCGAGCTCGCCGCGTCCCTCCGTCAGAAGGGGATACGGGCGGACGTGATCATCGCCAACAACGTGATGGCCCACGTGCCCGACCTCAACGGTTTCGTGGAGGGGTTCCATACCCTTGTCGCCGACGACGGCGAGATCCACGTCGAGAACCCCTACGTCGGCGAGCTCATCCGCCATCGTGAGTTCGACACCATCTACCACGAGCACTTCTGCTACTTCTCCTGCACCGCGGTCGACCGCCTCGTCCGCCGCCACGGCCTGTTCCTCAACGACGTGGAGTTCTTCCCCGAGCTCCACGGCGGCACCCTGCGCTGGATCATCGGTCCCAACGAGGCGGTGAGCGAGCGTGTCGTCGAGTACCTGTTCGACGAAGAGCGGTCGGGGATGACCTCCTTCGACTTCTACGCCGACTTCGCTGGAGACGTCGAACGCATCAAGGCCGACCTCCTGGACCTGCTTCGCGAGCTCAAGGCCGGCGGCGCGAGCATCGCCGGCTACGGCGCGGCGGCCAAGGGCAGCACGCTGTTGAACGTCACGGGCATCGGCACCGAGCTCGTCGACTTCATCGTCGACCGCAACGTGCACAAGCAGGGGAAGTGCATGCCCGGCGTCGGGATTCCCATACTCGACCCCTCCGCGCTTCTCGAACGCGCACCCGACTACGTGCTGCTGCTTCCGTGGAACTTCAAGGACGAGATCATCCAGCAGCAGCAGGAATATCTCCGCCGTGGTGGGCGCTTCATCGTCCCGATCCCGAAGCCGGTGGTGCTGTGAGCCTCACTGCTTGTCCCGCGTGCGCCGGCCCGCTCCGCTTCTTCCACGCCCAGGACGGCGTGCCCGCCCACAGCTGCCTGCTCCTCGCCTCCCGTCAGGACGCCGTCTCGTACCCGAAGGGCGACATCTCCCTCGGCGTCTGCGAGGCGTGTGGCTTCATCACCAACATGGAGTTCAACCCGACGTTGAGTGACTACTCGACGTCGTATGAAGAGACCCAGGGGTTCTCGCCTCGCTTCCGCTCCTTCGCCCACGACCTCGCCGCCCGGTGGATCGATCGCTACGACATCCGCGACAAGGACGTGCTCGAGATCGGCTGCGGGAAGGGCGAGTTCCTGGCCCTCATGTGTGAACTGGGCGGAAACCGGGGCGTGGGCATCGACCCCTCCTACGTGCCTGGCCGGCACAACGCCGAGACCGATCGGGCCCGGTTCATCGGTGAGCTGTACGACGAGCGCCACGCCGGCGTGGCGGCCGACGTCGTGGTGTGCCGCCACACCCTCGAGCACATCCAACCCGTCGGCGAGTTCCTGCGCATGGTGCGCCGGGCGATCGGCGACCGCCGCGACGTGGTGGTCCTCTTCGAGGTGCCCGACACGCTGCGGGTGCTCCAAGAAGGCGCCTTCTGGGACGTCTACTACGAGCACTGCTCCTACTTCACCGCCGGGTCGCTCGCCCGCCTGTTCCGCGCCGCCGGCTTCGACATCCTCGACCTGTCGCTCGAATTCGACGGTCAGTACCTGGTGGTGGAGGCAGTTCCCGCCGACGGGCCCGTCACGGCGGAGGGTGCCGGCGAGGACGACCGGGCCGAGATCGAGGCGGGTGTCGAGCATTTCCGCAGCGCCTACTCGGCCACCGTGCGGCTCTGGCGCGAGGAGCTCCTCGTCCGGCGGGCGCAGAAGGAGCGAACCGTCATCTGGGGCGCAGGTTCCAAAGGTGTGTCGTTCCTGGTGACGCTGGGCCCGAACTCCGGCGTCGAGTACGCCGTGGACATCAACCCGCTGAAGCAGGGGATGTACCTGGCCGGAGTGGGGACCGAAGTCGTCGCCCCTGAGTTCCTCAAGGTCCGGCCGCCTGACCTGGTGGTGGTCATGAACCCGATCTACATCGACGAGATCACCGAGATGCTCGATGCGCTCGAGGTCCACCCGGATGTGCGTGCGGTATGAGCGCCCCAGCCGGCGGTCGCCACCGCATCTTGCACGTGCTCCCCGATCTCGCCATCGGCGGAGGACAGACGATCGTCCTCCAACACGTCCGCCACGCCGACCGCGACCAGTTCGACGTCACCGTGTGCCACCTGTCCGGAGAGGACGCGCTGGCGCCCTCGTTCACCGAGGCCGGGGTGACGCCCATCCACCTCGGACTCGGGTCGAGGGTGGGGACCACGGGCGCGCTGGCTTCGCTCGTCCGCCTCGCCCGCCAGGCGGACCTCCTGCACGTGCACAGCGACCTCGACCGCAAGTTCGGGCATGCCGCCGGCCTCGCGGCGCGCATCCCGGTCGTCGGCCACCTGCACGCCGAGTGGGTGCACTTCGGCCCGATGTACCCGCCCGACCCGGGCGCGCTCGGCCGGGCTCGCGCCAAGGTGTCCGGCCGGGGCCGGGACTGGCTCGAGCGCCGGGCCGTCCGCCACTACATCGCCGAGTCCCGCGACGTGCGAGATGTGTTCGTCCCCCTGGTGTCCGTGCCCATCACCGTCCTGAACCAGGCCGTGGCTATCGACCGCTTCGGCGCGCGGGATCCGGAGCGAATGGCCCAGCTGCGCAAGGAACTGGCGCCGGCGGGCGGACCGGTGCTGATGTGCGTCTCCCGGCTGGTGCCGGGCAAGGGGCAGGCCCGGCTGCTGGCGCTCATGCCGGCGATTCTGGAGCGCTGGCCCGCCGCCACCCTGGTTCTCGTCGGCGACGGGAGCGAGCGTCCGGCCCTCGAGGCCCAGGTGGCGGCGTCCGGCCTCCAGGGCAGCGTCCGCATGCTCGGCGCCCGCTTCGACATCCCCGACCTGCTGGCCGCAGCCGACCTGTTCCTCTTCGCCTCCGAGAGTGAGGGATTCGGCCTCGCCGTGCTGGAGGCGATGGCGGCCCGGGCCGCGGTGGTGGCCTTCCGGCTTCCGGCCCTTGCGGAGTTCGTGACCGACGGGGCGAACGGCTACCTGGTCGACCAGAACGACGAGGCGGGGTTCGTCGCCCGGGTGGACCAGTTGCTCGGTGACCCGGCCCGTCGCCGTTCGATGGGGGAGGCCGGCCGGGCGGTCGTCGAGCGTCACTACGCCCCGGATGCGGTCGCCCGCAGCTTCGAGGCCGTTTACCAACACGTCCTGAACGGGCCGGCGCTCACCGTGGGCGCCCCCAAGGAGGTCATGGCATGAGGATCCTCGTCACCGGCGGCGCCGGCTTCATCGGCTCCCACCTGGTCGACCGTCTCTGCGACGCCGGCCACGAGGTGTCGGTCATCGACAACCTGTCGACAGGCCGGGCGTCGAACATCAACGGCCGGCTCCCCCAGATCCGGTTCGTGAACGGGACCATCCTCGACGCCGGACTGGTGACGGCCGAGGTCGAACGGGCGGAGCTGGTGTACCACCTGGCCGCGGCGGTCGGAGTGCGCCACATCGTCGACGCCCCCCTCGAGTCGTTGCACACGAATCTCCTGGGCACCGAGAACGTGCTGGCCGCCTGCTTCCGGTACTGGCGGAAGGTGCTGCTCGCATCCACGTCGGAGGTCTACGGCAAGACGGCCAAGGTCCCCATGTCCGAGAACGACGACCGGGTCCTCGGGCCGACGACCGTGCACCGGTGGTCGTACTCGACGGCGAAGGCCATCGACGAGCACCTGGCGTTCGCCTATGCCGCCCACGGCCTGCCGATGACGATCGTGCGCTACTTCAACTCCTACGGCCCCCGCCTTGACGAGCGTGGCTACGGCTCCGTCCTGGCCAACTTCCTGCGCCTGGCGCTCGACGGCCAGCCGATAACGGTGCACGGGGACGGCAGCCAGACTCGCTGCTTCACCTATGTCGACGACACCGTGGACGGGACGATCCTCGCCGCCACGACGCCCGAGGCGGAGGGGCACGTGATCAACCTCGGGAGGACGCGGGAAACCTCGGTGCTCGAGCTGGCGGAGATGGTCCGGGACCGGGTGAACTCGAATTCTCCGATCGTGTTCACGCCGTACGAGGCGTACTACGGGCCAGGGTTCGAGGACACGCGCCGGCGGGTGCCCGACAACAGCCGGGCCAAGGGCCTGCTCGGCTGGGAGCCCAAGGTCAGCCTCGAAGACGGGCTGGACCGGACGATCACCTGGTGGGAGAAGAGCCATGGCTGAGGACATCGGCACTGAGGACAGCGACCCTTATGACTTCGACTCCAGGGTCGACGCCCGCCAGCTGACGGTCGGCGTCATCGGCCTCGGCTACGTCGGGCTGCCGCTGGCGATGGCGTTCGCCGAGGCCGGCTTCCGGACCGTCGGCTACGACGTGGACCAGTCCAAGGTGGAGCGCCTGAACGCCGGCCTGAGCCACATCGAAGACGTCGTACCCGAGCGCGTGAGCGCCGCCGTCGCCCAGGGGCGCTTCCTGGCGGGCTCCGAGGCCGACATCCTCGGAGGCGCCGATGCCGTGTTCATCTCTGTCCCCACGCCGTTCGACGAGGCGAAGACCCCGGACCTGGCTTTCGTGCGGGCCGCAACCGAAACACTCGGAACCTACCTGCGTCGCGGCATGCTGGTCGTCCTCCAGTCGACGACATTCCCCGGTACGACCACCGAGGTGGTGCAACCCATCCTCGAGCGCTCCGGCCTGCGGGCCGGCGTCGACTTCGGTCTGGCCTTCTCGCCGGAGCGTGTCGACCCGGGCAACGTGACGTGGACGGTGCGCAACACGCCGAAGGTGGTCGGAGGGGTGACGCCGGCTTGCGCGGACAAGGCCCGGGCGCTGCTCGAGTCGGTCATGGACGCGCCAGGAGACGTGACGGTCGTCTCGTCGCCGGCCGCGGCCGAGATGGCCAAGCTGCTCGAGAACACCTTCCGCGCCGTCAACATCGCCCTGGTCAACGAGCTGGCGGTGCTGGCCCATGAGATGGGCATCGACATGTGGGAGGTCATCGGCGCGGCCGGGACCAAGCCCTTCGGCTTCACCGCCTTCTCTCCGGGGGTCGGGCCGGGCGGCCACTGCATCCCGGTCGACCCCTATTACCTCTCGTGGCGGGCGCGCGTCTTCGACTTCCAGGCCAAGTTCATCGAGCTGGCGGCGGATACCAACCTCCGCATGGCGCCCTACGTGCAGAACCGGGTGGGGGCTTTCCTCAACAACCTGGGCCAAACCCTGCGCGGGTCGCGGGTGCTGGCGCTGGGGGCGACGTTCAAGCCGGGCGTCAGTGATGTGCGCAACTCGCGGGCAATCCGGGTCATGGAGCTGCTGGAGCAGTCGGGCGCCGTCGTGGACTTCTCCGACCCCCGCGTCGACGCCATCGCGTTCGCTGGCGGGGAACGCAAGAGCGTCCCGCTGACCGAGGACGTCGTCGGCGACCACGACGTCGTCGTCATCCTGGTCGGGCACCCCGAGTGGCCCCTCGACATGATCGTGGCGTCCGGGGTTCCCGTGTTCGACGCGATCGGCGCCACAATCGGTCGTCCCGAGGGCCCCGCGCTCGAACGGCTATGAGAATCGCCGTCACTCGCTCGCTTCGCTCGCTCCGTTCCGGCGAGTTGATCGAGCTACGGGCGCCGGCGGAGCCGGCGCCCTCCGCCGTTCGTTTGCCGCCGGCAGCCGGGGGGGCCGGCTGCGCCGGCGTGAGCAGCCGCCGGATTCTCCCCTTTCGGTCACCCCGGATCGCTATGAGCGCAGCCGGGCACCGCCGGGAGACGTCGTGAGCGACACCGAGGTCGAGGCGCCCGAGCCCGAGGAGGCGCTCGGCCGCTCGGTCGGTCGGGCCCTCGGATGGAGCACGATCGCCCAGGTTCTGGGCCGGGCGGGGAGCTTCGCCGTCGGGATCGTCCTCGCCCGCCTGCTCACCCAGGAGGACTTCGGCGCCTACGCGGTGACGCTCGTGGCCATGAGCATCCTCATCGTGCTCAACGACCTCGGGGTGATCGCCGCCGTCATCCGCTGGCCGGGCGACGTGCGGGCCGTCGCCCGTACCGCGGCGACCGTGTCCGCGGCGTCGAGCGTGCTGATCTTCCTGGCCGCCTGCCTCGCCGCCGGCCCCTTCGCCCGGGCCCTCGGGTCGCCAGATTCGGCCGCCTTGGTTCGGGTCCTGATGATCGTGATCCTGATCGACGGGTTCTCGGCGTCGCACCAGGCGATCCTCGTCCGCACGTTCCGCAACGACCACCTGGCGCGGGCCGAGCTCGCCGGCTTCGCCCTCGGGACACCGATCACCATTGCCCTCGCCGTCTCCGGCGCGGGCGCGTGGAGCATCGTCATCGGGCGCGTCGCCGGCGCGGCAGTGGTCGCCCTGCTCGTCGTCCGGGCCGCGCCGTTCCCGATCCGCCCCGCCTTCGATCGGGCCCTGGCCCGGCGGCTGATCGGGTTCGGGCTGCCCCTGGCCGCGGGCGCGGTGGTGGCCCAGGCCGTCCTCAACGTCGACTACATGATCATCGGCAGCCAGCTCGGCACGTTGCAGCTGGGCATCTATCTCCTGGCCTTCAACCTCTCGAGCTGGCCGGCGTCGCTTGTGTCGGCGGTCATCGACCGCGTCGCCTTCGCCGGCTTCAGCCGCCTGGTGGAGGACCGGGACCGGCTGGTCAGCGCCTTCCCGCGGGCGATCGGCGTGGTCATGTCCGGCCTCGTCCCGATGGTGGTCATCCTCGCCGTCCTCGCCCCCGAGATCATCGGGTTCCTCTACGGGGACAAGTGGCTGGTGGCGGCCACGCCGCTGCGGTTCCTGGTGGTGCTCGGTGGGCTCCGCATCTTCATCGACCTCCTCCTGAACCTGTCTGTCGCCGACGGGCGGCCGGGGGTGGCGCTGCGCATCCGGCTGGCGTGGCTGGCGGCCGTCGTGCCCGCCCTGGCGATCGGCGCTGCGGTCGACGGCCTCCGCGGGGTCGGCATCGCCCACGTGCTGGTCGCCGCCGGCGTCACCATCCCGTGGCTGCTGGCCGACGCCCGGCGGTCCGGGATACAGGGCTCGACGCTGGCTCGGCATGCCGGGCGCCCGCTGGCCGCCGGCGCCGTGTCGGCGGCCGCCATGCTGGTCCTGGCCCCGGCGATCCCCGGTGTCCTGCTGAAGTTGGTCATTGTCGGGGCCGCCGGCACCCTCGCGTACCTCGCCGTACTCCTGCCGCACAACGAGCTGATCCTGTGGGCGGTCAGCCGCGTTCGCCCGGTGCGGGGGTCGGTGGCGTAGCAGGCCGCGCGGCCCGAGCGGCCCCCTGAGCGGGAAGCTGGGCCTCCTGAGCGGGAAGCTGGACCCCCAGGCCGAGCACGCCGGCCATCTGCTCGGCCCGCACG
>CAYZMG010000031.1:0-13080 GCA_964479465.1 uncultured Acidimicrobiales bacterium
CCCGGCACCTCGTCGAGACACCGAAACTTGCCCCTTGACAACGATAAGAGCATCGAAGTCGTGCACCGGCAGTGCTCGGTAATGCCGGGGCCCCGAGGCGTCCGCTCCGCAGGAACCGGCTCCCTGTCAGAACTCGATCCCGAGGCCCCGCGCGTCCCGTTCGAGAGCTACCGAGGCTCCTCGGGCTTCGAACGCGTCGTTGAGGCGCTCAGACCAACGATCCGGCCCGCCCAGGCCAACCGGCTGCTCTTCAACCGGGAGGGCATCCGCAGCGGCAACGATCTCCGCCCCATCGGCCATGCGCCGCACCAGGTGGTCCCAGGTGGCTCTGTCACGGAACGAGGAAGGTGAAGGACCGATGGCGGCGTACACGCCTTCCTCGTGCTCGTGGCCGATGATCTCCGGGTGGTGGTCCCGATAGGTCTCGACCTCGTAGGCCATGCCGCACCAGGCCTGACGACCGGCGACCGAGTTCGGAGGCACGCCCAGCATCCCGACCAGTTGCGTCCGGGACTCGTGGCCGCTCTCCATGGCGATGACCCGCTCGACCCGGACGCGCTCCAGCGCCCCCTCGACGTCGGCGACCGCTTGCTCCAAGTCGGCGAGCGCGCCGCGGTTGTCCCGTAAGGCCTGGACCCGGGCTCGCTGGGCCGCCTCCTCCACCTTCACGACGCGCCGGGAATCGCTCTCGTGGTCGATCGCCGCCGCCAGCCGGGACTCTGCGTGGTCGGACCGCCGCGTGGCGGACTCCACGGCATCGCGGTCACGCCGGCCCCAGTGACGGCGGCGGGCGTCGTCGAGGGCGGCGGCGGCTCCGGCCGCAGCGCCGCGGGCATCGACCACGGCGCCACGGGCTTGCCCGGCGGCGGCTTGGGCCCGTGCCAGAGCGTCGGCCCGGTCGGGTGGCAGTGAGCGGACGAGTTCGCCGAGCTGGGCGCTATAGGTGACCCGCGCCGCCCGGAGGCGGTCGAGGCCGAAGGCGAGTGGGTCGTCCTGGCGGGCGGCGGCGAGGACCACCGGGGCCCAGTGGCGGGCGAGCTCGTCGTCGATGGCGACGATCCGCTTCGACCGCCACCCCTCCCGAGCAAGGAACCCCTCTCGATCGCGTTGGTGCGCCTTCAGCTCGGCGACGCGACGGACGGCTCCTGCGACCTCGGCCCGGCGACGGTCGAGGGCTTCGGTCGCCACATTGAGGCGCGACTCGGCCTGGGCGCGGGTGGCCCGGCCCGGCGACGTCAACCGGCCGAGGTGGGGCAGCTCCTTGAGCGCCCGGACGGCACGCTCGAGATCGGTCTCCGCCACCCTGAGCGCCAACCCGGCCGCATGGCTGCTGTTGACGGCCTGCTGCAGCTCCCGGGACCGATCCTGTGGGCAACGACCCATGACCCGGCAGTGCTCGGCCTGCTCGGCTCGCAGGCGCCGGTCGACCGGCCAGGGGTCGTCGACCGCGGCGAAGTCGACCTCGGGCTCGCGGCCCAAGGCGGCGAGGACTTGGGCCGCGCCGTCGCGGTCATCGGCGAGCACGCCGCCGTGGTCGCCGGCCGGGGTACGCCGGACGTTCCACGTGTGGGTCGGCACCCGGCTTCGGCTCTGGCCGACGTAAGCGCGGAGGGCGTCGAGGGCGTCAGTGCCGAGGAGATGAGCGGCCTCCCAGGTGCCGCCTTGGGCCCCGTCAACCGTGCGGGCCCACGCGTGGGACAGGTTCGGGGTGGCGTCGTCGCGGAGGCCGGCAACGAACGAGGCCGGCAGCAGGACCTCCCGTTCCTCGAACCGCAACCGCAGGGCGCCGTCGTCGCCGGCGGCGATCACCGTCCCCACCGAGCCGTTCTGTAGGGCTCCCCCGGCGTCGCGGAACCGAGCGTGCAGCAGGATGCGGTCGCCTGTCGCGTAGGTGCGCTCGGCCAGCCCCCAGCCCGGTCCCCGCGCACCGCCCTCGGCGATCTCGCCGGCGGCGATCAGCCGGCGGCGGATGCGGTCGGCGATGTCCTCGCAGTCGTCGTGGGAGACGGCCAGGGTGACGACGGCCTCCGCGCCAAGGCGCTCGACGTCGGCGACCACGGCGTCGGCCATGGCATCTCTGGTCGCCTCCGGGCTCTCGTGCTCGTGCTCCCAGCCATGGCTGGCGCGGACGGCCTGGCTCTCCGCTGCCCGCCCCTGCCGCAGGCCGACCAGCGCCGCCCGGTCGGCCTCGTCGCGCTGGCGACGGTTCTCCGTCAGCTCCGGCGCCGGGATGATCCCGGCTGCGCCCATGCGGGCGACCTCGGCGGCGATCCCACCGGCGGCCACCGGCGTGCCTTGGCGGGGATCGCCCAGGAACCACACGCCGGCGCCGGGCATGACGGCGCCGGCGTCGAGCACGATGGCGGCGTCG
Organism: uncultured Acidimicrobiales bacterium; assembly: GCA_964479465.1. GTDB lineage: Bacteria > Actinomycetota > Acidimicrobiia > Acidimicrobiales > AC-14 > CADCTB01. Next base: position 2,372 of record CAYZMG010000031.1, read on the forward strand.
CGGGTGGAGACCTTGGACACCTCGTCGACGACCAGCAGTGTTCCGGGCGCCAGCCCGCCGTCGGCCAGCTGAATGCGCAGGCGGGCGATCGTCATCGCCTCCAGCCCCATGGCCCGCAGCTCCTCCACCGCCTTGTTGGTGGCGGCCAGCCCGAGCACCGGGCGGCCCGCCTCGCCCTGGGCCACCGCAGCGGCGTGCACCGTCGTCGTCTTGCCGTGGCCCGCCGGGGCGATCATTGCCCGCAGGGCGGGCCCGGGCGCGCACAGCTCACGCACTGCTTCAACTTGGTCGTCGCCCAGGGCCGGCTCCCGGCCCAGGCACGCCTCGACCACGTGGGGGTGGACACCGTCGTCACCGCGGCGGGCGAGATGCTCAAGCCGGCCGAGGACGTGGTCCTCCAGCGCTCGGTGCTCCGCCGTCGACCACCGCGCCGACTCGCACCACTCGGCTCCGACAGCCGGCGCCAGCCGCACTGCGTGGGGAGAGGCGAGGAACGCTTCGGCCAGCTCGCCGACCTCCGCCGCGTCCCACCGGCCGTCGGAGAGTGCGCAGACGGCCTCGTACACGTGCGCCTCGGTGAAGCGGGCCCGGCGGGCGCACACGCCGGCGTCGGGGTCGACCAGGTGGGCGAAGACTTCCGCGCGCTCGATCGGCGGGACGACCACGTTGCGCCCGACGACCAGCGACTCGACCTGCCGGGGTCCTTCAATGCCGACGGTGCGGGCCTCGGTCTCCCACGCCTCGGCCAGCAGCGTCGGGGTGAGCTCGTGGTCCTTGGGGCGGCGGGTGGCAAGCGACGCCGCGTCGTTGGCCCGCATTCGCTCGGCTGCCGACTCGTACTCCTCGCCCCGGGCCTCCAGCTCGGCCTCGATCTGGGCGGTGCGCTTGGAGAACGTGCGCAGCTGCTCGCGGCTGAAGCCCACCATCTCCCGGCAGCCGTGGCGGTCGGGGCCCCACTCGACGCCGAGGTCCCGGCTGAGCAGTCGGCGCAGCTCGGACTGGAACAGGCTGCCCGAAGCCTTCTTCCACTCATGGAGGGGATGGGCGTTGAAGGCCACGTGGGTGCCGTCCGCCCGCTGCACGACGTTGGGGATGAGGCAGTGGGTGTGGAGCTGGGGGTCGCCCTCGCGCGAGGTGCGGTGGACGAAGGTGGCCACCGCGAAGCCATGGGTCGCCACCCGCCGGCGCACCCCACCCTCCTGCTGGCGGGCGAAGGCGGCCTTGTCCTCCAGGAACCTCAGGGCGGTGGCCACGGCCTCGGTGTGGGCGCGGGAGACGACCGTCGCCGTCGCTGGCGTCCCGAACGCCCACAGCAGCGACACCGACTTGGGACAGGAGTAGGTGGCGTCGAAGGCGAACGTCCCCCGCTTGCGATTGCCTTCCAACAGGTCCACGCCGGTGGTGGGATGCACGCCCTCGACCAGGGCCCGCAGCTCGTCTGCCTCCACCACGCCCTCAAGGCCCAGCTCGACGGCCCACCGGCCTTGCCACACCCCAGGCGCCTCACCGACGCCGAGGTAGTACTCGTCGATGCCGAGGGCCACCGAGGAGATGAGGTACTCGGCGTCGCGCAACGGCGTGATGTTCAGCACGGGACTGCCGCCGGCGGGCGGGGTGCCACCCAGGTGGCACGTGTCTGTGGCTGCAGGGGTCGTGGCCGTTCGGGGCGCGATTGCTGAGGAGCGCGACCGATGTTGCATCCGATGCGAGGCAGGTCTCGATCGTGTTGCACGTCTTCATCGGGCGGGTTGGCGGGGACGCCGTTCATGACGCGTCGATGTCGAGAAGGTCGAGCTGGCCGGCTGGGGCGTTGCGGGTCCTGGGCGTCGGCTTCGGCGGTGCTGCCGTGGGTGGCTTCTCCACTCGTGGTCGTTCCGTGCGTGGTCGGGCCGTGGTTGGTGCACCGAGTTCGAAAAGGTCGATGCCGGGGATCGGAGCGAGGAGGTAGGCGGAGAGTCCGAAGCGGCCGTCGGTGCCTTGGGCTCGGCTGTGCTCGATCAGTCCCTCAGCGCGCAGGCGCGTGAGAACCTTGGCCACGGTGCCGGGGTCGACGGCGAGGTTGGCGGCGATGTTGCGTGCGCTGGTGGCGGCGACGGCTCGGCCCGCGGGGTCGAGGACGGCGTCGAGGGCGACGTCTTCGAGCACGACCCACTCCAGGGCTCGCAGGCGCAGGCGCAGTGCCCGGCAGTCGGGACCGAGATGCAGGAGCACCTCGGGTTAGCTGAGGGAGGCGCCGGCGCCTTCGAGGAGGCGCATCAGCGGTCGGAGCGGCACGAGGATGCGCCGCCCCAGGCGGATGGAGGGCAGCTCGCCCCGGGCAATCAGCTCGTACGCGTGCGTGCGGGAGATGCCGAGCAGCCTGGCGGCCTCGGGAACCGAAACGACGAGGCGTTCATCGTGGGGCATGGGAACCTCCACCCAATCAACGGGGCGACGGACGAGAGAAGTGGCTGAGTATACACCCCAGCGACGTACGTGGTACATGGCTAGAATGACGACCATGGCCGGACGAACAAGGAAGGCAACGCCGATCGAGGAGCCGCCGGCGCCGCCCAAGGTGCTGGACGCCAACCAGGTGGTGGCCTACAACTTCCGGGCCGCCCGGGAGCTGCGGCGCTGGACGCAGGAGGAGACGGCGCGGCGCCTCGCACCGTTCCTCGGCCAGGAGCTGCCCAAGGCATCAATCTCTGGCATCGAACGTTCCTTCGACGGCGAGCGGAAGCGGTTCTTCGACGCCCAGGAGCTGGTGGCCTTCTCCCTCGCCTTCGACCTGCCTGTCGTGTGGTTCCTGCTCCCCCCGCCCGACGCCGATGACTACGAACTGGCGGCGGCCGGGCGGTCCGTGCAGCTGCTCGCCACTCTGGTGTTGGGCCGCGACGACCAGCTCGACGATCTCAAGCAGCGGATGCAGCAGCTACGGGAGGCCGACGCCGAGTCCGCAGGTGAAGTGCTGGCCGAGGCCGGCGGCTTCCCCGCGGGACTGAGCTGGGAGCACTTCCAACGCAGCCGGGAGGAGGCGCTGTTCGAGCTGGTCGAGGAGGAGACCTCCGATATCGAACGCCTGATGGGCGACCTCCGGCGGGTGGTCGCCCGCTTCGACGATCTGTCGCAGCGCTCGCACTACGCGTCGCACCCGCGGAAGGTCTACCGGGCGATCTCGCACTCCCTCATCGGCGAGGCCGTGTTCCACAAGGTGCTGCAGGCCTCCGACCCAGCCGACGATGGCCGGTACACGCTGCTGCGCAGCCGGATTCCCTCACCCGAGGCGATCGAGACCGCCATAGACCTCGACGATCCCGAAATCGTCCAGCGGCTGGCGGCGGTGTACGACCGCGCCGAGGAACTCCTGCAAGAACGGCTTGCCAAGCCGACTCGGACCCGGCGGCGGTCGGCCGGCGATACGTGACTGCGGACCGGGTGCATATGCCCGAACCGAAGGTCCGCCCTGAGGTCGAGGCGCGAGGCAAGGCCCGCGCCGATGTCCTGCGCCCGTACCGGGGCCGGTACGTGGCTCGGAAGGCCGGTGGGCGGGGTTGATCGAGGTACCGTGGGCGCATGACGAGCGACCCCGTTGCGGTGCTGCGGGAGGCGCTGGCGTTGCCCGACGGTGACCGGGCGACCATCGCCGCCGAGCTCTTGGCCAGCCTCCCCGAGCCCGAAGGTGGATTGGCGATCGACTCCGAGGAGTGGGTGCGCGAGATCGAGCATCGTGCTCGCGGCGTCCTGTCGGGCGAGACGGTCACCGAGGACTGGGACACCGTCGAGCAGCGGATTCTGGGCAAGCTCTCCGACGGGTGAGCGGCCGGGTCCGTCTCGACCCCCGAGCGGCCGAGGAACTCGACCAGGCCGCTGACTGGTACGAGCGCGAGCGGGCCGGCGTCCTCGGTGCGGCTCGCCGGATGGCGACAGTCAGACGGGCTGTCGGGCGGCCGTGACGTCGTGGAAGCCCAGCCCGTCATCGGGCTCGTGGTCCCCATGGAGGACCTCGGGGGCCAAGTCGAGCCCGTTGGGCCAAACGACAGTCCGCGCCTCGTCGTCGACACGGACCTGAGCGAAGTACGCGGGGTCCTCCAAGGGAAGAAGCAACGATCCCCGGGCCTCGCCGGGCACGTATTGCAGGTCCCGTACGGCACCGTCGTCGAAGAGCAGCCGCATGACATGCGGCTGGATCACGGCGACGCCGACGACGGCAGGGGTGCGATCGGGTCCGTTCATGGCAGCGGCTCAATAGTACCGGGAGCCTCTCCGCTGCTGGCCCTGGACCATGCTTCGAGCAGCTCCGCCCGGTGGAGCTCGGCCCACTGGCTGACCAGCCTGGCCCGACCGGGCGGCAGGCTTCCCCGCAACACAATTCCCGTCGCGACCTCGATCACCGCCTCATCGTCGCCGTGGCGGGCATGGAAGTGGGCGACGCCGTGGTCGCGCACGTACATGTAGACCACGATGCCGTAGAACGTCGCCAATCTGGGCACGTCACCAACCTACTGAGGTCCCGGCGACGTTCCTTCTGCCGACTAGCAGGATGACCCCTCGGGCGGTCCCAGAGCTGGCGGGTGAGGGCGAAGGCGCGGTCCTCGTGGATACAATCCCGCACCTCGACGCTCCTGCGGAAGCGTTCGTAGAAGCCGACGGGATCGACCGGGAAGGAGTCCCAGTGGCCCCATCCGCCTCCACGCCACGCGCCCGTGAGCAACTCGGGCCGGTCACGGGAGGGGACGCGACCGGTTGAGGCCATCAGCTCCCGGTTGGCCCGGCGGACCGGCTGGGCGACGCTGCCGCGGAAGGCGACCCCCGACCTGGCGTGTCACGAACGATAGGCATCCCTGCGGTGGTCGATGTCCAGGACGCGCACTGTGTGGGTGTCCTCGTCGATCGCATAGCGCACGCGGTACTCCCCTCGGCGTGCACGCCAGTGACCATCGAACGGTGCTCGCAATGGTGCGCCGACTCGTCGAGGCGCCAGGACGAGCGGTCCGGAGATGAACTCCCAGGCTGCGATGGCAGCGGCCTCGGGTAGCAGATCGGTCAGTGCGCGCCTCGCACCTGGAGCCAGGATGAGCCGGTAGGGCTCCTCAGTCACGAGGAGCGGCGCGGCCCCGGGTTCGCATCACCTGCTCCATTTCCTCGCCGGTGGTGAAGTCCCCGTTCTCGATGTCGCTCTCGGCCTGACGCACTCGACCCATCGCCTCTGGGTCGCTCAGCAGCTCCAGCGTTGCTTCAAGCGAAGCGAGGTCCTCGGCGGAGATCAGGACGACATACGAGCGACCGTTCTTCGTGATCTGGACACGCTGATGGGTGCGGTCCACCTCGTCGGCGATTTCGGACAGCCGAGCTTTGGCGGCGGATAGAGGTAGGGTCTCCATGGACTAGAATTATAGTCCACCACCTGGAGGTCGGGGCTGATTGCCCTGGGCCAGCTCGGGTTCCTACGTTGGTTCCGGGTCGTCATCGACGCCGGCGACGAGACCTTCGACGTCATCCCCAACATCGCCTGACCGGTCGCTCGCATCGGCCGCTGCTGTCACCGCGTCGTCGAAGATGCGCCCGAGGACGTTGGCGGCGTCGCGATCGGACTCGGCCACGAAGTGCGAGTAGACGTTCAACGTCGTCGCCGCGTTGCGGTGACCGAGCCGCCCGGCGACCGTGCGCACATCGGTGCCAGCCGACAACAGCCTGGTGGCGACGTAGTGGCGGAGGTCATGCAGTCGTACGCCCTTGATCCCGGCCTTGCGGCAGAGGCGGGCGAAGGCGCGGCTGACGGAGTCCGGGTACCAGGACTTCGAGCCGTCCACTTCATTGCTGAACACGAAGGCGCCGGCGTCGAGCTCGTGCTGACAGGCCCGCGCACGCTCGACGGCCCGGGCCCGGCGGGCGACGAGTGCCGCGACAGTCGTCGGGTCGAGCGAGACCCGGCGGGCAGCGTGGTTCTTCGTGTCCTTCTCCACCAGCCCGGTGAAGCCGGTGACGATGCCTCGCTTGATCCAGACGGTCGCCCGATCGAGGTCGAGGTCGCTCCACCGGAGGGCGACCAGCTCGCTGCGCCGGGCTCCCGTCGACGCCGCGAGCAGGATGAAGTCGGCGAGGTCGACTTCGGTCTCGGTCGCCAGCCCGAAGAGCTTCGCCAGCTCGTGGGGCGCCGGCGGGTTGATGTCGGGCGCCGGGACGCTCGGCGGCGATGCGGACGACGCCGGGTTCACGCTCAACCAGCCCCAGCGCACGCCTTGCTCCAGCGCTCGGTGGATGATCCCGTGGGTGCGACGGATCGTCCCCGGGGCGAGGGGCCGGCCGGCCCTTCCCCCCGCCTCCCGGAGGCGCCGGTAGAGGCGGTCGAGGTCGGCGGCGCCGAGCTTGGACAGCGGCACGGTCCCGAGGTACGGGAGCAGGTTGCGGTCGAGCACGCCCCGGGTCTCCTTGGCGTTCTTCGGCGAGAACCCCGGCGAGGCGTGCGCCAACCACTCCTCGAGCAACTCCCCCACCGTCGCCGTCGTGCGGGCCAGGGCCCCCCGATCGGCCTCAGCGACAAGCGCGGCGAGCGCCCGTTGCGCATCCCGTTTGCCACCCTTGAACGTCCGCGAGATCGACCGCTTGCGGCCGGTCACCGCATCCCGCCCGAGGTAGACCCGGAGCTCCCAGGAGCTCCCCCGCTGCCGCATGAACCCTTGCATTCGTGCCCCTCTCGCCGAGAGCTTGGATTGGCAAGAGATTGGCAGATCCGGGTTCTGCAGGCAACCGAGGCCACCCCTTATGGCCCCTGACCTGCACTTTCCTTGCAGCCCCAACGGGATTCGAACCCGTGTCGCCACCTTGAGAGGGTGGTGTCCTAGGCCTCTAGACGATGGGGCCGTGATCGGAGCAGGAACCCTACTCCGTTGGCTCGGGGGGGAGGACTCGAACCCCCAACGACAGGACCAGAACCTGCTGTGTTACCGATTACACCACCCCCGAACGGGTCGGACCAGCCTAGCTCACGCCCGGGACTTCACTACATCCTCAATACTGGCCTGGCGCCGGAAGCCGACGATCCGGCCCACCGCGACGGCCACGGTCTCCCGAGCCATGTAGCGGGCCTCGGTCATCCCCCGGATGGGGCTGGTCCTGGTGGGCGAGGAGTGGCCGTCGAGACCAAGCTCGGAGGCCATGGCGCGAATTCGCAGGGAGTGAAACGGATCGGAGACCAGCAGAACGTCGGTGATCTCCCGGTCGTCGAGGAAGTTGGCCGCCGCCGCCAGGGACTGCCACGACGACGTGCCCGACACCTCGCGTAGGACGTCCTCGTCCGGCACCCCGCGCTCGATCAGGTAGTTGGCCGACGCAGTTGCCTCGGTGAAGTTGTCACCGGGCTGGTTGCCGCCGGTCACGACGATGACCGGCGCCAGGTCCTTCTCGTACAGCTCGATGGCGTGGTCGAGCCGGGCGGCCAGCACCGGTGAGGGGACGCCGTCGTACTGGGCCGTCCCGAACACGACGATGGCCTCCGCCGGCCGCGCCTGATCGTTACGCGCCGCTCGCCAGACCTGGGCGAAGGTGACCCCCAGGTAGAGGACGACGGCGGCCAGGAGGGCGACGACCACCTTTACGGCCAGCTTCACGACGAAGACGACAATTGGTCCTTTGCTCGAGCCAACCGTTCCATCGTGCGCTCCCTACCCAGCAGGTGCAAGGACTCGAACAGCGGCGGGCCCACGGAGCGTCCGGTCACGGCGGCCCGGATGGGCGCCTGCGCCTTGGCCAGCTTGAGCCCGTGGCGGTCGGCAAGGGCCGCGGTCAGGCGGTGGAGCTCGTCGGTGTCCCAGTGGGCGTCGCGGTAGCAGGCGATGGCGTCGTCGAGGATGCCGGCGGCCGCCGGGTTCCGGGTGATCGCCTTGTCCCACGCCGCCTGGTCGACCGCCGGCTCCTCCAGGAACAGGAAGTCGACCATCGCCGGCACCTCGGCCAGGGTCCTGGCGCGCTCCTGGACCATCGGGGCGACGGCCTCGAAGACGCCGAGGTCGAAGCGCTCCGGCGGCCAGGGCGGGTCGGTCTCCAGCCACGGGAGGCACTCCCGGACGAACGTGGCGACCGGCAGGGCGCGGATGTACTCGGCGTTGATGGCCTCGAGCTTCTTGACGTCGAAGAACGCCGGCGATGGCTTCACGTCCTCGATCCGGAACTCGGCGACCATCTCCTCGATGGGCAGGATCTCCCGGTCGTTGGCCGGCGCCCATCCCAGCAGGGCCAGGTAGTTACGCATGGCCTCCGGCAGGTAACCCCGCTCCCGGTACTCCTCCACGGCGACGTCGTCGCGCCGCTTGGAGAGCTTCTGGCGCTTCTCGTTCACGATGAGCGGGAGATGGGCGTACACCGGAGGGTGTTCGTCGCCGAGCGCCTGGCGGATCAGCAGCACCTTGGGCGTGGAGGCGAGGAGGTCTTCCCCCCGGATCACGTGAGAGACCGCCATGTCCATGTCGTCGACCGCGTTGGCCAGCAGGAACACGGCGGTACCGTCGGTGCGTTCGACGACGAAGTCCTCGATGGTGGCGTGCTCGAACGTGACGTCGCCCCGGATCAGGTCGTGGACGACGGTGGCCCCCTCGTCGGGCGCCCGGAAGCGCACGGCGCCGGCGGTGAGGCCGCGGTCACGGCACCAGCCGTCGTAGCCGGCGTCGTCCTTGGTCCGAGCCTGCACGTCCTCCCGGGTGCAGTCGCAGAAGTACGCGTGGCCGGATTCCCTGAGGCGACTGGCTGCTTCGTGGTAAAGCCCGGCCCGATGCGACTGGTGGTGCGGACCCTCGTCCCAGTCGATCCCGAGCCAGCGCAGCGTGCGCAGGATGCCCTCGACGAGGCCGTCTCGGAGCAGGGCGGCGTCGGTGTCCTCGATGCGCAGGATGAACGTTCCGCCGACCGAGCGGGCGTAGAGCCAGTTGAAGAGCGCCGTCCGGGCACCACCGACGTGGAGGAAGCCCGTGGGCGCAGGTGAGAAACGGACCCGGGCTGTCACCCCGGTCACGGTAGCCTCGGGACCCCATGGCTAAAGCGGTATTGACGTCGAAGTCCGAGGACTTTCCCAAGTGGTACCAGGACGTGGTGGCCAAGGCCGAGCTGGCCGACAACGGCCCCGTCCGGGGCACGATGGTCATCCGGCCCTATGGCTACGCCATCTGGGAGCGCATGCAGGCCGAGCTCGACCGCCGCATCAAGGCCGCCGGCGCCGAGAACGCCTACTTCCCCCTTTTCATCCCCGAGTCCTACCTGCGCAAGGAGGCGGAGCACGTCGAGGGCTTCAGCCCCGAGCTTGCCGTGGTCACCCACGCCGGCGGCAAGGAGCTCGAGGAGCCCGTCGTCGTCCGTCCTACCAGCGAGACGATCATCAACTCGTTCTTCTCCAAATGGGTGCAGAGCCACCGCGACCTGCCCCTTCTCATCAACCAGTGGGCCAACGTCGTCCGGTGGGAGCTGCGGCCCCGGGTCTTCCTGCGGACGACGGAGTTCCTCTGGCAGGAGGGCCACACCGCCCACGCCACCCAGGGCGACGCCCGCGCCTACGCCCTGCGCATCCTGCACGACGTGTACGAGGATTTCGCCCGCGAGGTTATGGCCGTGCCCGTGCTCGTGGGCCGCAAGACCGAGCGGGAGCGCTTCGCCGGGGCCACCGCCACCTACACCCTCGAAGGGATGATGGGCGACGGCAAGGCCCTCCAGATGGGCACCAGCCACGAGCTGGGTCAGAACTTCGCCAAGGCGTTCGACATCACGTTCCAGTCCTCGGCTGGCACGTCCGAGCACGCTTGGCAGACATCGTGGGGCGTGTCGACCCGCCTGATCGGGGCGCTGATTATGGGCCACGGCGACGACGCCGGCCTCCGGGTTCCCCCCGCGCTGGCCCCTATCCAGGCCGTCGTCGTCTTGGTGCGCGACGAGGACGGGGCCGGCGAGCGGGCGGCCACGCTGGCGGCCGAGCTGGCCGGTTCCGGCGTGCGGGTCCGGTTCGACGACCGGGTTGAGACGGGTTTCGGCCGGCGGGCCGTGGAGTGGGAACTGAAAGGCGTGCCCGTCCGCGTCGAGGTCGGCCCCCGCGACCTGGCGGCGGGGACGGTCACGCTCGTGCGGCGGGACATCGCCGGCGAAAAGGCCACCGTGCCCGTCGAAGGGCTCGGGCACCGGGTGAGGGATCTGCTCGGCGAGATCCAGGCGACTCTCTACAAGCAGGCCCTGGACCGGCGGGAGGGGGGCACCGCGGATGCCGCCGACCTCGCCGAGGCCCGTGAAGCGGCCCAGCAGGGCTTCGCCCGGGTGCCATGGGACCTGATCCGGGATTCCGAGACCGACCTGGCCGCCGACGCCCTCACCGTCCGCTGCCTACAGACGGCCGACGGCGGCATCCCCTCCTCTTCGGCCGAGCCCGGCCTGACCGCCACGGTGGCCAAAGCCTACTGAGCCCGACGAGGGCGTCGATCGTTGGTCGCACCCAGCTCTGGGCCATGTCGTAGCCGACCGGCCCGGCAGCGGCCAGGACCACGGGGAGCGCGACAAGCGGCACCCCGCCGTCGGGGCGGTGAGGGCGAGCAGGCCGGCGGCGACGGCGAAACCAATCGTGCCGGTGATCTCGGCACCCAGCAACCCGGCCAGCTCCGACAGGACCCGCAGGGGTCGGCCGCGCAGGCCGGCGCCGGTCACGAGTCGATCCGGGCGAACCAGAAGCCCATGGCCACGAAGAAGACGACCCAGGCAAC
>CAYZMG010000031.1:13090-43138 GCA_964479465.1 uncultured Acidimicrobiales bacterium
GAGCATCACGAGCACGGCGACGCCCATGAGCGCCCAGCCCCCGCCCCGGAGGCCACGGCCGGTACGGACAGCGAGTGCCCTCGCCGGCGCCACCACGACGACACCGACGGCGACCAGGATCATCCAAAGCGGAGAGCGGGCGTCGAGGTCGACAGCCACCAGCCCCACGCCGGCGCCCACGAGTCCCGTTTGGTCGATTGGGGGTGCCAGATCGCCCCGAATTGACCAAACGCCAGCAGCGACCGCCACTCCCCCAACCGTTGGCGGACGCCCGCCGGCGTGAGCCGGAGGGTGGACTCGGGTACCAAGTCGACGATGTCGCGCTGGTCCCAGTAGTGGTGCGAGGCGCCGGCGAAGAGCGGCCGGCGGAACTCGACGAGCTCGGCCGGCGCCTGGTCGAGGAAGCCGAACAGACCGAAGGCCAGGTCCAGGTCATAGACGACGGGTGCCCGCCCGAACAGCGACGCCCGGGCCATGGCCACGCCGACGCACCCCGCCTCGGCGTCATGGGCGTCCTCGCCGTCGGTGAGCACCAGCCGGCCGTGGAAGCGGTCCACCAGCGTCATGGCGTAGCCCTGGTCGGGGCCCTGCTTGCCGAAGAGGCGGCCGGACGGTTGGCGGTCGGTCAGGTCGGCGGGGCGGGTGGCGATCCAGCCGCCGTGGCCGGGCGTGTCCAGCGCCTGGCGGGGGCGGTCGCCGTGAGCGACGGGGACGTAATCGGGCGCTGCCATGGCGTTCTCCTACTCCTGGTTGCCGGCGTGCAAGAGGCCGTAGACGATGGAGTCTGACAGGGCTTGCCACGACGCCTCGATGATGTTCTCTGAGACGCCGATGGTGGACCACGTCCGTTCGCCGTCGGTGCTGTCGATGAGCACCCGAGTGGCCGCCGCCGTGCCTTTGGCCGTGTCGAGCACGCGCACCTTGTAGTCGGTGAGATGGACGCCGGCGAGGGTCGGATAACGGGAGCCGATCGCCTGGCGCAGAGCGGCGTCGAGGGCGTTGACCGGGCCGTTGCCCTCGGCGGTGGCCACGACCCGGTCGCCGCCGGCGTGGATCTTGATCGTCGCCTCGGTCACGAAGCGGCCGTCCTCCCGCTGCTCGGTGATGACCCGTGACGACTCGAGGCGGAAGAACGACTGCTCCCAGCCGCCGGCATTGCGCATCAGCAGCTCCAGCGACCCGTCGGCCACCTCGAAGTGGTAGCCCTGGTACTCCAACTCCTTGAGCTTGGACAGGACATGGGTGATCGCCAGCGGATCGAGGTCAAGGCCCAGCTCGGCGGCCTTCAGCGCGATGGTGGACCGCCCCGACAGCTCGCCGACCATGACCCGGCTGGAGTTGCCCACCGCCTCCGGGTCGGCATGGGAGTACAGGTCACGCCCCCGGGCGATGGCCGAGGTGTGCAGACCGGCCTTGGTGGCGAACGCCGACTGGCCGACGTAGGGCTGCTGAGGGTTCGGCGCCACGTTGACCAGTTCGGCGATGTGGCGCGCGACTGGCGCCAGCCGGCCCAACCGCTCCCGGCCGATGGTCTCCACACCCATCTTGAGGGTGAGGTCGGGGATCGCGGCGCACAGATCCGCGTTGCCGGTGCGCTCGCCGTAGCCGTTGACACAACCCTGGACCTGAGTGGCGCCCATGCGCACGCCGGTCAGGGTGTTGGCCACCCCGCAGCCGCCGTCGTTGTGAAAGTGGAGGCCGATCTGGGCGGAGGTTCGCCGGCGCACGTCGGTGACGATCTCCTCGACCTCATGGGGCAGCGTGCCGCCATTGGTGTCGCAAAGGACCAGCGCCTCGGCGCCGGCCTCCTCCGCCGCGGCCAGCACCCGCACGGAGAACTCCGGGTTCGACTTCCAGCCGTCGAAGAAGTGCTCGGCGTCGAGGAACACCCGCCGGCCGGCAGCCCGCAGGAACCGCACCGAGTCGGCGGCCATGGCCACCGCCTCGTCGAGGTCGGTGCGCAGGGCCTGGGTGACGTGGCGGTCCCAGGCCTTGGCCACGATGCACACGGCCGACGTCTCGGCCCGTAGCAGGTGGCGCAGGGTCTCGTCGCCCTCGGCCCGGCCGCCGGGCCGGCGGGTCGACCCGAAAGCCACCAGCGTGGCCGTCGACAGCTTCAGCTCCGCCGGCGCCCGCTGGAAGAACTCATCGTCCTTGGGGTTGGCGCCCGGCCACCCGCCCTCGATGTACGCCACACCGAGATCGTCGAGCTGGGCCGCGACCCGCAGCTTGTCCTCGACGGTGAGCGACAACCCCTCCTGCTGGCTCCCGTCCCGCAGCGTCGTGTCATAAATATCGACGGCAGACGGCAGATCGGGGATTTCAGCTCTGGACATGATCGAGCCAGTCCTTGTACTGGTCGACCTCGCCCCTCACGGTCGCGAAGTAGGTCTCCTGGATGGCCTTGGTCATCGGGCCGGGCTCGCCGATGACCCGGTCGTCGACGGAGCGGATGGGCACCACCTCGGCTGCGGTGCCGGTGAGGAACGCCTCCTCGGCCAGGTACAGGTCGGTGCGCAGGAGATTGCACTCCGCCACCTCGTAGCCCAGGTCCCGCGCGATGGTCATGACCGAGTGCTGGGTGATGCCCTCGAGGGCGCCGGCGGAGACCGGCGGGGTCAGGAGGCGGCCGTGCTTGACGATGAAGAGGTTCTCGCCGGTGCACTCGCTGACGTAGCCCTGGGGCGACAGGAGGATGGCTTCGTCGTAGCCGGCCTTGAGCGCCTCCACCTTGGCCATGGAGGAGTTCACGTACATGCCGACGCCCTTGGCCGCCACCGGGACGGCGTTGGGGTCGTGGCGCTGCCAGGTGGAGATCTTCATGCGCACGCCGTGCTTGAGCCCCTCGTCGCCGAGGTAGGTCCCCCAGGGCCACACCGCGATCGACACCTTGACCGGGCACGGGAGCGGGTTGAGCCCCATCTCGCCGTAGCCGAGGTACACCAGGGGCCGGATGTAGCAGGAATTCAGCGCGTTGACCCGCACCGTTTCCTTGACCGCCTCGACCAGCTCGTCGGGCGTATAGGGGATGTCGATCAGGTACACCTTGGCGCTGTTGAAGAGGCGGTCGATGTGGTCGCGGAGGCGGAACACGGCCGGACCCTGGCTCGTGGCGTAGGCCCGGATGCCCTCGAAGACGCCGCTGCCGTAGTGGAGTGTGTGGGTGAGGATGTGCACGTTGGCGTCGTCCCAGTTGACGAGCTCCCCGTCCATCCAGATCTTCTCGACCTTCTGCAGCGGCATATCGTCCTAGACCCTTTCTGCGACGGCGTCGCCCAGCTCCACAGTTGTACCGGCCCGGCCGGCGATCGACGCGCACGCTTGCGCCACCCGGGCCGCGGCATCGGCCTCGCCCTGGAACTCCAGCATCATGGCCGCCGACCGGATGGCAGCGAGGGGGTTGGCCCGGCCGGTGCCCACGATGTCGGGCGCCGAGCCGTGCACCGGTTCGAAGAGCGAGGGCCCGGTCCGCGCCGGGTTGAGGTTGGCCGAGGCGGCCAGGCCGATGCCCCCGGTCACGGCGCCGGCCAGATCGGTGAGGATGTCGCCGAACAGGTTGTCAGTGACGATGACGTCGAAGCGGTCGGGCTTCTCCACCAAGTGGATGCAGGCAGCGTCGACGTGGCAGTAGTCGGTTCCGACATCGGGGTGCTCGGCGGCGACGTCGTCGAAGGTCCGTTGCCAGAGGTCGCCGGCGAAGGTGAGCACGTTGGTCTTGTGCACCAGGGTCAGGTGCCGGCGGGGCGCGGAGCGGGCGGCGAGGTCGAAGGCGAAGCGCACGCAGCGCTCGACGCCCATGCGGGTGTTCACCGACCCCTGGGTGGCCACCTCGGCCGGCGTGCCCTTGCGCAGGAAGCCACCCTCGCCGGCGTAGGACCCCTCGGTGTTCTCGCGCACGACCGAGAAGCCGTCGAACGGGCGGAGGTTGATGTAGAGGTCGAGGGCGAAGCGCATGCGCAGCAGAAGCCCGCGCTCGATGATGCCCGGGGGCACCCTCGGGTCGCCGACGGCGCCGAGCAGGATGGCGTCGAGGCTGCGCAGCTCGTCCAGCACGCTGTCGGGGAGGATCTCCCCGTCGCGCAGCCAGCGGGCGCCGCCCAGGTCGTAGTCGACCACGTCGAGGGCGACCCCGGTGGCGACCACCACCTTCATCGCCTCAGCCGTGACCTCCGGCCCGATGCCGTCGCCGCCGATGACGCCGATCTTGTGAACCAATGGGCTCCTCAGGAAAGAAAAAGACCGCCCGAAGGGGCGGTCGGAGAGCACACGCCGGCAGGGCGTGCGCTCAGTGCAGTACGGAAATGGTGCGGGAGAACATGCCTCCTGCAAGTGTGCCCTGCCGTTCTCATCGGCGCAATTGGGTTCCGATAGCCTCGAAAGATGTCAGAGACGCATCTTTCCCAGGAAGCCTACGACCGGCTTCGGGCCGAACTGGAGGATCTGACCACCCGCGGGCGGGTCGACATCGCCCAGACCATCGAGACGGCCCGGGAGCTTGGTGACCTCAAGGAGAATGCCGACTATCACGCGGCCCGCGACGACCAGGGGCGCATGGAGGCCCGGATTCGCCAGCTCCAGTCGCTCATCGACAACGCGGTGATCGTCGACTCCTCCCAGACCTCAGACACCGTGGCTGCGGGCAGCGTCGTGGCCCTGCGCTACGACGGAGACGACGACGCCGACCGCTTCCTCGTCGGCTCGATCGAGGAGCGCCGGGACGACGTCGCCGTGGTGTCGCCGCAGTCGCCGCTGGGCCAGGCCCTCGTCGGCCGGCGCAAGGGCGACTTTGTCGAGTACCAGGCGCCCGGCGGCAACCTCAAGGTGGAAATCGTCGACATCGAGACATAGCCTTCTCAGGGACACAGCGAACAGCATTGGGATAGCATGAAAGTCATGTCTTGGCGTGCCCTCCTGCTGACCCTCGTCCTCGGTGCCTGCTCGAGCAGCGGTTCGAGCGCACCGCCCCCTACCGCGCCGGCGGCCGGCGTCGAGGAGGCGGCCACGATCGACCGCATCCTCGCCGGCCTCGACGGCGTGATGGGAGACCTCCAGCGCATCCTCGTGCGGGAACGGCGGATCACCCCGGAGGTCACCGACCGGCTCCGGGCCATTTATGTGGGCCCCGAGCTGCTCAACCAGATCGACGCCCACCGGGCCGACGTGGCCAACGGGCTGGTCGGGGTGAAGAACCCGCCGGGCGACCGGGTGACCACGGTGTCGCGGCTGATCACCGTGAGCCCGATCTGCATCTTCGTCGAGGTCACACGGGACTACACACCGGTCACCGACGGAGCAGGGCCGGAGCCGCCGTCGCTGTACGTGGTCCTCGTCAACAAGACCGAGGCCGACGATCCCAAGCAGCTCAACCCGACACCGTGGATCATGCTCTACGACGGCGTACAGGTCGACGGTTCTCAGCCGGAGGACGTCTGCCGCTGAAGGGCGGCGGACACCCTCGCCGCCGCCTCACAGACGGCGCCGGCGTAGAGGCCGCCGGGCTCCCGGGTGGTGCGCTCGATGGGGCCCGACACCGAGACTGCGGCCACCGTCTCGCCCGACGCGTCGCGCACCGGGGCGCTCACCGACGCCACCCCCCGCTCCCGCTCCTCGACGCTCTGGGCCCATTCGCCGGCGTCGCCCCGGAGAACCTTGCCGGCCGAGCCGACCTCCAGGGGCAGGGACATGCCCACGGGCACGATCGTGCGAAGGCCGTGGGGTGACTCCAGCGCCAGCACGCAGAGCCGGCGGTCGCCCCGGCGCACGTAGAGCTGGGCACTCTCACCTGTGGCGTCGCGCAGCGCCTCCAGCGCCGGCCGGGCCCGCGCCGGCAGGTCGAGGCCGGTGAGGCGGGGGCCGAGCACGAAGCGGCCGGCGGCGTCCCGGGTGAGAAGCCCGTGGACCTCCAGGGCGACGGCCAGCCGGTGCGCCGTCGCCCGTGACAGGCCGGTGGCCTCGACCAGGGCGACGAGGGTCCGGGGCTGGGCCTCCACGGCGTCGAGAACAGAGACCGCCTTGTCCAGCACGCCGATCCCGCTTACAGTATCCACATGGAGAGATTATCGTCTCATACTTTGAGACGGCAAACGCTGGCCGACAAGGTGTGGGAGAGCCACGTCGTCCACTCGGCCGACGACGAGCCCGACCTGCTGTACATCGACCTGCACCTGGTCCACGAGGTGACGTCGCCCCAGGCCTTCGACGGGCTGCGCCTCGCCGGCCGTCCCGTGCGCCGGCCCGACCTCACCGTCGCCACCATGGACCACAACACACCGACGATCGGTCTCGACCTGCCTCTCGCGGATGCCATCTCGGCCAAGCAGATCGAGACCCTGGCCGCCAACTGCGAGGAGTTCGGGGTCACCCTCTACCCGATGGGCCACGCCAACCAGGGCATCGTCCACGTCATCGGCCCCGAGCAGGGCCTGACCCAGCCGGGCATGACCATCGTGTGCGGCGACAGCCACACCTCCACCCACGGGGCGTTCGGAGCCCTGGCCTTCGGCATCGGCACCAGCGAGGTCGAGCACGTCCTGGCCACCCAGACCCTTCCCCAGCGCCGGCCGGCCAACATGGCCGTCACCATCGACGGCGAGCTGCCCGCCGGCGTCACGGCCAAGGACGTCATCCTGGCCCTGATCGGCCGCATCGGCACGGGCGGCGGAGTGGGCCACGTCATCGAGTACCGGGGAACCACCATCCGGTCGCTCTCCATGGAGGGCCGCATGACGATCTGCAACATGTCGATCGAGGCCGGCGCCCGCGCCGGCATGGTCGCTCCCGACGACACCACCTACGCCTGGCTGGAGGGCCGGCGCCATGCGCCCACCGGCGCCGACTGGGAGGCCGCCCTCGAGCACTGGCGCAGCCTGGCCACCGACGACGGTGCCGTCTTCGACAAGGAGGTCGTGGTCGACGCCACCATGCTGCGCCCGCACGTGTCGTGGGGCACCAACCCGTCGCAGGTGGTGGCCATCGACGGCGCCGTCCCCGACCCCGACGCCCTGGCCGACGCCGGCCAGGCCGAGTCGGCCCGGCGGGCGTTGACCTACATGGGGCTGACCGCAGGGACACCCATGCGGGAGATCGCCGTCGACACCGTCTTCATCGGCTCGTGCACCAACTCCCGGATCGAGGATCTCCGGGCCGCGGCGGGCGTGGTCGACGGTCGCCACGTCTCCCCCGGCATGCGGGCCATGGTCGTGCCCGGTTCCATGCAGGTGAAGGCCGACGCCGAGGCCGAGGGCCTCGACCGCGTCTTCACCGCCGCCGGCTTCGAGTGGCGCTCGGCCGGCTGCTCCATGTGCCTGGGGATGAACCCCGACCAGCTCTCGCCTGGCGAGCGTTGCGCGTCGACGTCGAACCGCAACTTCGAGGGCCGCCAGGGCCGGGGCGGGCGCACCCACCTCGTCTCCCCCGCCGTCGCCGCCGCCACTGCCGTCGCCGGCCACTTCGCCACCCCGGAGGACATCTAGGTGGAACCCGTCCGACAGATCACCGGCACCGCCGTCCCGCTGCGGCGATCCGACGTCGACACCGACCAGATCATCCCCTCGGAGTGGCTCAAGCGGGTGGAGCGCACCGGCTTCGGCGCCGGGCTGTTCTCCGAGTGGCGGGCAGATCCGGACTTCGTGCTCAACCAGCCCCGGTACGCCGGCGCCTCGGTGCTGGTCACCGGGCCGAACTTCGGCACCGGCTCGTCACGGGAACACGCGGTGTGGGCGCTCCAGGACTACGGCTTCCGGGCCGTGGTGTCGCCCAGCTTCGCCGACATCTTCCGCACCAACTGCACCAAGGCCGGCGTCCTGCCGGTCCAGGTCGAGGCCGAGATCGGCGAGGCCCTGATGGCGGCGGTCGAAGCCGATCCCGCGGTCGTCATCTCCATCGACGTCGAGGCCCGGACCCTCCTGGCCGCGTCGGCCGGCGTCTCGGCCACCTTCCCCCTCGACGACTTCACCCAGTGGCGGCTCCTGGAGGGCCTCGACGACATCGGGCTCAGCCTCCGCAACGAGGACGAGATCGTGGCCTACGAGGCGGCCCGACCGGCGTGGATGCCCAGCACCCGCTGATCCGGTGAGCGGCCCGGGAGGCCGCTCCATCCGGCCCGTCACCGCCGAGGACATCCGGCCCCTCCGCCACCGCGTACTGCGGCCGGGGCAGGCCTTCCTGGCGACGCGCTACCCCGGCGACGACGCCGGCGTGCACCTCGGCGCCTTCGACGGCGACCGGCTCGTCGGCATCGCCTCCCTTTACCAAGAGGACCGGGCCGGCGGCCCCGCCGGCGGCTGGCGGCTCCGGGGCATGGCCACCGACCCCGACGTGCGGGGCGCCGGCTTCGGTGCCGCCCTCCTCGCCGCCTGCCTGCAGCACGGTGCCGGCGCCGGCGGCTCCGAGGTGTGGTGCAACGCCCGCATGGCGGCGGTGGGTTTCTACCTACGGGCCGGGTTCGTGGTGGTGAGCGAAGAGTTCGACGTGCCCGGCATCGGCGCCCACGTCGTCATGACCCGTACGGTTCCCTGAGCCGTCGCCGTCACCCGGATCCCCGAGGGCGGGTATCCAGATCTCGACGGTGGTGCCTTCGCCGAGAACGCTCCAGACCGCGACCCGGCCACCGTGCTGGGAGACCAGGCTCTGCACCTGGGCCAGCCCGAGGCCGGTCCCGTGTCCGGCCGGCTTGGTCGAGAAGAACGGCTCGAAGATCTGGGGGAGCACCGTGGGCGGGATGCCCGCTCCGGTGTCGGAGAACGTGACGCGCACCCAGCCCGCCTCGGATTCGAGCGTGATGTCGATCCGACCGGGGCCGGCGATGGCGTCGGCCGCATTCGTGGCCAGGTTGGACAGGATCTGCTCCAGGCGCGCCGCATCGCCCATCACGACGTGCGGGGCGTCGTCGGCGTCGAAGGTGATCGACACCTCGGGGGCCTGCGTATGACGGAGCACCGGGACGAGCTCGCCGATGAACGCGTCAAGGTCGATCGGCGTTGCCGCCATGGGACCGCCGTGGGCGAAGTCGAGGATCTGCCACACCATGGACGCCCCCCGCTGGGTCTCCCGACGGATCTGGTCGAGGCGCTGGTGGCCGGCCTCGTCGAGCTCGGGCTGGGCGGCGAGCAGTTCGGTGCAGAGCGTGATCACCGTCAAGACGTTGTTCATGTCGTGGGCCACCCCCGCCGCCACTCTCCCGATGGCGGCCAAGCGGTCCTGCGTCGCTCCCGGGATCGCCCCCTCCAGGGCCATCGGGGGCGGTCGCACAACGCGCGCCGCCGGCAGGGATCGTGCCCGCCTCCGATCCGGCGCCACTGCGGCGAACTCCCTCCTCAGGTCTCTGCCGGATCTTACCGAACATCCCTGGAACTGCGAGGGTGCGCCTGTTGCCCTCGTGGGTACCACCGGTACCATCGACCCCGAGCGTGTACCCCGAAAGGAACGAATGAGAATCGGTAGGGAAGAGCCAGCGATCACCGTCGAGCCGGCGCAGGATCCGGTCCGGAGGCCGGCCGTCGAGCCGGCGCCGGCCCCCGAGCGTGAGCCGGCGAGAACGGCTCACGCCGGGTGAGCGACTTCAAGGTCCCCGACTCCGTCACGCCGATCATCGGCTGGCGGTACTGGCGGATGGCCGCGGGGGAGACCCTCCTCCGCTCCCTCACCGGTCGCCACCAGCAGTGGGAGCCCGGCCAGGCCCTGCGCGCCCGCTGCCGCTTCGACGACGTCGACCGCTCTGACTGGCGGTACCGGATGGTGAGCGGGTTCAGCACCGAGGCCCATCCGGCGCCGTCGGAAGGTTGCACCTGCGGGCTCTACGCGGCCCGCAGCCTCGAGCACCTCCGCGGCCAGATGCTGTTCGGCCTGCACCGGATGGTGGTCGGCCAGGTGTCCATGTGGGGGAAGGTCATCCCCGGCCAGCACGGCTACCGGGCCGAGTTCGCCTACCCGCAGCGGCTCTCGGTCTTCGAGGGCGTGATCAACCGCGACCCCGGCGTGCTGGATGCGTTGTCGGCCTACGGCGTACCGGTGGAGATCGTCGGAGATCGCCAGGGGTCGTTCAGCCCCGTTCTCGCTCTGGCCCGGGCCGTCAGGTCGCGCGCCCGCTAACGGGGGCTGCGCCCGAGAAGCGGGCGAAGTACTGCACGGCGGAGACCACAGCCAGGACGGCTGCCGCGCCCAGCGCCCATTGGTCTGGGTGCCACGGCCCCCACGTGGCATCCACCCGCAGCATGGCCATCAGCAGGGCGGCGAACTGCACATTCGCCTTCACCTTGCCCCAGATCGACGGCTCCATCACCGATCCGCCGGCCGCCACCATGCCCCGCAGGGCCAGCACTGCGAGTTCCCGGCTGACGATCACCGTCGCCAGCCAGGGCGATGCCCTCCCCACCGACACGAGGGCGACCAGCGTTCCGGCCACGAGCACCTTGTCGGCGGTCGTGTCCAGGAACGACCCAAAGGTCGTCGTGACCCGCCACCGGCGGGCGAGGTAGCCGTCCATGAAGTCGGTGACGGCCGCGGCCCCGAAGACAGCAGCCGCGGCAACGTAGGCATGGTCGGTGTCCGGCCCGGCAAGGACCAGCGCCATCACGGGGATGACGAGTGCGATGCGGAGGGCACTGAGGCCCGTGACCCGGATCACGGCGCCGAGGTCACGCCGGAGAGCACGTCTCGCACGGCGGTGGCCGACTCGAGCGAGAGCAGCCGCTCGGCCACCGCGGCGGCGGCGCCGGCGTCGAGGTCGCACACGACCTGCTTCACCGTCGCCACGGCAGAAGGTGACACCGATAGCTCGGTCACACCGAGCCCGACGAGCACCGGCACGGCGAAAACGTCGCCGGCCAGTACCCCGCAGACGGCTACGGGCAGCGCCCGGGCCCTGGCGCCGCGCACGACCGTGGCGATCAGGCCCAGCACTGCGGGGTCGAGGCCATCGCCCAGGGCGGCGACCAGGCTGTTCCCACGATCGACGGCCAGGGCGTACTGGGTCAGGTCGTTCGTGCCGATGGACAGGAAGTCGACCTCCTTGGCCAGGTGGCGGGTGCGCAGTGCCGCCCCCGGAACCTCGACCATGATGCCGACAGGCATCCGGTCCGGCACGGCCTGCCCGCGGCGAACCAGGGTCGCTGCCGCCTCGGCCAGCATTGCCTTGGCCCGGCGGACCTCCTCGACCGTGGTGACCATCGGGAACATCAGCCGGATCGGGTGCTCGGCCGCAGCCCGGAGGACGGCCCGGAGCTGGGTCTGGAGCATCTCGGGGCGGGCCAGGCCCAGCCGCAGTCCCCGAAGGCCCAGCGCCGGGTTGGCCTCGGTGGGCTGGCCGCCCGGCAACCACGGCGCCGGCTTGTCGGCTCCGGCATCGAGGGTGCGCACGACCAGCGGCCGCCCACCCAGGCCGGCGGCCAGCTCGGCGTAGGCCCGGTACTGCTCGTCCTCGTCGGGCGCCGAGTCGCGGTCGAGGAACAGGAACTCGGTCCGCAGGAGTCCCACGCCATCGGCACCGCCAGCCACGATGGCCCTGCCCTCCTGCGCCGAGCCGGCGTTGGCCTCGACCAGGATCCTCAGGCCGTCGCGGGTCACCGCCGGGGCGGCGGCGGCCAGGAGGGCTGACGACCGCCGGCGGTCGTCGGCCGCACGGCGGGCCGTCAGCCGGGCGACGAGCTCGGGCGCCGGGTCGACGTCGACGGTGCCGCGGTCGCCGTCGACCGCCAGGACGGTCCCCTCACCGACGGCCAGGATGGCCGGACCGAGGCCCACGACGGCGGGGATGCCGAGGGCCCGCGCCAGGATGGCGCCGTGGTCCAGCGGGCCGCCGGCGGCAGTGGCCAGCCCGGTGATCAACCGGGGGTCGAGCTCGGCCAGGTCACCGGCGGTCAGCTCGGCGCTCACCACGATGCCGGCGCTCAGCAGCGGTTCCGAACGTGACTCGCCGCCGAGGAGGCGGCGCAGCACCCGGTGCTCCACCTCGACCACGTCTGCGGCTCGGGCCCTCAGGTAGGGGTCGTCGAGGGCCCGGTACGACGCGGCGACGGCGTCGGACGCGCCATGCCAGGCAGAGGCGGCGTTGGCGCCGTCCACCAGTACGGCACGGCGGGTAGGCGCCAGTAACGTCTCGTCCTCGAGGAACAGCAGGTGGGCGTCGAAGATGGCGGACTCCTGCTCCCCGGCCGTGACCATCGTGGCGGCGCGGGCGGCCTGGATGTCGGTCCGGGCCAGGTCGAGGGCGTGCTGGAACTTCTCCCACTCCCGCTCCGGGTCCTCGGCCGGCCCCACGGGGAGGGGCGGGACCGCCGGCATCAGATGACGGGCGGGCCCTACGGCGATGCCGGGGGACGCCGGGAGCCCAGCGAGGCCAGACCCGTCGACGGCGACACCGTCGGCGGGCGCCGGCGCTGCGACACCGTCGGCGGGCGCCGGCGCTGCGGCACCGTCGGTCGGCGCCGGCGCCGGAGCCGGCACGGCCCGGTCGCCGAAGTCGTCGCCGGCCAGGGCGACAATTGCCGCCAGCGCGGCCCCCGCATCCGGGCCGGTCGCCCGCACGACGATCTCGTCGCCCCGGCGAACACCGAGGGTGGCCAGGCCGTTCACGCTGCGGCCGGAGGCCGGCCCCCGGCCCGTGGTGGCGTTGGTGACGGTCACCTCCGCGTCGAAGCGGCCGGCAGTGGTGACGAACCGGGCTGCGGGCCGGGCGTGCAGGCCGAGACGGTTGCCGACCGCGATCCAAACCTCCTCGGTACCGGGGGCGGCCGGCGCCGGGACGACGGCGGCCGGTGGCGGCGCCACCGGCGCCAGGTGCTGGCGCTTGCCGTCCAGGCCGGCGCCGGCCTCGGCCGCGACCTCCGCCAGTGTCAGGCCGAGCCCGGCCGCAATGGCGGCGCCGACCGCGCCTTCGACCAGTGGCGCGTCCGAGAGCAGCACGTGGGCCGCAACCGCCGGATCGAGGAGCTCCAGCGCCGTCTCCGCGCTCAGGACCGCGCTCCCCAGGTCCATGAGCACGAGGACGCCGTCCGAGCCGTCGGCCGCTTCGATGGCCGCCATCACCGCCACGGCGTCGGTACCCAGCGCCGGCTCGGCGCCTGGCTCCCCCGCCACACCCGCGGCCACCGCGATGACCACGTCGGGACCGGCCATCTCCCGGGCCAGCTCGGCCACGCCCCGGGCAAGGACCGCGCTGTGCGAGACGATCACGATCCCGACCACCTGTCAGAGCTCCAGGCCGTACGCCCGGAACAGGAGCGCGACTGGGTGGAGCGAGGCCCGGCCGGTCGCTTCGGTGATCTGCCACCGGCACGTCTCGCCGTCGCAGGCGACCGCGTCCGGGCCCACCTCGCGGACCTGATCGAAGAGGCGCTCGCCGACGGCGATGGCGATGTCGTATTTCTCCTTCTTGACCCCGTAGGTGCCGGCCATGCCGCAGCAGTCGGCATCGCTCTGTACCACCCGCAGCTCGGGGATCAGCCCCAGCAGGTCGAGCGCCGGTGTGCCCATCCCGTGACCCCGTTGCTGGCACGCGGCGTGGTAGAGGACCGTGAGAGGCAGCGGCTGGAACGCCGTGTCGAGGAGGCCATGGCGATGGAGGTCGAGCAGGTACTCGCAGACGTCGAAGGTCCGCTCCCCCATCGCCGTGAGACCGCCGTCGTCCAGCCCCAGGATCTCCCGGCCCTCCCGCTTGAGCATCAGACCGCAGCTCGTGGAGCTGGCCACGACGGGGTCCCCCGATCCGCCGGCACCGAGATCGCGCGCCAGGCGGGTGAGCGCGGCGCGGGCGTCGTCGAAGAGGCCGTTGGACTGCAGCGGCAGGCCGCAACACCCCTGCCGGGGCATGCGCACCTCCACACCGTTGCGCTCCAGCACGGCGACCACCATGCGGCCAAGGTCAGGCTCGAACCAGTTCACGCTGCAACCGTGGAAGTAGACGACCGACCGGCCGTCGAGGCGGGGCGAGGTCCGGCGCCGATGGGCGCGGGCCCAGCGCTGGAAGCTGTGGCCGGCGTAGGACGGCACCGCGGCCGCGTGGTGGATCCCGACCGTCCGCTCGATCAGCCGGCGGGCCGCGCCGCTGGCCATCACCCGGTTGGCAAGTGGCGCCACGGGTGTGCCCAGGCGCCCGGTGAGCCCGGGACGGGCGACGATGCGGTCCCGGACCCGGACGCCCTTCTCGTCCTTGTACCGGGCCCGGGCCCGGGAGTTGATCTCGGCGATCTTGACGCCCTGCGGGCAGACCTGAGTACAGATGCCGCACCCCGAGCAGTAGTCGACCGAACCATCCGCGGTGCCGGCGGGCTGGCGGAAGCGCTCGGCCTGGGGCCCCTCGTACTTGGGACCGGGGAACAGCGGCGTCACCTGGGCCACCGGGCACGCCGTCTCGCAGATCGTGCACTTGACGCAGTGGTCGAGCGACGCCCGGATCAGGTCTTCCATCAGCCCTCCTCGGCCAGCAGCGACAGGGCCGCCTTGTACCCGGTCGCCAGGCTCAGCCCGTCGCCCGACTTCTCCTTCCACGGCTCGGCACCGGCGAGGGTGGCCCCGGCGACCCGCACGTTGTCGAAGACCACCCGGCCCTCGCCGTCCAGGGGCCGCAGCGACCGGTCCACGGCCACCCCGGTGAGGGCCAGCGGGTGGTGCTCGAAGTAGCCGGGGCGGAAACGTGGGCCACCCTCGGGCAGCGGGGTGACGGGGAGCCCGAGGACCGGCTCCCGCATGGCCCAGTGGCTGTCCATCTCGAGACCACCGGCCGCCCAGCCTCCGGTGGCGAGGACGACGCCGGCCGCCGGGTGCCAGCGGGTGCCGTTGGCGGCGTCGGTGTGGACGCCGGTGACACGCGTTCCGTCGGTTTCCACGCCCACCACCGCGCCGCCGATCTCCACGCCGGCCCCGGCCCGCCGCAGGGCCCCCAGCAGCGACCGGTAGAGCCGGATGCCGGGAACCGATGGTGGCAGTGTCGGGATCTCGAAGAGGGGCCGGCCCAGCCGGGCCTCGAGCTCCTCCCATGCCGCCTCGGCTCCGGAGAGGCCGAGCACCGCCGGCATCCCGACGACCTCCTCCGCCCCCAGCCACCCCCTCAATCTGGCCGCCAGCTGGGCGCGGAACCCGGGGTCGTCGAGCCGGCGGGCGTACGCCAGGGGGCCGACGTCGGCCCGGCCATCGAGGGCCAGGTCGACCTCGAGCGCCCGGGCATGGATGGCCTGACCGGCGATGCCTCGCGCCAGGGCCAGGTTCCCGGCGACAAGCGCCGGATAGAAGTCCTTGAGCCCCGGAAGGCCCACGATGGCGAAGTCGCCGCCCCCGGTCACGTCGCCGCCGGCCATGGTCTGGGGGGCGACGGCCGCCGGTTTGGCCACACCGACCGAGGTCGGGAGGAGGAAGTTGCGGCGGAGGTCGCCGACATAGCGGGGGTTGTCCAGGTGGCCCTTCAGCCAGTCCACCGCCTCGCCCACGACCTCGGTCCCGATACGGGCGTAGGGATGGTCGGGATTCGCTTCGACGAAGCCGGGCAGGGCGCCGGCGGGTGACAGGACCCGCTCGGGCCCGTACCCCAGCACGTCGACCGTGGCCCCGCTCAGGTGGGTGGAGCCGACACCTTTGGCCAGCACCCGCACCCGCCGGCCGCCCTCGACCAGCCGGAGCCCGGCCACCAGCCCGGCCAGCCCGATCCCGATGACGACGATCTCCCCTTCGCCCGGGTTCGCCTTCACGGGACGCGCTCGGGGAGGTGCTCGACGTCCATCAGGCCCTGGTAGAGCCAGTCGTCGAGCCGGGCCTGGCGGAGCTGGTCGCCGTAGAGGATCGGATGGACGCCCTTCCACCGCTCCTGGAGGAAGTCGAGCAGGGCGCCGTTCGCCCTCGATTGATCAAGCCGCTCGTGGCCGCGGAGGATCCCCGTGGCCCTGTAGGTGCAGAACCCGCCCTGGCACGGGCCCATGCCGAGGCGGAGGGCCCTGCGCACGTCGTCGATGTTGGCTGTCGGTCGCCGGTTGAGGGCTTCTTCCAGGTCCCGGCGCGAGACCAGCTCGCACTCGCAGACCAGCTGTTCGTCCTGCAGATGGGCCTCGCGCTCGGCCAGCCGCGAGGAGACCTCGTAGTAGGCCCCGGGCTCGGAGTCGGGAAGGATCTCGACGGCGGTCCGACACGGCCGTTCGTCGCCGGGACCGAGCATGCGGCTGACGAGATCCATCGTCTCCTCGGCCATGAGCCGGAAGGTGGTGGCCTTGCCGCCGGTGATGGTCACGAAGCCGGCGATGCCGTCCCGCTCCGTGTGGTCGATGAGGGCGTGGGCCCGGGTGATGTCGCGGGTGTCGTCACCCTGCGCCCGGGCGCCGAAGAGCGGGCGGACGCCGGCCCACACCCGCAGGGCCCGGGCTCGGCGGAAGCCGGGCACCAGCTTCTCGCCCTCGTCGAGCATATGGTCGACCTCGGCCTGGGTCACCTCGATCTGGTCCGGGTCGACGACCGGGGAGTCGGTCGTACCGACCACGCACACGGTCCGGATGGGGACGATGATGTCGCCGTCGGAGGGCATCGTGCAGCGGTTCACCACCGTGTTCACGATGCGGTGGTTCATGGCGATCATGATCCCCTTGCCCGGCACGACCTCGACGGGGCGGCACCCGGCCAGCGCCGCCAGCTGGCCCGCCCACGCCCCGGTGGCGTTGACCGTCACGCCGGCGCGGATCGTTGTCTCCTCGCCGGAGCGAGGGTCGACCACGACGGCGCCGGCCACCGCGTCGCCCTCGCGCAGGACAGCGGTGACCTGGCGGTAGGTCAGGATCAGCGCCCCGTGGGCCTCGGCCGACCGGGCGCAGGCCCAGACCAGCTTCCACGCGTCCATGGACGCGTCGGCGACCAGGAAGGCCCGGGTGATGCCGGCGTTCAGCGCCGGCTCGCGCGCCAGTGCGGCGGAGACGTCGACCTCCTCGACGCCGACGCCGGTGGCGGCACACCCGGCCAGGAACCGGTCGCCGAAGTCGGGGGCGTCCCATGGGGTCGTGACGAACAGGCCGCCGGTGTCCTCGATGCAGTCAGCCGCCACCCGGCGCAGGATCACGTTCTCTGCCGCGCACTCCGCGGCGGCGCGGGGGTCCTTCACCGCATAGCGCCCGCCGGAATGCAGGAGGCCGTGATAGCGACCCGTCGTACCTTCGGCCAGGTCTCTGCGCTCGACCAGCACGGTGGAGAACCCGCGCAGCGCCGCGTCGCGCGCCACCCCCACACCCGTGGCCCCTCCCCCGACGACGAGCACTTCGGTTTCGACGGTCTCCATGTGAGGCACCTCCGCAGGGGGCCGGTGCCGGTTTCCCGGCACCGGCCCCCTGAAGCTGGGATCGGAAAGGGGCTACTCGACCCAGTCGAAGGTGCGGGTCACGGCCTTCTTCCAGAGCTTGTAGTCCCGGGTGCGCACGCCGGCGTCCATGTGGGGTTCCCATCGCTTGTCCTCGCCCCAGTTGGCCCGCAGGTCCTCGACCTCGGCCCAGAACCCGGTGGCGAGGCCGGCGGCGTAGGCCGCGCCCAGCGACGTGGTCTCGGCCACCGTCGGCCGGACGACGGGCACGCCCAGCACGTCGGACTGGAACTGCATCAGCAGCTCGTTGCCCACCATGCCCCCGTCGACCTTCAGCGACGTCAGGGCCACGCCGGAGTCGGCGTTCATGGCGTCGACGACCTCCTTGGTCTGCCACGCCGTGGCCTCCAGGCACGCCCGGGCGATGTGGCCCTTGTTGACGTAGCGGGTCAGGCCGGCGATGACGCCCCGGGCGTCGCTCTTCCAGTACGGGGCGAAGAGGCCGGAGAATGCGGGGACGAAGTAGCAGCCGCCGTTGTCCTCGACGGTGCGGGCCAGATCCTCGATCTCCGGCGCCGTCTTGATGAGCCCGAGGTTGTCGCGCAGCCATTGCACCAATGCGCCGGTGATGGCGATCGAGCCCTCCAGGCAGTAGACCGCGGGCTGGTCGCCGATCTTGTACCCCAACGTGGTCAGCAGCCCGTACTCGGACTGGACGGCTTCGAGGCCGGTGTTGAGCAGGAGGAAGTTGCCGGTGCCGTAGGTGTTCTTCGCCTCGCCCACCGAGAAGCAGGTCTGGCCGAACAGGGCAGCCTGCTGATCACCCAGGTCGCCGGCCACGGGAATGCCGCGCAGGGCGGTCTCGTGCGCCTCGCCGTACACCTCGCTCGAAGCCCGGATGGTCGGGAGCATGGCCCGCGGGATGCCGAGGATGGCCAGGATCTCCGGGTCCCAGTCGAGGGTGTGGAGGTCCATCACCATGGTCCGGCTGGCGTTGGACACGTCGGTGACGTGCACCCCGCCGTCCGGGCCACCGGTGAGGTTCCAGATCAACCAGCTGTCGATGTTCCCGAACAGGACGTCACCGTTCTCGGCCTTGGCCTTGAGCTCGGGCTCGTTGTCCAGCAGCCACTTGATCTTCGGGCCCGAGAAGTAGGTGGCGATAGGGAGCCCGGTCTTCACCCGGAAGCGGTCCTGGCCCCCCTCCGCGGCGAGGCTGTTGCAGATCCCGTCCGTGCGGGTGTCCTGCCACACGAGGGCGTTGTAGACCGGCTTGCCCGAGATGCGGTCCCAGAGCACGGTCGTCTCGCGCTGGTTGGTGATGCCGACCGCCGCCAGGTCGTGGAAGTCGATCCCCGCCTTGGCCAGCGCCACGGGGATGACCTCGTGGACCCTGGTCATGATCTCCAAGGCGTCGTGCTCGACCCATCCCGGCTGGGGGTAGATCTGCTCGTGCTCCTTCTGCTCCACGGCGACGACCTGACCGCTGTGGTCGAAGATCATGAACCGGGTGCTGGTCGTGCCCTGGTCGATCGCTCCTACGTACTTGGCCATCTGTCTCCTCCGGTTTTCCTTGTGCTCACTGGTTCGTTGCTACCGTGCGCCCGGTCCGGGCCACGCCGGCCCCGAGCACCTCCGCCCCGCACTCGACGAGCAGGTAGCTCGACGTGGCCCCCGGGTCCTGGTGACCCGCGCTCCGTTCTCCCAGGTAGCTGGCCCGCCCCTTGCGGGCCACCATCGGCACGGTGGCCCGGACGCCGGCCCTCGCCGCCACCGCCGCCCCGTGCCAGGCCTCGGCCGCCGACGCGCCCCGCGCCGCGGCGGCGCTGAACGCCGCCGCGGCCGGGAGCAGGGCGTCGACCATGGTCTTGTCGCCGGCCACCGCCTTGCCCCGGGCCTGGACGCCGGCGACCGCTGCCTCCCACGCGGCGGCCCACCCCTCGGTGTCGAGCTCTGGCCGGCCCGAGGCCGCGGTCGCCATGCGGAGGAAGAGGGTCCCGTACAAGGGGCCGCTCGCGCCGCCGACCGTGGAGACAAGGGTCATCCCCACGGTCTTGAGCAGGTCCCCGATGTCATCGCCGGCGGTGCCGGCGCCGTCGAGCTTGGCCACGACCGCCCGCATGCCGCGGTCCATGTTCGTACCGTGATCGGCGTCACCGATCGCCGCGTCCAGCTCGGTGAGCCGGTCCCGGTGCTCGGTGATCTCGGACTGGAAGGCGCGCAGCCATCGGGCGACGTCGCCGGCGTTGTCGCCCAAGGCCGCTACGCCCCCCACCGGAGGCCGGCGGTCTTCACCGGGGCGTCCCAGAGGCGGGTGAGGTCGTAGTCCATCTTCAGGAGCGTGATCGAGCAGCCCGCCATCTCCAGCGACGTGATGTAGGACCCGATCAGGTTGCGGGTGATCGTGATCCCCCGGTCGGCCAAGAACCCGTGGAGCTCCCGGTACACGACGTACAGCTCGATGAGGGGCGTCCCACCCAGGCCGTTGACGAAGGCCAGGACGTCGTCACCCGACCGGAAGGGCAGGTCGTCGACCAAGGCGCCGGCCAGGATGCCGACGACGTCGTGCGCGGGCAGCAGCTTCATCCGCTCGCGGCCCGGCTCGCCGTGGATGCCGATGCCGATCTCCATCTCGTCCTCGCCCAGCTCGAACGTCGGGCGGCCGGCGGACGGGGTGACGCAGGAGGTGAGGGCCATGCCCATGCTGCGCCCGAACTCGTTGGCATGGCGGCAGATGTCGGCGACCTCCTTGAGGGCCTGGCCCTTCTCCGCCGCCGCGCCGCACAGCTTCTCGGCCAGCACCGTGGCTCCGACGCCCCGCCGGCCGGCGGTGTAGAGGCTGTCCTTGACCGCGACGTCGTCGTCGATCACGACCGCCTCGACCTCGATCCCCTCGTCGCGGGCCAGCTCGGCCGCCATCTCGAAGTTGAGGATGTCGCCGGTGTAGTTCTTGACGATGTGGAGGACGCCGGCGCCACCGTCCACCGCTTTGGTGGCGGCCAGGATCTGGTCCGGCGTCGGCGAGGTGAAGACCTCGCCGGGGCAGGCGGCATCGAGCATGCCCGCGCCGACGAAGCCGCCGTGCATGGGCTCATGCCCCGACCCTCCCCCGGAGACGAGTCCCACCTTCCCGTGCACGGGGGCGTCGGCCCTGACCACCAAGTAGGGATCGAGGGAGACACGTACCAGGTCGGGGTGGGCGAGGGCGATGCCCTCGAGCTCCTCGCGGACGACGTCTTCGGGGGCGTTGATCAGCTTCTTCATGGCACCGTCCCTTTCGCCCGCCCGGCCCTAGTTGGGCCAGACGAGGTTGAAGATGACCGAGCCCAGGATCCCGCCCACGATCGGCGCGACCACCGGGACGATGGCGTAGCTCCAGTCGGAGTCCCCCTTGCCGGCGATGGGCAGGAAGGCGTGGGCGATGCGGGGCCCGAGGTCACGGGCGGGGTTGATGGCATAGCCGGTCGGCCCACCCAGGGAGAGACCGAGGGACAGGACGAGGAGGCCGACGAGGAGCGGGCCGACGCCACTGGCGGCGGCACCCTCGTTGATCCCGATGGCCAGCACGCCGATGAGCAGCATCGCGGTCCCGATGACCTCGGTCACCGCGTTCTGCAGGGGCTTGCGGATGGCCGGGCCGGTCGAGAAGCAGGCCAGCTTGAGACCCGGATCCTCGGTCTCCTTCCAGTGCGGCAGGTAGGCCAGCCACACCAGCGTGGCGCCGAGGATGGCACCGGCGAACTGGCCGGCGATGTAGGTGGGAACGTCGCCCCAGGGGAAGTCGCCGGTGGCGGCCAATCCCAGGGTCACGGCCGGATTGATGTGGGCCCCGCTGAAGGGGCCGGCGGCATAGACGCCGATGGTCACCGCCATGCCCCACCCGAAGGTGATCACGATCCAGCCGGAGTTCTGGGCCTTCGATTTGGCCAGGAGAACGGCGGCGACGACGCCGTTGCCGAGCAGGATCAGAATGGCCGTGCCGACAAGCTCAGATACGAAGTTGTTATCCATGTCCAGGCCTTCCTCCCGTTCCTGCGCCGATCGCACGAGGCGGGCGGGGAACCGGGAACAGCGGCGTGCCGCGGCCTCGGTGGTCCGGGATGACCAGACCGGTCCGGAGCTGGCCGCAGTGCGTCGACGACAATGTGCTCTCCTTGCGCCCCGCATACTTGCTGCGGAACAGGCCTTCAGTAGGCTCGCTCCCGGCACCGTCGGACAGAGCAGCGCGGCTCAACGTCTCTGGTGCAGGTGCACTATCCGACGGAAGCCGAGCGCTCCTCGACCGCGGAACGAAGGTGGCCGAGCAGGCTGCGGACGGCGAGCTCCGCGGCCCGCCTGGTGGCCCGCTCCGACGTCCGGCCCAGTGGAGCCCCGGCGGGAGCCGCGAAAATCCCCTCGACGCTCACCACGGCGCGGTCGTCCAGTGCCCGGACCTCGAGCGTGCCGTCGAACTGCACGAAGAGCGCCCGGTAGTCGGTCGTGCGCCACCGCAGCCCAACCTTGAAGGTCGACGCGCCCCGCTCCGCGGCGCGCACCTCCACCGCGTGGGCCCGCCGGCGGGGAGCCTGGCGGCGATCGCCATGTGCCCGCTCACCCAACAGGAGCAGACCCGCGGCTTCGCCCTCGTCACCGGCCAGCCGGAGCAGGGGCTCGATCCATGCGGTCCGCCGGTCACGGAAGAGACCTTCGAGTATCGAAGGTTCGCAATCGATCACGATCTGTTCTGCCAACAGGCCCACGTTGGCGCTCCCCGTTCGCTGGCGCCATTGTCGTCCCCCCGAACCCGGCCGGGAAGAGGTCCGAGAACCAGGACCGGCTGGTGCATCCGCATCAGCTTCAGACAGGCTCAGACGCGGTGCAGGAGCCCCTCACGCGCCGCCGCGGCCACCGCCTCGAGCCGGGAGTGGGCGCCCAGCTTCGTCAGGATGTTCTGGATGTGGTTGCGCACGGTGTTGGTCGAGAGGAACAGCCGGCGGGCGATGGCCTCCTTGGACTCGCCGAGGGCCAGGAGGTCGAGTACCTGGCGCTCACGGGGGGTCAGGTCCCACCCGAGACCGTGATTGCCACGGCGCAACCGGGGAAGGAGGAGGGCGAGCATGTCGGGTGAGACCAGCGCCTCTCCTTCGGCGGCGAGGCGCACCGCCGCAGTCAGCTCCTCGGCGCCTTTGTGCTTTGTCACATAGCCGGTGCAGCCGGCCTGGATGGCGGCGACGAGGACGTCCTCGTCGACGTAGGACGTCAGCATGATGACCTGCACGTCCGGCTGGGACGCCTTGATCGCGGCGGTCGCCGACACCCCGTCGCCATCGGGAAGGCCGTAGTCCATCAGCACGACCTGAGGCCGGCGGCTGACCACCATCTCTCGCACCTCGGCGACGCTGCCCGCCACGCCGACGACCTCGATGTCCGGCTCGGCGCCGATGACCATGGCCAGGCCCTGGGCGACAACGTGGTGATCGTCGCAGATGAGCACGCGTATGCGCCCGCCCGTCGCGTCCCTCACGGCAGCCGATCCTGTCACCCCGGATCACCTCAGTCCGGACCGTTCGTCCTCCACCGATGGTACGGCCCGGCGAAGAGTTTCGCGGCTGACCTACCGTTCACCCATGCAGGTGCCGGCGGACTCCAGGCCCGAGCGGGCCGGATTGGTGGTGGCTGCCGCCGGCGTCCTCCTGCTGGTCGCCTCCGCACTCGTCGCCCGCAACGGGAGGGTCGGCTCGGCCGAGGAATCGGTGTTCCGGGCCGTCAACGAGCTGCCCGAGTGGCTCTACCGCCCGCTGTGGGTCTTCCAGCAGTTCGGCAACCTCGTGGTGGCCTTCCTCGTCGTCCTCGGCGTCGCCGTCCTCCTCCGCCGCCGGCGGCTGGCACTGGCGGCCGTGCTCGGCGTCATGGCCAAACTCGTTCTGGAGCGGGTGGTGAAGATGGTCGTCGAGCGAGAGCGGCCGGGGACGAGCGTCGGCGACATCGTCGCCCGGGGTGAGGTGTCGCTGGACGGGCTGAGCTTCGTGTCCGGGCACGTGGTGATCACGACGGCGCTCGCCCTGGCGCTGACCGGCGCCCTGCCAGGACGGTGGCGGGTCGTGCCGTGGGTGGCCGTCGCCCTGAACGGGTTCGGGCGGGTCTACGTCGGCGCCCACAACCCGCTCGACGTGGTGGGCGGCCTCGGACTGGGGATGGTGATCGGCAGCGCGCTGTACGCCCTCGTGGCGTCAGAAGTCGAGGTCGAAGGCGACCGGTAGCGCGCTGCGGCCCCAGCTCTCCAGGTCCGTCTGGCCGGGTTGCTGGTACTTGGCCAGCAGGAGCCGGCGGGCCCGGGCGTCCTCCTCCGTGCCGGCGTCGACCACCCGGGCGGTGGCGGCGCCCTCCTGGTCGCCGATGCGCACGGTGACCCTCGGATCGGCGAGGGCGTTGCGCACGAAGTCGGCCCGTTCCCGACCGCCGGCCAGCACGTAGATTGTGCGGCTGCTCGGCTCGGCTGCGAACCAGATCTCGATCCGGTGCGGGTTCCCGGTCCGCCGGCCGGTCGTGGTGATGTAACAGAAGTCCTCGTCCACGATGTCCGCAAGCTACCTGCCACCGGTACGCTGCCCAACGATGGAAGACAGCGAGATCATTCAGGCGTTCGTGCACGAGGGCGCCCGCACGGCATTCAGCCCCAACCTCCACATCGAGCACGACTGCCTGTTCTTCGACGGCTGGTGGCAGGTCGGCTTCCGCGTCTCGCTCGACGTGTTCTCCGTCCGCAACGAGACGCCGCCCCGGGAGACCGACGCGTGCGACAAGCTGCGGCTGGCGCTGGTCGGTCGGGGCTTGGAGCTCGTCGACAGCAACCCCTCGCTGCTCTACACGATCACCTACACCGAGATCGCTCTGGGCCTCACCGCCTGGGACATCTACGCCGCCGATCTCGCCGCCTCGTCCGCCGCCCTCGCCCGCCGGGCCGGCGCGGATGCCTTCCTCGGCGACTACTCCACCGACGAGCCGTTCAAGGAGGCCGACTACACCGCCGAGCTGGGCGGCGCCCGCAAGCTCGCCGGCCTGCCGCCGTCGGTGGTGCTGACCATCGGGCTCGACGAGGACAAGACCCGCTCCATCCAGGGCCACCTGAGCGACTGCCGATTCGTCACCCACACCTTCGACACCATCCAGCCCGAGATGTGCGGCGGCATCATCCCCACCGTCGTCCTGATCGACGCCAGCGCCCCGGTCGGCAAGGAGTTCGTCATGGAGCTGCGGGCCGCGGCGTGCGGCCGGTTCCTGCCTGTGGCCGCCGTCACCACCGAGAAGGTCGTCCCCCTCGGCGCCGACATCACCCTCGACCCCGCCGCTCCCGACAGCTGGATCGAGCCGATCAGGCGCCTCTTGCCCTAACGTCT
The DNA here is from genome assembly GCA_964479465.1 of uncultured Acidimicrobiales bacterium. Taxonomy (GTDB): domain Bacteria; phylum Actinomycetota; class Acidimicrobiia; order Acidimicrobiales; family AC-14; genus CADCTB01. The sequence goes on from CAYZMG010000031.1 coordinate 37,727, forward strand.
CGGCATGCGCCTCGGCATCTCCGGCAAGGGCGGGGTGGGCAAGACCACCACCTCCGCCGTCCTGTCCCGCACCCTGGCCCGTCGGGGCCATCGCGTCATCGCCATCGACTGCGACTCGGACCCCAACCTGGGCGCCAACATCGGCCTCGGTGAGGAGGGCGCGGCCAAGCTGCGACCGTTCCTCGACCAGTCCGGCCCCCGCCGGCGGGTTCCCCAAGGCCTGTCCCCGCAGCAGCTCCTGGAGGAGTACGGCACGCCCGGTCCCGACGGGATCACGATCATGCTGGGGGCGATGGCCGAGAAGGCCGGCTCCGGCTGAACGGGTACCTCCCATGTCACCGTGCGTGACTTCATCGAGCGGATCGAGAAAGACCTCCCGGGCACGTTCGTCGTCGCCGACATGGAAGCCGGCCTCGAGCACCTGTCCTGGGCCGGCGGCACCCTGCGCTACGTCGACCTGCTGCTCGTGGTGGTCCAGCCCACGTCCAAGGTCATGATGACCGCGGACCGGACCCACAAGCTGGCCCTGGAGCTGGGTATCGAGCGCATCGCATTCATCGGCAACCGGGCCACGGGCCCGGCCGATGTCGAGCGCATGGAGGCCTTCGCCATCGAGCGCGGCTGCGACCTGCTCGTCGCCATCCCCGAGGACGGCGCCGTCCCCGCCGCCGACCGGGCCTCCCGCTGCGTGCTCGACACCGCCCCCGACTCCGAGGCGGTCAAGGCCATCGCCCTCCTGGCCGACCGTCTGGAGGCGCAGTTTGCGAACGCCTGAGAGACGTCAGCGGTTCGAGGGAATCTGCGGCGTCGCCGGCGTGACGGCCGGCGCCCGCCAGCCGTTGCGGGCCAGCGGCGCGGTGGGCCCGTAGGCCCGGTCCGCGAAGCCTTCGAGCAACTCGCAAAGCGCCTGCCCTGACGTGTGCCGAGGCGACCAGCCGAGCTCCTTGCGGGCCCGGGTGGTGTCCAGGATCGGCGACTGCACGGCCAGATCGAGCCAACCCGCCGGCGTCGGCTGGAGGTGGGCCCTCCAGGAGAGGTCGGCGGCGACCCGCAGGGCCGGCGCCGGCACAAGCACCGGGCGGGCGCCGACGACGCGGCCGAGCTCGTCGGGGTCGAGAATCGGGTCGGCGGCGATGTTGAAGGCGCCCTTGGCGTCACCCACGATCACCAGCCGGTAGGCCTCGGCCACGTCGTCGGTGTGGACGGCCTGGAACACCAGGCGGTCGGTCCTGGGCACGAACGGGATGCGGGACGGACGAAGGAGCTGCGGTGGCACCAGCCGGCCCAGGAACAGCCGGCGGATCCCCGACGCCGCCTCCCGCTTGAAGATCAGGCCGGGGCGCAGGCGGACGACCCGGGTGCGAAGCTCCTCGGCCTCGAAGCGGTCGAGCATGCGCTCGGTGGCCGCCTTGTGGCGGGAGTAGAAGCTGGTGGGGATACCGTCGGTGGGCCAGGTCTCGTCGACCCGGCGGTCCTTGGGGCCCGGCGAATAGGCGCCTACCGACGAGGCGAAGACGAACGCTCCGGCCCCCGCCGCAGTGGTGGCATCGAGCACCCGCCTGGTGCCGGCCACGTTGATCGCCTCCACCACATCGAGGCGGTGCGACGGCTGGATCGCCCAGGCCAGGTGGACGACGACGTCGGCGCCGGCGAAGGGCCCCTCCAGGTCGTCACGGCCGACATCGGCGGCGACCCAGTTGACCTTGGGCAGGTGGAGGTCGGGCCGGCGGCGGGCGACACCGACGATCGACGTCACCGCCGGCTCGGCCGCAAGGAGCCGCAGGAGGCTGGTCCCGACGTTGCCTGTCGCCCCGGTCACCACCACGCGCATGTCCGCGCCCTACCCCATCGGCCGCTCCTCCACCCGGGCCGGAAGAACGCGGGTCAGAGCAGGCCGATGGCCGTCACCGGCCAGACCCGGAGAAACGCCCGGCCGATGACCAGCGACTCCGGGATGGCTCCGAAGAACCGGCTGTCACGCGAGTTGGCTCGGTTGTCGCCCATGACCCAGAGGTGCTCGGCGGGGACGGTGACCTTCTCCAGCGGGCCGGTGGTCACATCGGGTTCGAGGTAGGGCTCCTCCAACACTTGACCGTTGATGAGGATCTGGCCGTCACGGCTCTCCACGGTCTCCCCGGGGAGGCCGATCACCCGCTTGATGAGGTCCTTGTTCTGCGATCCCTCGTTGGGTGGGCTCTCGAAGACCACCAGGTCACCACGGTTCACATCGTGAAGGTCGTAGCTCAGCTTGTTCACGAGTACCCGGTCGTCGACCTTCAGTGTCGGGGCCATGGAGAGCGAGGGGATGTAGAACGCCTGGAGCAGGAAAGTCTTGATGACGAAGGCGACGAGTAGGGCGCCGCCGGCGATCAGGACCCATTCGGCGACGTTGCGCAACCCCGTCGGCTTGGCGCGCTCCTCGGGCTCGGGCTCGACCGTGACCGGTCGGACCCCCCGAGCCGCCTCGCGCAGGACTGGATCGTCTTCGATGGACACTGGGAACGAGGTTACCCCTGGTACCGCAGGAGCAGTCGGCGTGCGGCGGCGACGGCCGCGCCGGCCTCGCCTTCGACGACCGTGGCCCGCCGGCCCAGCCGCAGCAGCAGGCGCTCAAGCCACGCCGGCTGGCTGGCGACGAGGGTGACTCGCAGCCGCCCCCCGTCGACCTCCTCGACCTTCTCCATCGGGTACTGCTCGGCCACCCAGCGGGCCGACGGCTCCAGCTCGAGGATGACCCGGGGGTCGTCCGCCCCGGGCCGGTAGGCGGCAAGATCGGGCGTCTTCCTCGGCGGGGTGAAGGACGAGTCGAGGAGGGTGGCCGAGGCGATGCGGTCGACCCGGAACAGGCGCTCGTCGTCCACCCGGTGGCACCAGCCGGAGACGTACCATTGCCCGGAGGCCGAGAACACCGCGTAGGGGTCGATGACCCGCCGGGCCCGCTCGTCGCGCCCGAAGGAGTAGTAGTCGATCTCGACCTGGCGGTGGGCGCCGGCGGCACCCCGGAGCGTGCCGAGCAGGTCCTCGGCCACCGGCCCGAGCTCGATCTCGACCGCCTCGCCGGCGTCGACCCCCATGACCGCGGCCAGCTTGTCGAGGCCCCGGGCCAGGGGTCCGCCGTCGTCGCCGCCGGCAGTGGCCAGCACGGTGCGTCCCGATGCCAGCAGGGCCAGACCCTCGGCGGCGGTCAGCCGCAGAGGCCGGGAGAAGTACTCGGCGTAGCGGATCCAGACCCGGCCGTCGGCGATGTCGACCTCGATGAGCATGTCGGGTGTGTAGGGGTGGAGGCCGCAGAGGAACAGCAGCTCGAGGTCGTCGACCAGCTCGGCCTCGGTGCAGCCGAACCGGGCGCTCACCTCCTCCACCCGGGGCCCGTCCCTGGACGCCACCCACGGGATGATGGCCAGGAGCCGCTGGAGGCGGTCGTCGGCGCTCAGCTTCGGCATAGGCCTTGTAGCCAGTCGACCATGTCGGACCGCAGCTCGGGCGGACCGAGGATCTCGGCGTGGTCGAGGAAGCCCAGCACGAAGGACCTGAACGCCTCGCGGTTGGTGACCTGGACGGCCAGCACGACCGAGCCGTCCGGCCGGCGCTCCTCGACCGCGTCGGGGCCGACGTGGCTGGCGGCCCAGGCCGCCTGGCCGGCGTCGACCAGCAGCCGGGCAGTGAGGGCCTCCTCGCCCCCCATCTGCCACGGCGGGGGCTGGGCGCCCACGTGGGGCGGGCGCTCGAAGGCGCCCATGTCACCGGTGGGCTCGACGTCGGACTCCACCCGGTCGAGGCGGTACATGCGCTCCTCGCCGGCGTCGTGCTCGTACCCGGCCAGGTACCAGTGGCCGCTGCGGAACGACAGCCGCCAAGGGTCGACCCGCCGCCGCCGGCCCCGGTAGGTGAAGCCGATCCGCCGGCGGGCGGAGATGGCGGCGAAGACCGGTGCCAGGTGGGCGGTGCCCGGCAGGGCGGCCACGGCCGGCGCCGGCCCCTGCTCGGCCAGCTCGCCGCCGAGCTTCCACAGCGCCTCGACCCCGCTGGCACCTTCCAGGCGCACGGCGGAGGCGGCCAGGTGCAGGGCGGCCAACTCGTCGGGGGCCAGGCCGGGGTCGGTCAGGTAGTACGCCTCCTTGGGGATGCGGTAGCCGACCACGCCCGGCTGGGTCACCTCGTCCACCGCCTCGACGACCACGGGGATGCCGAGGTCGCGCAGGGCCTCCTTGTCCCGTTCGAAAGCCCGGCGGAAAGCACCATGGTCCTCGGCATAGCCGGGAAGGCGGTTGCGCAGCTCCTCGGCGGTCAGGGGCCGCTCGGCGTGGAGCAGAGCGGCGACCAGGTTGATCAACCGCTCCAGCCGGTGCACAGGTCCGATGCTACGGGGCCGACGGGCATCGACTTCATCCTCCGGTAACCTTCGGGCTGGTGGGCTCCCGGCATCGGCTCCTGCTCCTGCTTCGCAAGCATCCCGGAGCGACGGTCAGCGAGCTGGCGCGGGAGATGGCCATCTCCGGCGTGGGCGTGCGCCGGCACCTCACTCCCCTGGCCGCCGAGGGGTTGGTGGAGCGGGCGGCGTGCACCCCGGCCGGTCCTGGCCGGCCGCCGACCGGCTGGCGGCTGAGCGCCGCCGGCCGGGAGCTCTTCCCCCGGCGCTACGACGCCCTGGCCATCGATCTCATCGACGAGCTCGCCCCCGATGAGCTGGCCGGCGCCCTGGCCCGTCGCAACGACAGGCAGGTGGCCCAGTACCAGGCCGCGCTGGCGCCGTACGCCGATCTCAGCGAACAGGTGGCCGAGCTGGCCCGCCTGCGCGACCAGGCCGGCTACCAGGCCGAGTGGTCGCCGGGTGACGGCGACACCCTCATGCTGACCGAGAACAACTGCGCCATCCACCGGGTAGCTGAGCATCTCCCGGCCGTGTGTGCGATGGAGCTGTCGCTCCTCCGGGACGTCCTGGGGCCCGACGTCGAGGTGAGCCGGGTCTCCCACGCCATGGCCGGCGACACCGTGTGCTCCTACTGCATCCGACCGCGCACCGACGACGACACAGTCGAAACTGACTAGCGAAGTCCACGATGTCCTCGCCCCGGGCGACGGTACCGGCGCCGGCGCCGGCCTCGTCGACGCCGCCCGGCGGCTGGCCGGCGAGGTGCTGGCGCCGGCGGCCGAGGCCACCGACCGGGCCCCAGTGGTCCCCCGATCCCACCTCGAGGCGCTGGCCGGCGCCGGCCTGATGGGCCTTTACCGCCCGCCGGCGGTGTCGCCGGCGGTCGGGCGCGAGGTGTACGAAGTGCTGGCCGGCGCCTGCGGGGTGACGTTCTTCGTGTGGGTCCAGCACCACGCGCCGGTACGCATGCTGGCCGCATCGACCAACGATGGTCTCCGGGACCGCTACCTCGACGACCTGTGCGCCGGCCGGGTGCTCGG
>CAYZMG010000031.1:43148-45115 GCA_964479465.1 uncultured Acidimicrobiales bacterium
TGCGCGGCGGGGTGGCGTTCGCCTACCTGCGCCGGCCCGGCCCGCCGGCGGTGGTCGCCACACCAGTCAGGGGCGGCTACCAGGTCGACGGCGAGGCGCCGTGGGTGACGTCGTGGGGGCTGGCCGGCCTCTACGCCGTCGCCGCCCGCATGGACGACCAGGTCGTGTTCGTGCTCATGGGGGGCGGGCCGCCGGCGCTGCGGGCCTCTCCCCCGCTGGCCCTGGCTGCCATGGGGGCATCCTCGACAGTCCGGCTGGCCTTCGACGGCCTGTTCGTACCCGAGGACGACGTGCTGTCGGTCGTGCCCTTCGAGCGGTGGCAGGCCGACGACCGCATCGCCACCGCCAAGCCGAATCCTGCCGCCTTCGGCATTGCCGCCACCTGCGTGCGCATGATGGGCGACACCCCACTGGCCGCCGAGTTGGACGAGTGCCGCCGGCGCTCCTACGCCCTGGCCGACGCCGCCGAACCCGACCTCGACGCCCTGGTCGAGGCCCGGGCCCAGAGCTTGGAGCTGGCCGTGCGGGCCGCGACCGCCCTGGTCACCTCGACCGGCGGCCGGGCCATGTCCGCCGACCACCCGGCCCAGCGCCTGCTGCGGGAGGCGGCGTTCTTCACCATCCAGGCCCAGACGCCGGCCCTGCGCCGGGCGACACTGGCTCAGTTGGAGAGGAGCTGAGCGGCGGCCAGCCCGGCCGCGCCGGCGTAGCGGAAGAATTTGGGATCCCCGGCCTGGGTGCGGCCCATGGTCGTGTAGGTACCGACGTCGGGGCCCGGCCACTCCTCCGGCGGCGCCGGCGCCAGCGCCGGGTGCGACGCCACCTCGAGCGCGGTCGTGGTGTGGTGGCTGCGACCACGGTGGCGCGGCCGGGGGTCGGCACCGGAGAACCGTACGGCCACGATCGGTCGCCCACCCAGCCGGGTGGCGGCGTCGATCACGACGGCCACCTCCAACCCGCTGTACCCGAGCCGGGAGCCGGTGCCCACCACGCCGGGGCCGGGGGCGACGACGACGGCGTCGCCCACGGCCAGGGTGAGCGCGGAGTGGAGGTTCACCGCCTCGCGCTGGCCGCCGAACGCCTGGCCGCACGTGATGGTCTCGGCCAGCAGGCCCCGGGCCAGGAGGTCGGCCACCAGGTCGGAGAGGGCGAGGGGCAGCGCGGCGGTGTCGGTCATGACATAGCTGAGCGAACGGCCGGGCGCCGCCTCCGCGAAGGCCACCGCCACCGCCGCCAACTGGCTGTGGAGGTCGCAGGCCACCACCGGCTTGCCGTCGAGCACGGCGCCGCTCTCGATCTCCTCAGCCACGCCGGTGTCGACCTGCAGGCTGGTGTAGCGCAACTTGAGCACCTCGCCACCGCCCGGCGCCGACCACGACTCCCGGGCGAGGTTCCAGTGCACGACGTCCCAGCCCCCGGTGCCCAGACCCAGGTCGACGGCTGTCGTGTTCACCACCACCCGGTCCCCGACCGCCACCGGCCCGATCAGCTGGGTGAGCACATACGCCCGCCGCCCGTTGTCGAGGTCGACCCGCTGCAAGCCGGGACGCTCTGAAGTGACCGCCGCCACGACAGCCGTCGTGAAGCTGGGCACCTAAAGGCTCGCGATGAGTTTTTCCACCCGCTCGTCGCGGGACTTGAAGGGGTCCTTGCACAGGACGGTGCGCTGGGCCTGGTCGTTGAGCTTCAGGTGGACCCAGTCGACGGTGTAGTCCCGCTTGCGCTCCTTGGCCTTGCGGATGAACTCGCCCCGTAGGCGGGCCCGGGTGGTCTGGGGTGGTGTGGTGACGGCCTTGTCGATGGCCTCGTCGGTGACGATCCGCTCGACGAGGCCCCGCTCCTGGAGCAGGTAGTAGAGACCTCGCTTGCGGTTGACGTCGTGGTACTGGAGGTCGAGCAGGGCGACCTTGGGACTGGTGAGGGTGAGCCCGTGACGTTCCCGGTAGGCCTCGATCATCTTGTACTTG